>JAUXRI010000176.1 GCA_030681895.1 Myxococcales bacterium | reverse complement strand
GGCGTTTCCCACCGGCCTCGACGAGACGAATCAGCCCGACGCCGTGGTGTCGCTGAAAGGTGGCCGCCCCGACGTCGCGTGGAAGGCAGGGCCCGTGCCGTCGGCTGATGAAACCGCCTCTGCCGCCGACGTGTGGGCCGTGCTCGCGAAGGCGCTGCTCGAAGGGTTGTTGGCCCCGTCGCGACGGAAGTGACGCGTCACATCGGCTCGTCGGCGAACAGCAGCTCCTTCTTCACGTTGGTCGGCGTGGTGGAGCCAGGCGCCGGCATGTCACCGCTCACCTTGAACACCTGAATGGCGACGACGTTCTTCTCGACCGGCCAGCCCAGCGCGCGCGGTCGCCGGTAGAGGTACTCGCGGAAGTTACGCCAGTGGTGTCGCCAGTTCGGCATACGCGCGTGCACCTCGCACCAGTGCTGGTTCATGAACCACGGCCCGTGCTCCAACGTCTCGAAGTCGGGCGGCGCGCCGGTGAGCGGGTCGACGTGGGTGCCGTCGGCGAGCGTGGCGTCGACGACGAGGCGCGTGTCCTGCTTCGGCACGTCGGGAGCGAACATCGACCAGCCCTGCGGCACCTGCAGGTAGTTGATGATGTCCGTCATCCAGTCGGGGCGCGTGGCCGGCTTGAGCTGCTGCGGCACGGCCCAGTTCTCCATCAGCATCTGGCTGATGACGGCCGCCAGCACGAGCGCGGGGCCGATGATGCGCACCAGCCAGGCGCCCTGCTCGATGAACACCGGCCGAGGCGCGGGTTTCACCGTGGCCGTGAGCCGGCCTGCGAGCAGCAGCGCGAGCCACCGAACGAAGGAGAACCCGGTTGGCGTCGACATCAGCCAGCCGAGCCATCGCCACCCGGGGAGCACCGCGACAATCTGCTTCAGCTCCGCCGGTCCGAGGCGCGCGCCGGGCGTCACCTCGAAGTCCAGCACGCGCCCGAGGTCGAGCCGCGCCGCGAGCCTGACGCCGAAACGATGCAGCTCGCTCGCGTCGTCGTAGCGCACCGTCACGCGTGGCCGCACCGCCCACCGCCGCTCGAGCCACGCCCACATCGCCGGCGTCGTGCACAGCAGCGCGAAGCACATCATCGAGTACGAGAACGGCCCGAGCGTCGTCAGCAACGCGATGCCGCCATGCAGGCTCCAGATGAAGACGAGCGCGAGCGGCCGCAGCTTCTCCTGCAGGAACGGGGTGAGGAGCAGCACCACGAGGCTGCCTTCCACGAAGAGCGTGCCCCACGACAACACCGGGCTGAGGAAGCCGGGCTCGTGCATTCGCACCACCTCGGCGAGCGTCGTCGCCATGCGGTTCTGCCAGAGCAGGTAGTGCACCGCGCTGCCGTCGAGCCACGCGCCCGCCTGCTTGTGCACCGTGTTGAAGAAGTAGATGACGGCGTAGTTGAAGAAGACGCCGAAGATCGCGAGCCCGGTGCGCGTCGAGACCTGGTCCTTCGTCCACGCGCGCGCCGACAGCGTCTCGGGCGTCGCTCCCTGGTGGTAGCGCAGGCTCGAGAACAGCGCGTCGAGTGAGAAGCGGTCTCCCAGCGGCAGGAACACCGTCCACACCGCGAGGATGTTCATGACCACGGTGCCGCCGTGCTGGGGCAACAGGAAGCGGAAGTTCACCGACTCCACGCAGAGCAACGCGAGCACCTGCATCAGCCGTGTCTTCCAGCCCAGCGTGTACAGAACGTAGATGGCGAAGATGACCAGCATCGCGACGCGCACTTCGTTCGGCGAGCTGAAGCCCGACAGCAGCGACCAGTAGCCCGGCGTCGGCGGCAGGAAGAGGGCGTAGTGGTTCGGCCAGATGCCCTCGTTCGAATAGAAGCTGACGAGGTCGTCACCGACGAAGCCGGTGCGGTCGAGCAGGTTGGTGATCATCAACAGGCCGAACCCGATGCGAAACAGCGCCAGCGTTCGGGTGTCGAGCGTTCCCCATCGCTCTTTGACGAAGCTCCACATTCGCTGCTCTCTACACGAGGTCGGCGCGGGAAGGCGCTAGCGTGCGACCATGCGCTACCTCTGCTTGACGTCAGTCATTGCCGTCGCAGCTCACGCCGCGCCTCCACCAGGCATCAACCCGGACCAGGCCCAGGGCGTCTCGCAGGCCGAAGACGAGCTGAAAGAGGCGGTCGCCGCGCTTCAACAGCAGTGCGGGGCGCCCGTCGCCGTGGCGGTCGACTGGGATTCGGCGTTCAAGGGCTTGCCGCCTCCCGAGGGGAACTTCCGCGACGCCGATGCTGCCCTGACCTTCGGTCGTCTCTGCGTGAGAGTGACGAAGACGCTGAGCGCTCAGTGCGGGAACCCTTCGCTGCGCACCGCCATCGCCCGTGACGTGAAGAAGCTGACGTGCCGCTTCGGTGTTCCAGCGCCAGAGCCCTCGTCGACGAAGAAGGCCCGGCAGTCGTGGGCGATGTCTCTCACCGCGGGTGAGCTCCTCGTTGCCTACGACATCGCTGACTCGAGCATCTCAACCAGCGACTGGATGGAGGCGAACCTCGCCGGTGCCGAGGCGCGGGCCTCGGAGGCCCAGCGCGCGCACATCGCAGACGCCGAGAAGGCGCTCCAACGTTCCGCCATCGCGCCGATGACCAAGGCCTGCGGGGTGACGATTCCAGTCACCATCGAGTGGGCTGCCTACCCCGCTCACGCTCGACGAGAGCTCGAACGCGACCCCAGCGTCGCGTACCACCCCGAAGAAGTGGCGAAGACCTTCGCTGGCCGCTTCTCGCCCACGCTCGACGCGGTCCAGCGACTCTGCAAAGGCGTCGACGGCGCCACCCCGGCCAGCGCCGCCGCGGTTCGGAAGAGCATCATGGCCATCGTCTTTCGCACCCGTGAGGGTGAACCGAAGCTCACGTGCTCGACGGCCGTGAAGGCGGGCACGCTCGACGTCACCTGCGGCACCTTCGGCAGACCCAACCTGTGGAGCACGATGAAGTCTGTGAGCGCCGACCTCGGCGTCGCGTACACCGCGCCCGAGGCCGTGCCGATGGAGCGCTCCGACGACGGCGACCCGCCACGGGGCAGCAAACCAGCAGAGAAGAACAAGACGACCGGCCGCAACGGGCTCTGCCAGAAGAGTGAAGACTGCGGCTTCGGTCTGACGTGCGTGAAGGACGGGGTGACGAAGTTCAGCTCAGGGCACTGCCGGTAGCGTGAGCGACTTCCCCTGCCTCGAGCTGTTGACCTTCCCTCTTCACGGAGGGCTCGACCTCGCGCGGGGCGCACGAATCTCGTTCGACGACGGGCTGGTCATGGGCCGCGACGTCGAGAATCGGCTCGTCCTCAAGGTCGACACGCTCGGCCGCCGCCACACGCGTATCGAGCCGCGACACGGCCGCTGGTGGGCGCTCGACCTCGGCTCGACGTACGGCACCCTTCACAACGGGCAGCAACTGCGCGACGCCGAGCTGCTGCATGGCGACACGCTCGAGCTGCCGTGGGGGCTGTGCTTCGCCGTCTGGTTTCACGAGCCCGCGCTCGACCACCACGCCGCCATCGAGGCCGACGTGCTCGAGCACCCGGACGACGAGACCCGCTGGAACGTGTGGGCCGACTGGTTGCTGGAGCGAGGGCTCCCGCTCGGCGCGCGCCTGCGCAGCACGACTCGCGACCTGAACGACGATGGCCGCTTCCTCGCGACGATGGGCGGCTTCTTTCGCCGCGGCTGGCTCGACGTCGAGTGGCACCTCGGGTTCCCCCGCCGGGCGGTGGTGCGCGCGCCAGGCCCTGCTCGCACTGGTGGTGAGACGCCCGGGCTGCTCGTCACGCGGCTGTGCGAGGAGCCTGCGTTTCGTTTTCTCCGGCACCTCGAGATCGACAGCCTCAGCTTCGGCACCGGCCTGCGCGCGGGCGACGAGGTGAACGAGGTGCTCGACGTGCTCTCTCGCATCGACGCGCCTCCCTGGCTCGAGACGCTGCGCTTCGGCCCGTTGGGAATGACGGAGCTGACCGCCCTGCAGCGCGAGCATTTCGCGCAGGTGAAACAGCGGCAGCGACGCCTGACGACGACGCCGGAGCGGCTGCTCCACCTCGGCTCGAGCGCGTCACTCGAAGTGCTCGCCGCGCCCGTCGACGTGAAGGTGCGCCCGAAGCCCGGCGCGTCTGCCGGCCTCGTGACAAGCGAAGCGCAGCTCATCGGTCAGCTCGAAGAGTGTGTGGTGTGCGTCACCGCGGCAGACGCCCACCCGGCCTCGCGGCTCGCCGTGCGCGTCGAACAGGAGAACGGGCGATGGCTCGTCGAAGACCTCGCGGCGCGCGCCGGAGCCGCCGGTGACCGGATGGGCCTGAAGGTGAACGGCCGTGAGGCGTTGTTCGCCCACGTGCGTGACGGAGACCTGCTCGAGCTGATCGACGGGCTGCTGCTCCGGTTCCGGGTGAGGTAGCCGATGACCTTCGACGACGCCTCGAGCTCTCGCGTGGTGATGGGGCTCGTGCTCCTCCTCGCGGCCGTGTCGCCCGCCGAGCCTCCCCTCCACGTGCGGCTGCTCGAGACGCAACGCCAGTCGGTCGTCAGGCTCGAGGCCAAGCCCGGTGAGGAGGCGCTGTGCGAGGTCGCGCGTCAGACCTCAGCGCTCGTGAACGAGACGCAGCGAGCGTTCTCCGAAGGTGTTCCGCGCGAGCTCCGTGAGCTGAAGCTCCGTGGCGTGGCAGGGTCGACCTCGATTCCCGACGGCTTGGTCTTCTGGGTGGTCGACTTCGAGGCCCTCGGGGGCCTTGCGCCGTCGACGAAGGCCTCGAAGCTCTTCCTCGCGGCATCGCCGCTGGTGAAGCCGCTCGCCTCTGCACTGCCGTCACTGTGGTGGCGCCAGGAGTCGAGTCTGCGCGCCTGCTCCGACTTCACGTCGCTCGGGCCGCGGCTGAACGCGCTCGCCCAGGCAGACGCGCAGGCGCCGGACTGCGCCCGGGCCCTCGTCGACCAGCCCGTTGCAGAGGCGCTCGAGGCGCTGGGCGGGACGAAGTGCTTCTGCGCCGGCACCAGGAAGGGCGTGGCCGGCACGCTCGCCGCGCTGAAGACGCTTCGGTGGAAGGCCGCTCGCCGCGCCGTGGCCTCGCTCGAGAAGGCGACCGCGAGCCCAGCCGCCTGGGGCTGCCTCGACGACACCATCGACTTCACCCGCTGACTCCCGACGCAAGATTTGCGGCTCGGCGCGCTGACGCGCGTCTGTTCACGAGGCCTTGGCCGGTGGCGAGGGTTTCGCATCCTTGTTCGGCATCATGCGTCTCCCTCTCCTCATTGCCAGTGCGCTGGGTGCTACCGCTGTGGGCGTTCTGGCGTTCAGCCCACGGGCGCAATTCATCGCAGGCGGCGTGATGGCCAACGCCGCCTACCGGATGCAGGACCACCTCGTCGAATACGACCTCGAACACCACGACATCACGCCCGAGCAGGTGTGGTCCGAGTTCAAGCTGCAGAACCAGCTCGCATCGAAGGTGCGAGAGACGTTTCCCCGCCGCACCGTTCACCCCGTCGTCGCGATGCTCGTCTGCATGGACGCGCGCATCGACACCAACGAGCTCGTCGGCGACACGCGGCACAACTATTACATCGTGCGCACGGCAGGCTCGGCGATGAGCCTCAAAGAAGAAGAGATGCTCGAGCTCTCGGTCGCGAACGGCGTCAAGGTGCTCATCCTCACCCGTCACAGCGACTGTGCGGCAGAGAAGGCCGCGAAGGACCCCGAGCTGCGGGCGAGGTACCCGGCGATGGTGGCGGCAGTCGACGAGCGAGACGCACGCATCGTCGAGTTTCTCGCGCGGCCCGTCATCGCGGAGCGCATCAGAGCCGGAGCGCTGCTCGTGAAGCAGCTCGACATCGACACCGCGACCGAGAAGGTGGCCGAGCACACCCTCGCGCCAACGACGTCGGCACCAGCGCCCCAGGCCGAGCAGCCGCACTGATGCGTCATCAGCTGGTATGTACGAGTCATGGCTCTCGACTCGCAGCGCGCTGACGACCTCGACGCCGCGCTGGGACGGCTCGTCGAGGTGAACTCGTTCTCGGGCAACCGCGAAGGCGGGAACGAGCTCGTCGGGCGGCTGGTGGAGCTGTTCACGATTCCCGGCCTCACCGCGCAGCGCATGCCCTCGGGCCGCTTCGCCGACCACCTCATCTTCCGCTCGAAGGGCCAGCGCGCCGAGGCGCCGATTGCGCTGCTCGGCCACTCCGACACCGTCTTTCCTCCCGGCACCTTCGAGGGCTACCGCGTCGACGGCCCGCTCCGGCGGGGGCCCGGCGTCTTCGACATGAAGGGCGGCCTGGTGAGCGTCGCGTTCGCGCTCAAGGCCATCGCCGAGTCGAAGGGCCTCGACGCGCTGCCTCCGCTGCGAGTCGTCATCGTGTCGGACGAAGAGGTCGGCTCTCCCGAAGGCGCGCCGCTCATTCGCACCTTCATCGGCGGCGCCCAGGCGTGTCTGGTGTTCGAGCCGGGCCGCAGCAACGACGCCATCGTCACCGAGCGGCAGGGCACCGGGTCCGTCATCTGCCGTGCGCACGGCAAGGCCGCCCATTCGGGCAACAACTACTGGGACGGGGTGAGCGCGATTCGGGCGATGGCGAAGTTCATCGATGCCGCCGAGAGCGTCAGCGACCAGAAGACGGGCACCATCGTCAACGTCGGCACCATCACGGGGGGCACGTCGAAGAACACCGTGCCCGCCGAGGCGACTGCGGGCGTCGACCTGCGGTTTCAAACACCAGCCGAAGGAGAGCAGCTGGTCGCGAAGTTGAAGGCGCTGGCGACGACGGCAGCGGCGGCCGTGCCTGGCTCGCGCGTCGAGGTGGAGCAGGGGCCGATGCGCCCGCCGATGAACAAGGCTGACGGCGTCGACGAGCTGCGCAGCCGCTACGCGAAGTGCGCGCGTGCGGCGGGGCTCTCTGGCGACGAAGCGCCCCGGCAGGGTGGCGGCAGTGATGGCAACACGGCGGCCGCCATGGGCATCCCCACCATCGATGGGCTCGGCCCGCGCGGAAAAGGCTTTCACACCCACGACGAGCAGATCGAGTTCGAGTCGCTGATGCAGCGTACGCGCGCGTTGACGGCCTTCCTCGCCGGCTTCACGAGGTGAAGTGGCTGGCCACACCACCGCGCATCGTCGTCGTTCGCCCGCGCAACGCCGACAACCTGCTCGCGATTGCCGAGAGCATGGCCACGTTCGGCCTCGTCGAGCTCGTCGCCGTGCTGTCTGCGCAACACCTCGAGACGATGCGTGGGGTGCTGCTGCGTCACGGAGCGCGGGCCGAAGGCCTCGCCGCCCTGCGTCGCGTCGACTCGGTCGCCGAGGCCGTGGCGGGGTGCGGGTGGGTGGTCGGCACGACGATGCGCGAGGTCGCCGGGCCCCGCTTCAGCACGCGCGCGCTGGTTGATGAAGCCACGACCCGGCCGGGCGGGCCGTGGGCGCTGGTGTTCGGAGCCGAGACCAACGGCCTGCGCGACGAAGACCTGGCCCACTGCGACGCGGTCTCGTTCATTCCTTCCGCCGCCGCGCAGCCATCGCTCAACCTGGCGCAGGCCTTCGTGCTCTATGCGTACGAGCTGTGGGTTGCGGTGCCCGGTCGGGCCTCGCTCGCTGCTTCGTTTCGGTCGTCGCTGCAGCGCCACGCCCAGCTCGACGCCGACGAGGTCGAGCACCTCGTCGCCTCGCTCATCAGAGGGGTGTCGACGGAGGACGAGGTGGCGGTGTGGTCGTCGGTGTTCGCGGCGCTCTGGCCGGCACCCGGCGCCTCTCCTCCGCGCTGAGGCGGCGACCTCGAACACCATCCCGAGTCCTCTGGTTTTTCACGTAAACCTGCTCGTCAGCCCTGCACGCCTGCGCCTACAAGCGCCTCATGCCGAAGACCCTGCCGCTGAATGGAACGCCGAAGAACGACGTGCTCGCGAGCCTGCGCGAGCTGCACGCCGACGACGCGAAGTGGAAGGACGGCAAGACCTTCAGCCTCGTCTACTTCGCGGGTGACGAGGTCTCGTCGTTGCTGAAAGAAGCGTACGGCGAGTTCATCGCCGAGAACGGCCTGTCGCCAGTCGCGTTCCCCTCGCTGCGCAAAATGGAGTGCGAGGTGGTGTCGATGGCCGCCGGCCTCTTCCACGGCGACGCCGACGTCGCGGGCACGATGACGAGCGGCCGCACCGAGAGCATCATGATGGCGGTGAAGGCGGCGCGTGACTTCGCGAAGAAGACGCGCGGCATCACCACGCCCGAGCTCGTCGTGCCGTGCACCATTCACCCGGCGTTCGACAAGGCGGCGCACTACTTCGGCGTGAAGATTCTGCACGCGAAGATGCGCCCCGACTTCCGGGTCGACCTCGCCGACATGGAGCGCCTCATCACGCCCAACACGGTGATGATCGTCGGCAGCGCGCCGCCGTACCCGCACGGCGTGATGGACCCCATCACCGACATCGCTGCGCTCGCGACGAAGAAGGGCGTGTGGTGTCACGTCGACGCGTGCCTGGGCGGGTTCTTCCTGCCGTTCGCCGAGAAGCTCGGCCGCCCGATTCCTCCGTGGGACTTCCGCGTGCCTGGCGTCACCAGCATCTCGGCCGACCTGCACAAGTATGGCTACGCGGCGAAGGGCGCCTCGGTGGTGATGTACCGGAACGGCAGCTTCCGCCGGCACCAGTTCTTCACGTGGGGCGGGTGGAACGGTGGCCTCTACGCGTCGCCGTCGTTCTGCGGCACCCGGCCCGGAGGCGCCATCGCGGCTGCCTGGTCCGTGATGCACCACCTCGGAGAAGCGGGCTACCTCGCGCGCGCGAAGTCGGTGCTCGAGAGCGTCGACGTGATGAAGGCCGGCATCAACGCCATCCCCGGCTTGCGCATCTTCGGAGAGCCGCACATCGGCATCTTCTCGTTCGGCTCCGAGTCGTTGAACGTCTACGAGCTCGGTGACGCGATGGACGCGCGAGGGTGGAAGCTCGATCGCCAGATGGACCCGCCGGCGCTCCACTGCATGGTGACGCCAGCGCACGAGTCGGTTCGTGACGTCTTCCTGAAGGACCTGAAGGAGTGCGCCGCGAGCCTGACCGCCGGTCACCCTGCGCCCGAAGGCAGCGCTGCGATGTACGGCATGGTCGGCGCGATTGGCGACCGCACGCAGGTGAACGAGTTCCTCCTCGACTTCCTCGATGGTCTCTTCGAGCGCGTCTGACGCGTGGGAGTCGTGGCGCTCGCAGTGCTGGTGCTCGTGAGCTTCTTCGTCGAGGCGGCGGCGGGCTTCGGCAGCATGGTGGTGGCGCTCACCGTCGGCGCGCTGTTCTCGCCGGTCGATGAGCTGCTGGGCTTGCTGGTGCCGGTCAACCTCGTGTTGTCGACGTACCTCGTGGCTCGCAATCGCGCGCACGTCGACTGGCGCTTCTTGTGGCGGCGCGTGGTGCCGTTGATGGCGGTGGGGCTCGTCATCGGCACGGCGCTGACGCGTGTGGTGAACGCAGGCATCGCCAAGCCCCTGTTCGCGCTCTTCGTGGTGGTGGTGGCGGCCTCGCAGCTCAAGCAGGCGCTCTCGAAGACGACGAATTCGAAGCCGCTCCCTGAAGCTGCGCGGGTCGCCGGGTTGCTCGGGGCCGGAGTGATTCACGGCATCTTCGCCACCGGCGGGCCCTTGACCGTCTACGTCTCGGCGCGCGAGCTCAGCGACAAGCACGCCTTCCGCGCGACCCTCTCTGCGGTGTGGGTGGTGATGAACGTCCTCGTCATGCCTCGCCTCGTGCAAGATGGCGCGGTGACGCTCGACTCTCTGCGAACCAGCGCGCTGCTCCTGCTGCCTCTGGCCGCGGGCATCGTCCTTGGCGAGCGCGTGCACGCCGCGTTGGATGAGCGGAAGTTCCGCATCGCGGTCGCCGGCCTGCTCCTCGTCGCTGGAGCCGTGCTGCTCGTCGGCTCGTTGTCGCAATCGGGGGCCGCGTGACGCAGGCGTTGTTGTGTCTGGTGACGCCGGCGCTGGCGATGTGGGCGTGCGAGCGCGTGAAGCTCTTCAAGGTGCTCGGGCCGGTGGTGCTCTGTTACGCGGCCGGCATCATCGCGGCGAACGTGCCGGGCGTGCACGTCGACCAGAAGGTGGCGATGAGCCTCAATGAAGGCTCGGTCGCGCTCGCGATTCCGCTCCTGCTCTTCTCCAGCGAGCTCAAGAAGTGGGCGACCCTCGGGTGGAAGTTGCTCCTCGCGTTCGGGCTCGCGTGCGTCTCGGCGGTCGTCGCGGCTGGCGGCGTGGCGTGGCTGTTCAGGCATCAGACCGACGAGTGGTGGAAGGTCGCGGGCATGCTGGTCGGCGTCTACGTCGGAGGCACTGCCAACATGAGCGCGGTGGGCCTCGCGCTCGAGACGAGGACCGAGACGTTCGTGGTGCTCAGCGCGGCTGACGTCGTGGCGGGTGGAGCGTGGCTGCTGGTGCTCCTCACCGTCGCGCAGCGCCTGCTCGGCATGGTGCTCAAGCCCTTCACGCTCGAGGCCCATCACGAGCTCATCGAGCACCCGGGCGAGTCGTTGAGCGTGTGGACGAAGAAGCACATCCCACACATGGTGACGAGCTTCACCCTGGCGGTCGCGATGGCGCTGGTGTCGGTCGGCCTGTCGGTCGGCGTCTACGGGAAGATGGACGTGATGGTGGTGCTGCTCACGCTCACCGCGCTCGGCATGCTGGCGTCGTTGCTCCCACAGGTGCGCGCCTTGAAAGGCTCGTACGAGCTCGGTGAGTACATTCTGCTCGTCTTCTGCGTCGCGGTCGGTTCGCTCGCCGACGTGCGGCAGGTCGCTGGTGGTAGCGCCGTGCTCTTCGGCTTCGTCGTCGCGGTGATGGTGACGGCCATCGCGCTCCACATGCTGCTGTGTTGGGTGTTCCGCATCGACGTCGACACGGCGTTGATCAGCTCGACGGCGACCATCTACGGACCTGCGTTCATTGGACCGGTAGCGGCGGCGCTCAAGAACCGCGCGCTCGTCGGGCCGGGGTTGACGATGGGCCTGGCTGGCATCGCATTGGGCACGTGGCTGGGCGTCGCGACGGCGCAGGTGCTCAAGGCGTGGGGCGGGTAAGCGCTCCGTCGGCCACCGCGGTACAGTGTCCGCCGGCCAGATCGGAGAACCAAACACATGCTGACGCTGTCGCTGGTGCTGGCCCTCGGCGCGTTGCCGACGCCGGCTGAGGTCGGTTTCGCGGTGCAGCTCGCCGAAGACGAAGAGATCGCTGAAGCGCGCGCGGCCGCTCGAGTCCGTGGCGGCATCTCACTCGTCGGGAGTAACGGGCTCGGCTTCGCGACCAACGCGTTCGCGGTCGGCGGCGGACTCTCGGCCGACGTCGGCGTCACCTTCGCCGATCGGTACGCCATCGCGCTTCGGCTCACCGGCACCTTCTTCCTGCTGCTCTCGGCAGCACTCGAGTTCGAGTTCGTGCTCTCGGAGCGCGTGCTGTTCGGCCTCGGCGCCTCGTGGGGCGTCTTCGGAGGACTCGACGCTCCGGGTGCGTCGTGGGTGGGACTCCCCGTCCGCGTCACCTGGGCCTTCTGGGACCGCCCTCGTGAGGCGATTGCGCGCAGTGGGTTCGCCCTGTTCGCAGAGGTGACGCCAGGTTTCGGCTACGCGAACTCCAGAGGGCTCTCGAACTCGTCGGCACCGCTCGGCATTCCCCTGACCATCGTCGCGCTCGTCGGCATCGGCTACGCGTGGTGGTGACGGCGCGTCAGCGGGCCGGCGCGAACACGAACGGGTACTTCACCTTCACGACGCCGCCACCGTTGGGCTTCGGGAAGCGCAGCGCGCGGATCTGCTTCAGAATGCACTCGGTCACCTTCGGGTCGGGAAACGGCGGGCCCTCACCAGGCGCCTCGCTGGCCTCGTCGACGCGGCCATCGGCGGCGATGCGAAACGACGTCATGACCTTTCCCAAGAGCGTCGGCTGCGTCGTGAGCGACTTCTCGTAGCAGGTGCGAATCGCCGGCAACGCGGTGCGGAGCGTCGCGGCGACGAGCTCCTTCGGAATGGCGCCCTGGAGCGTCGAGGGCGGCGGCGCGTCGAGCGTCGTCGGCACCCGCCCGAGCGGACGCTCGTGAAGCCCGTCGTCCTGCAAGAGCTTCGAGGGCGGCGGCGCGTCGGGCGTCTTCGGCATCCACGCGAGCGCGCGTGCGTGAAGCGCGTCGTCCTGCAAGAGCGGCGAGTCGAGCAGGCCGTCGCGGCTCCACGCGGCGCCTTCGGTTTCGGTGCCGAGTCCTTCGAGCACCTTCAGCGCGCACCGGTCTGCGCTCGACCGCCACGCCGACAGCGACGACGGAACCTCACGTCGCATGCGGCGCGGCCACTCGCGAGGATCGTTCGAGCCCCAGAACGGCTGGAGCGCTTCGTGGAGGCGGTCACAGCCACGCGCCGTGTCGGTCGTCACCTCGTCGAGCGCGCCCGCGAGGCCCCACGCGTCGTGGTCGTCCATGGCGAACCCGTAACGCCCCTGCGGAATCGGCTGATGCGAGACGACCCACGCGCCAGCCGTCGCGAGGAGCCCGACGGCGATGAAGCCCGCAGCGACCATCGTGCCTGCGGTGGACTCGTCACCCGACGGTTGCGCTTCCGCGTAGCCCTGCACTCGCGCCTGCGCCCGGGGCAGACGGGAGCCCGCGAGCGCGGTGACTGCCCCCAACAGCAGTGGAAGGAGCGCGGCTCCGAACCCGATGAGCGCGGCGTTTGCGGCTTCGCCGAAGCCCGCCATCAGAATGCGCTCGCCGTCGACCCTCGAGCCGACCATCGCGAGCGCTTCCTGCACCTGTCGGCGACCGAGGAGCGTTCCCGCGATGCCCGCACCCGCCGCGGCAGCGCCGGTCACGAGCGTCACCACGCCAAGACTGAACGCCGACGGGCTGCGCGCCAGCAAGGCGATGACGGCGACCGACCCGAGCAGCAGGCCCAGGCCGCCAAGTCCGAGCGCCACGTATGCGCCGAAGCCACCCTCGCGAAGCATCATGATGAGGTTCATGAAAGGTCCTGAGTCTTTTGAATTTCAGATGGTTGGACATCCAAACAGGCGCGGTTGTGGGCTTCTATCCGACACGATAGAGGCTGCTCCATGCTTCGCACGTCTGCGGTCCTCTTCGCTGGTTTCTTCGTCGCCTGTGGCGGTCCACTCTCGGTCGTCGACGACGGCAGCACGGATGACGTCGAGGCGCAGACGGACGCCGAGCTGACGAAGCTGGTTCGCGCCGAGGGTGGAGGCCTGACCGTCACGTTCAAGCCGGTGCTCGTGTCGCGCATCGAGAACAACGAGAAGAAGTGGATCATGCAGGGCACTGCGAGCCGCGATCTCTCGGAGGCGTTCTCGTTCGTTCCCGACGACGCGTTCGGCGAAGCGAGGCTCACCGGAGCGCGCACGTTCGAGGTCGCGCTCACGGACGGGCACGAGCTCAACAGCATTCTCTCGGGCCTGAAGCTGCTCGTGAAGCTGACGCCGCAAGGCTCGACGCGCTCCATCACTGCGGGCGTCGACCTGCAGCCGCGCTTCATGTCCATCAAGGGCTCGACGCGCATCATCGTCGTGCCTGAGGTGAACCCGGTCTACGCGCGTGGCGGGCTGACCTATCGCGGCCGCGCGCGCGCTGCTTCGGGCATGCTCACCAGTGTCACGACGCCTGACGCCGCGACCATCAACGTCGCGCTCCGGACCGCGGGCCTCGGTGAGTACGACGTCGACTTCACCTACGACAACCTCGCGTTGGCGCTCGACGTGCCGGGCCCGACCGCCGTCGCGGTGCAGTTCAACGGCGCCTCGACGACGGGGCAGGCTCGCACGAAGTTCTCGGTGCTCGGCGTCACCGTGAAGGCGCTCGCGCTGACGACCGACGACCCGTACGACGTGTGGCCTTCTGCGCGCTGCTCCACCGCGGTGCGCACGTGCCTCAACGCGACGCCCGTCGGCGCCACCGACTTCGGCGACTGTGGCTCGTACCGCGAGGTGAACGCGTGTGGCCTGCCGAACCAGATTCCCGCGCTCTTCCCGTCGCCTGACGACCTCACGCCGCTCAACCAGGCGCTCGCCGCGCTGCAGACGCCCGCAGGCAAGTCGGTGACGTTCTCGGTCTACGGCCTGCACTCCACGCGCAACGTGACGCCTGAGCTGGCGGCGCGTGCGTGGCTCGACCAGACGAGCACCACCGCGACGATTGGAGCGGCGCTCACGCCGGGCAAGGTGAACACGCTGCTCGATGGCTGGAGCGCGCGTACGATGGTGCCGGCAGCGCAGCGGGCGATGTTCCAGAACACCTTCCGCGCGGTTCGCCTCGACGGCGCGGGCGAGACGCACGTGGTGCTGTTCTTCTCGTCGGCCGCGCGCATGGTCGTCTTCACGTTGCGCTGAGCTGTCGCTCTTCCCGGGTCCGCATATCCGCGAGGCGCGGGCTCGTGATGGCACGGCGATGTCTGCTTCAGCGGCGTCCTGCCGACCGGACACCGGCGGCCTTTCGCTCCACTCCAGACGTGCCATCCAAGGCCGCATCCACCGCCACAACCCACCGTCATCCCTCCCGAGTTCTCGTGGCCGCGCCTTTGCCCTGTGTCTGTCGTGAAGCACTCACACACACCACTGGAGCGACGATGAACACGAGACGACTGATGACGATGGCGGCGGTCGCGGGGCCTGGGTCGATGGGAGGTGGCCAATGACGATCACCTTCTCTTTCGCGCAGGGGTCGATCTGGCAGCACGTCAACTCCCCGTCGTTCTCGCCGATCAAGACCATCAACGTTCCCGGAGGCTCGAAGAAGAAGAAGGCTGCGAAGCCGACCGAACACAAGAAGCCCTCGCGCCACGAAGACACGTTCCAGCGTCCAAAACAGGCAGCCAAAGCCTCGACCGCACCTCGCAAGGAGTCCAAACCCAAACCTGAAGCGAAGCAGCCTCGACGACCTGACGCGCAGGTGAAGGACGTGCGCCAGAATCAGCCCCGGCTCGACCCCAAACCGATCCGCGGCAGGCGGTGAGTCGAGGCGTGCGAGCGCGTGCCGACACGCGCGCTCGCACTGCTGCGCTTTTCGCGATGGCAAGCTCTGCTAGAAGTCCGGCTCCGTGAGCCAGGACCTCGCCGACGGAGAGACTGCACAGGTGAAGGGCTCCGGCTCTTCCGTCTACACGCTCAAGAACAACGGCGGCGTGTACTCGTGCACCTGCCCCGCGTGGATGCACCAGGGCCTCGGCATCGAGCGCCGCACCTGCAAACACCTGCGCGCGTACCGGGGCGACGAGGCCGAGACCGCGCGGCTGGGCTCCATTCCGCTCTCGGGCAGGCCGTCGCGACCGAAGACGCCGAAGGCTCCCGGCGAAGCGGCCGATGATGACGACGACGAAGGCCCGCCGATTCTCCTCGCGCACAAGTGGGAGAACGACGTCGACCTCACCGGCTGGTGGATCAGCGAGAAGCTCGACGGCGTGCGCGCCTTCTGGGACGGCGAGCGCTTCATCTCTCGCCTGGGCAACGAGTTCTTCGCGCCGAAGTGGTTCACCGCGCAGCTGCCGAAGGTGCCGCTCGATGGAGAGCTGTGGGGCGGTCGCAAGCTCTTTCAACGCACGGTCGGCATCGTGAAGCGGCAGGACGAGTCGGAGCTGTGGAGAGAGCTCAAGTACGTCGTGTTCGACGCTCCGAAGCACGGCGGTGTCTTCGAAGAGCGCGTCGCCTTCATCGACCAGACGCTCACCGCGCTGAAGAGCGAGTGGCTGAAGGCCTGTGAGCACGTCATCTGCGAAGGCACCGAGCACCTGAAGCGGGAGCTCGCGCGCGTCGAAGGGCTCGGCGGTGAAGGCCTGATGATGCGGCAGCCGCGCTCGCGCTACGAGGCGGGCCGGTCGAGCACGCTGCTCAAGGTGAAGAGCTTTCACGACACCGAGGCGCGCGTGCTCGAGCACCTGCCCGGGCTTGGCAAACACAAGGGCCGGCTCGGCGCGCTGCTGGTCGAGCTGCCTGATGGAACGAAGTTCAACGTCGGCACCGGCTTCAGCGACGTCGAGCGAGAGAACCCTCCGAAGATCGGCGCCGTCATCACCTTCCGGTACCAGGAGCTCTCGAACACCGGCGTGCCGCGGTTTCCCAGCTACGTCGGCGAGCGCATCGATGGGCGCTTCCCGGTCGCCACGTCTCCCGGCTCGAACGTTCGCCGCGTCGAAGCCATCACCGCGAAGTCTCCAACGCCTGTCGCACCACCACCACACAGAGGACCCATGCCGCTCCGCCGCTTCGAGATGACCGATGGTGACACGCGCTATTTCTGGGAAGTCGAGACGACCGGCTCGAAGCAGAAGGTGCGCTTCGGCACGTTCGAGGAGAAGGAGAAGCTCTTCGAAGATGACGACGAGGCGAGAGAGAACGCAGAGAAGAAGATCGCCGAGAAGGTCGCCAAGGGCTTCAAGGAGGTCGGCGGCGCGGCGCCCGCAGCGGCGAAGAAGAAGAGCCCGTTCGATGACGAAGAGGATGACGCTCCGGCGCCGGTGAAGAAGGCAGCTCCCGCGGCCGCACCTGCCGCGAGCTCAGGCGGCAAGTCGTCGAAGGGCAGCGAAGCCGGAGCCCGCTACTTCGAGTTCGTCGAAGGTGCGTCGGCGAAGTTCTGGGAGATCCGCGTCGAGGGCAGCTCGTTCTTCACGCGCTACGGGAAGATCGGCACCGACGGCCAGGTGACGCAGAAGGACTACGACAGCGACGCGAAGGCGCAGGCGGAAGCGGCCAAGCTCGTCGCCGAGAAGACGAAGAAGGGCTACGCCGAGAAGTAACCGCGCGTTTCTTTCTTCATCTTCCGAGAGCCTCGTGGGTCACTGGGCACATGCGCCCCTGGCTCGTGTGTTTGCCGCTCGTGGTCTTCGCTGGCTGTCCCCGCACCGACGGCGCCGTCGGTCCGCAAGGTGAGGCCGGCGCTCCGGGCGCCCGCGGAGAGGCTGGAGCTCAGGGACCAAAGGGCGACAAGGGAGACCCGGGAGAACGAGGCCTTCCCGGCGTCGCGGTGTTGGTCGACGGCGGAGTGGTCGTCGGGCCTCCGGGGCAGAGCGTCGAGCTCATCGCGGTCAGCGGCGACGCGGGCTGTGCCTTCGGAGGCGTGCGCGTCAGCGTTCCCGATGCAGGCGCCGTCGTCGTCTGCAACGGGCAGCCGGGCTCTCCGGGTCCTCAAGGCGCGGCAGGCGCGCCGGGCGTGGCGGGCGCTGCTGGACCTCAAGGAACGCCCGGGCCGACGGGTGCTGCGGGCGTCCCGGGACCCCAAGGAGCTCCAGGGCAGGCGGGGGCTGCTGGCTCGGTCGGACCTCAGGGTCCCCAAGGTCCGGCGGGGGCCGCGGGCACGGGCGCGTACGGCGAAGAGAGCTTCGGGTTCGCCGGCTTCACCACCGCGTCGTACGACGGGCTGGTCGATGGAGGCCGGCCAACGATGCACGCGCGCTGCGGCCAACAGTTCCCCGGTTCTCACCTGTGCCACGCGTCTGAATACGTGCAGTCGACCTCCTCCGTGCCGGTGCCTGCGGCAGGCGCCTGGCTCGACCCGAGCGTGAAGCCTGACGGCGTGTTCACCTTCGACGGCTCACCCGTGTTCGGGCGCCTCGCCTCGAGCACCGGCAGCACCGAGATGAGCTGCCTGAGCTGGACGTACAACAGCGTCGCGGGCGGCGGCATCAGCGGGCTGCGCGTGAACCCGGCTGGAGACCTCGGCATCACCGCCTGCAGCGGGCAACGGCCGCTCGCCTGCTGCAACGGCACACCGCGAACCACCTTCGCTGGCTTCACGCCCACCACGACGCCGGGAGCGACCACCAACGGCCGGGTGGGAATGCACGCGGCCTGTCAGGCCTCCTTCGCGGGTTCCCACCTCTGTCACGCCGCCGAGTACGTCCGAGCGATGTCGTCGACGCCGGTGCCAGCGACCGGTGCGTGGGTCGACTCGAGCGTGAACATCAGCGGGAACCCGGCCTTCGACGGCTCGCCCACGTACGGCCGAAAGACCTCGTTCACCAGCACCGACCGCAGCTGCTTGAGCTGGACCACCTCAACTTCGGGCGGCGGCATCGCCGGGACGACGGTCGGACCTCCGGGTGATGTTCGCCTGCTCGACTGCTCGGTCCCTCGCGCCATCGCCTGCTGTCGGTAAAGGCCATCGGCTTCGCGCGATCGTTGTGGCGGGTCGTCGTGACGCTGGCCTAGCGTTCCGCCGCCTTTGACTCGGAGGGGTTCATGGCAGAGCGACCTGACATCACGCTCGATGATCTGAAGACGCTGGCTCGCGGCCAGGCTCCAGATCTCGCGCAGGCGATCATTCAATTCGCCGCGCAGCCGCAGCCGGCTCCCGAGGCGGTGCCCGAAGGCGCCATCGTCGCCGACCAGTTCGAGGCGATGCTCCGTGAGGCGCAACGCGAGCCGCGTGAAGCCCAGCGGCGCATGAAGGTCGCGCTGCTCTGGCGCCGGTATCTCACGCAGGCCGAGCCGCCGCCGTCGGGCAAATATCTGCTCGCTGACCTCATCACCGAGCTCTTCCACGCCGGTGGAGAGCCGACCCGCGCTGCGTTGCTCGAGTTGATTCGCAAAGCGCCGCTCGACCGCGGTCTCTGGGGTGGCCTCAAGCGCATCTATAAATTCGCCGAGGAGCGACAAGACGCGCTGTTCTTCGGAGCCCTGCTCGGCCGCCTCGAAGCGAGTGAGTCGACGAGCGCCGTCACGCGCGGCACCATCGTCTACCTGCAGCGTCGCGGTTGGCGGTACCTGAAGAACCTCGCGCGCGCCGTGCCTGAGCTGTACCCGATCTTCGCTGGCGCCACGCTCGCCGAGCTGCCTGCTGACGCGACGTTGTGGAGAGGCGTCGCCTGCAATCGCATCATCTCGGCCCGCGAAGACCTGTTCGAGAACGCGTGGAAGCTGAGCCCCGACCCGCTGATGGTGCTGCTCGAGTCGGCGCAGCAGAACGACGTCGCGAAGTTCGCCATCGAGAAGCTGAAGAAACACTTCCCGAACCTGCTGCGTCAGACGAACCCGGCGTGGTTGGCGCGCCTCGCGCAGCGGCCCATCGCCGCCGTGCACGAGCTGCTCGTCGACATCCTCACCAACACGCCTGAGCTGCACCCCGCGAAGCTCGAAGCGCTGGGGCTCAAGCCGACCGTGTTGCTGCTGTTGCTCTCGCCGTCTGCGGCGGCGCGGAAGTACGCCATCGAGTACGCGCGGGCGCACGCGAGTGATCTCCCAGCGTCAGACGTCGTCGACTACGCGCTCCGTGGACAAGCCGATACGCGCGCGTGGGCGCTCTCGGTGCTCGAGGCCCGCAACGCGAAGACCGTCGGGCTCCCGCTGTTCTCCAAACTGTTGGGCGAGCAGGGCACCTCGGCGTGGGCCGCCGCTCGCCTCGAGGCGCACTTCGATCGAGCCGACCTCACCGACGCGTTCTTCATCGAGCTCGTCTATGGCGCGAACCCGCAGCGTGAGTGGGCGCGCAAGTACCTCGCCGAGCGCGTGAAGGTGAGTGAGCAGCTCGCCGCGTTCATCAAGGCGCTGTTCGCGGACCCACGTCGCCAAGACACCGCGCAGGTGAACACGCTGGTGCGCTTCACGCGGCAGTTGTTGCCGCTCGTCGCTCCCGAACACCTCGGCGCGTCGTGGCTCTTGCCGTTGCTGATGGAGCAGCCGTTCCGTCCGATGGCTGACGAAGTGCTGCGCCGCGCGAAGTCGTTGCCGGGCCTCGATGTCGAAGCGGTGAAGGGCCTCGTCTTCGATCGCACCGTTCGTGAGCTGGCGCTCCACCTGCTGTCGACGCACGCGACCTTCAAGAGCATCGGCCTGCCGTGGTTGCTTGCTCTGGCACGCCGCACCGACCCCACGCTCTCGGGCTTCGCGACGCGCATGTTGCTCGGTCAGGTCGACCCGCGTGACTTCGGTGATGGAGACCTCGAGCGCGGCGCGAAACGACTGCTCGAGCTGGCGACTGGCGCGAAAGAACCCGACCCGGTCCGCGTCTTCGCGCAGACGTACCTGCGCTGCCATCACCCGACGGTCGGCCCGCAGCAGCCTGAGGCCATCGCCCACGCCATCACGCCGAAGCTCACGCTCGCGCAGTACACGCCCGAGCCGTTCTGGAAGGCGCTGTTCGACACGCGCGCCGACGTGCGCCGCTTCGCCGTCACCATCACGAAGGCCGACCTGCGGCGCTGGGGTTCTCATCTTCGCGTCTACGAGCTCGCCGACAGCGAACACAAAGAGGTGCGCAACGTCTGCTTGAACGCGCTGGAGAACGCCGGGGCTCCGACGGCTGATGCCGCGTGCACGCTGACGGTGGAGGAGCTCGACCCCGCGCAGGTGTTCCGTCTCACCGAGAGCCGCATTCGCCAGAGCCGTGAAGTCGCGATGGAGCTCATCGCCCGTCACTACCAACGCCTCGGCGGCCCCGAGCGCCTGGCCTGGTTGATGGAGAGCGCCGACCGCAGCGTTCGCACGATGGCGGTGCGCATGTTGTGGGAACGGCATCGTCCTTCGACGCTCCCCGAGGGGTGGAAGCCGCGTGGACCCGCGAAGGTGCCGGAGTCGGCGGGCCGGTTCTCGAACGTCGCCGTGCTCCAGGACTTCCTGCGCACCTTGATGTTCGGTCTGCCGCCCGGCCGCGCCGCTGAAGCCCGCGAAGGCGATCTGCCGCGTCGCAACGCCGGAGCCCAGGCCGCCAAACGTCGCGCCATCGAAGCCGCGCGCGCGCTCGCAGTCGAAGATGAAGGCTTCGCGCGCGCCGTCAGCCCGCTCTTCCTCGAGTTCTCCGGCAGCATCGCGCGCGGTGAGTGGCAGGCGTGTCTCGCCGCGCTCGCCACCGTGAAGGTCGCGCACCCCCACCTCGACGTCGGCCTGCAGCTGAAGGCCTGAAGACTCCTCCATGGCCCAACACACCATCGGTCATCTCGAGCAGGTGAAGGCGCTGGCAGCGACGGGGCGAACGCTCGCCGTCGGCGGTGCGCGGCTCGACGGCTCCTCGGCGGTCACGTTGTTCGACGCGGGCACTCGCAAGGTGCTGCGGCAGGTGTCACTGCCCACGCACACGAACGCCCTCACGTTCTCGGGCACCCGGCTCGTCGTCGGTGGAGCAGACGGCAAGCTCCATCGCTTCGACGTCGCGACCGGTGCGAGCCAGGGCAGCGTCGATGGCCACGCAGGTGGCGTCACGTCGCTGGCTGCGTCTGGAGCGCTCCTCGCCTCCACCGGTCTCGATGGCCGAGTCGTGGTGTGGGCCGATGGAGCGAAGCAGCACGAGTTCCAGGCGAAGGGCGCTCAGCGGGCCGTCGCGCTCGACGTCGCCAATGGTCGCGTCGCCGCCGCTGGAGATGACGGCATCGTTCGCGTCTTCACGTTCGCGACGAAGGCGCTGCGCGAGATGGAAGGGCACCGCGGCGCCGTGACGGCGCTCGCGTTCACGCCTCGTGACGGCCGGCTCGCGTCGACCGGCGACGATGGCACCGTGCGCTTCTGGTACCTCGAAGGCTCGGTCGAGTGCGAAGTGCGCGGAGAAGGAGACACCGGCCACGCAGGCGGCGCCACCGCGTTCGCGTTCCTCCCGGTTCCGAAAGACGACGCGAAGGACCAGAGCGATCGCCTGGTGTCGACTGGCCACGACGCGAAGGTGCGCACGGTTCGCCTCGACGACAAGAAGCGGAGCAAGACGTTCGACGCTGATGGTGTGCAGCGCGCGATGGCGCTCGTCGAGAGCGATCCCCGCAAGGCGCAGATCGAGATCGTCGTCGGTGGTGACAGCCGGAAGCTGACCTTCATCACCGTCGGCGTCGATGGGTTGCTCGCCGATGCAACCGACGTCGGGCTCGATGGCTTCGCTCTGTACGCCGCACAGCTGAAGACGGCGCAGCGGGCGGCGAAAGAAGTGCTCGCGAAGGACCTGCCGAAGCTGTCTGAGCCCGAGGTCGTGCCGCTGCTCCAGACGCTCGCGGCGGATCGCGAGACGGCAGTTCGGCTGAGCCTCGCGAAGACGCTCGGGGCCGCGCCACGGAAGGACACCCGCGTTCTTCTGCGCGCCCTGGTGAAGGACAACGATGGCGCCGTGGCGCAGGCAGCACTCGAGGCGCTCGCGAAGACCGAAGACCAGCCGTTCCTCGCGTGGCGTGAAGGCGTGCGCGCGTCGGTTCCGTCGGTGCGCATTGCGGCGTTGAAGGCGCTCGCTCCGCTCTATCCCGCCGTGCCGCTCGTTCCGTCGCTCATCGCCAGCACCCTCAAAGACGCCGACCCCGCCGTTCGCCTCGCAGGGCTCGACGCGCTGCAGGCTGTATTTCCCGAAGGCGTCGAGGCGCTCGTCACTGGCTTCGAGAAGGGCTCTCCCGACGTTCGTGCCGAGGTGCTGGTGCGTGCGCTGTTGTCGGCGAGGCTGTCGCAGCTGCAGTCGATCTCGGGGCGCGCGCTCGATGATGACGCGGTGCTGGTGCGGCAGGTCGCCTTCGTGGTGCGCGTGCTGGAGCGCCCCACCGTCGCCGTGTTGCTCGAGAAGATGCTCGAGCTGCCAGAGATCTACCGGCGCGCGAACGGCGGCAAGGAGCCGAACGCGGATCAACTCGCCGCGCTGCGCACGAAGCTTGGCCTGACGGCCCCGAAGAAAGACGTCACGCAAGACGACCTCACGCCGTTGCTCGTCGCGATGTCTGCGAAGTCGACCGACATCGCGAGCCGGGGCGCTGCGGGGCTCTTGTTCGCGGCTGGAGACGTGCGGGCCGTGTCTGCGCTCCTGCAGCTCTCGCGTGAAGAGCCCGGCGCGCACCGCGTGTGGGTCGCGCAGACGCTCTGCCAGTTGGATGATCCCCGAGCCCGTCAGCGTGTCGCCTCGATGGTCGACGACATCGAAGCCTCGGTTCGCGCTGCCGCGGCTGACGGCCTCACCAAGCGCAAGGACGAGGCGCACCCGCTCGAGTTCACCGGCATTCTGCTGCGCAGCGCGTACGAAGACATGCGCAAGCGTGGGCTCTCGCGGCTGGTCGGGCTCGCTCCTGCCGCGCGCACCGATGACGCCGAGACGCTGCTCGGCCACGCGCTCGAAGACGAAGCGGCTCCCGTTCGGGCCGAGGCGTTCAAGACGTTGTGGGCGTGGCACGAGAAGGACGCGACCGGCGCCATCGATCGCGCGCTGACCGCGCGCTTCGCAGACCTGCGGCTCTCCGCGGTGCGGCAGCTCGCGCTCATCGGGAAGGTGCCAACCGATGACGATCAGCCAGCGCCGAAGGGCACGCCGGCCTGGGTGCTCGATCGTCTCGAGAAGACCATCGGCGACCGTGACGCGACGGTCGGAGAAGCGGCGCTGACCTCGCTCTCCCGCCTGCTGGGACGAGACGCTGCGAAGCCGTGGCTCAAGGGACTCGAGTCTGAAGCGGTGGCGACTCGTATTCTCTCGGCGCGTCGCGCGGCTCAGCTCGCGGGCAAGCCGGAAGCCGAGACGCTCCGATCTCCGCTGGTGAAGGCCCTGGCCGACCTCTCGATTCCGGTTCGCCTCGCCGCGCTCGAGTCTGCCGACGCGCTGGTGAAAGACGACGCCGGCCCGTTGACCGCTGGGCTGCTGGCCGATGCCCTCGAGGTGCGGGTGCGCGCGGCCGAGCTGCTCGCGAAGCGTGGCGACGAACGAATCATCGAGCCGATGCGCGGCTTCGTGCTCGACGCTGACTTGAAGCTGCGTCACCCGGCGGTGTTCCTCGAGCCGCTGCGTGCGCGTGCCACCGGAGCTCTTGCGACGCTCGGGAGTCCGCGCACCGCCGCGCTGTTCGCCGACCCGCTGCTCAAAGACGAGAACCCCGCCGTGCGTGAGCAGGCCGCGCGCGGGCTCTGCAACGCGGGCTCCGAAGGGCTGCTGCTCGACGCGCTCAGCCACGCAGACGTCGCGGTGCGCAGCTGGGCCGCCGAAGGTCTCGCGCGGCTTGGCGACGACCGTGGCCTCGCGGTGCTCACGGGAACGTTGAAGGACTCGCACCTGCCGATTCGCGAAGGCGCGCTGCGTGCGCTCGTGGCGCTCGGCTCCGCGGGCGACAACGCGCTCTTCCTCGGGCTCGACGATGGTGACGACTACCTGTCCGATACGTTCTTCGCGACGTTGCTGGCCAGAGACCTGCGCGCGGCGCGTGAAGGCAACGAGCCCGAGCTGCTGACCGCTGCGTTGTCGGCGCGTCGTGCCGATGTTCGCTACGCCGCGGCCCGTGCCCTCGAGCTTCGCGCCGACGTGAGCGCGTACACCGACCTGCTCATCAACGCCGTCAGCCCGCCGAAGCCCGAGAAGGCCGGCGACATGAAGGACTGGCCGGAAGAAGGCGAACGTGAACGCGCCGCGATGCGACTCGTGCAGTTGCTGAGCGCCGACACGCCGCAGGCCCGCTACCTGGCAGGTCAGGCGCTGTTGCTGCGTCGCCGGCCGCTCGAGTTCTTCGAGGAAGTGAAGCGCGTCGTCACCATCCGCCCCGCGTCCGAGACGGTGGTGCCCGACACCAACCAGCGCGGCCGCGCGAGCACCGACGCCGTGTCTCGTCGTGACTGGCTGCGCAAGCTGTTCGCGGGTGCGTCGAGCAAGGTCACCTCGCCCAACGAGAAGGAGCTCGAAGTCCGCCGGTGGATTGCGTTCGGCGCGTACGTCGGCCTGTTGCGGCTCTCGAGCCCCGACGAGACGACCCGCCGCGTGCGACGTGACTGCGTCGACCGCATGACCGAGATGGCGTCGGCCGGGAGCCCGAAGCCCGCGTCCGTCGTGCCTGCCCTCGTGCGCGCGCTCGACGATGAAGACGGGCTCGTTCGCAAGAAGGCGATGGCTGGCCTCACGAAGCTGCTCGAGGCGACGCCCGACGTCGCGCTGAAGCACGCGCTCTCGTCATCGTCTTCCGATGTGGGCCTGCTCGCGCTCGAACAGCTCAACGCTCGTGGAGAAGCGGCGCGCTCGTGGTTCGTCGAGGCCCTGGCCTCGAACGTGAGCGAAGTCCGTCAGCAGGCGTTCGTGTTGCTCGAGCGCAGCTACGGGCCCGGCAAGCTCGACGCGTTGATGGCGGCGCTGGGCAGTCCCCACGCTGACTTGCGTCTCGGCGTGCTGCAGAAGCTGGCCGCGAGTCAGGATGCGCGCGTGCTCCCGGCCCTCCGCAAGGCGCTCGAGAGTGACCGTGATGACGTGCGGCTGCTCGCGGCGCAGTTGCTGGCTGAGCGCAAGGACGACAGCGCCGTGCCGGTGCTCGCGGGTTTCCTCGTTCCCGACGGTCCGTCTCTCTTCGTCGCGCGTGCGGCGCTCAGTACCAGCGCGACCGATGCCGCAGCCCTCGCGCTCGTGACGCACCTGCAGGAGCTCGCCGCGCTGCCCGTCGCCGCGGAACCGACGAAGACGACCTCGGCGCCCAAGCCCACGGGCCCACGGCTCGACCCGGACATCGAGGCGATGATTCGCGCTGGGCAGAAGATCGAAGCCATCGCGACGCACCGGTCTCGCTCGGGTCTGGGCCTCAAGGAATCGAAGGACGCCATCGACGCGTGGACCGAGCCGACCTCGGCCGCGACGACGGGCGGCCTGCCGTCGACGACCGGGCTGAAGAAGGACGCCATCGCCGCGCTGGCTGGCACTCGCCGCCTCGTAGGCCTCGAGCCGTTGCTGTCGTTCTTCGAGGACCCGGCGGCCGACGTGCGCATGGCCGCCTTCTCCGGAGCGCTGCTCCTCACCAACCATCGCCGGCCACCCGTAAAGGGCGCGCCGTCGAAGGAGTACGTCGCCGAAGAGAAGCGTCGCCCGCGTCACGGCGCCGGTGTGCTCCAGGTGATTCGAGCCGCCATGAAGGCGAAGGACGCAGCGCTGCGAGCTGCCGCCGCCCGTGACGCCGACGTCGGCGCCGAGCCTGAGTACAACGCGCTGCTCGCTTCGTTGTTCGCCGACCGCGACGTCGCCACTCGCGTGCAGGCCGTCACCAGCTACGCCACGCGCGTCGAGAAACATGACGCTCCGCAGGCGCCGCTCGAGCAGGTCATCGCTCAGGGCAACCGCGAGCTGATGCTCCAGGCCGCGGAAGGCCTCGCGAGCCGTCAGCACCCCGCCTCGCTGCGTCCGTTGTTGCTCTTCACCCGCGCTGGCGAGCCCGAGGAGCAGGCGAGGGCGGTGCTGGCGCTCGGCACGTCGGGCCAGGTCCGTGCGCTCGAAGAGATGGAGCTGCTCGCGGCCGGTGGAACCGAAGAGGCGCCGACGCTCCCGCTCGTTCGTGGCGCGGCCATCGAAGCGCTCGGCCGGCTCTACAAGGCGCTCACCGAGCTCGAGGCGAAGAAGCGCGTCATCGAGGTCGTCGAGTCGTCGGCGCTGGAAGGGCAGTTCCGTGGCGCCGGGGTTCGTGGCCTGCGCTGGGTGGCGGATGATCGGGCGCTCTCGAAGCTGCAACAGATTGCGGGCGACGACGGCGACTTCGACTTCGAGGTGCGCAAGGAATCGATTCGCGCGCTCGGCGTGCTCGCTGATCCCTCGAGCGAACGGGTGCTGGCGCGCGGGCTGAAGATCTACCAGCTCGCCGACACCGCGCTGCTGTCGCTCGAGGCGTGCTTCCCGAACGATCCACTCCGCGTCGCTTTGAGCGCGGCCTCGAGCGACCTGCCGGCCATCTCGGGTCCTGCGTTGGCGTACCTCCTGGCCGAAGCCGAGCCGGGGCCGCTCCTCGAGCGCCTCGCGAACCCACGCTTGCAGCCTGCGCTCCGCTCGAAGGTGAAGTTCGGCCTCGGCCGCCGCGCGAGCCTGCCGACGGATGCGCTGGTGAAGTTCACTGCGTCTGACTTCCCCTCGGTGCGAGAAGACATGGCGTGGCTGATGGCGCGTCATGCGCTCTCGGGCACCGCGCTCCCAGCAGGTGAACAGAGCCAACGTGCGCAGGCCCTCGTCAGCGCGGCGACGTCGACAGCGACACGATGGGCGAAGAGCGTTGGCACCGACAAGGTCGCCGAAGAGAGCGCGTTCTTGCGGCTGCTCTGGGCCGCGACGCTCCATGAAGCGCGGCAGGTCGAAGAGCTCGCTTCGAAGTCGCTCGTCGGCTCGTCTCCAGCGCCCGCGAGTGTCCGTGCCGAAGCCGCGCGCGTGTTGCGGCGTGCGGGCGTCGGAGCAGCCGCGGTGCTGGCGAAGGGGTCGGGTGACCTCGACGCTGGAGTTCGTCGCGCCGCCGTCTCTGCCCTCGTCGCCTCAGCCGCTCCGCATGCGCTCGGGCTCATCGAGACCACCAAGCCGCTCGACAGCCTCGCCTTCGATGCCCTGAAGGCCGACGCGATGTTGCTCGCGACGGAAGCGGGCCGTGCCGTGATGTTGCCCAAGCTCATCGGTGCGCGTGTGCCGACGGTCTTGATGACGCAGGCTGAGAAGGGCTCCAGCGAAGCCGTTCAACGCGCGGCGCTCATGGCGTTGGGACGCATGGGCGGTGACGACGTCGCGGAGTTCCTGGCGAAGCTCGCCTTCAGCGCCGGTGGTGGTGACTCCGAAGACGATGAAGATGACGACGGCGGAGGCGATGAAGACGACGAGTCGGATGACGATGGCGACGACGGCGACTCCGATGAGGATGACGGCCCGAGCCCCGACATTTCCATGCCCGGCGCGAGGCGCTTCGAGTTCGAAGAAGATGACAGCTCCAAGTTCTGGGAGGTGATGGTCGTCGACACCACCACCACCGTGCGCTTCGGGAAGATCGGCTCCGCGGGCCAGAAGAAGCCCAAGAAGCTCGCGTCGCCCGAGGCTGCGCAGAAAGAGATGGAGAAGCTCATCAAGGAGAAGACCGGCAAGGGCTACTCCGAGGTGAAGCCCAGGGGCGTGAAGCCTCCCAAAGCCGTCGAGGCGGCGAAGCCCGAAGCGCCGAAGGCTGCCGCGAAGCTCGACGCGCCGTGGGGCACTCCGGAGCTCCGTGAAGCCGCGTTCCGTGCGCTGCGTCGTGCTCAACGCACGAATGACCGCCGCACCAGCGCACCGAAGTGGTTCACGCCCGAGCAGCTCACCCAGCTCGCCTCAGACCCGGCGCTCGCCGAGTCGATGATGCCCGCGGTTCCGACGAAGCCTGCGCGTGGCGACGATGATGACGACGGCGACGAAGACGACGACGAGGACTACGACGATGACGATTGACTTCGCCGAAGGAGCTGCCGCATGAGCGCCGTTCGTGACGTGAAGGTGCAGTACGCCGCGCCCAGCGCGCTGAAGGCTGGCGAAGGCCGGGCCGAGGTGACGCTCGGTGTCGATGGCTCGCGTGGACCCGTTGGACTTCGCGGCACCGTGAAGGCGCCGGCGCTTTTCCGCGACGCGCTCATGACGGCGTTCGACGTGCTGGGCAGCGACCTTCGCTACAAGCGCAAGGACCTCGCCGTCTACCTCGCGTACCTGACGAAGCAGGGGAAGAAAGCGAACAAGGAGATCTGGGAAGCGCAGAAGCAGTTCCTCGAGCAGCAGCTCGGCAACGAAGAGAAGCCGAAGCACGTGCTCGAGCCGGTGCTCACGGTGAACCCCGACGAGCTCTCTCTCGAGGTCTTCTCGCGAGACGAGTCGAGCTACGCGCGCCTCTCACTGCCGTCTGCACTCTTCGACGGCCGCGAGGTCGCGCACGGTACGTCGACGCTCTCACTCGACGAGGCCTTCATCGCGCGCTTCGAGCGAATGCGCAGCTGGCAGCCGGTCGCGCTCGACGTGACGAGCCGGGGAGATGCGCCCACCACGCCGCAGACGAAGCAGGTGCCGTGGGCGTGGCTGCGCAACTTCGTGCAGGTGCAGTCGGCCGCGACGCTGCCTGCTGCCATCGTCGACCTCGCGCCGATCGACCTCTACAACCTGCTCTTCGTCCTCCGCACCCGCGCCGCGAAGAAGCCGCCGCGTGGCATCCGCTTCGAGCTCGTGCCCGGCGCCCAGCCCCGCATCGTCGTCGAGCCGTTCGACCTGGTGCTCGAGTGTCATGGCGCTCCCTACGCAGGGAAGACGCCGCGCGTGGTGCGCATCTTCGGGCGTCAGCGCCTGCTCTCGCTCGGCCGTGCGTTGCCCCACGTGAAGTCGGTGCGCGTGCATCTGCTCGGCGCGGGGCTTCCCGTCTTCTGGGCGCTCGACTTCGGCGCCGATCGCGGAAACCTCACCGTCGGCTACACGGGGTGGACGGACTCTGGCTGGTCGAGCGCGTCGTCGTTCGATGCGTTGATGCCGGCGGCGAGCGCCGAGGCCCTGGCCGAGAAGGCGCAAGGCACGTTGCTCACGCGCGGACCCTCGTCGTTCGACGAGCTCGTGAAGGCGCTCGGGGCTCCCGCGAAGGACGTCCGCGCGGCGCTGCAGCTCGAGTGCCTCAAAGGCCGCGTGGTGTTCGACCTCGTGAAGAGCCAGTACCGCCCACGCCAGCTCCTCGACACCCCCATCGACGTCTCGCTCATTCGCTTTGGTGGCGAACGCGAGAAGCTGGCCCACCGGCTGCTCGACGGCGCCGGCGCGGTGAAGCTCACCAAGGTGCACGACCTCGGCAGTGAAGGCACCGAGCTCACCGGCGAGGTGGAGGACCTCGAGGCCCGCCGCACCTTCACGCCCGGCTTCACGCTCGACCCCGAAGGCCGGGTGCGTGGCGCGAGCTGCACGTGCCTGCACTTCAAGCGCTCGGGCACGCGAGAAGGCCCGTGTGAACACCTGCTCGCGCTGCGGCTCTTCCATCAGCGCCGCCAGCTGCACGACGAGGCCGCGCGCCTGACGCCCGAGGGTCGCGCGCTCATTCGCGCCGAGACGCGCACCTACGTGCGCCGCGAAGGCACGCAGGAGGTTGTCTACCGCGTCTCACTCGACTCGAAGCTGGTGCGGGTGCTGTGGGGCCCGCGCAACCAGGAAGCACGCCAACAGCGCACGTGGTTCGACTCCGATTCCCAGGCCCGCGACGCGTACTTCGCGCGCCTCGACGGCCTCACCGCAGACGGCTTCATCGACGCAGATTCCCAACTCGCATGACCGGAGCCACGTAGACGAAAAGACCCATCACGCCATTGAGCGAGGTGTCGAGACTTCAGCCTTCGCGCTTCAGTGCGCAGGAGCGGCGTTGCGCCGCTCTGGAGAATCGTCCGACATCCATCGCTAGGTAACCTGTTCTTGGCTCTCCTCGCACGATCATCACCGGCGCGAGGCCTGAGCTGAGACAACCGCGCAAACGCGGTTTCAGGCCTCGCGCCGGTGATGATCGTGCGGGAGAGCCGGTGAGGCTACCGAGCCCCAGGAGAGAAGGTGGTGCTTCGACACCTCACTCACTGGCGTGACGCGAACTTTTCAATTCACCCGGACCACCGCTGGCTTAAACAGGTGGTCCCTTCAAGGAGCGACCCGCACCGAACAACGAAAACGTCACGTCAATGAGCGGGGTGTCGAGATCTTCAGCCTTCGCGCTTCAGTGCGCAGGAGCGGCGTTGCGCCGCTCTGGAGAATCGACCGACATCCATCGCTAGGTAGCCTGTTCTTGGCTCTCCTCGGCAGAGGGGCATCCTCCGCGGGGGAGAGCTGAGACAACTGCGCGAACGCAGTTTCTCCCCCGCGGAGGATGCCCCTCTGCCGGGAGAGCCGGTGAGGCTACCGAGCCCCAGGAGAGAAGGTGGTGCTTTCGGCACCCCACTCACTGACGTGACAGTCGCTGTTCCGCAGGTCGAGCAGGAGGGCAGTCGTGACGAATCGAATCGACGACCATGTCTCAGCCGCGCCGCCGGTGCTCACCACGCACGAGCCGCCACGCACGAAGCTGACCGACGCCGAGCGCGACGAGCGCGAGAAGCAGCGCACCGCGGCCGAAGCGCGTTGGCTCGAGATTGAAGGGAAGGGCGGCGTCGACGGCTGGGTGCGCGCGAAGCTCATCGAGGCCGGCCACAACCCCGACGCCGCTGCACCCGCGTCAGACGACGAGAAGAAGGTCTTCAAAGAGAAGAAGACGGCCTCGCGTGCCGAACGGAAGAAGCTGCGTGCGCTCGCGAACGAGGCCCGGCGCTTCGGCACCATCGGCTTCCTCGGCAACACGGTGCACTGGGACGACCTGAAGGACGCCGACGACTTCGACCTGAAGGACCGCGCCCAGCGCGCCGAGCAGAACGGCCTGCCCGCGTGGGAGACGGCGACCGAGCTCGCTGCAGGCATGGACATCTCGTTGTCCGAGCTGCGCTGGCTCACGTTTCATCGCGAGGTCGACAAGGGCACGCACTACCACTCGTGGAAGGTGCCCAAGCGCACCGGCGGAGAGCGCACCATCACCGCGCCGATGCCGAAGTTGAAGGCGCTGCAGCGGTGGGCGCTCGAGCACTACTTCGAGAAGCTGCCGGTGCACGCGGCGGCGCATGGCTTCCTGCCCGCGCGCAGCGTGTTGACGAACGCCCTGCAGCACGTCGGCGCTGACGTCGTGGTGAAGCTCGACGTGAAAGACTTCTTCCCCACCGTCACCTGGAAACGCGTGAAGGGCCTGTTGCGGAAGTCGGGCGCGACCGAGCCGGTGGCGACGTTGTTGGCGCTGCTGTGCACCGAGGCGCCGCGGCAGTTGGTCGAGTTCCGCGAGCAGACGCTCCACGTCGCGACGGGGCCACGTGCGTTGCCGCAGGGCGCGCCCACGTCTCCCGCCATCACCAACGCGCTGTGCATGCGGCTCGACCAGCGGCTCTCGGCACTCGCCCGCGCGCTGGGCTGCACCTACACGCGCTACGCCGACGACCTGACGTTCTCGTTCAGGAAGACGCCGGAGCGGAAACGCCTCGCGCTCGGAATTCTCGTCGAGAAGACGAAGGACATCTTGAAGAGTGAGGGCTTCACGCTCCACGGGAAGAAGACGCAGGTGCTCCGTCGTGGGGCGGCGCAGCGCGTGACGGGGCTCACCATCAACGACGCCGGCCCGCAGGTGGCGAAGGCGCGCGTGTCTCGCGACGTCGTGCGACGGCTGCGCGCCGCGATTCACAACCGGTCGAAGGGCAAGCCGTACCGTGACGGTGAGTCGCACGCGCACCTGCAGGGCCTCGCCGCGTGGGTGTTCATGAGCGACCCGAAGAAGGGCGCCGAATTTCTCGCGCAGGTCGCGGCGTTGCCGGTGAGCTGAGGTGGCCGGGCTGACGGGCTGGAAGCAGCTCGTCTTCGGTGAACGCGCGGGACGAACCGCGCTCATCCTCGGGGCCGTGGTGGCGCTGCCGTTCTGCGCCACCGGCCTCTTCATGGACGACTACCTGCATCAGGCGCTGCTCGAGGGCTTCAAGGACCTCGGCTCAGGCGATCGTTGGCACCTCTTCACGTTCGCGAGCGGCAAGCCTGAAGACATGCAGCCGCTCATCGAGAACGGGCCGTTCCCCTGGTGGTCGTTGCCGACCTTGCGCTTCTCGTTCCTGAGGCCGCTCACCGCGCTGGTCGCCAACCTGGAGCACGCGCTCATCGGCGAGAACGCGCCGCTCATGCACCTGCACTCCATCGCCTGGTACGTGGCGTTGATTGCCGTGGTGACGAGGCTGTACCGCCGTGCCCTCGGGCCGTCGCCGCTCGTTCCGCTCGCTGCCGTGCTGTTCGCCATCGATGACGCTCACGCCATCGCCGTCGGGTGGATCGCCAATCGCAACGCGCTCATCTCGACGGTCTTCGCCTTGCTGGCAGTGCTCGCGCACGTGCGGTGGCGAGAAGACGGGTGGCGCTGGGGGCTGCCGCTCTCGCTGGCGGCGGCGGTGCTCGGGCTCGCGGGCGGAGAGTCGGCGGTGGCGGCGCTCGCCTACCTCGGCGCGTGGGAGCTGACGCGCGGCCCCGGTGGCGTCGTCGGCCGGGTGAAGGCGCTGCTGCCGATGACGGTCGTCGGGCTCGGGTACGTGGCGCTCTATTCGTGGAGTGGCTCGGGCGCGCTTGGCTCCGAGATCTACATCGACCCGCTCCGCGAGCCGCTCGCGTTCCTGTCCCGTGCGCCCGCGAAGGCCCTGGCGTTGACGGGCGCCCAGTTCCTCGGAGCGACCGCCGACCTCTGGATGGTGAAGGTCGCGCTTCGCCCGGTGCTCGCGCTCGCTGGGGTCGTCGCGCTCGTGGTGGTTGTCGTCCTGCTCCGGGCATTGTGGAGCACGCTGTCGGACGCGGAACGAAGTGGGCTGCGGTGGCTCGCGCTCGGCGCCGCGCTCTCGGTCATTCCAGTGCTCGCGACGTTTCCGCTCAATCGACTGCTGCTCATGCCCTCGGTCGGCGGTTCGGCGATCATCGCCGCGGTGTTGGTGTTCGGTTGGCGCTCGGCCAGCCGCTTCGTTCGCGTCGGTGCACGAGTGCTCGTCGTGCCTGCCGTGCTGTTGCCGCTCGTCGCCTGGCCCTCGAACGCGCTCATCTATCGGCTCGGCGCAGACCTCTCGAGGCGTGAAGCGATGGAGACGGGGCTGTCGGACGAGGCGCTCGGGGGCCGGGTGTTCGTCTTCCTCGCTCCGGACCCGGCGGCGGTGCTGTACCCGGGCATGCACCGGCTGCTGCGAGGGAAGCCTCCGCCGAAGGCGTGGATCTCCATTTCGTTCGCCGCGTACGCCCATCGACTCACGCGCGTGTCGGACCGAGAGGTCGAGGTCGAGGTCATCGACGGGCGAATGATGGAGTCGGTGTTCGAGCAGCTCGTGCGCTCGACGCAGCACCCCATCGCGATGGGTCACCGCGTCAAGCTGAACGGTGCGTCGGTCGAGGTCATCGGGCTCGACGAAGGGCTTCCGAATCGTCTTCGCGTGACGTTCGTCGAGGTGCTCGAGCGCAGCGGGTTCACTTTCGGCCAATGGGAAGGGGAGCGCCGGATGCCGATGGTGCTCCCGGCGGTTGGACAGTCGGTGGTGTTGCCGAAACCCAGCGGGCTGTTGTCCCTCTGAGTCGAAGCGTTAGCCGCCGTCGCGCAGGCCGCCGTCGCAGAGGGTGTTGAGCGGCACGCAGTTGTAGCCCCTGATGCCGCCGTCCGGCGCGGCGACCGACGCGCAGCGCTGACCTGGTCCACAGATGCTGGTGTTGGCGGAGCAGTCGATGCCGCAGACGCCGGGCGCGAAGCAGAAGTTCTGCGGCCCGCCACACTGCGCGGCCGAGGTGCAGGGCCTGCAATAGTACGACGTCGTCCCCGAGTCGGGCGCGCCGGCATCGACCCCTGCGTCGACGTCCGCGGTGGTGCCCGCATCGACGCCAGCATCAGCGCACGTCGAGGGCCGCGCGGCGCACACCTCGTCCTCGAGCGCGTCGAAGTCGATGCATGACGCGAGGCTGCAACACACCAGCAGCGCCAGACGCTTCACGGCAGCGCTCCGGACAGCACCGCGAAGCCACCATTCGCCGTCGCCGTGAACGAGATCCTCGCTGGCGCCGGCGCGCTCGTGAAGCCGACGAAGAGCAACGCCGCGCCGACCGCTGCAGACACCAGACCTCCGGTGAGCAGCAGGCCTCCGAACGTCTGGCTCGTCCGGCCCACTCTCGTCGCGCTCTTCAGCTCGTCGAACGTCATGGCTCCACGCGCCCGTGCGACAGACTCCGCCGCTCCATTCAAGAGCAGGGCGCCAATCACGGTGAGGCCTGCACCGACGGCGAGCGCGACGAACCCGGGGACCTTCGGAAAGGGCTGCGGTTGCACGGCCGTCACCGAGACCGGCGCAGGTCGAGTCGGCACCGCCACGGCCACCGGCTTCTCCAGCGACAGCGGGCCGCCCTCTGCCAGCACCCACCGTCGCGCCGTCAGCAAGGCCCACCGCACCACCACCACGCCGCCGCGGCCGGTCAGCTGCTTCGTCTGCGAGACGGGCGTCACCACGGTGCGCTGGGTGCCATCTTCGTCGAGGTCGAAGCGCACGTCGGTCACCAGCGAGAGCGCGTCCTTCAGGGGGGACACGTCGAGGCTCCAGCCTTCATCCGAGAGGCGAGAGAGCGCGCTCGTCGACAGCTCGAGCGCGCCGTGCTCCTTCACCCAGCTCTTCGCCTCGAGGAACGGCGTGCTCACCCGCGGCGCGACCTTGCCTGGCAGCTTGAGCTCGGGGTCGATGAGCAACGCGCGCGTGAAGGCTGCCTTCGCCGCGTCGCCGTCGTTCAGCGCACCCTTCACGAGGCCTTCGAGGGTGAAGAACTCCAGCGCCTCGGTGCGGCTCAGGCCGTCGGTCTGCCGGAGCTCGTCGAGCGTGCGGGCCGCCTGTGGGTACTTGAGCGCGCTCACCTGCTCTCGAACGGCTTCGAGTTTCGGGTTGCCCGCCATCGAGGCGCTGGCGAACAGAACCGCGAGGACCACCCAGAAACGCATAGAGTTCACTGTAGCGTGGCGACTTCACCCGTCCAGAGCTGGCAACCCGGGTTGACGGTCGCGCAGTACGTGCTCGTTCGGGAACTCGCGCGTGGCGGCATGGGTGAAGTCTGGCTCGCGCGGCAGGGTGAAGCCGGCGGTTTCGAGCGCCTCGTTGCGCTCAAGCGGGTGCTCGCGGGTGCCGACGCCGACTCGGCGGCAATGACCATGTTCCTCGACGAGGCGCGCATCGCTGCGCAGCTCCAGCACCCGAACATCGTGCAGCTGTTCGACTTCGGTCGCGACGCAGGCTCGGTGTTCCTGGTGATGGAGTACCTCGCGGGCCAGACCGTGGGCCGGCTCAAGCGTCGGCTGCTGGAGGTCGAGGGGCCGCTGTCGGCGTCGCTCGCGGTGACCATCATCTCGGCCGCGGCGCGTGGGCTCGGCTACGCGCACCGGCGCACGAGCCTCGAAGGCCAGCCGCTGAAGATCGTCCACCGAGACGTCTCTCCCCAGAACCTCTTCGTCACCTACGACGGCGAAGTGAAGGTGCTCGACTTCGGCATCGCGCTCGCCGCAGGCCGGCTGGGCCGCACGATGGAGGGCCCCATCAAAGGCAAGGTCGC
>JAUXRI010000170.1 GCA_030681895.1 Myxococcales bacterium | reverse complement strand
GTTGCTCGCCGTCATCGCGGTCGCCGGAGTCGTCACCTCGCTGCGCGCCGACGCCGGTGGCTCGTTCAACAAGGGCAGCTGCACCTTCAACGGCAAGAAGCTGTACGGGAAGATCCAGGTCGTCACGAGCTTCCCCGATGTGAAGGTGCAGGAGGTCTCGAGCTTCCCGGACGTGAAGGTCCAGAAGGTCACTTCGTTCCCCGACTCGTGCGGCAAGTGGCAGTTCGTCACCTCTTTCCCGGACACGAAGGTGCAGTTCGTGACCTCGTTCCCGGACGTGAAGATCAAGTACGTGACGTCGTTCCCCGGCGCGAACTGATCGCCCGTGCGCCGGCTCTCGGCTCCGTTGCTCCTCCTCTGCGCGTGCGTGACGTCCCGAGCGACGCCGCGCGTGTCCGAGTCCGTCGACGATCCTGAACGGCTGCTCTCGGCGCTGCGTGAGGCCGGCACCTCGATCGGCGCGAGCCGCGTCGTGCAGGCCGGCGGCGCGAAGGGTGATTTGCGCGAGGTGTACCGAAAGGCGGCTCCGGCGACGGTGATCGTGCGGGCAGGCGCCAGCTACGGCAGCGGCGTGGTGTTCGACTCGCGCGGCTTCGTCCTCACCAACCACCACGTCATCGCGCGCGCGGAACTCGTCGACCTGAAGGCGAAGGTGCAGCTCCAGCGAGGAGCGATCTCGCCGCAGGGCGTGATGGTGCTCGACGAGCGGCCGATGACGGCGTGGGTGCTCAAGAGCGACCCGCTGCTCGATCTCGCGGTGTTGAAGATCGCCGATCCTCCCGCCGACCTGGTGGCCATCAAGCTCTCGAAGCGCGACCCGACTCCGGGCGAGCCAGTCGCAGCGCTCGGGCACGGCGGTATCGGCCTGCTGTGGGCGATCAAGGACGGAGAGGTCGCCAGCATCGGGAAGCTCGCCACGCATCTCGCGTCGCTGGTGGGCACCGACTGCGTCGTGGAGTCTGATGCTGCCGCGTCGGCTGCGTGCCGCTCGGTTGGCGCCTCGGTCGAACTCGAGCGTCAGCGCCTGGAAGAGAAGGTGCCCGGGCTGGTCGTGCAGTCGAGCTGTCAGATCTCTCCAGGTGACTCGGGTGGGCCGCTGGTGAACCTGGCCGCCGAGCTCGTTGGCGTGAACGCATTCTTGAAGACGGACACGCGGGCAGGCGTCGCGACCAACTTCCACGTTCACGTCGCCGAGGTGCGACGGTTCCTCGAGACCGTTCCATCGCAACCCGAGCCGCGCTTGCCGTCTCCGTGGGAGCTCGTCGCGAGCGGTGGCAGCTGGAGCGACTCGGACGGTGACGGGAAGAACGACCTGTACCAATCCGGCAGCGGCGCGCGTGCGGCGTTCATCGTGAACACCTCGCAGCAACCGGTGCCGCCTGGCTTCCCGACGCGAATGAAGCCCGACGCGGTGCTCGGTCAGGTCGCAGGTCAATGGCTTGGCTGGTTCGATCGCGACGCCGACGGCACGTTCGATCGTGTGGTGATCGCGGCGACGAACGGAGGCGTCGGCAAGGCCCTCGCGTTCGATGGGCGTACTCCGGGCGCCTTTCTCGGGGCGGCGACGCTCACCGATCCCGAGCTCCTGCCGTCGCCCCGCTGGGCCGCGCTGGTGAAGGAGCTCGCGCCCATGCTCGATCCTTCCGCGCTCCCGGAGCCTCCAGATTCGCTCGCCGGCGCGAAGGACTTCAAGGCGCGAGATCTCGACGGCGATGGACGACCTGACGCGGTCTACGCGCGGCGTGGCAGCGGGTCCGCCGTGTTCATCGACGCGACGGCTGAGGTCCTGAAAAAGGGCGGCGACGTCGAGGCAGCGCTCCGGGTTGCGACACCTGCGCTCCGGGTCGTTCGCCAGCCCGGGCGCTGGTGGATCTTCATCGGCGCGACGCGGGTTCTGGAGTCGACCAACTTCATCACCGTCGAGCGGGCATTCCTCCGCAGCGGCACGGGTGCACTCGTCGACGAGCCGGCGCTGCGCGGCACCGACTGGCGGGCCGTCGCGCTCTCGTCCTTCACCGGCCTCGCGCGGGAGCGGGCAGGGCAGGCGCTCGCCACCTTCGCGCTTTACCGTCCAGATCGCCCACCCGCGACGTTCCCGATCTTCGGTGCGACGAAAGGGAAGATCAGCGCGCTCTCGGGGCCGGGCCTTCCGCTCGCCATCGTCACCGCGACGGAGTTTCAAGCCACGACCATGGGCTTCGCGCTCGACGGAACGCAGGGGCAGACGCTCGCGACCCGAAGCGACTGGGCGCAGCGTGGCTTTCCAGGCGCGGGCTTCCTGTGGTCGTCGTTCGAAGGCGTGGAGTGGTTTCAGTACGACACCGACGGCGATGGTCTCATCGACGCGGTCGTCGTGAGACGCGGCAACACGCTGGAAGGCCGACGCATCACGAAGGAGGGAGCGATCGTCGATGCCGCTGAGCTCGCAAGCGGACTTCCGCTGCGCCCATCGCTGCTCCGTGATCCCGCGCGTGCGGCACGGCTGCGTGCCCTCGCGCTCGAAGCGTTCGCTCCGGAGTTGATCGAGCCATGACCTCGCTGGAGTGGTTCCGCACGAGAGCTCCAGGCGTGCGGACGCTTCCGGAGTTCCCCACGCTGGACGAGGCGTGGTGCTGGTACCTGATGGGCCTGGCAGCGGTATCGCCGGCGCTCGAGGCGGTCTGTCTGTACGCAGAGGACGTGCGACAGGGTCGTTGGCCTGATCGCGTCTCGCCGGAGTTCACGGTGCAGGGCGTCTTCCTCGCGCTCGCTCAAGAGACGCTGCTCAACCACGAAGACCGGGCTGCGTTCGAACATGAGGCGACGGTGCTCTTCGACGCCGTACGCGCGCACGTCGAGGCGGGTCGACCGCTCCTCGATGAGCCGTTTCTCAAGAGCGTTCCAGCGCTGCAGAAGTACGTCGCCCAGCTCTCGGACGACCAACGCTTGTTCGAAGAAGATCTGAAACGCGGTCGAGAGCTCACGGTCGATCTCCCTGCCGAGGCCTCACGTTCGGGCTCCAGTCGCGGAGTCGTGCTCCTCGTGCTGGACCGGCCGGTGTCGACGCAGTTCAAGTTCTGGGCGCGGCGTCACCAGGGCGCAGGGCTCCTGCTCGTGCAGCAGCGCGATGGCACGCTCGTCGTCTCGGCAGATCCGTCTCGCAAGCTCCGGCTCGAGTGGCTGGCGGCCCGGCTCACGGCAGAAGATACGAACCCCTGGTACGCCGGCGAGCGGCACGGTGGAACGCTGATCGCGTCCTCGAGAGACGGCACCCGGCTGACGCTCGATCGCATCGTGAAGCTGCTCGGCGCGTACACGGCAAAGCAGTTGCTCACCGCGCCCATCGTGGGCGGGCTGGCGATCATGGTGCTGGCCTTCGGCGCTGGGTTTCTGATCAAGAACTCAGTCGGATCGAACGCGAACACGTCAGGAGCCAAGGGCGACCCGCTGCCTCCTGCGAAGGTGGTCAACCTGCTCGCAGCCCAGGACGGCCCTCGCTCCTTCGAGCCCTACGCGTTGGTGGCGGGGGTGTGTGGCTACTCTGGTGATCGAACGCTCCACGCCCCGTGTCGCGACGCGCGCGCGATGCGGGAGTTGCTGATCTCGAAGCTTGGCTACCGCAAAGAGAACGTTCTCTTCTTTGTCGATCGCCCCGGGGCCGGCGAACAGACCGACGGCATCCCCACTGCTGAGAACCTCAAGCTCGCCGTCGAGCGCTTCCGCCAACGCTTCACCGCCGACGACTCCTCGAGCTTCCTCTTCTACTACTCGGGACACGGCGGCTTCGAAGCTGGCGCCCGGAAGGACTTCGGGGTGCTCCAGCCCTCGGGCTACTTCGAGCACCCCGAACGACCGATTTCGGAGCGCGGCTGGGACATGCAGGAGCTCATCGACGACCTGCGCAAGGGCGTGCCGTCGAAGCACGTGATGGTGATCCTCGACGCCTGCTACTCGGGCTGGGCCGTGGGCGCGAAGGGTGACGCGCGGCTGTCGGGTGAGCTGCGCACGCTGTGGAATGAACGCGCCGAGGTCGTGCTGACGGCGGCGACGAAGGGCCAGCGCGCCTGGGAAGACGAAGCAGAGCAGGGCGCCTGGCAGTGGAACGGGCACTCCGCGCTCACCGCCTTCCTGCTCGAAGGGCTCGGCCGGGCGCTGGCTGACTCGAACGGCGATCGGGTGATCACCGATGAAGAGCTCGCCGCGTTTCTCGTCTCGAAGGTGCCGCTCGCCGTGCGACAGTCGCGGCAGGCGGAGCAGTCTCCGCAGTTCTTCCGGTTCGACGAACACCTGCCTCGCTCGGGCCAGTTCCTCTTCCTGCCCACGGAGCCCTGACACATGCACGCGGCCCTGCTGACTCTCGCCCTCGCCCTTGGCGCTTCGGACGCCAAGCCGACGATGGCCGTCCTCTATTTCGACAACAACACGAAGAACGCCGACCTCGACGTCATGCGGAAGGGGCTCGCCGACATGATGGTGACCGACCTCGTCTCGTGGGACGGCGTCACGGTCGTCGAGCGTGACAAGTTCGAGGCCGTCGTCGCCGAGCTCAAGCTCCAGCGCACGAAGTACTTCGATCAGGCGACGGCGGTGAAGATCGGCAAGTTCCTCGAGGCCCGCTACCTGCTCACCGGCAGCATGACCCTCAGCGGCGACAAGCTGATCCTGGACGCGAAGCTGCTCGACGCGACGAAGAACTCGATCGTGGTGACCGCCCGCGCCGATGGCCCCAAAGACGACATCTTCGAGATCGAGCAGCAGCTGGTCGACCGCGTCACGGTCGGCATCGACATCAAGGTGAAGAACGAGGCCGGCCGACGCCGCGCGAAGGTGCCCTCACTCGAGGCGCTGCTCGCGTACTCGAAGGCGATGGATCTGTCGGACAACGGGAAGGTCGAAGAGGCGCAAAAGGCGTTCGCGGCGCTGGTGTCGAAGTCGCCGACGTTCCTGATGGCGCGCGAGCGCAAGGAGCAGGCCGTCAAAGCGCTCGAGGAATACAACAAACGCAAGAAGGAGATCATCACCGAGTCGGCGCTGCGTGTGGCCAAGGCAGCCGACGACACGCTCAAGAACGAGGCGAAGTTCGACCAGCTCTCGACGCCAGAGCAGGCCCGGTTCCTCGCGATGCGCCGCGTGAAGGCGCACTTCCTCGCGCGCGTGCTTCGCCAATACGTCTCGAGTCGCGAGAGCTCGTTGCGGGTCGTGCTGACGTCGAAGCGCCAACAGGCGATCGAGGCGATGCGCTCGTGGCACTCGAACCAGCTGCGCTATCTCGACGAGCTGCGCCTGCACTCGAAGGGCTCTTCGAACTTCAGTCCCTCCGACGCGACGATCGCTCCGGAGCTGCTCAACGACATCACCGACTCGGGCCTCGGGCCTGCGAACATCGTGAGCGCCGATCAGGCCCTCAACGAGCTGTCGCAGTTCGTCTTCGGCGGCCGCATCGTCTCGGGCGTCGACGCCAAGGGTGACCGGTCGGACTACACCGTGGCGCCGACCTGGGCGGATCTGTCACCTGCCGACGCGAAGGCGCTGTGGAAGACCTTCGACGATCGCATCGCTGCCGCCATGAAGACCGCAGCAGAGGCCAGCGCGGCCCAACGTGACTCCACGGCCCGGGCTGCGGCCAGCCTCATCGAGGACAAGGCCGAGATCCTCGAGCGGCTCCATCGAGACGACGACGCCGTTGCCGCGTTTCAGCTCATCCTCGACACGTACCCGACCGACGGCCGCAACTCGTGGCGAGAAGGGCAGATCAAGAAGCTGATCGGCGGCGCCCATGACTTCGAGCGTGACGTGCGCGAGCGCTACGCGAAAGGCCTCAAGAGCTGTGAGGACATGGATCTTCGCGTCGGCGCCAGCCGTGTCTGCGACGACCAGGTCCGCCACGAGGGTCTCGAGGGCATGGACCGGTTCTGGGACAACCTCGTCAAGACGTGCCCCGCCACCGCGAAGACCCGCAGCGTGCTCGCCTACGTGGCCAAGGACATCGCGATGGACTCAGCCCGCTACGACGACTGCGAGCGCGCGAAGACGTACTGGCGCCGCTACGTCGAACTCAACGGCTCGATCAGCGACATGCTCGGGTACCACAAGAACTACACGCCCTGGTGCGAGTTTGGAGACGTCACCGCCAACGTGTTGTGGATGAAGTTCGTCATGGACCGCGGGTGGACGCCCGAGGTCGACGAGAACCTGGTCTCGGTGAAGTCCTACGACGGCAAGCAGCTCGCGATCTCAGGGCACAACAAGACCAGCTCGATCGATCTCTCGCTCTATCTCGTGCCCGAGGGGAAGAGCTGGAAGTGCCGCGACGCAACCTGGCGCACGCGCGACGGCGATCAGGTGACGGGCAGCTGCACTGCGAAGATCTCCAGGGAAGCGAAGGACAAAGGCGACTTCGATGAAGGAACGTTCGAGGCCACCTTTACCTTCCAGCAAGACGGCCACGGGTTGAAGACCGAGCTGACGAAGGGGGAGTTCCGCGTCCGTCGGCAGTGAGTCACGCCTGCGCCGTGGGGATCAGCTCCAGCGACGTGGAGCCGTACTCGTCGGTCTCGAGCTGCGCGCGCCCCATGAAGTGGCAGCGCAGGCACACCGTGGAGATGCCGTCAGGTGAGAGCCTCACCGACAGCTTGCCTTGGCAGCTCGGGCACGCCTCCGGCAGGCTCGCCTCAGAGATGGTCTCGTCGATCACGTTCAGTTCGGTGGCTTCCATGCTTCATGCGTACAGCGGCCACCGATCAGGGCAAGGCGTCGTCCCCCCACTTCGGCACCTCACCGAACGGGGACCGGCTCAGCGCTTTCGCCACGACAGCAGGCGCGCGACCAGCAGGGCCCCGAACACCAGCACCGTGAAGACCGCCGTGTAGATCAGGAAGACCTTCCAGCCGCCCGTGGTCCACGGCAACCCGACGCGAAGCTCCATCTCGTTGAACTGCGCGCCTGAGAAGAACCCCGTCGCCATCGTGATCGGCAGGAAGAGGAGCAGCAGAATGCCGGTCATCTTCTCGAAGCGTTCCTTGCGGTACTCGTCGAGCTCCGAGGTCTGGCTGCGGAGCGACTCCACCGTGTCGTGCATGCCATGCAGCTCGCGCCAGGCGTCGTAGCGGGCGTTGATGTCGGGCTCGTCGGACACGCGCGCGTACCAGAGCGAGTTGGTGAAGAACATCACGTCACCGCGCAGCGTCGTCGTCGGGGCGAGCGAGGCCCATCGGCTCCGGCGGGAGCGGCGCTCCAGCTCGCCCATGCGCCGGGTGATCTCGAACGCCGAGTACCGCTGGCCCGTCGTCAGCAGGAACAACGCGAAGTCTCCATCGAGCACCGGCAGCTCGGCGCGATCCTCCAGCTCCAGCTCGATGCGCGCGCCCCCCGTCGCGGTCATCCAGTGCTCGACGTCGCGATGCACCTGCACCGTGCGCGCCTTGGACTCGGACTCGCTCGGCAGGTTCGCCAGGCTCGGGGCTTCACCGCTCGCGAGCGCGTGAAACAGGCCCTGAACGCTCCGCGAGCCATCGAGCATCGACGATCGCGCGCGGTTGATCCGGTAGGCGCCGAAGACCAACCAACGCTCCTGGCCGACGGTGCGGGTGAGGTCCGCGAGGTCTCGAACGGGCTTGAGCTCGTCGAGCGTGCGAGCATTCGCCAATGAGGCCTGCGCTCGCGCGAGCTCGAGCAACGTCGTCGACGCGGTCGTCTGCTCCACCCAGAAGATCGCGAGCCGGCTCGGGTAGAGCGACACGCGCACCGTGCGTTCGCCAGCCTGCTTCTCGAAGTGCGTCACGTCGCCCGACGACGCGTCACCGAGGAAGGAGCGCACCACCGAGGGCAGCAGACCGGACTGAGCGCGCGTCCACGCGGTGCGGGTGAAGCCTCTGGCCTCGAGCAGGTGCTCGTCGACCGACGGGTGCGTTCGAACCGGCTTCGCGAAGATGGTCCGCGCCGACGACACGTGAATGTTCCGGCCGACGTGAAAGCGCTGCCAGATCGTCTCCCACACCTCTTCCCGCGACAGCCGCGTGCCGACGAACGGTGGCGCGACGATCGTCGAGCGCCCCTTCGGCCACGCGTAGCCATCGGAGTACCAGGGGTCCGAAAGGCCCTCGAGCTCCGCAGGCTGGTTCGTGAAGCGCGGCTTGCCAGTGGCTCTCGGCGTCCCGTCTGGCTTGTTCGGGCCTTCGCGGCGGTCGAGCGTGTGCGCGAGATCGGCGAGCGAGCCGGCGCTCTCAGGCGGAATCGAGATGGTGTGTTTGCCCCACGCCTGCGGCTCGTTCGGCGCGTGCACCGCCATCAGCTCGAACCCCCGGCCGTAGCTCGAGGACTCCGCGTCGGGCCGCGCGATGAGCTTCAGCACCGTCACGTCTTGGGGTGACGAGAGGAACAGCGCGTCGATGCGCCGGTAGCCCGCGTCTGCGCCGTGATCGAGCGGCAGATCGAGCTGCACCTTCCACGCGCGCGACAGCTCGGTTCGATAGAGATCGGCGTCAGCCTTCAGCCGCCGCGACACGCGCGCTGAGATCAGCTGCGAGGGCAGGGTGGTGAGCTCGGGGCCCGACGGTTGGAGCGCCAGCACTGCGGCGATCAGCTCGACCAGCGGCCGCGGGCTGCCCGTCGCGCGAAAGACGTGCATCGAGCCATAGAAGACCGACGCCAGCGCACGATCGTACGCGCCGGCCGACTCGGTGCGTCCCTGCTCCCACTCGCTCACGTACTCGACGAGCGCGCTCATGCCCGCTGGCCAGGCCTTGTGCAGCACCCGGTAGGTCGCGAGGAACGTCGCCACCGTCACGTCGAAGGTCGGCTCGTGCGATCGAATCGTGATCGGCAGGCTCGCCGCGTCCAATGCCTCGGCGCTGGCGACCACCGCCTCCGTCGACGCGCGCAGGTTGGTGCCTCGCCATTGGGGCAGCTTCCAGTTCAGCATTCGCGGGTGCGCAGGCAGCGTTGCGTCGCGCGTGCCGGTGCCGATGAAGAATTCCTGCGCCTGCGGCTCGTCTCCGGGGTTGGGCCTGACGAAGCTCCAGGTCACACAGGCCGGGTCGAAGAGGGCTTCGACAGTTTTCCTCAGGGCTGCGTCCATTGGTGGCGCGCGAGCATAGGGGTAGAAGCAGAGCCATGACACGACTTGCGTTCCTCGCAGGACTCGCGCTCGCCACGTCGGCCGCGGCGCAGTCAGATGCCGGCGTCAGCAAGCCCGTGATCGCGGTGCTCTACTTCGACGTCGACGACAAGCTCGGCGACCTCACGATGTTCCGCAAGGGCCTGGCCGAGATGCTCATCACCGATCTCGTCAGCGCCGGCGACATCGACGTCGTCGAGCGGGCCCGCATCGAAGACGCCATGAAGGAGCTCAAGCTGCAGTCGACGAAGAACTTCGATCAGAAGACCGCCGTGCAGGTGGGCGGAATGGTCGGTGCGCACTACCAGGTCGCCGGCACCATCTTGAGGCCGTCGAAGAACACGCTGCTGCTCGAGTCGAAGATCTACCGGCTGCTCGACATGAAGGTGGTGGTGACGGCCCGCGCGAAGATCACCTCCGACGACATCCTCGAAGGTGAGCAGCAGCTGGTCGCAAAGCTTGTGGCAGGGCTCGCCGACACCTCGAAGCTCGCGCTCGCGGTGCCTCCTGCGAAGAAGTCCGTGAAGCTCAAGCTCGACACCGCCGCGAAGTACGGCGAGTCGCTCGAGGCTCGTGACGCGAAAGACACGGCGAAGGCGAAGACCCTGCTCGACCAGGTCGTGAAGGAGCAGCCCGACTTCATTCTGGCGCGCCTGGATCTCGCAGCGCTGGCAAAGTGACCCCATGGCCGCCGAGCTCGATCCACTGCTGAACCGTCTCGCCGTCTTCGCGCCGCACTTCGGCCGGCTGCAGGGCGACATCGACGCGATGGTGAGCCGCGGCCGCGCCCAGGACTTCAAGGGCGTGATGCAGAACGCGCGGCTCGTGCTCGAGGCGTTGATGCGCTCGCTCGTCACCGAGGAGCTCAAGCAGACGCCCGGCAAGGCGATGCTCGACGAGCTGATCACCAAGTTCCGCCAGCAGGCCAACCAGGGCGTCGTGCCCACCACCATCCTCGCGCACATGGGCACCGTGCAGGCGTGGGGCAACCTGTCGTCACACGATCACGCGGGCAGTCTGCAGGACGCCAGCGTCGAGGTCGGGCTGGACGAGGTCGTCGCGTCGCTCAACTCGATCGTCGCCGTCCTGGGCTGGTTCGCCACCAGGCGCGGCATCGTGCTCGACTCCGCGATGCGCACGCCGCCAGTGCCGACGACGCAGCCGGGCACCTCGCTCCCTCCGGTGAACCAGACCGCGCCGCAGCAACTGAGCGTGTCACCCGCGCCGGCCCGTGGCTCGAGCCCGCTCCCGATCATCCTCGGCGCCGTCGCGGTGGTCGCGGTTCTGGGCATCGGCTTCGTCGCGACCCGAGGCAGCTCGACGCAGACGCCGAACGATCCGAAGAGGCCGACGGTCGACGTCACCCCGTTCTCGGGCCTCGACGCGCTCTACGCCTCATGGAAGGAGCCGGTGCCGCCGGCCTCGTGCCGCCGGGTCGAAGACGCTCCACGCCTCGCGGCGATCGCCACTGACGTCACCGCGCTGGGCGTCGTGGATCCAAACCCCGAGTCCTCGTACCTGCTCGCGCGCGCGACGTTCGAGCGTGATCGTGTGCGAAGCCCGGCCCTCGACAAGGCGCTGGCCTGTCCGAACTTCGCGGCGGCCTCGAACCTTGCAGGCAGGGCCGCGCTCGCCGCGGCGGACGTCGACCAGGCCCGCAAGTTCTTCCTCGCCGCGATCGCCGCCTCACCGTCGTTCCTGAACGCCCGGTACAACCTCGCGCTCATCTACGTCCAGGCGAAGGACTACGCCGCAGCGAAGGACAAGCTCAACAACCTGATCGACGAGGCCCCTGACTTCGGAGAGGCCTACCTGCTGCGCGCGGTCGTCGTTCAGGTCCAGGGAGATGCGGCCGCGACGAAGAAGGACATCTGCAAGGCCGCGGAGCTTGGCGTCGAGAAGGCGAAGGCTGAATGCGCAAAGCTCTCTGGCTCGCCCTGATCCTCACCGCCGCGCCGGCGATGGCTGGCACGAAGCGGCTGGCCATCGTCTTCGGCCACAACGGCGGTCAGGGCCCTCGGCCAGCCTTGCGTTACGCGGAAGCTGACGCCGCGCGCGTCGCGAAACTGTTCGTCGAAGCCGGGAGCGTGTCGCCGGCGAACCTCAAGCTCCTCCAGGGCCGCCCGGTGGCCGAGCTCTTCGCCGCGCTCGACTGGGCGAAGGCGCAGGCGAAGTCCGATCCGCAGACGCTCCTCTTTCTCTACGTCTCGACGCACGCCACCGCGGAGGACGGACTGCTCCCCGGCGCCGAGCAGCTGCGCTGGAAGGAGCTCAAGCGCCGCATCACCGCGACCGGCGCCAAGGCGCGGGTGACGATCATCGACGCCTGCCAGTCGTCAGGCCTCATCGAGACCGCCGCCCGAGAAGCGCCGACCTTCACCATCGAGGCAGAAGACACACTCACCGTGAAGGGCGACGCGTTCATCACCTCGAGCGCGTCACACGAGCCGTCACTCGAAGCCGGCCAGCTCCGCGGCAGCGTCTTCACCCAGCACCTCGTCGCGGCGCTGAGGGGCGCGGCCGATCTGAGCCAGGACGGCACGGTGTCGCTCGATGAGGCCTACCGCTTCGCCTACGAGCGCACCGCGAGCGGTGAGAGCGGCCAGCACCCGGGACTTGCGGTGCGGCTGTCTGGCTACGGAGAGATCGTGGTGACCCGCGTGCGTGAAGACGGCCCCGGGGTCGTCGTGCCTCCGGGGATCGAGCGGCTCGTCATTCGTGATCCCGTGACACGTGACGTGCTCCTGTCGGCGGTTCGGCCAGCGGCGCAGAGGCTCCTGGTGCCGAGCGGCACGTGGCTGGTCGAGCTGGAGCGCGAAGGCCGCCGCAAAGAGGGGCGCCTCGAGGTGCCTTCACGGGGCTTCGGGCTCGTGGACGAAGATCAGCTGACCGCGAGGGCCACGTCGGCGCAGGTGATTCGGCTCGAGAGCGGAGGAGGGTGCCCGTCGATCGCCGTGGCCACACCGGTGCCGGTGCTCGTCTCACTCGGGCAGACCCTCCAACCGGCGCTCGAGCGGCTGTGCGGCAGCCGGGCCGTGTCGTCGGCGACCCTGTCGCGTGAGGCGCAGCAGGTCCTCTTGACGCTCACCCTCGACGATCGTCCGCTCGTGCTCCGTCGCTCGACCGCCGAGCAGCACCGCCTGGCCGCCGACCTCGCCGAGCTCTCGTTGAAGCAGCACTGAAGTCGCGTCTGATTTCGCGAACCCCCGCCAGAGTCGTGATACTCAGGTGAGCCAATGGACGCTGCCGCCGCACTCCGTGCGAGCCCGCTGCTCTCTGGTTTCACCGACACGGGCATCGGCATTCTTGCTGGCATTGCCTCCCTCCGGAGCTACCCGGCGGGCACGCCGCTCTTCGTCGAGAACATGGTGAGCGACACGTTGATCGTCGTCGGAGAAGGCCGGGTCGCGCTCAGCACGAAGAGCGACAAGGGCGCCGAGCTCGGCATGGGAGAGCTGGGCCCGGGTGACTGGCTGGGCGAGCTCTCGCTCATCACGACCGGCCAGCGTCAGTGCACCGCGACGGCAGTCACCGCCGTCACCGCCTGGGAGATCCGCCAGGCCGACTTCCAGAAGCTGATGGCCGTGAAGCCCCAGGCCTGCATCAAGCTGTTGATGGCCATCTGCACCACGTTCGGCCAGAAGATCATCACCACGAAGGATGCGCTGAAGACCCTCGTCAAGGTCTGAGCGCAACACCTGCTGGCTGGCTGGATTCCCCGGCACTGGCCGTTCGACGTCGCTTCTTGAAGGTTGCGGTGCGCTGGGTTACCCATTCCCCTCATGCGCGCTCTCGTTCCCGCTCTGGTCGCGGCTCTGCTCTCGACCCCCGCCTTCGCTGCCTCGCAGGGCGATTGGTTCGCCAGCCTCTACACCGGTGAAGGCGTCGAGCTGCGCAACGACGAGCGCATCTTCGCCCTGTTCGCGATCTTCAACGCCATGGGCTTCGACCAGGGCCCGGTCACCCGCAAGGAGCCGATCCCCAAGGTCGTCTACCACCCCGTTCGCCAGGCCGTTCGTGGCCGCGTGATCGGTGGAGACCCCGAGGTTCGCAAGGCTGCCGACGCGTTCTTCGAGGCGCACCAAGTGCCACTGCGGCGCTACCTCTCGTACGTCGTGGGCACCGCGCAGCCTCCGTTCGCCGCCGGCGCGAAGTCGAAGGACCTGCAGGATCTGAAAGGGTTCGAGGCGGTGCTCCAGAAGGCGTGGATCGGCTGGAAGCTCGACGAGCTGATGGGCCAGGTGCAGGCCGACTACCGCAAGTCGCTCAAGGCCTACCTGCCGGTGCTCGACGGCCCGCTCACCAAGGCGCGCAAGTCGCTCAAGGCGTCTGACAAGGAAGAGGCGCTGCTGGTCGTCAACCTCCTCGACGCGCAGGACACCGTTCGCGCCGTCTCGGGTGAGAACGGCGAGGCGTTTCTGATCGTCGGCCCGTCGGACAAGCCCAACGTCGAGGGCCTCGTGCGCGAGTACGCCCGCCTCACCATCGAGCCGCAGGTCGCGAAGAAGATCGCGGGCTGGGCGGGTGGCGCGCAGGTGCTCCGCGAGGCGCAGCTGGCCGGCGCGAACGAGCAGTCGGTGCAGGAGTACGCCACCGCGCTCCTGACGATGGCGCTCGCGATGCGCTCGATGGACGCCACCGACGCCGCCTACGACGCTGCGCAGAGCCGCGGCTACTTCGGCCTCAAGAGCGTCGCGAAGATGTTCGAAGACGGGAAGCCCGTCGAAGGCTGGGTCATCGACGCGATGCAGAAGGTCGAGACCAGCCGTCCCGGTCCGAAGAAGTAGGGAGTCGCCCGAAGTGGAGAGCTTCCTCTTCAATCTCGTTGGCAGCACCAGCGGCGTCTTCGCCTACCTGGTGGTCTTCGGCATTCTGCTGGTGTGCGGGCTCGGCCTGCCGCTGCCCGAAGACGTGTCACTCATCCTCGGCGGCTATCTCGTCCATTCCGGCAAGGCAGAGCTGTTGCCGATGATGGTGACTGGCTACCTCGGCATCATCATCGGCGACTCGATGATCTTCACCTTCGGACGGCGGCTCGGCTCGAAGGTCGGTCAGAAGCCCAGCGGCTTCTTCGCCCGCATCGTCACGCCCGAGAAGCGCGCCCGGGTCGAGCAGCTGTTCAAGAAGCACGGCGAGAAGATCATCATGCTGGCCCGGTTCCTCCCGGGCGTGCGGGCGGTGACGTACTTCACGGCTGGCTCCGTCGGCATGAAGTGGCGCCGCTTCGCCCTCTACGACTCGATCGCGGCCCTCGGCTCGGCGCCAATCTTCGTCTTCCTCGGCTACAAGTTCGGTGGAGAGCTCGACGCGCTGATCTCGGCCATCAAGCGCGGCCAGCGCAACGTGCTCATCGCGATGGTGCTGATCGGCCTGGTCGCGTTCTTGATCAGCCGGTGGCGTGCGCGCCGCGAGCAGCAACTGAACGAAGAGGCCTTGAAGGCGCAGCTCGTGAACGGCGCGCCCGTGGTGCTCCCCAAGGAGCCTCAGGCGCCGTAGCAGCGGCCGGTCTAGAGCTTGATGACGAGGCCCTCTTTCGCGGCCACCGTCTCCTTGCGCAGCTTCTTCACCTTCCGCATCAGATTGTCCATCGCGTCGTCGTTGCGGGTGGGATCGTGGTGGAAGAGCACCAGCGTGCCGACGCGCGCCTCTTCGGCGACCTTCACCGCGGTCTCGAACGTGGAGTGCCCCCAGCCAATTTTCGGTGAGCCCGAGCGGCCGAGGTACTCGTCCTCCGTGTACATCGCGTCGTAGATGAAGAGGTCGGCGTCGCGGGCGAAGTCGATCAGCTGCGAGTCACGCTGTGTGCCGTGCTCGGTGTCGGTGGCGTAGACGATCGACTTGCCGCGGTTCTCGATGCGGTAGGCGAGGTTGCCGCCGGGATGGTTGGTCTCGATCGCCGTGACGACGCCTTCTCCGATGCGCGCACGATCGCCAGCGGCGAACGGCTGGTAGTCGAGCTGTGCGCGGAAGACCATCTCGGCCGTCACCGGGAAGAACGGCTGCTGCATCTGGCTCGAGATGACGTCCTTCACCGTGCGGCCATCGCGCGTCGGCCCACGCACGATGAACTTGCTCCGCGGGTCGAAGATGGGCGCGAAGAAGGGCAGGCCCTGAAGGTGATCGTAGTGGTAGTGCGAGATGAAGATGTGACCCTCGACGGGCCGCGCCACCGCATCACCAAAACCCCGCGCGCCAGTCCCGAGATCGAACAGCGCGAGCTCCTCGCCGATTCGAATCTCGACGCAGGGGGTGTTGCCGCCGTACCGCGCGGTCTCTGGGCCTGGCGATGGAATGGAGCCGCGAACACCCCAGAACTTCACCGTGAGGGCAGGGGAGGACTTTGCCGGGGCTCGGGCCGACCTCTTCGAATCAGCTCGCCTGGGCTTTCGCGCCGTCTTCGCCGAGGAACTCAATGAGGTGACCTGACCTGTCCCGCTTGGTCTTGAGGTACTCGACGTTAAGCGGATTCGTCATGGTCCGCGACGGAATTCGCCGCCGCACGGGAATGCCCTCGTCGACGAGCCCCGCGATCTTCAGCGGGTTGTTGGTGATGAGATCGATCGACTTCACGCCGAGCAGCCGCAGCATCTCGCCGGCCATGTCGTAGCGACGCAGATCGTCGGCAAAGCCGAGCTTCAGGTTGGCCTCGACGGTGTCGAGCCCTTCCTCCTGCTGGAGCTTGTACGCGCGGATCTTGTTGCCCAGCCCGATGCCACGGCCTTCCTGGCGGAGGTACAGCAGCACGCCGCAGCCCTGCTGGTTGATGAAGTCGAGCGCACGATCGAGCTGGGCGCGGCAGTCACAGCGCAGGCTCCCGAACACTTCGCTCGTCAGACACTCGCTGTGGGCACGAACGGGCACGCCCTCTTTCCCGGCGACGTCACCCTTCACCATCGCGACGTGCTCACGCCCATTCCGGCGGTCGCGGAAGACCACGATGCGGAAGAGCCCGCGCTCGGTCGGGAGCGGAGACTCCGAGTACAGCTCGAGGAAGGCGGTGTGCTTGCGAGTGGGAAGAAGGCTGGTCTCGGTGGTCATCAAGTCCCTCGTACAGAGTGGCCCCGGCGGTTCTGCTCCGGGCGCGTTGCTGGCTACGACAGTCTGATGCTCGCCTTGAACAAAGGTTGCACAGCTCTTCAGGCTCCCCAGATCAGCGGGATCAAGTCGACAACGGCGCCTTGAGCCACATGCGTCGCATCCGGCGCGATTGAAATCAAGTGGGTGGCGCCCACCGCACTCCCAAGTGCGCCAGATGACTGCGACAAAAGGGGAGTGGCCCACAGTGCGTCCTCCCTTCGCTCGACGCTCGCCCGAACGAGGTGGCGCAGGCCGGAAGGCTTGGTGATCGCCACGGCCAGCCTGCCCGGAATGAGAGGCGTCGTGGGCGGAAGGCCCTGGAGCGCGCGAAGGGCGGGGCGCACGAAGAGCTCGAACGTGACCATCGCCGAGACGGGGTTCCCGGGCAGTCCGAACACCAGGGTCTTGCCCTTGATGCCGACCGCCAGCGGCTTGCCGGGCTTCATCGCGACCTTCCAGAAGTCCATCTCGACCCCGAGCGCCTTGAAGGCGTCGCGCGTGAAGTCCTTGTCGCCGACCGAGGCTCCCGAGACGGTGATCAATACGTCGGACGTCAGGCCCTTCGAGAAGAGGTCAGTGATCGCGTCGAGGCGATCGGGGGCGCGGCCGAGAATGGTGGGCGACCCGCCGGCGAGACGGCACAGCTGCGCGATGACGGGCGTGTTCGTGTCCACGATGCGTCCACGAGGCGCCTCGTTCACGTCACAGAGCTCGTCTCCACTCGACGCGATGGCGACGGTCGGGCGGCGAGAGACCAGCACGCGCGAGAGGCCCTGGGCCCAGAGCGCACCAGCCTCGCCGACCGCGAGCGCCCGGCCTGCCGGGAGCAGGAGCGCGCCTTCTCGAACGTCTTCTCCGCGCAGGCGCACGTTCTGACGGACCTTCGGGGCCTCCTCGATCACCACGAAGCCTGGTTCGGGCGTCGACGTCCGCTCCTGCATCACGACCGCGTCGGCGCCCTCGGGCAGGGGAGCGCCGGTCATGATCCTCGCAGCCTCACCCACCAGCAGCGCCTGACTCGGCAGGTCGCCAGCGTGAATCGTCATCGCGACTTTGAGACGCGTCGGAGTGGAGGCCACGTCGCCGTGGCGCACGCCGTACCCATCCATCGCCGAGTTGTCCCAGGGAGGTAACGTTCGGGTCGCGACCACGGGCTCGGCGAGCGCCCGACCGAGCGCCTCGCCCACGTCGACCTCTTCAGCCGGGAGCTTCCTGCACAGCCCAAGGACGCGTTCCAGTGCCGCTTCAACGGACATCAAGGCCATGCCCTCTCGTACCAGTTTCGCCCCCTTGCGAAACCAGCAACCCCCCGAAACGTGGGCGCATCGTCTTTCGAAATTGAAAAAACTGTGGAAATTGCAGGGTTTGGATTGACTCAAGGCGAGGGTGTGGAGTAGTGCGCACGGCTTCGCTCCACCAACGAGGAGCGTGCCGAGGAGACAGCGTTGGCAAAAAAGAAGGCGTCCGCTGCCCGCAAGCCGAAGCCCGCGAAGAAAGCTGCAAAACCCGCGAAGGCGAAGCCTGCCAAGAAGACTGCTCCACCGAAGGCCGTGAAGGCCGCGAAGGCTTTGCCTTTGAAGGCTGCAAAGCCTTTGAAGGCGGTCAAGCCTGCGAAGCCGGTGAAGGCTGAGAAGCCGGCTCCCGCTCCCGCGAAGGTCGCGGCGGTTCCGGCTCCGGTCGAGGTGAAGAAGAAGGATGGCAAGAAGGGCACGGGCCCAAAGCCCAGCGCTCCCATTCCGCCGCCTTCGCTCAGCGCCCCGACGCGTCGGCCCGATGGCTGGGTCGGCCCGCTGCCTGACAAGCCGCTCCCGCGCGCCACCAAGCTGCCGTCCGAGCTCGAGGCCCTCACCAAGCGCGAGATGGAGCAGGTCTACACCGTCGGCGCGCGTGGCGTGTTCGGCGAAGGCCCGCTCAAGGGCCGACTCATCGTCTACCAGGGCTTCCCGTACCTGGAGGTCATCGGCCGCGACAAGCGCGAGCTGTGGTTCCTCCTGCAGGGGCCCGATCAGGAAGTGCTGCCCGCGTACGTCGATCACCGCGTCTCGGTGTCCGGCCTGATCAAGAAGAACCACAACTACGGCGGCACCGTCGACGTGCGGAAGTACTCGGCCAAGAAGGTCGAGACCGACGCGCCCGCTCCGGTCGTCGTGCCCGAAGAGAAGCTCCGTCTGTTCTCGCCCGGCGAGATCGAGACCATCAGCCAGCCCGGCATGTCGGTCGGCCAGAAGGGCTACGCGACGCTGCGTGGCCGCCTCGAGATGAGCGGCGAGGAGTTCTATCTCGTCGTCACCAACCACGGCACCCGCCAGCAGGTCGCCTTCACCATCCACGGCAAGGCGCAGAAGGGCCTCAAGAAGTTCGTCGGCGAGATCATGGTCGCCACGGGCGTCATCGAGAAGGCGACCGGGTGGGGTGGCACCATCTCGGCCGAGGTCTGTGAGCCCCGCGCTCCCGAGTACCCGCCGGTCTCGCGCGAGCTCATCGAGGTCACCACCATCGAGGGCGCGTCGAGCAACCCCAAGAACGCCACCGTGAAGGTGAACAACGGCCTGGTCGTTCGACTGCCCGAGAAGCAGGGCTACGTGTGGAGCATCGAGCCGGCCACCGCCAAGCGCCTCTCGCTGCGCGAAGTGAACCTCGAGCCGCAGGGCCCCGTGCGTGAGTTCTTCTTCACGCCGCGCAACCCCGGGCTGCTCGACATCGACTTCTTCCTCGCGAAGACGCACAACCCGATGCAGGTCTCGAAGCAGTTCCGGTTGACGGTCGACGTCAAGCCGCTCGAGGTCGTGCTGCCGTAACGAAATTGCTCACCCCGGCCTGGTGCCGGGTGAAGGGCGCGAACGTTTTGAACTCTGGAGGGATGCCGTGAAGCGACTGTTCGTGGTGCTGCTGGTGACGCTGAGCTCGATGGTGATGGCGCAGGAGATCGGCACGGAGATCACTCCCGTGACGCCTGACAACAAGCCCAAGCCGGTCAACCAGCCGAACGACAACCCGTACGCCACGCAGCCGCCGGCGAACCCGGAGAACCCGAAGGCGGGCGCTCCGGTGGCCGCCGTCGATGCAGGCGGCGAGCGTTCGGCAGGGAAGGGCGCCTTTGGCATTCGCGCCACCTTCAACGGGCAGGGCATTCCCGTGGTGGGCCGTGGCACGGCTGCCGCGCCCGCCGAGACCGGCACCATCGGTCTGGCCTACTGGGGCAGCGACAACCTGACGGTGCTCTTCGATCTCGGCTTCGGCCTCGGCATCTCGGGCGGCGGGGCGCTGATCGGCTTCGCGGCCGGCATCGGCATGGACTACCACTTCCGCACCACCGCCGACGCGCTCCGGCCCCTCATCAACGTGCAGGTCGCCATCGGCAGCGCCATCTCGGCCGACATCGGCAACGCGCTCCAGCTCAGCGCCCAGTTCGGTGGCGGCGCGGCGTACTTCTTCAGCCCGCACTTCTCGGTCTCGGGCCGCATCGGCCTGGGCCTTCGCCTGCCGTTCGCGACGGGCAGCATGACGCTGACGACCTTCACTCCCGCGGTGGGAGCGGCCTGGTACTTCTGAACCCAGAGGCTCGGCGTCAGGGCGGACAACGCTCTGGCGTCGGCGTCACCAGCCGGTGGCCGCGAGATACACGAGCGCGGCTGCCAGCCCGAAGTTACTTTTCAAGCACCGTTCCCGGTACTGACTCGCACGGGGACGACGCAGCACGTGAAGCACCGAGGGCCAGCGACCGTGACGCTCGACAGCGTTGCAGGCCTGGCTCTTCTGCTTTTTCACCGCTGTGCAATCGAGGCGTCCACTCAGGGCCCTCGGCGAACATCCGACGAGTCAACAACAGGTGGCAGGACTGACCGGCGGTCTCACCGCTGCTCGCTGCCGCGACGTGGAGAGTCTTTTTGGCGATTGATGCAGAACAGGTGATGGCCCTCGTGCAAAGCGCTGGGCGTCTGGTGGGAATCAAGGAACTGTTGCGCGCGGGTGGGTTGAACCCCGGCGAGCAGACGGTCCTCAAGCGCATCTTGCGCGACCTCGTGAAGAGCGGGCGCCTCGAGCGCGATGGAAAACGGTTCGGCGTGCCGGGCCAGGAACACGCGCGCAAGTCCGGCCCTGCGTGGGACGCGAAGCAGCCCAGCGCCGTGCGCGCGAAGGCTGGCGTGTCACCCGGGTTCAAGAAGGAAACGGGCGGCTCCGCGGCTGCGGCGCGCAAGGACAAGGCGAAGGAGGCGCCGTACGGCCTCCAGAAGGCTCGCGGCGGCAAGCGGGTGTTGCCCGTCGAGCAGGCCGTCGAGCGCGTGCTGGCGAAGGCGCCGAAGACTCACGCTGCGGCAGGCCCGAAGCAGGTGTTGATGGAGGGCATCATCAACCACCACCCCGACGGCTTCGCCTTCGTGCGGGCTCTCACGGGGAAGTCCGAAGACATCTTCATTCCGCCCGACCAGGCGCGAAAAGCGCTCGATCACGATCGCGTGATCGTCGAGGTCATTCCACAACGGAGCGGTCGCACGCTCGGCCGAATCGTCGAGGTGAAGCGCCGGACGCGCCAACACGTGATCGGCGTCTACTGCGAAGAGCGCGGGCTCGCGTGGGTCGAGCCGAAGGAGTCCGAGCTCGGGCTCATCGATGTTCCGAAGACGCAGCTCGCGCGGCCGGGCGACGTCGTGAAGGTGCGCCTGGGGGTTGCCGAGAAGGTGCTGCGCAGCCACGAGCATCGGCTCGTCGGTGAAGTGTCTGGATCGCTCGGCGCAGAGGCCGATCATTCGGTCGAGGTCCTCTCGGTCGCGTTCTCGCGTGGCTTTCACGACGAGTTCCCCGACGACGTGATGGACGAGGCCGACGCGTTTCCGCTCGAGCTCGTCGAGGCCGATCTCAAGGGCCGCCGCGATCTTCGCGAGATGCAGTTGGTGACGATCGACGGAGAAGACGCGCGCGACTTCGACGACGCGATCTTCGTCGAGACGATCGACTCAGGCTGGCGGCTGGTGGTCGCCATCGCCGACGTCTCGCACTACGTGACGCCGGGCAGCGCGCTGAACACCGAGGGCCTCAACCGCGCGACGAGCGTGTACCTGCCAGGCCGGGTGCTCCCGATGTTGCCGGAGCGCCTGTCGAACGGCCTGTGCTCGCTCAAGCCCGACGAAGATCGGCTCTGCATGGTCGCGGACATGATCATCGATCGGTCCGGCGTGACGCAGAAGACCGAGGTGTACGCCGCCGTGATGTGCAGCAAAGCGCGCTGCACGTACACCGAGGTGCACCAGATTCTGAACGGCGAGTCGGTGCCGCACCGCGAATTCCTCAAGCCCATGCTGCAGGACACGCACCGGCTGATGAAGGCGCTCAACCAGATGCGCAACGCCCGCGGCGCGATCGACTTCGATCTGCCCGAGACGCGGCCCGAGCTCGATGAGCAGGGCCTGCCGGTGAAGCTCGTGCGCCGTGAGCGGTGGGAGAGCCACCGCCTCGTCGAAGAGTGCATGCTCGCGGCGAACGAAGCCGTCGCGCGGGAGTTCCGGAAAGCCGGGCGGGTGACGGTGAACCGCTTCCACGGCGAGCCCGACGCCGATCGGCTCGACGCCTTCCTCACGCTGCTTGGAGCGTACGGCATCAAGGTGCCGACGAAGGGGAAGGTCGACTCGAAGCAGCTCAACCAGATCCTCAAGGAACTCGACGGCCACCCGGAGCAGAAGGCGCTGCACCAGCTGGCGCTGCGCTCGATGATGCAGGCCGTGTACTCGTCGGAGACGACCGGCCACTACGGCCTCGGCGCGCTCGACTACCTGCACTTCACCTCGCCGATTCGCCGCTACCCCGACCTGCTCGTGCACCGGTTGCTCAAGCACTGGTGGAAGACGAAGCACGAGCTCGGAGAGCGCGAACTCGAAGAGCTCGAGTCGATGGCGCAACACTCCAGTGAGCGCGAGCGCGCGGCGATGCTCGTCGAGCGTGAAGTGAACGCGCTCTATAGCTGCCTGTTGATGAAGGACCGCGTCGGAGAGTCGTTCGCCGCGACCGTGTCGTCGCTCGCCGAGCACGGCTTCTTCGTCGAGCTCGACGATCTCTACGTCGAGGGGCTCGTCAAGGGCGAGACGGTGTACCCGGACTTCGAGTTCGACCAGGCGACGTACCGGATCAACTACGGCGATGGCCGGGTCGTGAAGGTCGGCTTGAAGTGCACCGTGACGCTGGCCTCGGTGAACCTGACCAAGAAGCAGATGGATTTTGCGGTCGAGGGCTTCGCAGACGAAGCGGGCGTGCTCACGCCGTACGCAGCGCGTGCGAAGAAGAAGTCAGGCAGTCGTGGAGGCGCTCGCGGAGAGGCTCGTGGCGCGCCTCGCGGCGGCGCCCGGACCGAGACTCGCGGCAGCTTCCGCAGTGACGATCGTGGCGGAGAGCGTCGCCCCGGCCGTGGGCAGACCGAGCGGACTCCTTCGCGCGAACGCACCGAGGAGCGGCCGAAGAAGTCGTTCCATCGCGAGGCGGAGGCTCCGCGCGATCATGTGAAGCAGCGGTTCGCCGAGCCTGCGCCCAGGTCATCGCCCGTGGCTGCGCCGGTCTCCAACGAGGGCTCGCCCGGAGGAGGGTTCGACCCCCGGAAGGTGCTCGACCGCCTGTGGTCCGAGCGTGGTGGGAAGCCGGCCGCCGTTGCCTCTCCTCCGCGCGATCGGGACACCGATCGCACCAGCTCGAGCCGAAGCGATCGAAACGACCGCGGCGGACGATCTGATCGCGGTGGGAAGAACGACCGCGGCGGCCGAAGGCGCTGATCGTCACCGCGACGCTGACCGGGCTGCGACGAACACTCGGTCCCGTTCCGCGTCAGCGCATGTGCTCGTTCGCCGGCAGCCCGGTGCCACTGACGGTCTTGCCGCTCAGACGGGCGCGGATGCGTTGAAAGCCCTCACGGTGCCACTCGAAGTACTTCGGCTTGCTCTGAAGTTCGGTGGCGCGGCGGGTCCATTCGGCTTCAGCGGCGTCGAGCTCGGCGAGGGTCGGCTGCCCAGGACCTCGGCCGGTGAGCTCGCGGAAGAGCCACGGTGAGCGAATCGCTCCGCGCGCGATCATCACGGCGTCACAGCCGGTCTCCTGCAACAGCCTCCGAGCGGAGTCGACCGAGACCACGTCGCCGTTGCCGATGACGGGCACCGTCGCGCGCTGTTTCACCTCGGCGATCGCTTCCCAGTGCGCCGGCGTCGTCGATTCTTCGCGAGCGTGCCGCGCATGAACGGTCAGCCCATCGAGCAGCTCATTCGCCAGCTCGACGATCGGCATGACCACCTTCTGGTCCATCTCCGCGCGGTTGAGCCCCAGGCGGACCTTCGCCGTCACCGCCCCGATGGGGAGTGCCGTTCGCTGCTTCCACGCTCGAAGGACCTGGAAGATCGCCTTGAGCTTGTGATGCCGCTTCAGCAGGGCAGGGCCGGCGCCGACCTTGATCACCTCGGGTGACGGACACCCGAAGTTCAAATCGACGGCCCGAAGGTTCTTGAAGTTCGGGTGCGTGGTGGCTGCGAGCGCGTCGAGCTTTGCCAGCGCCTCCTCGAGCTCCTTCTCATTCGCGACCATCAACTGCACGCCGGTCGGGACGTCAGCGTCGAAGCAGTCGATGAGATCGATCGTGCTTTTGTTGTTCCGGACGAGGCCACGCGCGCGAATCATCTCGGTCCACGTGAAGCCGGCGCCGAGCGACCAGCAGAGGCGACGGAAGGCCGCGTCGCTGACCGACTCGAGCGGCGAGAGAATGAAAGGAGAGGCGAGCTCGAGGCTGCCGAGCTTCACGCGAGCTCCACCACGGTGACGCCGTCGCCGCCTTCGGGGCCATCGCCCGATCTGAAGGTCTTCGCGTACGGAGAGGCGCGCAGGTACTCCCGCACCACCGTCTTGAGCGCACCGGTACCATGCCCGTGGAGCAGAATCGCCGCAGCCTCGCCGTCCCGAGAGACGCGATCGAGGAAGCGCTCGACCTCACGGACGGCGTCCTCACCACGCTGACCTCGGAGGTCGAGCTTCGGGCTGGCGAGGGTGAGTGGCTTGGCGGCCGTCGCGTCCGCGCGCTTGAGCTGCTCGTCCTTCTTCGTGGCGGGGGAGGGGAACTTGCTGGCCGGGCTCGAGCTCTTGCGGGCGGGCAACAGCTCCGACGCGGGCACACGCATGCGCAACGCGCCCATCGTGACGACCACAGCGTCTTGCGACACGTCGACGATCTCGACCTCGGCATCCAGGGACCGGTGCCGCGCCTTCGCGCCGACCTTCAGCTCGAGCGGCGCCAGCTCCTCAGGGCCCGTCTTGAGCTCGGCCCGCACCGTTCGCTCCGCGACGGTCTGTTCGTTGATGCGCGAGGAGATCTCGGCGGCCGACTGCTTCGCCACCGAGAGTGCCTTGTCGCTGCGATCGGTCTCGAGGCGATCGACCAGCGCCCGAATCTGCGTGCGCGCGTACTCGAGCTCCGCCCGCAGCGACTCGCGGAACTTGAGCTCCTCTTCCTTCTTCTTCCGCTCCACTTCGGCGAGTTGCCGCTCGGCGATCGTCTTCAGCTCGCGCGCTTCTTTCGCGTCACGCTCCGCCTGATCGCGTTGGTCGAGCATCTTGCGTCGCTCGTCTTCCGCCGCCTGGAGCGCCTTGGACAACGCGCCGCCGGAGTTCTTCGAGAGATGCGTCGCGCGTTGGCAGATCGCCTCGGGCAGACCGACGCGCCGGGCGATGTCGATTGCCGACGACGCTCCCGAAGCGCCGAGCTGGAGCCGGTACGTCGGCGCCATCTTCTTCGAGTCGAACCCCACGCGGCCGTTCACGAAGCGCGGGTCGAGGTGCGCGAGGGCCTTGAGTTCCTCGAGGTGCGTGGTGACCAGCACCAGCGCGCCCTTCTCGAGCAAGTCCTCGAGCACCGCCGTGGCGATCGCCGCGCCTTCACGAGGGTCGGTGTCGGCCGCGATCTCGTCGATCAACACGAGCGCGCCCTTCTTCGCCGTCGACACCACGTGCTTGAGCACCGTGACGTGTGCCGAGAACGTCGAGAGCCCCTGCTCGAGATCCTGCAGGTCGCCGATGGCCGAGTGCACCTGGTTGAAGAGCGGAATCGACGAGCCGGGATCGACGGGAATCGGCAGCCCGGCGCGAACCATCAGCGCACACAGCCCGATGCCGGTGAGCGTCACCGTCTTGCCGCCTGCGTTGGGGCCCGAGACGACTAACGCCCGCGCGCCTTCCGAGAGATCGACGTCGTTCGCGATCACCTGGTCACCCTTGAGCACCAGCCGCGGGTGCCGCAGGCCCTTCACATTCAAGGGGCCGTGAGCGGGGTGCACCGACGGGGTGGTGGCGATCAGATCGTTGGAGAGCAGGGCGATCGCCTCGAGCTCATCCAGCTCCGAGGCCGCGAGCAGCCCGTCCTCGATCTTCGCGGCCTCCCGCGCGACGAGCCCCGAGAGCTCCAGCAGCACCTTGCGCTCCTCTTCGACCACGACTGACTGCGCGATCGCCAGCTCGTTGCCGACGCCGATCATCTCTTGCGGTTCCACGAAGAGCGTCTGACCCGACTGGCTCGCGTTGTGGACGATGCCGTCGATCTCGCGCTGATGGCTCGACAGCACCGGCACGACGTACCGCTCGTTGCGCACCGAGTAGTAGCCCTCCTGCAGATTGCTCGCGAACTTCTCGTCGCGGAGCAGCTCGTCGAGCCGCGAACGGATTCTCCGGTGCAACCCTCGCGCCCGATCACGCGCGTCACGGAGTTCGTCGCTGGCTCGATCCGAGATCTCTCCGCTGGCCTCGAAGCTCTTGTCGAGCCGCGACGCGAGCCGGCCCAGCAACGGCATGCGGCGGCCCAGCGCCGCCAGTCCGGGGAACCGCTCACGCCGATCCTGCAGCACCTCGTAGGTCCGCTCGAACGCAAACAGCGCCGCGCAGATCGACATCAGCTCACGCGGCTCGAGCAGCCCGCCTTTGGTCGAACGATCGAGCGAGGGCCGCAGGTCGACCAGGCCCCCGAGCGGAAGCGACAGTGGCTCCTGCTTCAGCCCTCGCGCCTCTTCGATCAGCTCGAGGCTCGCGAGCACCTCGGGAATGCCGTCGAGGAACGGGCGCTTGAGTCCGCGCACCTTGCCGACCTCGGTGCGGCAGCGCGAGCCGATGGCCGCACGAACGTCGTCGAAGCCAAGTGCGGTGAGAGTACGGTCGGTGACGTCCACGAAGTGCTCCAGGAGAGAGGCGACTGCGGTGCATAGCCGCCCACGACCCAGACCGCGACGTGTTCCACCGGCGCGACCTGACCGAGCGTCGCGCCGAAGCGTCCCTCGCGTGGTAGGCGAGCGCCGTGGGTTCTCTCCTCGCGTTGGTCCTCGTGGCCGCTCCGCACCAGACGCTGCTGACGGCTGCGCTCGAGCTGGAGAAGCAGGGCGCCGACGCGCAGGCGCTCCAGCAGCTCGAGGCGCTGACGTCGGTCGACCCCACGTGGGATCTCTGCCGGCTCGAGCTGGCGCGCCTTCGCCTGAAGCTGGGCGCCGACGCCGAGCGGGCAGGGTGGCACGCCGACGTCGCCCGCTCGCTCAGCCCCGAGAATCCACGGGCGCACTACCTCTTCGCGCTGGCGCAAGATGAAGCCGGGCACCGGGAGGCGGCGATCCGGGCGCTGGAGGTCGCGCTGACGCTTCGGGCCGACTTCACAGACGCCCGGTTTCGCCTGGGTGGCCTGCTCTCGTCACAGGCTCGTTGGACCGAAGCCGTCGCCCAATGGCGCGAAGTCCTGCGCGTCACCCCGACCGCGACCGGCGCCCGGCTTCAGCTCGCCCAGGCCCTCGAGAAGTCGGGAGAGCTGAAGGCCGCCGAGCGGGAGCTGCGCGCGCTCCTCTCCATCGAGGCCGTTCGGGTGCCCGCCGCGCGACGCCTCATCGACCTCCTCGAGAACTCCCGGCGGCACGGCGAAGCGGTCGCGCTCCGACGTGCGCTCGAGGCGCCCAGCCGAGCCTTGAGGCCCCTGAAACCCTCGGCTCGCTGACACGACTCGACCCTTCGGTCTTTCGGGCTTCTGACGCTCGGCTATACAGGGGCCATGAATGTCCGACTGGCTGCTGGGGGGCTGCTGTTGGTCGCAGGTGCTGCGTGGGCTGCTGAGCCGCCCGGGCTCAACGCACCAGTCGCCGACGTCCTCACCGAGCTGCGCCGAATCGAGAGCGCGGCATGGCACGGCAAGGTCGATCAGGTTCGTATCGAGCTCCAGAATCTGTCGAAGGCGCGCCCCACCGAGCCGCTGCTGAGGGTCTACGTCGCGTGGTGCTCGATGCCGACCGACGACGCGTGGAACCAGCTCAAGAACGTCTCGCAGATCTACCCGGATCTCGCGTGGGCGCACTACGGCATGGGCCGCATCTACATCGGCTGGAAGATGCGCGACCTCGCGAAGACCTCGCTCGACCTGGCGATGAAGAAGGACCCGTCGTTCTACCCGGCGATGATCGCGCTCGGCGACATGGCGCGCCTCAAGGATGACCTCGACGTTGCAGAGACCCAGTACCGCGCCGCGCTCGCGATCGCCGACGATCCTGAGGCTCACGCAGGCCTCGGGCTGGTGTTGATCAAGAAGGGGCAGGTCGACGCTGCGAAGCCCGAGCTCGTGAAGGGCATCGCAGGCTGGCCCGATCAGCCAGCCGCGCTCCGTGAGCTCGTGAAGCTGCAGCAGGCGTCGAAGGACCCCGAGCTGACGAAGAACCTCTCGGCGCTCGCCGATCTGCAGCCGAAGGATCGTGACGTTCGCCGGCTCGTGGCAACCATGAAGTACGACGCTGGCGACAAGAAGGGCGCGCTCGCCGAGTACGAGAAGACCCTGAAGCTGGGCAACCCCGACCTCGAGACGGCGACCCGCATGCTGGGCATGTACGCCGAGCTCAAGGACGTCGACGGCGAAGAGCGCGCCGCCAACCTCATCGCCAGCCTCGACAAGACCGCTGTGCCGCCGCTGCTACGCGTCGCGGAGCTCCGTGAAGGGAAGAAGGATCTCGAGGGCGCCGAGAAGACGCTGCTCGAGGCGCTCGAGCGCAACCGGGAGTTCGCCGACACCTGGTACCGCCTCGGGAAGGTGAGCCTGGCCAGGCAGCAGCCGATCTTCGCGCTCGAGCGTTTTCGTCGTGGCGGCGGCAAGTCGACCCCTCGGGCCGAGGATTGCAAGGCTGAAGCGAAGAAGCTCGAGGAGCTCTTCAAGCTGCCCGCGAAGCCGGCGAAGGGCTCGGTCGATCGGATCTACGGCCAGGTCGCCAAGACCCTCGACGAGGTGTACGCCGCCCGCCGCCGCGCCAACCCGAAGCTGAAGGGCTCACTCAAGGTGCGCGTGAAGGTGACCGCCGAGGGCGTCGTCGAGTCGTCCGAGGTCGTCGAAGACACGCTCAACGACGTCGTGCTCGCAGGCCACGCGGTCTTCGCGCTCCGTGATGCCGAGTTCGAGCAGAAGCGCCGCGAGCCCGTGTTCGAGTTCGAGCTGGGAACGCCGGTGAAGAAGGGCAAGTGAGCTGATGGCCGTTCGGTTCGGCATCGACGTCTGGGTGAAGCAGCGGTTCAGGGCGCTGAAGGGCCTGCGCGTCGGAGCGATCGTCAACCCGACGAGCGTCGACGCGTCCTTTCGCCACCTCGTCGATCTGCTCCATGAAGCCGATGGCGTGACGCTCGGAGCGTTGTTCGGTCCTGAGCACGGTATTCGCGGTGAGGCCCAGTACATGGTGGCCGTCGGCGACGTCGCTCGCGACCGGCGCACCGGCGTGCCCGTCTATTCGCTCTACGGCAGCACCTTTGAGTCGCTCTCACCGAAGGCCGAGTGGCTGAAGGGGCTCGACGCGCTCGTCTTCGACATTCAGGACGTCGGCGCGCGCTACTACACGTACATCTACACGATGGCCCTCTCGATGAAGGCGGCCGCGAAGGCGAAGGTGCCGTTCTTCGTGCTCGATCGGCCGAACCCGATCGGCCTCGACCTCGTGCAGGGAAACCTCGTCGGCAAGCGCTACCGATCGTTCGTCGGCCTCTACGAGCTGCCGACCCGCCACGGCATGAGCGCCGGAGAGATTGCCACGCTCCTCAATGCGCGGGAGCGGTTCGGCTGCGAGCTCACCATCGTGCCGTGTGAGGGCCTGAAACGCTCGATGTCGTGGGGGCAGGTGGGCCGCGACTTCATTTCTCCGTCGCCCAACATGCCGACGCCAGCGACGGCGCTTGTCTATCCAGGCATGTGCCTGGGGGAGGGCACCAACGTCAGCGAAGGCCGTGGCAGCTGCAGGCCGTTCGAGCAGTTCGGCGCGCCATGGCTCTCGTCACACGACGTCGCGGAACAGCTCAACGCCCTCGACCTTCGTGGTGTGACGTTCCGGCCGTGCTCGTTCACGCCCACCTTCGACAAGTTCAAAGGCGAGTCGTGCGAGGGCGCTTTTCTGCACGTGACCGATCCGCGAACGTTCGACCCGTTCGTCACTGGCATCGCAGTGTTTCAGACGTGCCGGGAGCTCGGCGGGCGGGACTTCGCGTGGCGCGCCGACGCGTACGAGTTCGTCGATGACATCCCCGCGTTCGATCTGTTGTGTGGGACGGCGAAGGTGCGGCAGGGCATCGAAGGCGGCTGGCCACTGGCGAGAATCGTCGCGGGCTTTCAAGATGAGCTCCGGCCGTTCCTGGCCCTTCGGAAGAAGCACTTGATCTACGGCTAAATGGCGACCGCGATCGGCATCTTCGGAGACACTGACGGCGACGTGGGGCTCTTCGAGTCCGCGCTCCGGTTCTTGTCCGATCGTGGAGCCAAGCGGTTCCTTTTCGCCGGCGGGCGGTACGGAGATCTCGACGACTGGCTTCGCACCAAGCGCGACGAGATGAAGGCCCAGACCGACTACTCGAACGCCGACTTCCTCGAAGACGTGTCCCGTTTCCTCATCGGCCTCGAGCAGAAGGATCGGCCGGCAGCCTTCGGCACCGCCTGGGAGTTCGCCCGCGCGATCGAAGAGGTGATGCGCATGAAGGACCGCGTGATGCGCACGCCCGAGAAGGGCAGCCTGCAGTACCAGGACTCGTCGGTGCCGAAGAAGGCGGTCGACATCGTCGGCGACGTCTTGTGCTGCGTCGTGCACGACAAGAACGATCTCGACAAGGAGGACATGGTGAACGCGGCCGTGCTCGTCCACGGAAACGCCGCAGAGCCGAAGGTCGTGCAAATCGGGCCCAGGTTCTTCATCACACCGGGTCGGGTGAAGGGTGGCCCGAAGTCGACCGTCGGCTTGCTCGAGCTCGTCGACAAGCAGTTGGTGTTCTCGGCGTTCACGCTCCTCGATGGCAAGACGGTGATCGACCGGCAGCCGATCGTGATCTCGAGCAGCAAGACGAAGCTCTCGGTGAAATGAGATGACCCGCGTCGCGCTCCTCGGAGGCTCGTTCAACCCACCGCACGTCGGTCACCTCATGGCCGCCCTGTACGTTCGGGCGACCCGGGCGGTCGACGCGGTGTGGCTGGTGCCGGCGTTCAATCATCCGTTCGGGAAGGACCTGGCGTCGTTCGATGATCGGGTCACGATGTGTGAGCTGATGGCGCAGGACTGTGGGCCATGGCTGCAGGTCAGCCGCGCCGAGTCGCAGGTGCAGGGCGAGGGCCGGACCATCGAGCTGTTGGAGTGGCTCCTGCCCAGGCACCCCGACACCCGGTTCGAGTTCGTGATCGGCAGCGACATTCTCGCCGACCTGCCGAAATGGAAGGCCTGGGACCGGATCGTGAGCCTGGTCGATGTCGTGGTGCTGCAGCGCGCCGGGTATCCATCGAGCGAAGCCGTTGGTCCGCCGGTGGCGGAGGTTTCATCGACAGAAATCCGTGAGCGTCTGGCGGCGGGCCAGCGGCCTGATGCCCTGGTGTCTCGGCGGGTGCTGGACTTCATCGAAGCACGCGGTCTTCGGTGGGCGTCCACCCCTGGCTAACCGCCGCTCGAGGGTTCGTGGCAGATTGGACCCATGGACGCCGAACAGTGGATGGTTCAGTTCAAGGTGGTGCACGAAGCCGCGAAGAAGAACGGCTCTGACGACAAGCACCGCGCGATGAAGGAAGAGCTCGCGCGCTCGCTCGTTCACGCGCAGGGCCTCACGGTTCCTGATGGCCAGATGCACCGCAAGGCGTTTCGAATCGCGCAGGCCTGGCAGCTGGAGCTCAACGACACGTACCGCTGTCTGACGCGCGACGTGTCGGGAGGCGGCTTCAGCGCGCTGGTTCCGGCCAGCCTCAACGTCGGCGAAGAGGTTCGCTTTTCGCTGCGAATTGGCAACGGAGAGCCGGTCACGGGTTCGGCGTCAGTCGTCGCAGCGATCAAGCAACTGGGGAACTCGCGGGTGTCGTTCACGATCGCGTCGATGCCGAAGACGGACATGGAGCGCTTCGAGAATGCGCTCTTCGACTGCGTCTTGAGCCGCTACGTCCGCTGAGGCAACCATCATCGCGCCGCCGGAGTCATTGGCGGTGCAGTCACGCACGGGGTCGGCGTTAGTCAGTCGTCGCCGCGGCCGCGATCAAGCAACTGGCGCCATTCGAGCGACGCGCGCCGGCCCAACAGCCCGGTCCGTCGGTCACAGCACTGACTGGCTCCGGGACCAGCTTCGACGTTGGCGAACAACAACGGCGTCGGCACAGACAGCCTCAACACCGTCAGAAGTTCGTATAATGAGCGTTATGTAAACTATGCGGATGAGGCGATTGAAGGGCTTTGCTTCAGCTTTGGGCGGAGTCGTCCTTGGAGTCGATGCCGCTCCTTCTGCGGCCGGGTCAGTCGCCCGCTCGCTGGCCTTCTGCGGTGGGTCTGTGGCCTGGTTCGCACGCGGTCTGCGGTGTTCAGCGCACTGTCAGCGCGATCTCGTCGGCCAGCACATACGGGTCGGCTTTGCGCTCTGCGATCCGTTGAGCCACGTCCGTCAGGTTGCCGCGCTCCCGTTCCAGCCGCTCCAGCCCTGCCCGCAGCAGCCGATCTCGAAGCAGCGTCAGGAACTGCGTCATCGCCCGGGTCTGCTCCCGCTTGGCCTTCTCGCCGGTGTCGACCAGATGCTTCTGGTGGCTCGTCACCGCCGCGACCAGCTCGTCGATTCCGGTTCCCTTCGCCGAGATCACCTTCTGAATCGGTGGCTCCCACTCGATGGGCGCGGCTGGCACGACGGGCGCCGTTCCTTCGGCCTTCGCCCGCACCATTCGGTGATGGGTGTCGTGATCCATCGCCGGAGCCTTGATGGCGTGTCGAAGCTCGAGGTTCGCGCGCAGCTCCCGAACGACCCGGTCGGCGCCATCGAGGTCTGCCTTGTTGACGACGAAGACGTCGGCGACCTCGAGAATGCCCGCCTTGATGGCCTGAATGTCGTCGCCCATGCCCGGCACCAGAACCACCACGGTCGTGTGCGCCAGCTGCGCGATGTCGATCTCGTCCTGCCCGACGCCGACGGTCTCGACGATGATCACGTCCCGGCCCATCGCGTCCATCACGCGCAGACAGTCGCCGGTGGCGCGAGACAGGCCGCCCAGGTTCCCGCGCGTGGCCAGTGATCGAATGAAGACGCCCGGATCGGTGGCGTGCCCCTGCATGCGAATGCGATCGCCCAGAATCGCGCCGCCAGTGAAAGGGCTCGTCGGGTCGACCGCGATCACGCCGACCGTCTTGCCCTGCGCCCGGTAAGCGGTGATCAGCCGGTCGGTCAGCGTCGACTTCCCTGCCCCTGGAGATCCGGTGATGCCGATGATCCACGCCCGCCCGGTCTTCGGGAAGATCAGCTTCAGGGCCTCGGTCGCGACCGGCGCCAGGTCGTCGATCAGCCTCATCAGGCGAGAGGCCTTGCGAACGTCTCCGGCCAGCACGCCATCGGCCAGGGCCTGCGCCGTCGAAGTCACTCCACCACCTCGATGTCCTCGATGGGCACGCCGACCAGGTCCGAGACGAGGGCGCGCACGCCTGGGAACTCTTCGAGCTCGAACCGATCGGCCCAGATCTTCCCAGTCGGCCCAGCGAGCAGCCCGCGGAAGGTGCGGCCCTGAAGCCGAGCGGCGGCGAAGCGCAACGTCTCACCACGGACGCGCAGCTCGGCGAAGAACTCCATGGTGCTGCGCGGCGGCACCGTCGCGTCGCCGAAGGCCTCGAACAGCGCCTTCATGCTGATGCTGACGTCGACCGACGGCGGCGCTTCGGTCTCCCGCGGTGGTGGCGTCGCTGAACCGGCGACGTCTCCGAACATCGCGTAGAGGAAGTCCTCCAACGCGGCGCGATCGCGGAACTCGCTGAGCTCGAAGACAGCTGGTGCGCCGATGGTGAGCTCGACGCCCTCGTTCAGGCACTTCGACACTCGAAACTGGCCGATGCGACTGGCGCCGAGCGTGAACCGAAACGGGCCCCGCTCGAGCTCCACCGACAGCTGGAGCGACGACGGATCGACCCTGGCGCCGATGCCGAGCGCCGAGAGCTCGTTGGTGCGTCGCTCGAGCTGGTACAGGTGATCGTTGAGCGTCTGAATCACCAGATCTTCGAGTCGCGAGGTGTCGGTGAGGAACGCGAGGTTGATCGGTTGCGCGCCGACGAACTCAGGCGGGCCGACGTAGAGCAACCGGTCGCCCATGACGGTGAAGTCGACGGTCGAGATGACGTTCCGGGTCAACGGGTTGAGAGCCAGGCCCGAGTTCAGCTCGAGCTCGGCCTCGACCACCCCATCGGTCTCGGTGACCTTGAGCCCGAGACCCTCGAGGAAGGCGCGGTCCATTGAGGCGGTCTAGCCCTTCAGGACTTCGCGCGCGATGATGTTGCGCTGAATCTCGCTGGTGCCTTCGCCGATCTCGCAGAGCTTGGCGTCGCGCAGGTACCGCTCGACGGGGAACTCTCGGGTGTAGCCGTAGCCACCGTGAATCTGCACTGCCTTGTTGCAGGCTCGCGTCGCGGCCTCGGAGGCAAACAGCTTCGCGATCGACGCCTCACGAGTGTACGGCTTGCCTGCGTCTGCCAGCGACGCCGAGCGGTAGACGAGCATGCGCGACGCGTCGATCTCGGTCTGCATGTCAGCCAGCATCCACCGAATGGCCTGGAAGTCGCCGATGGGCTGACCAAACGCGGAGCGATCGCGGGAGTACTTCACCGACTCGCGAATCGCCGCTGCGCCGAGCCCGACCGAGAGCGCGCCGATGGTGATGCGGCCTCCGTCGAGGATCTGCATGGTGTCGATGAAGCCGCGGTCGACTTCGCCCAGCCGCTGGCTCTCGGGGACCTCGACGTTCTCGAGGAGCAGCTCGGCCGTGTCTGACGAGCGCATGCCCAGCTTCCCGTGAATGGAGCGCTGGCTGAACCCGCGGTACCCCTTCTCGAGAATGAAGGCGGTGATGCCCTTCTGCTTCTTCGCGGCGTTGGTGACGGCGAGCACGACGAAGACGTCACCGACGGTGCCCTGGGTGATGAACATCTTGGCCCCGTTGAGGAGCCAGGTGTCACCGTGCTGCACGGCGGTCGTCTTCATGCCCGCAGCGTCGCTCCCGGAGCCGGGCTCGGTGAGGCCCCAGGCGCCGAGCGCCTCGGCGGTCGCCAGCTTCGGCAGGTACTTCTGCTTCTGAGCCTCGTTCCCGAAGACTCGAATGTGGCTGGTCCCGAGGCCGTTGTGCGAGGCCACCGTGAGCGCGAGGGAGCCGTCGTACTTCGCGACCTCTTCCACCGCGACCGCGACCGCGAGGGAGCCCATCGCTGCCCCGCCGTACTGCTCCCCGATCCGAATGCCCATGGCCCCCAGCTGGCCGAGCTCGCGAACGATCTCGAGCGGGAACTTCTCTGAGGCATCCCACTCGCGGGCTTTGTCCTTCACCCGCCTCTCGCAGAAGTCGCGAATCGTTGCCTGCAGCGCCTTGACGTCTTCAGGGAGCTCGAAGTCCATGCGGGGAAAGCCTCGACGAGTACGAACGGTGACGTTCGTCTCTATCGGCTTTCATCGGGCCCGACCACACGGCCGATCCAGCGAGCCCCCGAAAAACTGCACCCACCCATGACGCGCGCTGCCATTCCATTTCGGTGGCAACGGCTTCAGTGCCACGTGTTGGGGCGGGCACTGGGAGCAGAATTGAAAACGGCGTGCCCCCTCGCGGAGACACGCCGTTCACTCCGTCAGACGACGAGCGTTACTCGCTCTCGTCGCCCGCGGCCTTGAAGATCCACGGGAAGGTGACGTTCACGATGCCGCCCCCGTCAGGCTCGGGGAACTTCCAGCGGCGAATGCGCTGCACGATGCAGCTCTCGACGTTGGCGTTGCTGATCGAGCTCTCGGAGACGGTGGCTTCGGAAACGGCACCGGCGGGATCGATCGTCCACGCGACCGCGACCTTTCCAGCGAGCGCAGGGTTCTTCTGGAGCTCCTGTTCGTAGCAGAACTTGATCTCGTTCTGGTGGCGCTTGATGACCTTCATGATGACGTCCTTGTCGAGGCCGCCGACGACGGTCGTCTTGCCGGGGACGATGCGCGTGCCCGACTTGCCCTTGCCGCCGAGATCGATGGAGCCGTAACCACCAGCGCCGCGACCGCCGCCCTTGGTGCCGAGACCGCCGAGGCCGAGGCCGTTGCCGCCACCACCGGAGCCAGCGCCGCGCGAGCCGAGACCGCCGACGCCCTGCGCATCACCGACGCCTGCGCCGCCCTGGAGGCCGCCGAGCGCGTTGTTGATGCCGGTGCCGAGACCGCCAGGCCCGAAGACGTTCGACGACGCGCCACCGGCGAACATGCCGGCCATCAGCGAGCTGACCTTCTTGCGGTCTTCTTCGCGCTTGTTGACGTCGACGACGGGAGCGCCCTTCTTGGAGGGATCGGCTTCGGCCTTCTTCGCGTCCTGCTTGCCGAACTTGCCTTCCTTCTCCTTGGCCTTCTCGCCTTCCTGCACGCCCGACTTGTCCTGGAACTTCTTCACTTCCTGCTTCTTCTCGGGCTTCACGACCATCTTCACGTACTTCGACGGGTTGCCGAAGATGTCGTCACCCTGCCCGCCCTCACCCAGCGGCGTGATCACCATGGCCGCGACGAGCGCGATGAACGCCATGACGCAGATGCTCGTGATCTTGAAAAACGTGAAGTCGTGCTCATCGAGCGTGTTGAGGGTGATCGCCGCGCTCGGGCGCACGTAGCGCACGATGAAGGCGACCTGCTCGAACGAGACCTGCGCGCGATCGTGGAGGCCGATCTCGACCGCATCGGCACGAACACCACCGTCAGCGGCCTTGAGCTTGCCTTCGCCCTTGAGCTGCTCCTTCGACTTGTGGCTGTCGCCCTTGGTCGACACGACGACGCCCGCTTCGCTGGGGACGTTGACGATCGCCCCGCTTCCCTTGCTCTGGGCGAGGGTGAAGAGGTCGCCGACGCCTGGGGAGAAGACGTTGAAGCGCGCCGAGGCGTTCTCGCCGACGGTGACGGGCATGCCGTCGCCGAAGTGCTGAACGTTGATGAGAGTGTCGCCCCAGAGCAGCGCGACCTGGAGGACCTTCTCGGTCTCGGTGGGAATGGCTTCGGCCGGCAGCGGCTCGGTGAAGAGGCCCGCGGCGTTCTTGCCCGTCCCAGCGAGGGCGCGAGGAGCGTCTTTCTTGTCCTTCTTCTTCTTGTCCTTCTTGTCGGCCTTGGCTTCCACCTTCGGCTCGACCTTCTCGACCTTCGCGGGGGCTTCGGCCTTCGCTTCCGCTTTGGCGCCGTTGAAGACGATCTTCACCTTCGTGCCGCCGATCTCGAGGACGTCGCCCGAGGTGATGGGCTTCTCCTTGACGGTCTCGTTCGAGATCTTCGTGCCCTCGGCAGAGCCAAGATCCATCACGACGACGTTGCCGTCGTTGCTGACCTTGATCATGCAGTGGAGGTTCGAGACCTTCGGATCCGCGACCTTCACGTTCGCGGAATCGCCGGAGCCGACGATGATGCTCTCGAGCTCGGAGGTGGACTCGGAGACCTTGCCATCAGGGCTCGTGATCTCGAAGGTGACCTTGTTCGCCATGGGGACCTCGGTGACGCGACTGCTGGTTGAAGTTGAAGTGAATGAGACGCCGTCCGGCCTGACGGTTGGTTCAGAGGTTGTCGACGGACTTCTGCAGCTCGGGGTTGAAGTTGTCGCGCACCTTGATGAGCGTGCGGAACGTCGTCTTCTTCTTGCTGACCGAGTAGCTGCCTTCAGGCTTGGTGAGCTCGCCTTCGACGGCGACGTCGGTGAAGTCGATGACGGTCTTCTTCCGCGTGACGACGCGGTCGGCCTCGCGAATCACCTTGTCCTCAGCGAACGAGGGCGCTGCCACGGCCATCACCACTGCAATCACCACGAAAAAACGCTGCATGCTGCCTCCGTGTGTCCCTGTGGACAGCTGTCGCAGGGGCCAGGTTCCTGAAAAGTTGGCGGACCCTAGGGGATTGGTGAGTCGTTGTGAAGCCCACCTTGACGCCGATGTGTCCACGTTCGGCACCACCCAGAAATCGTCTCAAGACCTGAGAATCAGGGCTTCTTCTCTTCCGCCTTCGCCCCGTCAGCGGCGGGAGCGGCGGCCGGTGCAGCGGCGGGCGGTGTCGCAGCCTTGGGGGCCTCTTCCTTCGGGGCGTCCTTCTTCGGCGCCTCGGTCTTGGGGGCTTCGGCGGGAGGCGTCGCACCGGGAGCAGGCGCCGGAGCACCTTCAGCCGGCGGAGGCGCGTCCTTTTCAGCTTCCTTCTCGGCCTTGTCGAGCATCGACGGACCGCCGGTCGGCGCTGCCTTGGGCTTCTCGGGGGCCGGTTGCTCGGCCTTCTGCCCCGACTTCTGCATCGCGAGAATGCCCTTCACCTTGTTGTCGATGAGGGTCTGATCCTGCGCCGAGGTGGTCGTCAGGCCCTTGCACTTCTCGAAGAAGCCGAGCGCCTTGTCCCAGCCCGTCTTGTCGGCCGCGTAGGCCCACGCAGCGCCGCAGACGGCGTCGTTCTGATCGGTCTTGAGCGAGAGCACCTTCTCGAAGATCTCGCCGGCCTTGATGCCCTTCTTGGCGTCTTTGCCCTTCTGGCCGTCGAGCGACCAGGCGTACGCGAGGAAGTTCTCGTAGCGGGTCGGGTCGAGCTCGGTAGTGCGGCTGAGCGACTTCTCGGCCGTCACGTAGTCGCGGTAGCTGAGCGCCATCGCGCCGATGTTGAAGAGGCTGGGCGCGAAGTCCTTGTTCAGCGTGACGGCCTTCTGGAACTGCGCGAGCGCGAGGCGCTTCTCGTCGAGCTTCAGGTAGATGAGGCCGAGGTTGTTGTAGACGCCCGGATCCTTGTCATCGAGCTTCTTGGCGTTGGCCGAGATGAACTCGGCGAGGCGGTAGTTGCCCTGATCGAAGTAGATCAGCGCGAGGTTCTTGTACGCGTCGGGGTTGTCCTTGGTGCGTGAGAGCACGCGGCGCGCAGTCTCTTCGGCCTTCGTGTAGTTCTTCGCGAGGCGGTAGGCGACGGTGAGGTTGTTGTTGAGCTCGACGTCGAACTCGTTGTCCTTGAGCGCCTCTTCGTAGAGGGCGATCGCCTCGGCGAACTTGTCCTGCAGGCGGTAGACGCGGCCGAGGTTGAGGAGCGTCGGCTTGTGCTTGCCGTCGATCTTGTGCGCGGCCTCGTAGCGGACCTGCGCGTCGGTGAGACGACCCTGGCGCTCGGCGATGACGGCGAGGTTGTATTGCGTCACCAGGCTGGTCGGCACCTTCTCAGCGACCTTGGTGAAGAGGGTGTTGGCCTCGTCGAGGTTATTGGCATCGAACGCCGCGACGCCCTTGTCGAAGTTCTCCTTCGGGCTGGCCACCTTCGGGGGCGGAGGCGGCGCGACGACGACGTCCTTCTTCTCGCTGACCTCGGGCGTGACGCACGCGGTGAGTGAGGCTGCTGAGGCGACGATGCTGAGGGCTGCGATTCGGAGCTTCATGATCGGGTCCTTGGTCTCTCGTCTTTTCAGCGGCTACCGGCGCCGGCGCCAGTGGCGGCCGCGCTGGGGGGAGTGGCAGGCGTGGGAGCAACTGCAGGCTTCGGCGCATCGGCCTCGGTGGGGAGCGGCGCGTCGTTCGCGGGCGGCTGCTTCTCGAAGCCAGACGTCACGAAGAACTCGCTGCCACGGTACGAGACGTCGCGCGTCTTGCCGTAGCTGCCGGGCTTGTACTTGTTGAGCTTGTCCTGCGCGAGCAGCGTCCACTCCGTGTACAGCGTCAGCTCGCTCGACTTGCCGAGCGCCTTCTCGAGCGCTTCGACGGCCTTCTCTTCGAGGGGGAAGATGTACTGCTCCTCGAGCTGACCGCGGAAGAGCGCGACCTGGTCTTCATCGAAGCCCTTCGGGTCAGGCAGCTCGGTGAGGTTCACGGCGAGGTCGGAGTACAGCAGGCCGATGCGCGTGAGCGCCGCGATGCCGTAGTCGGGGTTACCGGTCGTGAGCACCTCGGTGAAGCTCTTCTCCATCTCGGTGAGCTTCTTCTGCTTCTCGGCGAGGTCCTTCTTGAACGTCGCAAAGTTCTTCAGCTTGAGCCCGAGGTAGGCGTTCCAGGTCGGCTCGAGCTGGAAGAAGCGCGTGTGCGCGGCCGCGAGCATCGCGCGGTCGTTCTTCTTCTCTTCCTCCTTCAGCTTCGGGAACGAGACGGTGATCTCCTTCGCGAGGCGGTCCATGCCGGCCGAGTCCTTCAGCTTCTGCGCGATGAGGAACTGGCGGTACTTGATGTCGATCTTGCGCGTGTCGGTGACGCGCGGGTCCTTCGCGTAGGTCGTCAGGTACGTGTCGTAGTGCTTCGTCGCCTCGGCGAGCTGGTTGGTCTTCTCCAGCACCAGGCCGATGTTGTACGCGATGTCCGGAGCGTCCTTCTTGTCCTTGAAGCGCGTGACGTAGCGGTTGTACGCGACGAGCGCCTTGTCGAACTTGCCGGTGCCTTCGTGCCAGAAGCCGGCGTTGTACTGCGCGTCGGCGACCCAGTCGTTGGCGGCCTTGATCTGGGCCTCACGCTCGGTCTTGAGCGCGGCAGCGTCGGGATCCTTCGCGGGGATCGCGTAGGTGGTGACGGCGACCTCGGCAGGGAGCGGCTTCTTCGCGGCCTTGGCTGCCTTGTCGGCCTTCTCCTTCGCCTCTTTCTCTCGCTTGATCAGGTCCTTGATGTTCTCGAACCCGACCGCCTTGTCACCTGCGGCCTTGTCGTAGGTGGCGACGAAGTTCTCGTACATCGCGGCCGACTTCTCGAAGTTGGCGACCTTCTCGTAGAAGAAGGCGAGGCCGTTCTTCACGCGCAGGTCGAACATCGAGTCCGGGTACTCCTTCAGGATCCGCTCGCCGATCTCGATCGACTTGTCCTGCTCGTTGGCTTCGCGAGAGACCTCCATCGCGTAGACCATGGCGCGCGAGGCGTTCTTCGACTTCGGGAACTCCTTCACGAACTCGAGGAAGAGGTCGCGGGCCTTCTTGGTGTCCTTCTCCTTCTTGTAGACGATCTCGTCGATGTACTTGTACTGCGAGCCCTCGACGACCGTGCCGACGCGTGCCTTGAAGTCAGGCTTGGCCTTGTTCATCAGCTTCTCGTTGGCCTTGAAGATGCGGGCGAGCTTGTTGAGCTCGAGCCACTCTTCCTTCTCTTCGAGCACGCCCATCGAGAGGTCGGCGGCGTCGGCCGAGCGGCCCTCTTCGGGGTAGCGATTGATGATGTCACCGAAGCGACGGGCGGCTTCGACGAAGTGGTTCTTGTCGTAATAGATGACGGCCGCCTGGTAGGCGATGTCGACCTCTTCCGCCGTCTTCGGGTACAGCTGGTTGTACTTGTCGCACGCAGAGATCAACGCCTGCTCGAACTTGGTGATCGGCTTCTCTTCGAGCTCCTTGATGCTGCGCTTGGTGACCTTCTTCGACTTCTCGACCTTGTCCTTCTTCTTGTTCTCTTCGACGAGCTTGTCGTCCTTGAGATCGGTCTTCTGGAGCACGCCGCGCTCGATCTTCACGAGCTTGTCGTACGAGAGCATCGCGTTGTACGCGGCGGTCTGACGGTACTTCTCCTGGGCGATCTCCTTCGCGTCGGGGCGGCCGGGAATCTTGAACGCGGTCACCTGATCGTACTGGGTGGCGGCGTTCTCCCACTCCTCGAGGGCCCAGAGGATCTCGGCGTAGTAGAACTTCAGGTTGAACGCGTGGTCCGAGACGAACTGCTCGTCTTCTGACGCGGCGAAGCCGTCGACGTACTGCTTGTAGATGTCTCGGGCGAGGCGGTACGTGACCACCTGCTTCGTCTTCTGCGCCTCGTTGTGGTAGTCGGTGACGGTCGTGCGCATCGCCTCTTCGGCGACGTTGAAGCCGGCGCGGAGCACGTCCTTCTTCGACTTGTTGGCTTCCCACCAGCTCGAGCCCGGGCGGTAGAGCTCGGCGAGCTTCTTCACTTCAGCCTTCACGTTGTCGCGCTGGCGCAGGCCTTCGTACGAGCGGATGACCGACTGCTGGAACTCGGGCGCCGCCTCGGAGTTCGGGTTCTCGGTGAGCAGGTAGCGGAACGACTTGATGGCGTTGTCGTGGTGACCGGCCTCGGCGAGCGAGTAGGCGAGCTTGCCGATGAGGCTGGTCTGCTTCTTCTTGCCGGCCTTGGCCTTGTAGTAGGCGATGGCGTCGTCGGCGCGGTTGAGCTGCACGAACATGCGCACCGAGTCCTGGAGCGCTTCGTTCTTCAGATCCGTGAAGACGCGCTCCTTCCCTGCCCCGCTCTTCTCGGCCAGCGCGACCGTGTCCTGCAGCTTCTTGAGCGCCTTCTCGTGCTCGCCCGCGTTGAAGTCACACCAGGCCAGCTTGTAGAGCGAGTACGACCTGATGCGCGGGTTCGTGGTGGCGAACGCCTTCTCGAAGTAGCTGCGCGCCTTCTCGAGCACGTTGGCGACATCGAAGTAGTGGTTGCCGAGCTGCACGTACGTGTCGGGCACGAACTTCGAGCCCGGGTACGACTTGAGCAGCTCTTCGTAGCGCTTCACCGCGCCATCACGCTTGCCCGTCTCGTAGAGGTTGTAGGCGAGGTTGAAGAGCACCTCGTCCTTGCGCTCGTAGGACGGGTACTCGCGGAGGATCGTCTCGTACAACCGCATCGTCTCGGAGCGGTAGAGCTCGGACTCGCGGTGATCCTCTTTCGGCTCCGAGACCTTCTCGCCACGGTTCTTCTTCTCGTCCATCTCCTTCTGCTGATCGAAGAACTTGAGCATCTCGCGACGGTAGAGGTAGCGCGACTTGTCCCAGTAGAGCTCGGCGAGCTGGAACAGCAGCTCGGACTTCTGCGGGTTGCCGTCTTCGATCTTGGGGATGATCTTCTTGGCCGACTCGATCTGCTCGTCGCGCTTCTTGTCTGCGACGGCCTCACGCTCCACGTCTTCGAGCTTCGGCTGATCGCCGCGCGCGTCGAGCTTCGCCGGGCCCTTGCGCTCCTCGGGCTTCTTCGCGGCAGCCTTGGGGTCGACCTTGGTGGCCTTCGGGTCGGCCTTCGCAGGCGCGGCGGGCTTGGCGCCCTTCTTCGCTTGTGCAGGAGCCGTCGTGGGGATCAGCAGCAGCGCAGCAACCGAAACGGAGAGCAGGCGGGCGTGGAACTTCATGTGAGGCACTCCTTCAGATGAATCAAACTCGGCGAAAGCGCGCGGAACCTACACCACGCGTTTGATCGAAAGAAAGGGTGCCAGCCGGAGCCAGCACCCGTGAAACGTGAGCGTTTCGGCCGACTTGGACGCCGGCCACGCCCGAATGGTTCTGCGGTCAGTTCTTCCCGACCGGGCAGCCCTTCTTGAGCGTGTACTGGTAGTAGCCGATCTCGTCGCGCCAGAACTCGCCCTGGAACTTCCAGTAGTTCCAGTTCTCTGCGGGCATCTGCGGGCGGTAGAGCGTCTGCTTCTTGAGCACCGAGCTCTGATCGCTGCCGGTCTCGGCGAACTCCGTCTCGGCCTTGGCGACCTCGAAGCGGATGATTTCGGCCTGGTCCGCGAAGCCCTTGATGGTGCGGTAGGCCTCCTGGATGCGGTTCTTCGCGGTCTGTCCGGCGACCTGCTCGAGCGTGCCCCGGTTCTGATCGAGGTACGAGATGAGCTCGGCCGAGAGCTTGGCGCTCTTCCACGACTGAATGTTGTCGATGGTGGCCTTCTCGGCGTCGATGGCCTTGAGCATCGAGAAGAGGCCGAGCATGCGCTCGTTCGAACGCACCCAGTTGAGGACGGGCTTGGGGAGCTTGTCGGGATCGTTCGCCTCGACGAGCTTGAAGTAGAAGGTGTTGTCCTTCGCTTCGCCCTCGACGACCTTCTTCAGCGCTTCGGCCTGCGGCAGGTAGATGTTCTCGTACTCGACGAGCGCAGCCTTCGACTCTTCGTAGAGGCAGGCGAAGTAGTAGATCGTCGACGTCAGCACGTACGACTCGGGCTGGAAGGCACCGGCGAACTGCGGCGCGTAGAGGGCCTGGAGCGAGCCGAGCCCGCCGCCGTAGTCATCGTTCTGGAACCGCGCGAAGCCGTTCTCGAACAGCGACTGGTCCCAGTACTTCGAGAAGCGGGGGATCTTCTCGTAGGCGCGCACGGCCTTGTCGAAGTTGCCCAGGCCGTACTGCACGCGACCGAGGCCGAGGTTGGCGAGTTGCTGGATCTCGCCGAGGTCCATCATCTTCGCGCGCGGGTCGATCTTGAGCACCTTCTCGAAGATCTCGACGGCCTCTTCCTGGTGCTTGCGCTTCTCGTCTTCGCTGGTCGCGGGATAGCGCGGGTCGGACAGCGCGATGCCCTGAAGGTAGAGCGACTTCGCGTAGACCTGGCTGGTGTCGGGAACGGCCTCGAGGAACTGCTTCGACTCGTCGAGCTTGCCCTTGCGGTGCGCGATGCGGCCGATGAGGTAGTTGATGCGCGAGAGCACCTCGAGCGGCAGCGTGGCCCACGCCTCGGCGAACTTGTCGTAGAGGTTATTGAGCTGCGAGGGGATCAGGTAGTCGTCGTTGAGCTGCTCCTGCAGCGTCACGAGCGCCTCGACCGCCTTGCCGTGGAACGGGTGCGCCGGGCCGGCCTTCAGGATGGGGCTGTAGAAGACGAACGCCGTGAACGGCAGGTTCTGCCGCTGGAAGCTCGAGGCCAGGTAGTACTCGGCCTTCAGCTTCAGGTCGTTGTCGGTGGTGGTGTTGTAGACGTCGTAGAAGAGCTTCGCCGAGTCCTCGAACGAGCCACCGTTATAGGCCGACAGCGCCTTGTTGTAGGTGGCCAGGTCCTGCGCCGAGGCGACGAACGCGGTGAGCAGAGCAACGAGCGTGAGTGCGCGAGTCATTGTGATGGTCACCGATCAGAACAGGAACGAGATGCCGGCGTAGAGGCCGACGTTGTTGAGCACGTCCGACGACGGGTTGCGGACGAGGCCGAGGGCGAGCGGAACGTCGTTGGAGCGCTTGAGCCCCGTGTCGGGATCCGTTCCGTCGAAGGTATCGACGCGGCACCCGGGGAGGACCATCGCGCTCGTCACGGGGCGGCCACCACGGAGCGCGTTGTCCATCGCGCGCAGGTCGTCGACACCACAGCCGTTCACGCGCTCGACGCGCGCCGTGTAGACGACGTCACGAACCTCGAGGCGGAAGGCGAAGCGCTGGCCGAGCTGCAGGCGGAAGCCCGCGCCGAGGCCGGCCATGAAGCGGGAGCCCGTGTCGCCGTACGTGGCGGGAGAGACGGTGCCGTCCTGCCGGGCGCTCTCGGGCTTGAGCTGGTGACGGGTTCCGCCGATGCCGGCGCCGCCGTTGAGCACGATCGAGAACTGGGCCAGCGTGTCTCCGAAGAAGGCGAACTTGCCGTAGAACGGCGTCACCTCGACGCCGCCCATCACGCCCCACGTCCACAGCAGCGACGAGGCAGCCTGGGCTTCGACGCGGGCCTTCTCGACGAGCTCGCCGTTGAGCGAGGACTCCGAGTTGAACCAGTTGCCGCCGCCGGTGATCATGAGGCCGAAGTTCTCCTGCAGGTGGTACGTGAGCTGGCCCATGGTGCCGAAGTGCTGGGTGAACTTGCCGTTCACCTGCAGCGACACCGGGTAGAGGGTCACCTCGAAGCGGCCCGAGTCAGAGAAGCGCTTCTGCTCGACGATGTGCACGCCGACGTTGGGGTTGAAGAGCGGCGCGCCGTTGACGAGCTTCATCGACTCGGCTGGAGCCACAGGCGCGGGGCCCGCAGCCGGAGCCGTGGTCGCGGCCGGCGTGGTGGTGGCCGCCGGCGTGGTCGGCGTGGTGGTCGCCGGCGCATCGGGCTTCGCGTCGGGCGTGGGCACCGGATCATCTTCATCGTCATCAGCCGCGGGGGGCGCGCCAGCAGCCTGGCTCAGCACCAGCGAAGGAGCGACCACCGGCACCGCCGCAGAGGCGGTGCTGGCGAGGAACATCACAACAGCGAGGAGGAGAGTCGTGCGCATGGTGTTTTGGACGTCCTCAGAAGACGAAGCTGTAGCCGAGATCGATCTGGCTGATGGTCGTGATGCCGGCGTCACGCGACTCCATGCCGCCTGCCGTCGGGTTCGCCGCGCTGACGTTCGCGCGGTCGACGTTCACGAAGTACGAGTCGAGGAACGACCAGGTGCGCGCCTCGAGCCGAACGGCGTGCTTCTCGGCGATGAAGAACCGGAACCCGAGCGCCAGGGAGACGATGGGGCTGACCTTGGTCTCGTTGAAGTATTGGCCACAGCCGCTGCCGGTGCGCTGCAGACAGATGAGCAGCGACTCGCGGTTGAACAGACCCGCGCCGCCGCCCGCCCAGAAGTAGAGCTGGAAGTGCACGGGCAGCTCGGCGAGCAGGTTCAGCTTTCCGTAGATCGGCTGGAAGCGCACGCCGACGACGCCGTTGGCGGTCATCTGCCAGAGGTCGGAGAAGTCGTTGATGCGCGGCAGGTTCATCTGCGTGAGGAACGCCTGCTTCACCTGGTCGGCGAGCGACGTCTGGCGCGAGATGGCGTAGCCGGCGCGCAGCTCGAGGCCGAGCCACTCGGCGACGTTGTACCCGACCGACACGTTGAGGTTGTAGTGATCGGTCAGCCGCGGAAGCAGCGTGAAGCCGACGTTGCCGCCGACCTCCCAGCGCTTCTCGACGTTGAAGAGACGGTTACGCACCGCCACCTTCTCGACGAGCTCCGCCTCGTCCTCTGCCGACTGGGCCCACGCGCTGCTGGCCAGCATCACCAGCGACAGCGCACTCACCTGGAACACATTTCGAACGCTCATGGCACCTCGGCTCTAAGGACAGGTCGTCTGGAAATTCGCGAGCACGTCGTAGCAGACCTCGACCGTGCTCAAGGATTCGGGCACCGACGTGCCCTCGAAGCGGACCATGTTGCGAAGGCCCGCGAGATCGCACTGCACGTACTGCGCACCATTCGTCGGACCATCGGTACGCACCTCGACGCGCCGCGCACAGCGGCCGTTTCGGCAGAACTGATCGATGGGGCAGTTCCCGTCGACCATGCACATCATCGAAGTCGGAGGCGAGACGAAGGCCTCGAGCCCTCGCGCCACGCCGTTGAGCGGGCGCACGTCGGGGCCACGCGTCAGGCGGAACTCGCGACGCAGGCCAGAGGCCGAGAAGCCGAGCGAGGCCAGCGCTCCTGAGAAGTCGTTCTGGCAGATGTCGACCGCCACCCCACCCGTCTGCGCGGCGACTTGCACGTAGCGGCTGCCGAAGTAGGCGATCTCGAGGCCGCCGTCGTTGGTGCCGCTCGTCGGGCAGCCCGCGTCGGGATCACGCTGGTTGCGGCAGCAGCCGACGTGCGGGCTCGGGTCGCCGAACTGCGAAGGCACTCCAGCGTCGGGGTCGATCGCCGTGATCGCCGCGACCGCCACCGCGTCGCCGTTGCCGTACCCTTTGTACGTCTCGAAGAAGCGCGTGAAGTAGTCGGTCGAGCCCCAGTTGCCAGCGGCGGTGAGGATCTGGTCGTTCGCGCAGCGGCAGCCCGGGTCGGCGGTGCAGACCGGCTGGCGCGTCAACGGCGTGCACGACGCGTCGTCTTCATCGGACACGAAGACGACGTACAGCGCGGCCTCGGGGCGAACGAAACGAACCACCGCTTCGGTCGAGAGGTTGAGCGGGTTGGTGAGCGCCAGGTACGCCGCGAAGAGGCCACGCTCCTGCGGGCTGCCCGAGGTGCCGACCTGCGCCATCTGGTTGAAGGCCATGACGGCCGTCGCGGTGTTGCCGCCCGTATTGCAGACCACGGTTCCCTGCATGTCGGGAGCGCACGAGATGAAGTCGTCGCGCAGGGCGCCAAGGTTCCACTGCCGCAGCCGGCCGCGCGTCGCGGGATCATCGGTGTCGGTGTTGGTGACGGCGATGTGGAAGTCGATCGGCGGCATCGCGGCGACGAGCTGGTTGATGAAGCCCTGGAAGTTGGCGGCGAGGCGCTGCTGCTTTGGGCCCATCGAGCCTGAGGAGTCGACGACCCAGAGGATGTCGACCTTGCGCACGGACAGCTGCGTGAAGGTGTCGCACTGGCGAGGCACGTTGACCGAGAACATGTCGGTGGCGCGCGTGGGATCCGTCTCGACCTGCGGCGCCTTCTCGTCGACGCTCGGAGTGCCGGGCACGATGACGAACGCCTCGAGGACTCGCCGGGTTCTCTGGTCATCGCGACACGCCGAAGCCGCCACGCCGAGCGAAGCCAGGAGGACAAGCAGCTTGACAGCAGACGCACGCATCGGGGTCGGAAAGGTGCGCGGTGCTAGCACACCCACCTACGGAAAAAACAGCCAGAAAAACAAGGTCTCAGCCGGTGAGAAACCAGGCGGCGCTCAGCCTTCCTGGAGCGCCGGAGGCAGACAGGCCTGAACGGACTTGCCGTCGACGGTCGCGAGCGTGTCGCAGAGCCACTCCATCGGGCAGTCAGCGTCCGACGTGCAGGGCTGGGTGCAGATGGGGCCTGAGTCCTTGCGAATGCAGAGGCCGGTCTCGCAGGCCGCTGGGCCGAAGGTGCAGCTCGCGCCCGCACCGCCGCCGCCAGAGGGGAAGCAGACGTCGACGGTCTGATCAGCTGCAGTGCTCCGCTGCGCCTTGCGGCAGGCGAAGCCCATGGGACAGGTGCCGGTCGGGCACGTCACGCTGCAGACCCGGGCCGTGCCGAGATCGAGGCACGTGCCGGATTGGCAGGGAGGACGGCCAGGCGTGCAGTCGTCTCCGAAGAGGCCGCCGATGGGAGCGCACACGCCTGAGCCGCTGGCAGGCCCCGCCGCGGTCCGCTTCTCGGGCGAGCAGTCGTAGCCGTTGGTCGAGGACTCACAGCAGCGATAGCGCGTGTCTCCGCACTGGCTGTCGAGCGTGCAGGTGTTGGAGCAGAACGCGTTGACGCCGGCCTTCACGCACACGCCGGTCAAGCAGTCGAAGGCGCCCTGGGTGTTGCAGTCTTCTCCGAGGCGCTTGAGGCCGCCTTTGCAGGAGCCGCGCTGCGGCATGCAGTACTTCCGCGTCGGCCCGGTCGGGTCCGTCACGTCCTTGCAGACGAAGCCGGTTCCGTACGAGCGCACGCAGGCGTTGTCGTCGAGGCACGGGGTGGAGCAGAACGACTCGCCCTTGAAGGGGCAGCTCGCGCAGTCGTTGACGATGCAGCGGTTCTCGGTGAACCCGCCACGCCGGCAGTCGTCGTTGTTGCTGCACGGCGAGCACTGGCGTCCATCGAGCGCGGGCTGGCAGGTTCCGGCCTGACAGAGCCGGCCGATGCCGCACTGGTTCGAGAGCTGGCCGAGATCGCGCGCCGGGTCGCAGTAGCCCTTGCAGGTGTTCGAGTTGGGCACGCACTGGTAGGGGCCCTTCCCTGCTTCTGCTGCCGGCGACTTGAGGTTCACGCACGAGAAGCCCGACGGACACTCGGGGTTCTGCGCGTTGTCGAGCGAGGTGGGGTCGCAGCCGGCCATCGGGCAGACGTTCTTGGCGGGGTTGCAGTCGCGGCCGCAGAAGGTCTCGTTCGAGACGATGTTGCGAACGCAGAGATCGAACGGGCCGCCGCATTCGTCGTCGCCTGCGCAGGCGTCACAGAGCGCACGGCCGGCGTTGCAGGTCTCGTTCGCGGGCACGCACTGCTTGACGAGGGCGTTGTCGCGGCCAGCGGGAATCTCTCGGCACGTCGACCCCGACGGGCACGCATCAGCAGCGCCACAGGGGCCGGTGCAGAACTGCTCTCCCGAGCCGATGGCCTTGAAACAGGCGCCGCCGGTGGGGCACTGCGAGACGTCCTGACAGGGAGAACACAGCGCGCGCGACACCTGAATGAAGCAGTTCCCCGTCTCGGGGTTGCAGGTGTGGCCGGCAGGGCAGTCGACGTTCGTTTTGCAGCCCTGGAGCGCCTTGCAGATGCGGCCGTAGCGACCGGCGCCTTCGCAGACGAAGCCATCGGGGCAGGTGTCGGTGCACTGGCTGGTGCAAAAGCCCGACTGATTGTCGAGCGCGATGCACAGGCCGTCACGACACTCGGCGAACGTGTCTCCTGGAGTGCAGGCGTCGCCGAGGTTGAGCAGCGTCACTCGCGTGGTGGGACTGCACCCTGCGAGCAGTGAGACGAGTCCGATGGCGAGAGCGCGGATCAACGTTGCCGGCGATTGCGTCCCGCGCATCGAGTGGTCTCCCGACTTACTTCTTGCCGTGCTTCGCGCGCAGGGCCAGCTTGACCGAGGGCTTCACGACGACGAGGCCTTCGTTGTGGCCGGCGACGCCGCCCTTGATGAGGATGATGCCCTTGTCGGCGAGCACGTCAGCGACGAGCAGGTTCTGCACCGTCACCTGCTCCACGCCGTAGTGACCGGGGAGCTTCTTGTTCGGGTACACGCGGCCCGGCGTCTTGCGCTGACCGATCGCGCCCGGGTGCTTGCGGTACTCGTGCGTACCGTGGGTCTGACCGAAGCCGCGGAAGCCCCAGCGCTTGACCACGCCCTGGAAGCCACGGCCCTTGGTGATGCCCGTGACGTCGACCAGCTCGCCCTTCTTGAAGAGCGCTCCGGCGTTCACCGGCTGGCCGATCGTGAAGTTCGCCAGGTCAGCGGCGTCGACGCGGAACTCGCGAACGATGCGCTTGGGGTTGGCGCCCGCCTTCTTGAAGTTACCGGCCTGCGCCTTGGTCAGGTGCTTGGGCTTGGCGTCCTTGATGCCGAGGATGACGGCCGTGTACTGGTCCTTCTCCATGGTGCGGTGCCCGACGACCTCGCAGGAGGTGATGTCGATGACCGTCACAGGAACGACGTTGCCTTCGTCGTTGAAGACCTGCGTCATGCCGACTTTTTTACCGATGAGACCCTTCATGGTGTTTCCGTTCTTTCTCTCGCACGTGGGGCAAAGGCCCAGAGGTGCGGTGCGTCAGCTCAGATAAATTCCGAGCGGGCCGCGCGGATAGCAGGGGCCTTGGGCTCACGCAAGCTGCCGCTGCCTTTGGAGAGTCCAACCTTGGTACAAGGCCTCCATGTCGCTCAGCCTCGCCCTGCCCCATGGAGGACCGCGCCTCGTCGCGAACGCCCGGGTCGACGCCATTCCCTCTGGGAGCGAGGTCGAGACCGATGGCTCGCGGCTCCTCAACGCGTCGGCGGACGACGTGCTGAGCCTGGCGACCGATGCGCGTGTGAAGGAAGCAGCGAACGCGGCCGTGAAGCGCTTCGGGGTCGAGCTGAGCCGATCCTCGACGCTCGTCGCGCAGCTGGAATCGCGGCTGGCGGCGAAGCTGAAGGCCGACTCCGCAGCCCTGGTGGACTCACTGGCGACGGTCTTGCGTGCGCTGGAGCAGGCCGACGCGCGGCGGTTCGTCGACGTGCGGCTGTCGCGAAGGCTCGGGACGACCGGCACCGTGTTCGCCTCTCCAGAGCAGCTCGCCGCCCAGCTTGAGCA
>JAUXRI010000169.1 GCA_030681895.1 Myxococcales bacterium | reverse complement strand
TGACGACGGCGCAGGCTCCCGGCGACTCGGAGCAGCAGCTGGTCGACGCCGAGGTCGAAGTCGAACGGCTCCCGGCGACGGAGGCCGGCGTGTCGTTGCCCGCCGTCCTCGCGCAGCTCGCAGGTCGAGGCATCACGTCGGTCATGGTCGAAGGCGGAGCCACCGTGCTCGAGTCGTTCTTCACCGCGGGGCTGATCGACTTCGTGTGCCTGACGACGTCGCCTGTTCGCCTCGCCGGCCCGCTCGCGTTGCCGTGCGGCGAGCAGACCCGCGCGGCGCTGGAGCGGTTCAGCGCGGCCCAGACGCTCCACGTGGGTGGCGACGTCATCACAGCGGGACCTTTCCGCTAATGCGCGCGCGGGCTGTCACGTTCGTCGCTCCGGGAAAAGTGGAGCTGAGGGATCTCGAGCTCGCCGCACCTGGCGCTGGAGAGGCGCTCGTTCGAGTCGAGTCGTCGGGGCTGAGCGCAGGCACGGAGCGGCTGGTGCTCTCCGGCGAGCTCGACGGTGACGAGCCGCTCGACACCACCTTGAAGGGCATGGAGGCGCGTCCTTCGTTTCCGATGCGCTACGGCTACTGCGCGGTCGGCGTCGTCGAAGCGGTTGGCCCTGGCGTCGACGCTGCGTGGCTCGGTCGTCGGGTCCTCGCGCTGCAGCCACACCAGTCGCACCTCGTGGTGCCCGTTTCTTCACTGATCGGGATTCCCACCGGCGTCTCCGCTGACGTCGCGACCCTCCTGCCGAACCTCGAGACCGCCGTGTCACTGGTGATGGATGGCGCTCCGATTCTGGGTGAGGCCGTTGGTGTCGTCGGGCTCGGCGTCGTCGGCCAGTTGGTGACGGCGCTGTTGACGCAGCTGAAGCTCGGGCCGGTCTTCGCGATCGATCCTCGTGCCGATCGACGCGCGGTCGCTGAACGTTCAGGAGCCATCACGCTCGAAGCGCCGACCCGTGACGCATGCGATCTCGTCATCGAAGTCAGCGGCGTGATGGCTGGACTCAGCTCCGCGCTCGAGCTGGCCCGCGCCGATGGCCGGGTGATCGTCGGCTCCTGGTACGGCGCCACCGCGCAGCCGCTCGCGCTCAGCACCCGCGTTCACCGCGCTCGGCAGACAGTGCGCTTCAGCCAGGTCAGCCGCATCGACTCGGCCCTGTCCCACCGCTTCACGCACGCGCGCCGCATGGCCGTCGCCGTCGAGTGGTTGTCACGACTCCAGCTCGGCTCGCTCGTCACGCATCACGTCGCCGCAGCGCGGGCACCTGACGCGTATGCACTTCTCATGGCGCCACCGACCGGCTGCCTGCACATCGTCCTCTCCTGGTCCCCCTGAAGGAGTCGTCTCCCATGTACCGAGTCGCCGTTCGCCGCCGCTTCACCGCCTTTCACCACCTCATCGGCGGAGACTGGGGCTCCGAGAACCAGCACCACAGCCACGACTACCTGCTCGAAGTCGTGTGTGAAGGCGCGAAGCTCGATCAGCACGAATACCTCTTCGACATCTCGGTGCTCGAGAAGCACCTCGAGGCGGTCGTGGAAACGTACGCCGGCAAGTCACTCAACGACTCGAAGGGCTTCGAAGCGAAGAACCCGAGCATCGAACTGTTCGCCAGGTTGATAGCGGCGCAGCTCGAGCCGGCGCTCCGCACGCAGGCGTCGTTGTCGGCGTTCGACGTGGTGTTGTGGGAGCACGACTCGGCCTGGGCCAGCTTCCGCGTCACGCTGTGAAGATTCGCGTGGTGGTGCCAGAGGTGCCGAGCCCCGACGAGCCAGGCTCCGGCGGGTACCGCTACGACGTCGGGCTCACCGAGGCGCTGTGCACGCTGGGCCATGATGCTCGCCTGTGCAGCGAGCCGGAGCCCGGCGCGATTCACCTCTTCGACGGCCTGGGCGCCGAGACGTGGGCGGACCAGCTCTCGTCAGTCGACGGGCTCAAGGTCGCGCTGATGCACCTGCCGGTATCGGTGCTCGACGATCGCCTGTCGACCCATGCAGCAGAGACAGCGCTGCTCGCCGGGTGCGACGCCGTGCACTTCGTGAGCGCGAGAGCCGCGGCCGACACCCGGCGCCGGCATTCGTCCCTGCCTCCGTCGTGGGTCGCCCTGCCCGGCATCGATCACTTCACGCCTGCGACGCGCGCACGGGAGCGACGGCTCGTGTCGATTGGGCACGTCACGCCGAACAAGGGCGTGCTCGAAGCGCTCGACCTCGTGGCGGGCCTGGAAGGATCGTGGCACCTCGACTGGCTGGGCGCGCTCGACGTCGAACCGACGTTCGCGAAGGACGCGATCACCTTCCGCGACTCGCTGGGGTTGACCGATCGAGTGACCTTTCACGGCAGGGTGCCGCTCTCCGTCGTCGCGCAGACGCTGGCCCGCGCCTCGGCCTTCGTGGCGACGTCTGGCTACGAGTCGTGGGGCCTCGCCCTGGCCGAAGCGCTTCGTTCCGGAGTGCCGCTCATCGGGCCGACCTCTGCCGGCGTGATCGAGTTCCTGGGCGGACGAGGCGCACGATCGACCGACGCACGCGCGTGGCTGACACACCTGCTGGACGACGACGACGAGGGACAACGGCTCCGCGCCGAGGCCACCGACGCTGGGCAGGCGCTCCCGACGTGGGCGGCCTGTGCCGAGACGACCGCACGTGAGCTCGAGGCTGCATGCGCTCGCTGAGGCGCCTCGGCGGAGTCATCCGCTCCTTCGGCATCTATTACGGCCAGGTGTGGCGGAACGCGGGGCGCCGCCGCTTCTACAGCCAGTTCCTCGGACCGAACGCCCTCGCCTTCGACGTCGGCGCGCACGTCGGCGATCGGGTGCGCACGTGGCGTCAGCTCGGCGCGCGCGTGGTGGCGATCGATCCACAGCCCTCGATGGCGAGCGTGCTCCGTCGCCTCTTCGGGAAAGACGCGGCCGTCACCATCGAGCAGCTCGCCGTCGGAGCGACCGCCGGCCGCGCCACGCTCCACGTGAACACGGCATCGCCGACCCTCTCGACGCTCTCATCGGCATGGATGAACGAGGTGCAGGCCGACGCGCGGTTTCACAGCACGAGGTGGGACGAGACGGTCGAAGTCGAGGTCACCACGCTCGACGCCCTCATCGCGCGGCACGGCGTGCCAGCGTTCTGCAAGATCGACGTCGAGGGCTTCGAGCTCTCCGTCCTCGAAGGGCTCAGCCAACCCATCGCGGCGCTCTCGTTCGAGTACATCCCCGTGGCGAAGGCGTCAGCCCAGGCGTGCGTTCGCCGGCTCGCGGCGCTCGGCCCGTACCGGTTCCGCTCATCACGGGTCGAGACGATGCAGTGGTTCGAGCCGGAGTGGATCTCGGCCGACACAATGGTGGAGCACCTCGAGGCGCTCCCGTTGATGGATCGCTCGGGCGACGTCTACGCGCAGCTCGTCACGGCCACGAGCCGCTGAACGACGCAGCCGAGAGCGTGTAGCAGGCGCCGCCAGGCACCTCGATGTCACTGCCGAAGTTCCACTCTTTCAGGGTGACGTTGCTGACCGTGCCTGAGAACGAGCCAGAGGTCGTGCTCGCCGTCGCCTGCGGGTAGTTCACCGTTCCCGATTGGGCGAGGAAGCGGCGAGCGCAGGTGAAGCTCGGGGGCGAAGGCGTCACCGTGCACGAGTCGCCGAACGTCAGGCAGCCGACGCAGGTGTTGTAGTCGACTGGCATGAACGAGCCCGAGTACGGAACGGGCACCGTCATCCCCGTGAGCCGTACGAGCTCGAACGAGAGCACCTGCGAGGCCGTCGCGTAGGTCGCGACGTTGAACGCGCCACCAGTGAAAGTGTCGTAGCCGATGTCGAGCGTGGAGTAGCTGCCACCGGGGAAGGTCGTCGCGCCGAGCGAGAGCGGCACGCAGGAGCCGGAGCCTCCACCGGTACCCGAACCGCCACCCGTCGGCGAGCCCCCGCCCGTCGGAGAACCACCACCCACCGGAGGCGTGCCACCACCGGCGCCACCGGGGATGCAGAAGCCGTTCATGCACGTGTTGTTGGGGGTCGTGCACGCGAAGCAGACGGCGCCAGCGTTGCCGCACAACGAGTTGTTCTGCTGCGACGTGCCTGCGGTGAGGCACGCGGTGCCGTTGAGGACACAGCCGTTGGTGCACGCCGGAGGACCACCACCACCAGCACCGCCGCCGCCGGTCCCCGACACGCAGCGTCGAGCACTGCAGATTTGCCCGAGCCCGCACTGAACGCACGTCGTGGGGACGCTGCCGCACGCGTTGATCGAGGTGCCGGACTGACACTGACCGTTGAAGTCGCAGCAGCCGTTCGCGCACGTCTGCGAGTTGCACCCCGGCGCGCCACCACCCGTCGCGAAGCCGCCGCCGGTCGCGAAGCCGCCGCCCGTCGCCATGCCTCCACCGGTCGAGAACCCGCCACCCGTGGCGACGCCTCCGCCCGTGACAGTCCCACCACCCGCACCCGACGTGCCGGCGCCGGTGCCGAAGCTGCCAACGCAGGCCCCCAGATCGCAGGTCTGACCCAGGCTGCACGACGTACAGGTGGCGCCGCGCGCGCCGCACTGAGAGCTCGTGTTGCCCATCACGCAGCGGCCGCTGATGTCACAACACCCAGTGGTGCACGTCGACGCGCTGCACCGGGTGGGCTGGCCGCACGAGGCCGAGGTGACGAGAAACGATGCTCCGACGAGCAGGGCAAACCAGAAGAGATGCAGACGCATGGGGCCTTCCGACGATGAGAGGCAGCTGTGTGGTGTTTCCGGCCGGCCGCCTCGACCACTCACGCGTAGCATAGCTGAGCCCGGCGTCGACAGGCTGGCGCGGTCAAGTAGGCTGCCGCCCCACTCGTATGGCCGCCCTTCAGCCCCTCTCGATCGGCGAAATCGTCGATCGCTCGACCTCCTTCTGGCGCACGAACTGGAAGGCGTTGTTTCAGCTGCTTCTGGGCTTTCAGCTCGCGCAGTACGTGCTGTTGAAGTCCCTGGAGCTCTTCGTCCAGCGCACCTTCCCGGCGGCGACCAACCCCGCGCAGGCCCTCGAGCTCGCGAAAGCGGACCCGTCGACGTGGCTCCCCAAGCTCGGCCCGGCGGTCGTGGGCGTCGTGCTGGTGGTGATGGTGAACTTCCTGGTCAGCCAGATCGCCGGCGTCGCGCTCACCGGCTTCGTCTACCCGCGGGTCACCTCGGCCGGCGCGCCGTCGGTCGTCGAGGCGTTGCGGCTGTCGGTGAGACGCCTCGGCACCACGTTCGGCATGTTCGCGCTCTCGATGGGCTGGAGCGCCCTGGCTGGCCTCGTCTTCCTGCTCCCTGGCGGCGCGACCGTCGGCGGCGGCGTGTGGCTGGCGCTCCAGGGCAACGGCGGCGCTGGGGCGGCGGTGAGCATTCTGGGCGCGGTGCTGGTGCTCGGTGGCTTCGTGGTGCTGGTGCTGTGGTTCCTCATCCGCTTCGTGCTCGCCTCGCAGGTGCTCGCGGTGGAGGACCTGTCGGCGCTGGCGTGTTTCCGTCGCACCGATCAGCTCTCGAGCGGCCGCGTGGGCCCGGGGCTGGTGGGGCTCGTGAAGGGCCGGCTCACGCTGCTCATCACCATCATCGCGTTCATTCTGCTGGTGGTGGGGCTGGTGACGGGCCTGCCGGAGCTCGTGGTGAAGGGCCTCTTCGGCGAGCTCAACCCCACGCGCACGGGCGCGAGCGCCGCACCGCAGGCTCTCGTCGTTCCCGCGCAGCTGCTGCAGGTCATCGCGGGCGCGGCGATCACCCCGCTGTACGTCGTCTTTCAGGTCGTCTTCTACGTCGACATGCGGGTGCGCCGGGAAGGGCTCGACCTCGAGCTGTCGACGAAGGCCGCGACGGCGTGAGCCCGCTCCTCGTCATCGCGCTCCTCGCCGCGCCGTGCCCCGAGGCGGAGGGCTCGTCACTGTCGACGGAGCAACAGGTGACCCTCTGCGCTCTGGTGCAGCCTGGAGGCCAGGGTTCGACGGGGCCCTCGCGTGAGGCCTTGGGCGAGCTCTACTCGCGGCCCGTGTTCCTCAAGGCGCACAGTGGACAAGCGGGCGATCTGCTCAAGCGTCTGAAGGCCTGGCTCGAGACGGTGTTCGAGACCTCCGAGGCCGAGACGTACTCGAACCTGACCCGCGTCTTCGTGCTCGTTCTGGCCGCGTTCGTCGTTGTGGCGACGGTGGCCCGGCTCGCAGGACGGCGGCTGGCGAAGCGCACGAAGACCCAGACGCCTGAGCGCCAGGAGCTCGAGCTGGCCGACCCCTCGCACCACCTCGCGCGCGCGCGGGGCCTTGCTCCAAGCGATGCACGGGCTGCAGCGCGGGAAGGACTGCTCGCCATTCTCGCGGCGCTCGAGCGGCAGCGCCTGGCCCGGCCCGATCGCGTGAAGACGAACCGGGAGCTCGCGCGTGAGCTGCCCGAACGTGGCGCGTCGCCCGAGCTGGTCACCGCCGTCACCACCCAGCTGACCTGGTTCGATCGCGCCTGGTATTCGCTGGAGCCGCTCGACGCCGCACGCGTCAACGCCTTCCTCGACGAAGCGTCCGCGCTGGTGCTTCGGGTCGCCGCGTTCGGGACGGGAGCGCCGTCCCGATGAGCCGTCTCGGCGCCTGGCCCCTCTTCGCGGTGTTGATCGCGCTGGCGCTCGCGCTCGGGCTGGCAGTCGAGGGTGACACGCAGATCTCCACCGTCCCGAGCGTCACCAACGCCGGCCCGCGTGGGCTCAAGGTGCTGCACACCTGGCTGACGGAGAGCGGCGTCGACGTTCGGCTGGGCGAGCGCCCGTTGACGGAGGTGCCGGGCGAGATCGCGACCATCGTGGTGCCGGCGCCTCAGGCAGCGAGCCTCACCGAAGACGAGGTGCAGGCGCTCCGACGTGCGCTCGAGCGCGGGGCCACCGTCGTGCTGATGGTGGGCCGGGGCACCTCGAAGCAGGCCCTGAAGGGGCTGGTGGGATTGCGGCCGGGGCCGACGCCAGACCTCCTCGCCGTTCCCAACGACGGCGCGGGCAGCACGCTCACCGTCTCGTTGGCCATCGGCGCGCTCGAAGGCGCCAGGACGCTGCGCGTCGCCACCGATCGCTCGTTGACGGTCACGAACCCCGAGGCCGTGGCGCTCACCTCGCCGCCTGCCGTCTGGGCGATGCGCGTCGGCGCGGGAGCGCTGTACGTCGCGGCCGGCGCCGACCTCGCCGAGAACGCGCGGCTCGATCTCGCCGACAACGCCGTCTTCTGGCGAAACCTCGCGGCGCGCGGCCCGATGTGGATCGACGAGTCGCACCACGTCGCGCGCGCGCAGGTGACGCCGACGGTCAACCTCTGGGCGACGGGCCTGCAGTTCCTCTTCGCGGCCGCGCTCTTCGTGGTGGCCCGCGGCAGCCGACTGGGGCCGCCTCGCGCCGAGCCCGCCGCGCCGCTGCGCTCGTCCACCGAGTACGTCGAGGCCATGGCCCGGCTCACGGCGCGTGCGCGGCTGGAGCCGGAGCTGGTCGATGCGCTCCGCCGGCAGGTGCGCCTGACCCTGCACGAACGACTGGGGCTCTCCCTCCACCTCCCCGATGGCGAGCGCGCGCGCGCCCTGGGCCTCGCCCTCGCGTGGAGCGACGCGGACGCGAACGGGCTCTTCGACGACACCTCGTTCCTCGGGCTGTCGAAGCGGGTCGCGCGACTCGAAGCGCAGCTCGACGGCCGCCGGACCGCTTGAGCTCGATGCAGATAGCCAGCTTCCATGGCGTCTCTGCCCCGCTCTGTCCTTTGCCCGGTGGTGACGACGTCTCCACCAGGCCCTGCGTCCGACGCCGGCGCACAAAGCGACACCATCGGGCTGCTCGCCGAGGTCGCGCTGGCGAGCTCGTTGAGCGTCGTCGCGGCGGCGTTGGCGGCCTCGGCTGGCGTCTTCCCGTCGGCGATCGCGGTGTCGTACGAGCGACTTGGGTAACTTAGCCGCCACCACACCTTCGCGACCGACGCGCTCGGGCTCGACCTTCGAAGACACGTGGCGGACACAAGGACACCTCGGGCCCGATCGAAGGTAGGCGCGGGCACCCGCTTCGCGCGGCAGAACCGCCGTCTTGACGCCTGGCGAGACGGCGAGCGGCTGAACTGCTCGTCGCTGAGCTTTCGTTGTTAGGTGCATAATGCCCAACGTGAGAGCGCTTCCTGCCCTGTTGGTCCTCGCGTGCGGCCACCCGCCGGAGCCCTCGATCGAACGTTGCGTGCCAACCTTCGACGTTCGTCCCGAGTGGACCGGCACCACCGCGCTGGTCGCAGCGCTGCCCTTCCTCCTCACGTACCGTGTCGCCGGCTTCCTCGACTGTGAGTCAGGGCGCCGAGAGATCGAGCGCATCACCGTCGAGGTCATCGACGACTCCGGCCAACCCCTCGCCCACATCGTCGGAAGCAATTCGGATCCTTTCTCCGACCCAAGCGGGCGCATGCTCAACGTCTTCTTCACGCCGGCCGCTCCCGGTTCCGTCGTTGTCCGTCTGGTCGCCGAGCCCTCAATCGGAGTCCGCCAGCACGCCCTCACGGTTTATCAGGAGACCCCGCGCCCGTGGTCCGACACAGGTCTGGACTGTGATGGCTTGCTCGAGCGCCCCGATGGCGGCGGCGTCTGCGTGAAGGGAACTCGAGTCGAGTTCTCGACCCCGACGGGCATCGTCCAGAAGTCCTTCTCGACCGCGGTCGTCACTGACTCGATGCTCTGGGTCTTCTCGTCTGATGGCGTCGAGGCGTGGCGATTTGACGGACAACAGGCAACGCCAGCGTTCACGCGAACAGAGACCTTTCCAAGCTCGTCAGCGCCGATTCTGGCAACGCACGGCAGTCAGGTCGCAGTTTCATCGTTCGAAGGGCTCACGCTGTACGACGAAGACGGAGGGCTCCGCGAACTCGTTCGAGGGCCCCGCGGCCGAGCGCAGGCATTGCGATTCCTCGACGCCAGCACCCTGCTTCTCGCGCGTGGACGACGCACCGAGCGACTCGCGCTTGACGACCTCGACGCCTCGGTTGTGCTCGACACGGACCCGATGGACTCCATGCCGGTGCTGGCGGGTGAGGATGGCTTCTGGCGACTTGACGCCGTTCGCAACCAGGTGACGCTCGAACGACCCGATGGTCGCGTCGTCGAAGGGCAAGCGCCGCGGGCTTCGCTCGCCCCGACCCGTTCGCTGCCCGACCTCGTCCCCCTCTTCCGTCTGGGCTCGACAGGCTTGGAGGTCACGCTGGTGGGACTCACTGTCGCGATGCCCGACGCAGGGGTCACGATCGAGGGTGTCCGACTCCCGAGGGGCGTAGACGCGACCTGGCTCTCGTCACGCTGGCTCTACGCGCGGAGGGATGGCTCGCTCATCCGTACCCCTCGCGTGCCGTGACTCCTCAAGTGACAGGAGGTAGTCGAGGGGTCGCCAGTCGACGGCCGCCGGAGCGCTTGATCTTGAGCCTCGAAAGTCAATCGACTCCCGGCACCAAAAGGGAATAAGGCCGCCCCGTGGCTGAGCAGCTCGCCGTGGAGGCCGTGGACATCAGCAAACGGTTCGGCGCCCGATGGGCGCTGGCCCGCCTCAGCTTTGGGCTGCCACAGGGTCGATCGCTGCTCCTCACGGGCCACAACGGCTCTGGCAAGACGACGCTCCTGCGGCTCATCGCGACGGCCTCGTTTCCGACGGCGGGCACGCTCCGGGTCCTGGGTCACGACGCGCGCGCCGGCCGCGATCAGCTCAGGCCGCACGTGGCCCTCGTCTCGCACGCCTCGTTTCACTACGAGGATCTGTCGGCCGCGCAGAACCTCACCTTGAGCGCGAAGTTCCTCGGGCGTGGTGGTGAGCCGAACCTGGTGGCCGAGCTGCTCGAGCGCATGGGGTTGTCGGAGCGCGCCGACAGCCCGGTGCGGCAGTTCTCGGCCGGCATGCGCAAACGCCTCGCCATCGCCCGGCTGTTGATGAAGGCGCCCAAGGTCGCGCTGCTCGACGAGCCCTTCGGTGAGCTCGACCCGGCCGGCATCAAGCAGATGGAGGGTCTCATTCGAGACCTGCAGAGCAAGGGCACGTCTGTCGTGCTCGCCACGCACCTCGTCGAG
>JAUXRI010000166.1 GCA_030681895.1 Myxococcales bacterium | reverse complement strand
GAACGTCGGGTTGCGCTCGAGCACCAGTGACGTCGAGCTCGCGGCCATGTCGATGCGGAACGGGCCAGTGCCCATCATCTGGCCGTGCACCGAGCGGGTGACGCCCGTCGAGGGCAGCGCGAGCAGACGCAGGAAGAACGCGCGGGGCTCCTCGAGGCGAATGTCGAGCGTGTGCGAGTCGAGCACCTCGATGCCCGAGACACCCCTGGCCTCACCAGTCGCAAAGGCCGCAGCACCGGTGATGTCCTTGAAGAGCGCTGCGTCGGGTGCGCGTGAGGCCGGGTCGAGCAGCCGCTCGAGGTGCTCCTTCACGTGCGTCGCGGAGAGCTGCGTGCCGTCGGGGAACATCACGCCGCGCCGAATCGAGAAGCGGTAGCGCCTGCCAGTCGGGTCTGCTTCCCACGACTCGGCGAGGTCGGGCATCAGCATGCCGTCTTCGAGGCGAACGAGCGTCGAGTAGAGCGACGCCGACACCTCGGCGAGCTGCAGCTGAATGATGAACAGCGGGTCGAGGCCGCGCGTGCGATCCCACTCCAGCGGTTGGTGCAGGCCTACCGACAGACTCCCGCCCGCGCGCGGCTGCGGCAGCTTGAAGCGGAACACCTCGGCGTCGAGCGTCTCGGCCTCGTGCGAGAGCTGCTCGACCGTGCGCGACAAGGCGTCGCCGATGCGCACCACCGTGCGGGCGTCTTCACGCACCTCGGCGACCTCTTCACCGATGGCTGCGTCGCCTTGCGTCAGCACCTGGTGGGCCGCGCGGATCTCGTCGATGGCCGCGGTGAGGCGCAGCACCGAGTCCGACAGATCGCGGCCGACGTCGACCTGCCCCTGCGCGCGCGTCGTCGCGTCCTTCGCGCTGCGCGCCATGTCGTGCATCTGCTTGGCGAGCTCGCGGCCCCACAGCGCCTGCTCCTGCGCGAGCCGCACCACTTGAGACACGCGGTCAGCGGTCTGCCGGCTCGCCTCGGCCACCAGCTGGCCCTGCTGCTCGAGGCGCTGGGTCTCCGACTGCGTCGCTTCCACTGCGGTGAGCGAGCGTGTCGAGATCACGCGGATGTCGGTGAGCGCCTGCGCCGCCTTCTCACCGAGCGTCACACCAGCCGTCGCTTCGTCGCGGGCCTTCGTCACCAGATCGACCGCGCGCGCCGTGCCGTCACGAACGGCCTTCACCTTCTGACCAATCTCGCGCGTCGAGCGCGCCGTCTTCTCGGCGAGGTTGCGAATCTCGCTGGCCACCACCGCGAAGGCCTTGCCGCTCTCTCCGGCCTGCGAGGCGATGATGGCGGCGTTCAACGCGAGCAGGTTGGTCTGGTCGGCGATCTCCTGAATGACGTCGACGACGCGGCCGATCTCGGTGCTCGAGGCGCCAAGCGCGTCGACCAGCCGCGCCGCGTGCCGAACGGTGTCGTCGATGCGCTTGAGGCCCCGCAGGTTGTCGTTCACCAGCGCGACGCCGCGCTCCGACATGCTCGAGACCTCATGGGCCAGCTCGCCCGTCTCGTCGGAGCGTCGTCGCACGGCGTTGATGGCGCCCTCGGCAGCCGACACTGCTTCGCGCGTCTGGGTCGACAGGCGAACGAGCGCCTCGCCTTCACTCGACACGGTGCTCGCGCGGTGGCTCAGCGCGTCGGCGCGTTCGGCCAGCTTGAGCGTCGTCTCGTTCAGGCCGCCGAGGGTGGTGGCGACCTGCTCGATGCTCTCGGTCATCTCCGACAGCGCGCCGGTCGTCTCTCGCGCGAACGTCTCGAGCTGCCCGATGCGTTTGCCTGCGCCGCTGAGCGACTCGCCCATCGACTCGACGGCCTTCTCGCTGCGATCGACTGCGCCGCCCTGACGCCGCGCCGCCTCGAGCAGGGAGCGCGCCCTGTCTTCCCCGTCGCGGCTGGTGCGGTGGAGGCTCGCGGTGACGCGCTGCACCTGCCAGATGGCGCGCCGCAACGAGAGGGCCAGCTGCTGCAGCTCGGGGTCGCTCGCGTCTCCAGTCGACGGCAGCGCGGTGAGATCGCCCTCCACCAACCGGAGCACCTCGGCGCGGCGGGCCTCAGCGCGTCGCTCGACGGCCTGCCACAGGGACACCCAGAGGGTGATGCTCACGCCCGCGATGCAGGCCGCCAGCAGCAACACCCACGCCCAGAAGGTCGAGGGCTGGCCCGTGAGCGCAAGCAACACCAGGCCCGCGAGCGTGCCAGTGGTGAGGCCTCCCAGGGTTCCGGCGATGGCGAGAGAACGGCGGCGCTCCATCTCGGTGCGACCGTAGCGCACCAGCGGGGCGGCGGCAGAAAACCATCGGCTCGACGAACCGGGTGTCTGCGATGAGACTCCCTTCAACCCTCGTGTCCCTCCTCCTCGCCCTCGTCGTTTCCGCTGCTCCCGTTCGCCTCGTGCAGTCCGTGAACGGGGTGCCCGTGGGCGTCGTCGAGGTGCAGGTGACGCGGGGCCGGCTCGTCTATCGCGCACGCCACGTGTTTCGGGACGAGTCGCGGCGCTTCGAGACGTCGTGGGCCGTCGACCCCCAGGGACGTGACGCCGATGGACTGGTGAGCGAGGTGCTGGCGCTCTCGGCCCGTTCGGACGCGGGCTGTCGCGACGTGCGGGAGGAGCGGACCGGCAAACGCGAGCGGCTCTGCTTCGGCGACGATGGCCAGGGCACGCTCGACGAAGTGAAGCTCCGCGCTGCGTGGGATGCGAAGGGCCGCTTGCGCGCCGTCGACGTGCTCGACCCGGCCGGTGGCGTCGTCAGTCGCTTCGAACAGAGCGAGCTCGAGCCCGCTCCAGGCAGAGATCCCTTCGGTGACGGATTCCACGTCAAAGGCGTCGGGCCTCGGGTCACGATCGAACCCGACGCGAAGGCCCGGGTCGTCGAGGTCGAAGGCGTGACGCTGGCGACTCGCACGACGGGCTCGTGTCTTGCTGCGGCGCGGACGTGGGCGCAGGCGCACGCTGGCGACGCGGTGCAGCTGGGTGTGGTGATCGAAGGTGAGCGCGCGTGGCCGCACGCGTGGGTGCGTCAGCAGAGTGGCCGCTTCGTCGACCCGTCGCTCGAGCCGACGTCTCCGGCGCTCGCTGCTCGCATCTACGTCGCGTTTCCCGATGCCGCCGCAGGCACGCTCTATCTCGAGCTCGCCTCGGGCAGTCGTCACGTCAAGCGGAGCGCGAAATGACCGCGGGCGATGCCGCGGCGGGCACGCGCTCTCTCGACTTCGCCTTGGGCAGTCGTCACGTGAAGCGGAGCGCGAAGTGACGCGGGCCGATCCCGCCGCGGGCGGCTGCCTGAACACACGCCTGGTGCCGACGCGAGGCATTCTCCGCCTGGGAGCGCTGAGACAGCCGCCCGTCCCGGTCGTGGCGTGGCGATGACGCCGGTGCTGCTCGTCATCGCCGTCGTGGTCCTCTCGGTGAGCGGGCTCGCCCTGCGCGTGCATCGCTTCGGGAGGCGACATGTGGAGCCGTCGCCGCGTCAGGCCATCGTCGTCCTCGGCGCGCGCGTCCTGGCTGACGGCACGCCGTCGGAGGCGCTGGTGGCGCGGGTGCAGCATGCGGTCGCGCTCCATCGAGCAGGCGCCGGCGCGAAGCTCGTCTTCTCAGGAGCCGGGCCCGGCGCCGTGTCCGAAGCCGAGGTCGCCAGGCAGCTCGCCATCGCCGCTGGCGTCGCTCCCGAGGCGTGCCTGCTGGAGCCTGCGAGCCACTCGACCTTCGACAACGCGAGGCGCACCGTGGAGCTCCTCCGCGACGAGCGACTCAGCGACGTCTGGCTCGTCACTGATGACTTTCACGCCTGGCGCGCCGTGGCCCACTTTCGTCGGGCTGGCCTCATCGTCTCAGCGGCGCCAGTCACTCGCGCGCTCTCGCTCCCGAGCCGAATGAGGTGGACGCTGCGCGAGGTGGCAGCCCTCGTTCGTCGCCCCTGGCTGCTGCTCTGACGCCCCGGTTGTCCCACACGTCACGACACCGCATCGGACGAACGGACGCCAACCGCGTGATCGCCAGCGTCCCCAGCTAGAGTGCACCGCGATGCGACTCCAAATTCAGGTCGTCCTGTCGTGCGTCGTTCTCTGGCTCTCGTCCTGCAGCAGCTGCGGGGCGCCACCTCCCGGCACGCCTTGCACGTTCGACAGCGAGTGCATGGGGACCGACGTCTGTGGCCCCGCGAAGATCTGTGTCGCGAAGGCTGTCTGCCCCGACACGGCGTGCCCAGACGATCAGTCCTGTGTGAGTGGCTCCTGTTACTCACGCGCCTGCGCCAACCGCTCGTGCGGCGACGGCCAGGTCTGCGCGGGCGGCGTGTGCACCGACGAGCAGTGCGTGGGCAAGAGCTGTGCGGGCGGCGGCGCGTGCGTGAAGGGCGGTTGTTACGTCCGCACCTGTGAGTTCGACATCTGCACCGGCACTGAGGTCTGCGTCGAGCAGGAGTGCATCTCGAAGAAGTGCCTCGGGGTGACGTGCGCGGGCGACCAGCGCTGTGCAGCAGACGGCAAGTGTTACGACCGCGGTGGTGCTGGTGGCGGTCCCGGAACGGGTCCCGGCCCCAGCATGGTGCCGCAGGCGCAGGGCGGAGGCACGGGCGCAGGCAACGGAACGGGCGCGGGCACCGGAGCAGGGAACGGAACGGGTGGCGGCACTGGCGCAGGCAACGGCGCGGGCACGGGTGGCTCTGGAGCAGGCAACGGCGCAGGCACCGGTGGCTCTGGAGCAGGCAACGGCGCAGGCACCGGTGGCTCTGGCGCAGGCAACGGCGCAGGCACGGGTGGCTCTGGAGCCGGCAACGGCGCAGGCACGGGTGGCTCTGGCGCAGGCAACGGCGCAGGTACGGGTGGCTCAGGCGCAGGCAACGGCGCAGGCACGGGTGGCTCCGGAGCAGGCAACGGCGCAGGCACCGGCGGCTCAGGCGCTGGTCCGGGCACCCTGGCATGTCAGGGGCGCTGCAGCCCGACGCAGGTCTGCATCAACAACACCTGCACCGAGACGCGCTGCATTGGCGTCACGTGCCCGATGGGTCAGGCCTGCGCACAAGGCGCCTGTGTTCCCGCCTCGTGCGGACCGAACGGCACTCCGTGTCCGACGGGCCAGGCCTGCAGTCAGAACGGTGGCTGTGTGCCGACCGCGTGCGCGACGGTGAACTGTCCAACGGGCTACGGCTGCGCGGCGGGCCTGTGCATTCCTTCGCTCCCCGATGGTGGCGCACCACGGCTTCCTGATGGCGGGCTCGGCGTCGTCATCGGCCCCGACGGCGGCATCATCGGCATCGTTGGTCCCGGCGGTGGCGTGTCGACGCTGCCCGACGGTGGCGCCGTCGGCGGCCCGTGTCTGCCGTGGCAATGCACCGAGGTCTCGTGCGCCAACGGCATCGACGACAACGGCAACGGCCTCGCGGACTGCGCCGATCCCTCCTGCAACGCGCAGCTGTGCATCGACGGAAACAACTGCACGTACGGAGAGACGTGTCAGGCCGGAGCCTGCCGCGCCGCGACGACCCTCACCTGCAACACGCCGCCGGCCGGTCCGTGCTGGCAGGCGCAGGGCACCTGTCAGTTCAACGCGACGTGTCTGTACTCGCCCAACTTCTCTGGCACCTGCCCCAACCCCAACGAGGTCTGTCGCCCTGACGGTTCGTGCGGCCCGCGCCCCGGCGTGCAGTTCGGCTTCACGCCCGCCAACGTCGACCCGACCGCGCCGAACCTCGGCCGGCCCGCGGAGGGCACCATCAGCATCTCGGGCGGCGCCAGCTTCAACAGCACCAACCTCACCTTCGCCGGTGGGTGGGCTGGGCGGCCCCTCGTCGCAGAGATCATGACGCCGACCGGCCCCGCCGTCGTGCTCGCCTTCGATCAATTCTCGATGAACGCGGGGAGCAACCTGCGGCTCGTCGGCAACCGGCCTGTCATCTTCCTCGCCTACACGGGCATGCTGCTGAACAACGCCACCATCGACGCCTCCGGCTACGGCACCACGCCCGGGCCTGGCGGCAACCTCAACTGTGGAACCTCGGCAGGCGGCAACGGCTCAGCGAACTCCAACACCGCGGCAGGCGCTGGTGGCGCAGGCAGCTTCCACACGGCCGGAGCGGTCGGCGGTGGTGGCAGCACGTTCGGCACTGGCGGCGTCGCCGGCACCATTCGCGGTCGCACGCGCTTCGGCCTGGTCGGCGGCTGCCCGGGTGGCAACGGCGGCGGCACGCAGGGAGGCATCGGCGGCGCCGGTGGTGGCTCGGTACAGCTCGTCGCCCGCTACGGCATCTTGATGGATGACTCGCGCATTCTGGTGAACGGCGCTGGCGGCACCGGTTCAGGTGGCGCGGGCATGACTGGGCCGGGCGGCGGCGGCGGTGGCGGCAGCGGCGGCTCCATCATCATCCAGGGCCCGTACATCGCGGTGACGCGCTCGGTGGTGCTCTCGAACGGTGGCGGCGGCGGCGAAGGCGGCGGCATCGTCGACCTCGGCTTCCTCTTCGGCGGCGGTCGCGATGGCGAAAACGGAAACGTGATTCCCGGCTTCCTGGGAGCGTCGGGCGGTGGCCTCGGCTCGTTCAACGGCGGCAACGGCGGCAACGGCGGAGCGACCTACGCGACTCCGGGGCCGGGCCAGCCGGGCACGACCTACAACGACAGCGTGAACAACGGCTTCTACGAGGCTGGCGGCGGCGGCGGTGGTGGCGCGGCGGGCGCGGTCCTCATCGACGTCACCACCAGCACCAGCATCGGGTTCTCGAGCTGTGTCGTCACCTACAACGAGACGGTGCTCAGCCCGGTGCGCGACGTCAGCCCGAGCTGCGGCTGAAGCTCAGGGCAGCTTGATGGTGGGCTGACCCTGCGCTCCGTCGACGACGACGTTGGCGCCGTTGACCCAGCTCGCCCGTGGTGAGGCGACGAAGGTGATGACGTTGGCGATCTCGTCGAGGGTGCCCATGCGCCCCCACGGAAACTCGCGCGCCACGAAGTCGTCGATGACGTCGGGCATGGTGCTCGCGCGTTTGTGCCACGAGCCGCCCTCCCAGAGGATGCTGCCCGGGCTCACCGTGTTGACGCGAATGCGCTGAGGCGCGAGCTCACGTGAGAGCGCCGAGGCCAGCTGAATTTCACCGGCCTTCGCCACGCCGTACTGCGCCCGCGGGCCGGGTCGTGAGCCCGAGATGCTGGCGACGATGACGACGCTCGGCGCGTCGCTCTTCGACAGGTGCGGCACCGCCGCTTGAATCACGCGCACCGCCTGCACCAGGTTGACCTCGAAGGTCTTCACCCAGTCCGAGGCGGGCGTGTCGAGGAAGTTGCCGCCGAAGGTGCCGCCCACGTTCGCCACCACCACGTCGAGGCGGCCGAGCGCGCTCACGGCCTCGGTGACGAAGCGCTCCACCCCGCCGGCCTCGAGCAGATCGACCTGCGTCGCGCTCACCTTTCGGCCCGTCTCTCGCAACGTCTTCGCGGCGCTCTCGAGCGTGGCCTGGGTGCGCCCGCTGATGGCGACGTCGCAGCCCTCCTTCGCGAGGGTCAGCGCGGTGTGCTGGCCGATGCCGCGCGAGCTGCCGGTGATGAGCGCGACCTTGCCGTCGAGTCCGAGGTTCATGGGCACCCGTGTAGCGCGGCCCGCTCGCCGTTCCAGTGTGCTCGACACTGCGAGTCGAGAGAGCGCTCCTTCCCAGACGTGCTGCTTCCTGGCGCACGACCCTCGCGCACGAAGGTCGGTAGGGTGAAGGGCACGGCCGGGCCTCCCTGTTGTCGCCGGAGCAGGTGACGGCGCGTTCGAGCAGGCGCTCGACGAAGGCCGGCGACGTCCGCTCAAAAGGGCTCGCTCGTGGTTGCGGAGCGGTGACTTGCGACTCAGCGTCGGCTCTTGAGCAGCGACTTCAGCTTCCGATTCTCGACGGTGAGCTCAGCGATGAGCGCCTCGTGCTTCGAGAGCTTCGTGCGCAGCGCAGCGAGCTCCTGCTGCAGCGCAGCGTCCGGTCGCTGGACCGAGGCGACCTGAATGGCGGGCTGCGTGACCTCGGGGTCGCCGACAGGAGCCGGCGCGGGTCGATTCGACGGCAGGGTTCGCCGCACCCGCACGGGCTCGAGCACCGGAGGCGCAGGGGCCACTGGCTTCGGCAAGAGCGCGGCGACGGTGCTGGTGAGCCACGACTCGACGTGCGGTGCCACCGAGAGGAACTCGAGCCCGACGCCGGCGGCCCGGTTCAGGCGCAGGGCGTCAGCGGGGCTCACGCAGGTCGTCACCTTCGCGGGCACGACCATCGGCTGTCCGGCGCCGACGCGGCTGATCTCGAGCGAGACCCGGCTGGCGACGGGAATGACGGTGTTGCAGCGCACGAAGGCACCGCCGACCGAGATGTTCTCGATGCCGAGGCCGATGTGCAGCCCGCCGGCAGACCGGATACGCGCCGTCACCTGCTGCGGCTTCACCCGGGCATGGCGCCGACGGTTGGCGGGACTCACGGCCCGGCAGGTTACCCCCGCGAGAACGACGCACCAGGAAGCGGCTACCGCGCGTAGTCCCAGCGCAGCGCGACGTTTGCGCAGGCGTCGATGTCGGCGACCATCGTGGTGGGCATCGCCGCGGCCGACAGCGCCACCGTGTACGAGAGCACGCCCGCCTGCAGGTACGGCACCAGCTCGATGTCGTCGCCATCGAAGCGCACCATGCTGGGGCTCGACTCGGTCGCACGAAACACGACGCGCGGCGGCAGGTTCGACTTCGGAGGCGGCTCCAGCGTCACCTTCGCGGCCTCGATGAAGCGCAGGTCGGTCTGGCCGTTGGAGGTCACCGTCATCCGCTCCAGCCCGATGGTGAGCTGCGCGCGCTCGAGCTGCTTCGGCAGCTGCGCGGTGATGTCGAAGTCGAACCGGCGCTCCATGCTGGTGGCCGGCACCGTCGGGCCGTGAACGCCCGTCACCTGGAAGCTCTGCGCCGGCAGCTTCTGGCACAGCTGGTTCACCGAGCCCTCGAGGTAGAGGACGTCGCCACAGGCAGTGAGGAGCAGCGCGGGCAGCAGGGATGAGAGACGCATGGGAGGCTTTCTGCTTCCGAAAAGTGCCCGCCCGGGTGCGCGTGGGGGGAGGGGGACGTGCGCACCGGGCGAGCGAAACTAGAAGGCGATCATCAACCCTGCCCGCGCCGAGGGGATGATGCCCCTGAGCGTCATCGAGGAAGCCGAAAGGGTGGCGCCTCCCACGTCGAGGCGTGGGCCGGCGAAGGTCAGGTCGACGTACGAGAGCCCGCCGCGCAGCACGATGGCGAAGTGTGGCGAGCCCAACTCGAAGCCGACGTGCGCCGAGCCCCAGCCGTAGCTGACCTGCTCGAGCGCGCGAGACAACACCGGGAGCGTGCCCAGGTACGGAATCCAGGTGGCGCTGCCCGAGAAGGCATAGCCACCTTCGACGCCGAGTATCGGCCGCACGCCCGACTTCGGAAACGCCACCAACGTCAGCCCGGCCCGAGCGCCCGACCCCGAGAGGGTCGCGAGGCCGCCGACGTGAAGGCGCATCCACGACACCGGCATCACCAGCAGCGACGCCCCGGCCCCATCGGGCAGACCCACGTCGCCTTGCACTCCAAAGTACGGGTGCGACTCGTCTGCGCCCGCGACGTCGCCTTCCGACGTCACCAGCGGCGCGGCGGGAGTCGGATTCACCTCCGCGGTCTCGGCCTCGACGACCGGCTCGGGCTCGACCACCTCTGACGCCTCGACTTCGGCGTTGAAGAGCAGTGCAGCGGTGGCGAAGAGTGACAGCACGGACAGAACACAGTGCAAGGCGGTTGCCGCCGTGCGCGCCGAGCAAATCGGCAGAGTTCGCCGGAGGGGCGGCGGGGTCGGCCGTGCCTCGTGGAGGGATCGCGACTCGTCGAATGCGGCTGCACACGTTGGCGCTGACGCACTCCAGAGGTAAGCGCGTGCCCGTGAGCTTCCCGGGAATCATCGAGCTGGCGTTGTCGGGTCGCGGGCCGTCGCGCGGGTTCTTGTTCGACCCGCATCGCCTGGCGCTGCCGTGTTGGGCGATCGCGGAGGCTGGGGCGCCTGCCGTGTTGGTGACGTTCGATCGACACTTCGATCTCGTCGCGCCGGTGAATCCACCCGCGAAAGGGTGGACGGCCGCTGCCTACGACGAGCACGCGCGCCAGAAGCTCAACGAGCGCAACGTCGATCACATCTTCGCGGCGATGGAGGCGGGCCTCGTGTCAGACGTGATCGCCGTCGCGCGCGCGTGGCCGCAGGGCGCGAGGCGGGAGCCGTCGTTCACCACGAGCGATGGCGTCGTTCATCACGTCTTCACCGCGCCGACGCTGGAGCGGCTGCTCGACGATCGCCGCGCGCTCGAGGTGCTCACATCGGCCGCGCACTCGCTCCTCGACTTCGATCTCGACTGCTTCGTCACGCCGAGCGACGCCGACCCGTTCACGCTGGTGCCGTGGCCGCAGGAGTTGATCCACGACTTCCTGCTGCCCCGCGGCTCCGAGCCCTTCTGGGACGCGGCGCTGCGGCAGTGTCGAGCGCTCACCTTCGCGCGCGAGCCGAACCACTGCGGTGGCGTCATCGCGTCGAACCGGCTGTTCGAGAAGGCGTGCGGCGTGATCTTCGAGGAGCTGCTGAAGACCGACCTGCCCTGACGCGCGCTACTTGGGCGCGCGCTTGATGGTGATGAACGTCGCGGGCGCCTCGTCGGGCTTCGGCTCGGTCGCTTCAGCCGCCGCGTCTTCCGCCGGCTCAGGCTCGGGGGCGTCGTGGGCTTCGTGCGTCTCGCTCGTCGTCGCCTCGTGGGAGCGCTCGGTGATCTCGCTCTCGGACAAGAAGCCGACCGCGGCGCCAGGCGCGTTCAAGAAGCGCACGGCCTTCGGGTAGAGCGCGTGCAGCTCCTTCGCGACCTCGGCCGGAATGAGCGCGTGTTCGATCTGATCGGGGTCGGGACGCTCGACGATCGCGAGCACGCCGGTCTCGAGCTCCTTCGCCTGCTCGGCGGTGACCTCGAGGCGGCGCAGCTTGTTCTTGCGCGTGACGAAGAAGAACGGCGTGTCGCCGGTCGCCTTCACCACCTGGGTCGCCAGCACGCGCTCGCGCAGGTGTTTGTCGGCCTCGAGCTGCTTCTTCGCCTGAAGGCGGTGGGCTTCCTTCGTACCGGGCAGCGGCGCGAACTTCGGCAGCCGCGACAGCACCGGCTCCTCGCGGCGAACGGGACGATCGAACGACGGGCGCTCGAAGGACGGCCGACGGTTGCCGCTCTCTGGAGGGCGCTCGTCACGCCTCGGCGGGCGATCGTCACGTCTCGGTGGCCGCTCGTCGTGACGCGGCTGGGCGCGCGCGGGTGGCGGCGCCTTCTTGTCGGCTTCCGCCTTCTTCGCGGCCTCTTCACTCACCAGACCGGCCTTCAGGAGTTTGTCTCGCAGGCTCTGCATGCGCCGCGGCTTCTAGCGGCTTTTCGAGCAGCGCGTCACGGCATCAACGTGAACGTCACCTGCGTGCTGGGCGTCGACGTCAACGCGGCACAGACGGTGCCACCGAAACGAACCACGTCGGCCCGCTCGGCCTGCCACCCGTCGGCACCTCGCGAAACGACGAGCCCGTTCACCCGGACCTCGAGCCGAGCGTCGAGCGCCACCGCCTCGTCGAGCACGAAACGACACGTCCCGCTCCGTCGCGCAGCCTCGCCGACCCGGCTCAGGCCCGCGTTGAGCTCGTTCGAGAACTGCCGTGCGCACGTGCCAGCCGCCGCCAGGCAGGGGTTGCCGGTGCCGCACTCGTTGAGGCCCTGCGCGCAGCTGAGCGACCGCCCTCCTGCGACCGCCAGCGCGTTGAAGACCTCGGTCGTGGCGTCGGGGCCGAAGCCGACGACGAAGGTCGAGATGTCTTTCGTCTTCGCCAACGTGAGAGCGTCGAGCGCCGCTTGCCGGTCGAGGCAGCCGATGACGCAGTTCTGCCCCGCGCAGCTGGCGACGGTGCACTGACACGTCTGCGGCGTCATGCAGGTCGCCGGGTTCGACGGGTTGCAGTTCGGCACGCCATCGCTGACCAGCACCATGAAGTGCTCCCGGCGCGTGTCGATGGTGAACGCACTGTCCGCGGCCGCGAACTTCAGCGCGAGGCTCGTGGGCGTTCCTCCCGAGAACGACGTCGAGCGCAGCTGGGTCGTCGCGGCCGACGCGTTCATCGCGAGCACGCTCGAGTCGTCACTCATCGGAATCGGAGGGCTGACCACCGAGGGCGAACCGCAGCTGGCGTTGGAGGGAAAGAGGACGAGGCCAAACCGGGCGTCCGTGCCGCTGGTGCTCAAGAAGCGCTCCATCGACGTGAGCAGCGCTTGCGAGCGCGTCAGGCAGCCGGGCGGGCAGTTCGTCGTGCAGCCCCGGCACTGCGGGTCCATCGGGTTGAGCGACTGCAGCATCGAGCCCGACCGATCGACGACCAGCATCACGTCGGGAGCGAACGTGCGCGCGCCGATGACCTTCCCTCCTGGTGCCACGCCACCGGCAGCTCCACCGCCTGCCGCGCCGCCCGCTCGACCGCCGCCAGTGCCTGAGGTTCCTCCCGCCGTCATGCCACCGAGACACAGCCCCTGCGTGCACGTCGCGCCACGCGCGCAGAAGACGCAGCCCTTCGCGCCGACGCCGCATTCCTCATTCACGGTTCCGGCCTGACAGTTCCCGTAGCCGTCACAGCAGCCGGAGCACGTGGAGGGCTCGCACGGCAACGTCGTTCGCCCGCACGCCGTCGACAGCGTCAGCAGCAGGGTGGTGATGAACCATCGCATCGCGTCTCGCCTCGACGAAGGTCCCGGCCGGCACCAGGAATGGAGCGACGATGAAGCACGTTCCTCATCGGGTCGCGAGCGAGCGTCGTGGTCGACTCACGAGTCTCGAGCGAATAGGGTGCCCGGCCTTCGATGAAGCGCTTCGTCTTCGCCATCTGTCTCGCGCTCGCTGCCTGTCCCGACCCCGTCGACAAGGCCGCCAAGAAGCGCATTTTCTCGAGCGAGGACCCGCCGCAGGCCGTCGCGGCTGCGCAACAGAAGCTCCCGCCCGAAGACGTCGCCTCGAACCCGGCCATCGCGCGCCGGGTGCTGGGCATGAGTGCGGCTGAGGCCACCGAACGAATCGGCGCGCACTCGTACACGGCCTCGGTGAACTGGGAGTGGAGCGCCGGCAAGAAGACCGTCGGCCTCAAGGAGACGCGCGAGCTGCAGGCCGGCCCTGGCGGCATGTCGGGCGACTTTCTCGCGCGGCTGACCAACACCACCAACGCGGGCGACGTCGGCAGCGGGCTCGAGGTGCTGCGCCTCGGCGGCAACGTCTACGCGCGCACCACCTACGGGAAGGACGGCGCCGGCCAGTTCCGCGAGCGCAAGCGCGACCGCGGCATCGCCGAGCGCATGCGTGACGAGGCCTATGGCGCCGTGCGCGACTTCGACCAGCTCTTCCGCGGTCGACTCCTGCTCACCGCGAAGGGCACGCAGACGATCGAGGGCCGCTTGTGTTGGAAGTACGACGTCTCGCTCGGGCCGCCGCTCTCGGGCGACGCGAAGACGCTGCCAGCGCTCGCCGCACCGAGGGGCGGCGCTGACGACACCACGCTGCGTCGCCGCGCCTTCTTCGATCTGCGCGAGCCGAAGACGCTCACGGGCGAGGTGTTCGTCGACTCCGAGAAGTCCGTCGTGCTCAAGGCCACCATGAGCGGCCGCATGAGCGTCGCGTCAGACGGTGGCGACGCCGAGCTGCGCCTGTCGTTGACCTCGGCGCTCACCAACCTCGGCAAGACGCCTGAGCTGAAGGCCCCGCAAGATTTTCTGCCCGACGAAGACAAGCCGCAGGGCATCGCGGCGACGCTGCTGCGGTTTGGAATCGAGCGCGGCGACGGTGGGACGCCTGGAACGGCTCCCGCTGGTGGTCCCGCCGAGCCCGAAGACGAGTGACGGTGCCTCGTGAAGGCCAACGTCGGCCTCGGTCGCACCTCTCCCGACACGAAAAAGGCGAGTAAATCCCGCTCACTGGCGTGTGTTGCAACAGCCCACATCAGGCTTGCAGCAGTTCAGGCCAAAAATTTGCGGCCTCGAGGTCGATCGCTACACTGCCCACAGGTTGCGGATTTGCCGCATCGTACATGGCCGGCTGTTCAGGTACCGAAAGGGCATCATCCATGGAGCGGAAGGGCGGAAACACGGCGGTGGTGACGACGGAGACGGTGGCGCGAGGTCTGACGAAGACCGTCACCACGCCAACGGAAGAGAAGGTGCTGCGCCTGCGGTATGGCGCGCCGGTGGAGCTCGATGCTCCGCTTCCGAAGGCGCACGGAGACAACGAAGAGCTGGGCGACGAGCTGCTGCTGCTCGAGATGCGGCTGTTGTCCGCACTCAAGCGTCAGCGGGCGATGCAGGCGGGGAACAAGCCGGCTGCGGTGGCTGCGAAGCCCCGGAACGCGACGAAGTCGAAGGTCGTCGCGGCGCTCAAGTCGAAGAAGAAGTAGCTGCGCCGGCGACAGGGTGGTGATGGCGCGTCGTTCAGGCGCCCATCACCACCACCCACCGCCGTGAGGCATCGATGAACTCGAGGGTGCTGCGGCCAAGCGACGCCGCCACCGTCGTCGCATCATCCCTCGTTCCCCGTGCTGCGAGGTCGGTGAGGAACCGGCCGGCCGCGGGGTTTCTCCACCAGTCTTCGTTGAAACGCTCGCGCATGACGTGCACCAGGTGCGCCTCGAGCGCCCATGCGTCGAGTGACGCCAGCCGCGGTGCCAGCGGCGCGACGTCGACCAGCGACCGGCCGCCTTCGGGCTGAACGAAACGCGCGCGCGACATCGCCGAGCTGGCGGTCTCGATCATCGCCTTCACCGGCCCGCGCTCGAGCAGCTCACGACTCACCGTGACCAGCGCCGCTTCGTGACGCAGCTCCATCACCTGCCGCCACGCGAAGAGGCGCGCGATCTCTCTGGCCTGCGCGCTGGTGACGCGCACCGCGCGCTTGAGCCACCCTTCGTCGAGCAGCAACGACTCGAAGAGCCTGCGCACCGCAAGCGCGAGCGCACCGTCACCGATGGAGCGGTCGATGAACGGCAACGTGCGCGGCGTCGCGGCGAGCAGCTGGGCTTCGCCCCAGGCGCCGAGCCAGCCCGTGTAGCCCTCGAAGCCCGGCGCCGCCGTGAAGACGAGCCGCAGCTGGTCAGGCACTTCGACGCGGAGCAGGTGCGCTCCCGGCGTGCGCCCCGGCGTCGGCTCGGCGTCGACCTGGATTCGGCCGAACGCGTTGGGGTGAAACCCGAGCTCGCCCAGCGTGCGCGTCACGGCGTGCGGGAGATCTTCCTGTCGCAGCAGCTCGAAGAGCCACGGGGCCGCGAGCGCGCGCTCGAGATCGATGGTGCGCGCCGTCGTCACCTTCAGAGCCGGGTCCACCCGCTTGAGGACGAACGAGGTGAGATCGCGCGCCGGGTCTGCCGACGCTTGAAGCAGCGCCTCGGCCTGCGGCTCGGCCTTCGAGAATTGACGGCGCTCGATCGCCTCGATGAGCGCGCGTGCTGAGCCAAGCCCGAGCGTGACCGCAGCTTCGGCGAGGGCATCGACGCGCCGGGCGAAGACGGCGTGCTCACTCGACAACACGGCGGCGCGCTCCGACGCGAGCTGGGCGCGACCTTCGGGGCTCGTCAGCGTCCACCCGTCGCGCAGCGCTTCACTCAGCGTCCACGGGCGGCCGTTCGACGAGATCGTCTTGCCCCGCAGCACCTTCGCGATGGCGTCGTCGTGTGGCGCCAGGCGGGTGCGCGCCGACAGCTCCAGCAGCGCCGCGAGCAGCCGCTCGACGCGGCCCTTCTTCGTCGCGTCGATTCGCGCGCTCGTCGTCAGCTCGCGCACGAACGAGACCGGCTCGGCATGGGTGACGTCGCCGAGCAGCGCGCAGAGTTCGACGGAGGACGTGAAGGGCTCCAGGCCCACCAGCGCGCGGTAGGTGCGGGTGCCCGACTCCTTCAGGAAGTCGTCGATGGTTTCGAGTATGGCGTTGACGCTGAGTTCCACGGCTCCATCAGTGTTCCCGATGGGCGCCCCACGTCAACCAGACATGCAGCCACACTGGCAGGAGAGGCCGTGAAGCGTCGCACCTTCGAGGTGCCCACCGAGGCACCGCTGTCGCAGGCGCTGATGTCGGAGCTGGGTGAATCTGCAGAGGTGGCGGGTCGCCGGGTGTCGACGGGCGCCGTCTACGTCGATGGGCGCCGGGTTCGAGACGGGCAGGCCCGCGTCGCAAAAGGAAGCAGAGTCAGCGTGGTGCTCGAGGCGAGCGGAGCGTCCACCGGTGCGAATCGTCCTGCTGACGACGTCGCGCTCGAGGTGCTCTTCGAAGACGGCGCCGTGCTGGTGGTGAACAAACCGCCCGGCCTGCCAGCGCAGCCGACGCCCGATGGTGAGCGCAGCCTGCTCGACCTCGCGACGAAGCACCTGGGCCATGACGCCGGGCTCGTGCACCGGCTCGATCGGGAGACCTCGGGCGTCACCGTGTTCGGCGTGACGAAGAAGTCGACGAGCGCGCTGGCGGCGGCGTTTCGGGAAGGCCGGGCGAAGAAGGAATACCTCGCGGTGGTGTCGGCGGGCGTGCCCGAGAGTGGCGTCATCGACGCACCGCTGCAGAAGGATCCGTCACGGCCCGGGCGATGGCGAACGACGTCGTCAGGCAACGGGCTCGAGGCTTCGACGCGCTTTGAGTGTGCGTCGCGCGGGGCCGTCTGTCTGGTGCGGCTCTTCCCCGCGACGGGGCGCACGCATCAGCTCCGCGCGCACCTCGCGTCGATCGGCTTTCCCATCGTCGGTGACGCGCTCTACGGCGGGGCCGATGGCCCACGCTGTCTGCTGCACGCACGGCAGTTGGAGATCGACGGCTCGCGCTGGGAAGCGCCGGTGCCTTCCGACTTCCCCAGCGTCTGACTTTTCAGTTCGCGACGACGGGCTGCTCGCTCGAGCTCAGCGCTTCGTCGAGCGTCGGGATCTCAGCGCGCGGCGCGGGCTTCGGCACCGGCAGGAAGTCGCCCGTCATCTGGAAGCCGGCGCCGATGAGCGGCAGCGCCTGGGTGATGCCATCGGGGTTGTTGGCCGTGCCCGTGCGGTTGCGGTTCTGCAGCCACCACTGAATGAGGATGAACGCGGTGGGGTTGTTGAAGGCCGCGCCGTCGTCGATCTTGAACGTGTAACCAACGAAGGGGCCGACGCGGTGCAGGTTGTTCAGGTTCTCTTGGGTCTCGCCCGTGGCGAAGTGACGCTGGTCGTAGAACACGAACGCCTGCGTGTAGCGGGCACCGCCGACGAAGCGCTTGTTGGGCGCCTGGTAGAGCAGGTCGACGTCGTTGACGAAGTACCAGCCGCGGTTGGGCGCCATCACGTCGTAGAACTGATCGTAGAAGACGGTGTCGCCGCCGCGCAGGTTCATGTCGGGGCGTACCAGGCGCGCCTTGCTGCGCACCACGAAGTCGAGCACCTTGATCTGGAAGTCGGCGCCGATGGTCAACTCGGTGCCGTTGGCGAGGTACTGCGTCTTCGCGCCAGGAGCTGCCGTCGTGCCTGCGCCGAGTCGGGTGATCTCCGCGTCGGAGTAGTTGCTGCGCGCCGACTGGAACGACTGGAACAGGTTGAACGTGCCGAAGTACTGCACGAACGTGTACGAGGCCCAGAAGCCCAGCACCGTCAGCGGCTGCACCTCGACGTAGGCGCCTGCGCGAATGAACGCCGGGCTCGCGATGGGCGTCAGGCCGATGCCGATGAAGTTGTCGCGCAGCGCCATCGAGTCGCTCTCGTACAGGCGCAGCCGGTACATGAAGCGGCCCTCGTAGAGCAGGCCCAGCGGGTTCACGCGCAGCGCGAAGGTGTTGCGGTGCACCACGCGATGCAGCGGCGGCGTCTGGTACTGGAGCGTCTGGGCGGAGACGGCAGACGAACCGATGAGGACCGCGAGCACGGCCAGGCGGGCGCGAATGGGCATGGACGTCGGTTTAGGACGAGGTTTCCCGAGGGCTACCGATTTTGTTGACGCGCTCCGTCAGTCACGCGCTCAGGCAGCGCAGGTGAAGTGCACGCCTTCGAGGAACCCGCGCGAGTCGAGCCAGGCGCGAATCTCGGCTCGCGCGCCCTGCGCTCCCACCGACGCGATGACGTGCTCGTCCGAAGGTGCTCCGAGATCGTCAGGGAAGACGACGCGTGCCCCGTGAATGCGCTGGCCCACCTTGCGCGGGTTCACCTCGACGAAGCGGTCGACCGTGACGCCGAGTGACTGCAGCGCCCGGCACAGGGCGATGCCTCGTTCTCCCGCGCCCCAGATGGCGAGCGGCCGACCCATCACGCGCTCCCGCAGAACACGCGCGCGCAGCAGGGTGTGCCGGTCACGCTGGTAGCGCTGGTCGGTCCTCGTGAGGCGTCGATCGTGATCGGTCCACTGATGGAGTACCTCGGGCAGGCAGACCAGCCGCTCGCCCGCTTCGAGCAGGCGCAGCCACAGGTCCCAGTCTTCGGGGAAGTCGCCGTCGCGCCACCCACCGGCCCGAACCACCGCGTCGCGCCGCAGCATCACGGAAGGGTGGCACAGCGGAGACTCGATGAGGCGATCGGCGAAGAGCCGCTCCGGTGTGGTCAACGACGAGAGCCAGCGCCCGTAGCCGACGAGGGCTGGTGACGCGGGCCGATCATGCCGAACGATCTCCACGCCCGTTCCCACGCCCGCGAGGTCTGGCTCGGCGTCGAGCCTCGCGACGCTCTTCGCGAAGCGCGAAGGCAGGCTGACGTCATCGGCGTCCATGCGGGCGATCAGCTCACCCCGCACGGCCTCGAGGCCCATCATCAGCGCGCCGACCAGGCCGACGCCGCCAGTCTGGAGCACCCGCACCCGTGCATCCCGCGCCACCCAGCCGTCGAGCTTCTTCTTCGTGTCATCAGCACTGCCGTCATCGATGGCGAGCAGCTCGAAGTCGTCGAACGTCTGGCGGGTGATGCTCTCGACGGCGGCGTCGAGGGTCGGGCCCGCGTCACGGGCCGGGAGGAGAACGCTCACCCGCGGAGCCATGACGCCTTGCATGGGCGAAGCCGGGGCGGCCGTCAACGCATGTGACGACGGTTCCCGTCTGCGTGGCATTGGCTACAGTCGTCTTCCTTCATGCCTCCTGGCGCTTCACCTCCGCGTGGCCCTGCCGCCCGGCCCGCCGACCAGCGGCTCGAGCCGCACCCCGAGCCGAACCGCCACGAGACCGTGCGCCTCGACGCGATCGAGAACCGGCCAGCGTCGCCCGAGGTGACGTACCGGAGCATCGCGCGGCGGCTGCTGGTGTCAGGGCAGCCCGACAAGGCCGTGGCCGAGCTCATTCGCTTCGCTCGCGAGCGCCCCATGACGGCCCGCACGGCGCAGGCGCTCACGACGATGGCGCTGGCGACGGGAAAGATGGGCCCGATTCTCACCGTCGTCACGCAGGGGCTCGACGAGGCCGAAGGCCGCGAGCGGGTCGGCGTGCTGCGCGCACTCGCGAGACTGCAGCGGCGCACCGGGCAAGAGCTCCCCGCGATCGAGACGCTCACCGTGCTGCTGGCCGAGGCGCCGGAAGACCGCCGGTCGCGCATGGTGCTCAACGCGCTGCTCGACAAGTTCGAGCGCTGGGACGAGCTCGACGCGTCACGCGACAAAGAGACGAAGCTGCTCTTGCGCCGTCGGTATTTCCGCGCTGCGTCGAGGGTGGCGCTTCGACGGGCGCGGCTGTGGGGCGAGCGGCTGCAGGAGCACGCGCGCGCGGCGCTCCGCTACGGTCAGGCCGCCCAGTACGCCGAGCAGGGGCAAGACCCTCACAGTGTCTTCCTTCTGCGCATGCTCTGGCTGCGCGCCCTCGTCCACGCTGACGCCCCGGCGCGCTCCACCGAGGAAGCGACGCGCGTCGTGCTCGACGTCGCGGCCCGCGTCGGTCGAGACGCTCGCGCGCGTTCGTTCGTTCGTGAGCTGGGCCTGAAGCTGCCGACGGTGCGCGTCGTCGAGGAACTCGCCGAGTCCACCTCGTCGGGCGAAGAGGCGACGGCGTCGATCGTCATTCCTCCCTCGACCACGCTGGCCGATCTCGCGGTCGCCGAGGCCGATGTCGCGCCGCAGGGCCAGGTGGGCGAGGCGCTCCTCGTCGCGGCCGCGTCGTCACCCTCGGCGTCGAACCAGGCGTTGTCGAAGCTCGAGTCGCGCTACGTCGCGCGCGCCGCCTGGAAGGACCTGGCCCGTTTCTACCGTGAGACGGCTGACAGCCGCAGTGAGGCTGCCGAGCGCGCGCCCTGGCTCGAGAAGCTCGCCGAGCTGCTCGAGAGTGAGCTTGACGATGCCGTCGGCGCCGCGAAGGTGTGGGCCGAGGTGTCGCAGCTCACGGGAGACACGCAGGCCGTCTCGGAGCAGGTGCGCATCTTCGACGAACGCAACGATGCGGCTGCCGTGAAGGAGGCGCTCGATGCGGGCGTCGGGCGCGCGGCGGACCCACTCGAGAAGGCGCGGCTGCTCATCTTGCGGGCGCACGAGGCCAGGGCTCGCGGAGAGATCACGAAGGCCCGCGTCGATCTCGAAGAGGCGCTCAAGCACGCGCCGGGCGCACTCGACGCGGCCGCCGGGCTCGCCGAGCTTGGCGTTGATCGTGGTGACTCGGGGCCCGCGCGGGTCTTCGAGAAGCTCCTCCAGGCTGCCTCACGTCGGCTCCCTGAGCGTGGCGCGCTGTTCCGGCGGCTCGCGAAGGTGGCTGACGCGGTGAAAGACGCGCGGCTCGCGCTGGCGGCGTGGTCCGAGGTGCTGGCATCGGCGGTTCAGGACGAAGAGGCCCTGGGTCGTCTCTGGGTGCTGGCGCGCGCGCTGCGCGATGACGTGAAGCTCGAGCAGGTGCTCAAGCAGGTGCTCGCGAAGGATCCCCGCGGTGAGCGCGCGCGGCCTGCCTGGCTCGACCTGGTGTCGGTGCTCGAGCGGGTGGGGCGCCTCGATGATGCGCTCGCGGCGCTGCGTGAAGCGGTGAAGGCCGAGCCGGGCCACCTGCAGGCGTGGCTCTCGCTCGTCGATCGTCTGCAGGCGCGCCGGCTCGACGACGAAGCGGCCTGGGCGCTGGAGCACGCGGCGACGTCTGCGCCCGAGGGCCCGCAGCGAGTGTCGCTGTGGCGTCGGCTCGCTCGGCACGCACGTGAACGTCTGGGTGATGAAGAGCGCGCCGAGAAGTACGAGGAGCGAATCGAGCGGGTCCGCGCAGAGCAGGCGCCCGCCGCGCACGCTGCCGCGAAGCTCCCTGGAGGGCCGCTCGTCGTCCCACCGCCGCGCGCCTCACGGCCGAAGCCGCCAGTGGTGCCGGAGTCGTCGAAGACGTTGACCGACGAGGCCGAGAGCGAGGCCTTCGCGAAAGCACTGGGCGCCGAGCGTGAGCCCGAGTCGTCACGTCCCTTCGTGCCGCCGCCGCTGCCACCTCGACTGCAGCGCGTGCTCGACCCCATCGTTCGTGAGTTCACCAACCAGGACGAGACCCGCGAGGCGCCCGCCGACGACTACGCGTCGGACGACGACATCGACGAAGTGATGGAGGTCGGCAGCGAAGAAGTCGAAGCGGCCGGTGACGAGACACCGGTGCCGCCGCGTGCGCCCGCGCCGAAGCCCGCGCCGCTCCCCATCGCGTTCGTCGAGAAGGAACCTGTAGCTCCGCCGCCGCGCGCCCAGGCGATCGCCGACCCGGCCCTCGACTCGCACGACGACGAGCCGGAATCCGATGAGCCCGAGGCCCCGCCGGCCCCGTCCGAAGAGCGCCGCACGCAAGAGCTCCCGGCCGTCGTCGTCGAGCTCGGCGATCCGCTCCAGTCAGTGCCGCCCAGCTTCGGGCCCTCGCCGTCGAAGCAGCTCTCGGAGGAACGGCAGGCCCTGTTCGAGCGGGTGCGCGCGAGTCCTCTCGATCCCGACGGCTACCGCATGCTCGCGGAGCACTTCGACACCGCGAACGACGCGAACCGCTCCTCGTTGATGCTGGAACTCGCGCGCGCCCTCGAAGGCGACCCGAACGCCGCGCCGCGCACGCCGAAGCTCATCTTGTCGGCGGCCGATCGCGCCGGCCTTCGGCACCCACTCGTGCGCACCGAGGCCGCTGAGCTCGTCACGCTCTCGAGTCCCGCGCTGTGCCGCCTCTTCCCGGCGAAGGGGAAAGACGCGTCGACGACCGAGGAGTTCTCACTCGAGAGCGGGAAGGGCGCCCGGCCCGCGGCCGATGCCCTGCTCGCCTCGGTGCGGCTGCTTGGCATGCGCGCGCCCGACGTCTTCGTGAGCGACGATGGCGGCCCTCCGTTCTCGGCGCTGCAGACGAGCCCGCCGCGCCTGGTGGTGAGCCGCGCCGCAGTGAAGAAGCCCGTCGCCGACGCGGAGCTGCGCTTCTACGCGGGCCGTGCGCTCTTCACCTTGAGCGGCGAGCTGCTCGCCTTGCGCACCCTGAAGCGGGAGCAGCTGCGCGTCGGGCTCGAGGCCGTGGGCCAGATGCTGAAGGGCCAGACGAGCACCGAGGCGCGGATCATTCGCGAGGCGCTGCCGCCGCGGTCGCTCGAGCGGCTCAAGACGTTGTGGCCGAAGGTGGTGAAGTCGCTCGACCTCTCGGCGCTGATGGAGGGCGCGCGCCACAGCGTCAACCGCGCGGGCCTGGTGGTGTGTGGTGGCATCGCGCCGGCCATCGCGTCGCTGCGCTTGAAGAAGGCGCTGCCGGTCGAGGTGACCGAGCTGGTGCGCTTCGCGGCGAGTGAGCGGTACCTGCAGCTGCGCAACCGCCGGCTCGGCAAGTCGCGCTGACGGTTACTCGGCTTCCGTCTGCACCAGGCCGTACTTGTGGAGCAGGGAGTACAGGTGCTTCCGATCGAGCCCTGCGTCACGCGCTGCCTTGGCGATGTTGTTGCGCGTCTTCGCGATGAGCCGCGTGAGGTACTCGCGCTCGAAGCCACGAATCAGCTCGTCCTTCGCGTCCTTGAACGGCGAGGCGTAGTTGACGGGGAGCGTCTCTCCCTGCGGCTGCGACGGCCCGTTGTACTCGCGAAGGAACGACTCGCTGGCGAGCTCGGGGATGTCGGCGACGTGGCGAAGGCGCTCGACCGCGTTACGCAGCTCACGCACGTTGCCCGGCCACGTGTGCCCCTGGAACATCTCGTGCTGCTTGTCGGTGAGCCGATTCCACAAGGGCCCGCCGGCCATCGCGTCGACGAGCAGGGGAATGTCTTCTTTTCGATCTCGCAGGCTGGGCAGCGTCAGCGTGAAGACGGACAGGCGGAAGTAGAGGTCTTCACGGAAGCGGCCGGCCTGCGTCTCGGACCAGAGGTCTTTCTTCGAGGCGGCGATGACGCGGGTGTCGAACTTCTGCGCCGCGCCGCTCGACTGGCCGAGCCGGCGGAACTCGCGATCTTCCAGCGCGCGCAACAGCTTGGGCTGCAGGTCGAGGGGCAGGTCGTCGATCTCGTCGAGGAACAGCGTGCCGGCGTTGGAGCGCTCGAGGCAGCCGACGCGCTGGGCGACGGCGCCGGTGAACGCACCCTTCTCGTGACCGAACAGCTCGCTCTCGATGAGGTTCTCGGAGACGGCCGCGCAGTCGAACACCACGAAGGGCCCGGTCGCGCGCGGTGACTGCTTGTGAATGGTGCGGGCGGCAGCGCCTTTGCCAGAGCCCGTCTCTCCGATGAGCAGCAGCGTCGAGTCGGTGGGCGCGATGCGCTGAATGAGCGCGAAGATCTGCCGCATCGGCACCGACTTGCCGACGAGATCTCCGAGGCGATCGTTCTCGGTCGGTGACACCTCGAGCGCTTTGACCTGCGGCTGGAACCGCAGCTGCACGTCGCCGACCTCGAGCAGCGCGCCAGCGCGGAGGAACGCCTCACGAATCTGGGCGCCGTCGATGAACGTGCCGTTGGTGCTGCCGAGGTCTTGCACGAGAAACTGCTCACCCTGGCGGCGCACGACGAGGTGGTTGCGGCTCACCGTCGGGTGCTCGATCACGACGTCGTTGTTCTCTGACGTCTTGCCGATGCGGAGCACGTCACCGAGCGGGTAGCTCTTGCCGGCGTCGGGCGTGTTGATCAGCACCAGGTGGTATTCCTGCGAGGCGAAGCGCTCGAGGTTCGCGGCGCGCGCGCCCAGCACGGTGCGTTGTGGAATCGGTTGGCCGGACATGAACGTGATCGAGTGTAAGCGTGATCCGTCGGCGCGTCATCGGAATGCAGCGGGCCCGACTGGGCGATACTCGCCGCATGACCGTTCGGGACCACCTCGTCGAACGAATGGCCCGGCCGCAGCGGCACCGGTTGCTCCAGGGGTTTCCCGCCGTGCCTGCGATGAGCGTCGCGGTGCCCGTCGCGTCGAGCCCGCTCGAGCGGCCGCCACGGATCGTTCGCAGCTTCGACGGAGCCGCCCTCGACGTCGGCTTCGACGAGGCCGCCGCCGAATTGAAGCGCGGCAAACCGGCGCCGGTGCAGATCAGCGAATCGGATCCTCCCGAGCAACGCGCGCGCCTCGAGGCGCACAACACCCAGACGGCTGTGCGGTGGCTGGAAGAGGAGCCACGGCTGCGCGCCATCGTCGACGGCGGCCGGCGTGACGAGGCGTCGTGGCTGAACATCGATCGTTCCCGCGACCTCATCATCGGTGTCATTCCCCACACGCAGTGCGTGCCTCGCCGTGAGGCCTGTGGCTTTTGCACGTTCCCTCATGACGTCGCGAACCAGACCGCGCGGGCGCGCTCCGTCGATGCCGTCGCGCGAGACGCCCGCACCGTTGGAGCCCACGAGGCGCTTCGCGGCCGCAAGGTGCACGCGGTGTATCTCGGTGGCGGCACAGCGAACCTGTCGTCTCCCGATGAGCTCGGCCGGCTGCTGTCGGAGCTGCGAAGCGCGTTCGTGCTCGATGACGCGGAGCTCACGCTCGAAGGGACTCCAGCGTTGTTCGATGGGTGGTTCTCGTCGCACCTCAAGTCACTCTCGAAGCAGGCGGTCGCGCATCGCCGCATCAGCATGGGCGTGCAGACCTTCGACCCGCGCTTCCTCACGCTGATGGGCCGCGAGAAGTTCGGTGATGCGGCGCTGGTGAAGAAGCTCGCCCGCAAGTGCCGCGATCTCGAGATCACGACCTCGGCCGATCTGCTCTTCAACCTTCCCGGCCAGACGGTCGAGCAGATGGAGCACGACGTCGACACCGCCATCTCGGCAGGGCTCGATCAGATCTGCCTGTACCATCTGGTGCTCTACGAGGGCCTGGGGACGCCCTGGTCGAAAGACGCCGCGCTGGTGAAGGCGATGCCAGACAACCGCCGCGCATCCGAGCACTGGCTCGCGTTGAGAGAGCGACTCCTGCGCGCCGGCTACGAGCAGTCGACGCTCACGAACTTCGAGCGCAGCGACGTGAAGGCGGGCCCGAAGCGGTTTCGATACGAGGCCGCGAGCTTCGCGCCCGATCGCACCGACGCCATCGGCTTCGGCCCGTTGAGCCTCACCACCTTCGTCGATTGGCCGCAGCGCCGGGGCCTCAAGCTGCTGCGTCGCAAGAGCGTCAAGCCGGCCGCGTGGTCCGGGCAGGATCTCGCGTACCGCTACGACGACGTGGGCCTGCGGTTGTTGTTCCTGACCAGAAGTCTGGCCACGACTCGCGTCGAGCTGAGCCGGTACACGGCGCTCTTCGGAACGTCACTTCACGACGAGTTCGGCGCCGCCCTCGATGCTGCGCGTGACGAAGGGCTCCTGAGCGTCGATTCGTCGACGGTCTCGCTCACGCCGCTCGGCATGTTCTACGCCGATGCCGTGGTGTCGACGCTCGCGCAGGGCCGCACTCAGCAAGGCGGCGACGGCGTGCACACGAGCGATCTGTTGAAGGAACGCCCACGGTCGGAGCAGTACCTCAGCATGGGGTGACAGGCTCGGCGCCGATTGAGTCGGGAGTAGGCTCGGCGCCGTTTGAGTCGGGAGCAGGCTCGGCGCCGATTGAGTCGGGAGCAGGCTCGGCGCCGTTTGAGTGGGAAACTCAGGCTGCGCGGCTGTCCATGATGATGGTCACCGGGCCGTCGTTGATCAGCGCCACTTTCATATCGGCCGCGAAGATGCCTTCAGCCACCGTCAGCCCCGCAGCCCGGCACCGTTCACAGAACAACGCGTACAGCCGCTTCGCTTCTTCAGGCGGCATCGCGTCGATGAAGCTCGGCCGGCGGCCCTTCTTCGTATCGGCGAACAGCGTGAACTGACTCACCGCGAGCAGCGCCTTCGAGCCATCGACGAGCGAGAGGTTCATCTTCCCCGCGGCGTCCTCGAAGATCCGCAGGCCCGGCACCTTGTCGACCATGAAGTCGACGTCAGCCTCGGTGTCGCCCTTGCCCACGCCGAGCAACACGAGAAGCCCGGGACCGATCGCGCCCACTACCTGCCCGTCGACGGTGACCGACGCCTCTTTCACCCGCTGGAGAACTGCTCTCACGTCACGGCCCCGAGATGGGCTGCGCGATCCACGGGCAGCTCGAGGTGTGCTGGCAGCCGTCGAACGAGACCTGGGTGCCTTCGCTCGAGAGGTACCGCGCGAGCATGTTCACCAGATACGTGCCGTCGTCCCACGCCTTCTTCGGGTCGGGCAGATCGAAGCCGTGTCGGCCCGTCGGGCTCGGCATCGGGTACAGCACGCCGACGGTGCCGCCGACGATCTCGCTCTTGAAGACGTGACGCAGCGGCGGGTTCAGCCGAGGCACGTCGAACTTGTCGTCGACCGGCACCGTGCTCGAGAGGTTCTCGATGTCCATCAGTACGTTCTGTCCGCGCGAGTTCTTGAACGGGCTGGTGCGCGAGACGCCCTCGATGATGTGCGAGTCGACCAGCACCTGGTTGACCGTCTTCCCATAGCGCGCGTCACGTGAGGTCAGGTCGAGGTAGCCGGCTGCTCGGGCGAGCGCCGTTCCTGCGGCGACCGGCACGACGGGATCTCCGACGGTGTTCATGATCAGCGCGCGGGTGCGCACCCGTTCGCCGGTGCCGTACTGCAGAATTCGGCGCTGGTAGTTCGGCGCGAAGTTCACCGGGTCAGCCGGGTCGAGCAGCGTCTGCGCGAAGCCGATGAACCGCCGCGCCTCGGGAGTACCGCGCTTGAGCCCGAAGCCATCGCCGAGCGCGAGGAGCGGGGAGTCTTTCGCGAGCTCGCGGCCCTGCCACTTCGTGTCCTGCCCGAAGGTCGACAGGCTCCAGTACGGCGTCGCGTCGGTGGGAATCGCGCAGCCCTCGGGCCGCTTCGGCGCGAGCACGCCCGAGTACACCTCGAGCTTCAGCCGATTTCCCGCATCGCTCGAGACTGCAGCGCGGAGCATTCCGTTCTTCTGCACGCGCGCGCAACGGTGCTCCTTCGTCGTGAGGTTGGTGACGACCGCCGTGTCGCCTTCGTTCAGCGTCGCCGACACCGGGCCGATCTTCACGCGGCCGCGCTTGTTGCCGTCCGGCACGTATTGCCAGAGGTCGAGGCCACCCTGCGCGTTCTTCTCGGTGATGAGGAGCGGGCCCATCATGCGCAACGAGACGGCTTCCTTCACGCCACCCGGAGCCGCGCGTTTGCCGATCTCGGCGAAGCCAGCGCCGGCCGAGATGGGCACGACGACGCCGATGCGGGGCTCGGTGCCGCCGACCATCGCGCTCATGATGCCGCCGAGCGAGCCGCCTCCCATGGAGAGCTTCGACGCCGCGCCGACGTCGACGACGCCGTCTCCGTTGAAGTCGCCAGCGAGGTCCTTCTCTCCGTCGCGGTTGACGTCCCACTCCCAGCGCGTCGTGCCGTCGAACGTCTCGAGCACCTGCACCAGCCGCAGGTAGTCGACGGTCGACTGGCGAACCATGTCGCGCGTGTGCGTCGCGTACGCCGTCCAATAGTCGGCGCCCGAGTCGGCGATGCCATCACCGGTCTGGTCGAACGCACGATCGCGACGCAGTCCCTTGAAGAGCCCGGTGAGGCCCTTCGAGGTGAAGAGCCCTTCGGCTGCCTGGATCTCGAGGTCTCCGAAGCCGAGGCCGTGGCTGGGACAGTCGATGGCGATCGACGCGATGCCCTGTCGCGCGAAGAGCCCCGAGTAGAAGAGACCTTCGAGCTTGTTGCTGCCGTAGCCGTGGCCCGCGATGGCGAGCGGCGCCGGGCCGTTGCGGTTCTTCGGCACGGCCAGCCAGAACGTCACCTTCTCGGAGCGCGCTTTCCCCTCGGGCAGATCGATCGCGCCGGTCTCGGGGTTCAGCTTCCAGGTCTGCTGGTGCAGTGGCAACAACGCGCCGGCCGCGTCTTTGCGCGCGAAGAACTGCGGTGAGTCGTACGAACCCGTCGCGAAGAAGTCGATGGCCTTGAAGCCGTCGGTGAGCGAACGGATCTGCGGCGAGTCGGCGTCGGCGCCCAACAGGCCGGGGAGCAAGCTCGACAGCGCGTTCACCAGTTGGTCGCCCGGAACGATCTTCACGTTCAACAGCCGCGTCGGGTCGTCGCGCACCGAGTCGAGGTCGACGAGCTTCGGCGGAAACTCGGTGGCCAGCCGTGAGAGCGGGCCGATGCCGCGCAGGCCGTCACGAATGGCGATGAAGTACGACGAGACGCTCTGGGTGGTGAACGTCCACGTGAAGGCGATGTCGTCGAGCGCGAGGCCGTGGTGGGGCAGGCAGCCTGGCAGCGGCGCGAGGGCCGAGGTCTGCGACGCGTGGTTGATGTAGCGGAAGGGCGAACGAACCGGCCGGCCCTCTTCGTCGATGAGCCGCTTCGTGATGACGACCGCGTACGTGGTGCGCTCGCGCATCGGCATGAGCGGGCGGAACAGCAGCGACTTCGTCTCGCGCTCGTAGTGCAGCATCACGTTGGTATCGCCGTCGAAGCGCACGTTCGGGTGGTCGAGAATCCCGTCCATGTCGGTGTCTTCACCGGGGTCGAGCGCGTTGTTCCGGTTCAGGTCCTCTTCCACCTCTTCGAAGAGCAGGTTGCCCGTGTCGCCGCGTGGATCGTTCGGGAAGTAGTCGCGGTCTTCGATGACGGCGGGGAAGTTGCCGTTGCCGACGTCGAGCGGCACCGCCTGGCAGTACTCAGGCGAGTTCGGGGTGACGTCGATGACGTAGAGCGCGTCGTCGCTCTGATCGTAGTCGTCGCCTACGTGCCGGCGCGCGAGGTTGCCGAGGTCGAGCTGCTTGGTGAATGACAGCGACATCGGCGCGTAGGTGCCCCAGCCGTCGAGGCGCGCGAGCTCGTCACGAATGGCGCGCTCCCAGGCGGTGCTGGCGACCTTGCTCGCGTTGAGGCGCTTCTTCGTCGGGCTCGTCGCGTCGAAGCGCGAGGCGAAGTCGTTGGGCAACGGCACGTTCGGGAACGGGCGCTCTTCGATGTCGAAGACGATCGAGGCGCCGGTGCCTTCCGGAGCGAGCAGGAGCCCGCTGGCTTCAGGCGAGGCGCAGGCAACGATGACGACGAGCGAGGCGGCGAGGAGGGCGCGGACCATCGGGGAGCTCCGGTGCAGGACGTCGCGGGAGAATGCGACAGCCGTGCGTGACAGTCGATCAGCAGCCGGTCAAGGGCCCACATCGACGGTGGACGTCGCATGCATGCGGCCTGATAGGTTTTCCGTCGTGTTCGGCTGGCTCACGAAGTGGTTGCGGCGCTCGCCGGTGACCGCGCGTTCATCGGTTCAGGTCGAGGGGCCCCGTGAAGACCTCGGAGCGGTGGTCAGAGAGCTCGTCGAGCTGAACTCCCTCGCTCGGGAGCGAGCAGGCGTCGCTGCGGTCGTGGAGCCGATGGAAGGGACACCCGGGCCGACGGTTCGGCTCGAGCGGGTGCTCGACCGGCTTCGAAAGACCCAGGGCGTTCTATCGGTCGAAGACGTCGCGTCTCTCGGCTTGATGCTCATCGAATCGCTGAAGCGCCCTCGCGATCAGCTGTTCGCAGGCGCCGCCCCCAGGCACCTGCTGCTGACGCGCGCGGGCTCGATCGTCGTGCTGGGCAAGAACGAGCCCGCAGGTCGCTTCACCTGGCTGTGCCCCGAGTCGATCGTCGCTGCTCCGCTGACCGAGCGCTCCGAGGTCCATGGCGTGTGCTCCTTGTTGTTTGCCGCTGCCGCGCTCCAGCCGCCCTACGCCGCCGACTCCGACCTCGCGATGCTGGTTGCGATTCGGGAAGGCCGGCTGGTCGGGCGTCTCGAGGTGCTGCGCCCTGATCTGCCGGTGGCCTTCACCGAGCTGTTGCACGTGGGGCTGTCGGTCGGGCCGTGGAATCGCTTCGAGAACCTGAGCGCGCTTCGCGCCGTGTTCGAGTCGCATGCCGGTGACGTCGAGGTCACGCGCGAGGCCCTGCTCCAGCGGGCGTTCGCGCTCGCGCCGCCCACGGTCGTCTCGACGCCCCCTGCCAGCGGCGACGCGGCCATCGTCGAAGCGATCGCGAAAGGCGATGAGTCGGCGCGGCTCGTCTACGCAGACCTGCTCGAGGAGCGTGGCCTCGGTCATCAGGCGCGCTGGCTGCGCCTGGAGTCTCAGGTTCAGACGTTGACGGGCCCGGCTCGAGGCGACGCGTTGAAGGCGCTGAGGCCGCTGCGCGAGCTCGCGGGCCGCGAGTTCCTGGCGACCGTCGCCCGGCCAGCGCTCGAAGGGTGCCCGGTGCGGTTCGGGTTCCGGTGCCCGATGACGTGGGCAGGGCTGACTCCGACGAGTGACCCTGTCGTGCGCCACTGTTCGGGCTGTGATTCACCCGTCACCTTCTACGACTCACTCGAGCTGGCGCAGCGCGCCTCCGCTGAAGGCAAATGCGTCGCCATCGATCTCTCGGTGGAGCGTCACGAGGGCGATCTCGACCCGCAGCAGAACGCGATCGTCGGCATGATCGGCTGACGGCTCACCGTCGATACGTCTCGAGGTACCGCTTCACCGAGATCTTCTTCGCCGTGTTCGTCGAGCTCATGTACCGCACCGAGCCGAAGATGGGCCGCTCGGGGCCCCACGCGCGATCGTACCGGCCGAGCACCCAGAGGTAGCCCGAGTACGAGCACGGGTCGCGACCATCGAGCGAGTACTTGTTCATCAGCCGCTCCATGCGCTCGAGCGCGTCTTTCGCCGAGGGCGACCACTCGAGAATCTTCTTCCCCCAGAGCATGCGCAGGTAGTTGTGGAACCAGCCGTCGCGCACCATCTGGCGCTGCGTCGCGTTCCAGAGCTCGTCGTGCGTCTCGCTGCGCTCCAGCTGCCCGTAGGAATACAGATGTGGCCGGGGGTCCTTCGCGTGCTTGGCGTGCGTGGCCTTCGCGAACGCCGGCAACGTCTCGAGCGTGCCGTAGTCGTCGGGCCGCAGCGCTGCCATGTTGAACGCGAGCTCGCGCCAGGTGACGAGCTCGTCGAGGAAAGACTCGGCCGCCGCCGACATCTTCCACCAGCCCTCCTTCGCGCCACCGATGGAGCGGCCGAGCACGTCGGGCGTCCACTTCTCCTTGCGCGCGAGCTCGGCGAAGACGTGATGCGCCGAGACGTGCCCGAAGTGCAGGTAGGGAGACAGTGCGCTGGTGCCGTCTTCTTCAGGCTCGTTTCTCGCGACGGGGTAGTCGGCGAGCTTCTTCGACACGAAGAGTGAGAGCCGGGCCTCTCCCACGGCCGAGCCGCCCTTCATCTTTCCCGGTGGCACCGAGTGATCGATCGGCAGCGCAGCGATCGCGGCGGGCTTTGCCTCGAGCAGATCCTTCGCGGCGCGACTCCAGCGTGAGGTGATGCTCGATGGAAGCCTCGCGCGGGGCAGCTCGAGGCCGTCGAGCGGCGCGTCGTTCGGCAGCTCGAACAGGTGCGGCGTGAGCGTCTTCTGCAGGTGCGCGCGGAAGGAGTGCGCGGTGGTGAAGACCCGATCGGTCGCGTGCATCGGCCACAGCCCGTTGGAGTCGACGACCTCGAACCGCACGTCGAGGCGCTTCGCTGCGGCGGCCTGCATGCGGGGAACGAAGTAGCAGGGCCAGTCATCGCCGACGACGACGCACGCCTCGGCCGCGAGCGCTTCGAGTAACCCCGAGCCATCACCCTTCGTCTCTTCGACGTACGGGAAGTGGAGCACGGGCGACTCTGCAAACCGTCGCGCGTTCTCGCCCATGCCCTGCAGGATGAACGTGTGGAGCCGGTCGTTCGCGTCCGGGTAGCCGACCCGCAGCGCCTCGAGGACGACGAGCGGTTTGTTCAGCGCTTTCGCGTGCTCGATGGCGCGGTCGAGCGAGAAGTTGAACCGCGTGCGGCGGAACGACGTCATCCAGTACAGCACCCAGCGGCCGTCGGGCTTCGTGGGGAGCTCGGTGAGGCAGCGAACGCGAAGGGAAGGAACGGCCATGCGCTGCGTCGTAGCGGCCTGGGGGGCACGCTGCACGGAAGTCGTCGAGGCCCGAGGCTCCCGCTACGCTCTTGCCCGGCATGAGCTCCCCGCCCACCATCGAGCAGCTCCTCGCACGCCACCCCTGGCCCGCGGAGCACGCGCAGACGCCGCGCCTCGAGTGGCTCTGGCACTTCGAGGTGCCGCTCCCGGTCGAGACGCTCTGGCCGCTCATCGCCGACAGCTCGCGCATGAACCGGGCGCTCGGGGTCGCCGAGATGAAGTTCGAGGAGCGCGGTGGCCAACGCTGGGGCACCTCGAGACCCGCAGGCGTTCTGCAGGAATGGGTCGAGGTGCCGTGGAACTGGGTGGCGGGCCAGTGGATGGAGTCGGTGCGCCTCTACGAGAAGGGCTTCTCGAAGGTCGTCTTCGGCGTCTTCGAGCTGGAGCGCCTCGACGAGCACCTCACGCGCGTGAGCGTCTACTTCGGCTCGATTCCGCGTGGGCTGGTGGGCCGCATGGTGCTGTCGCTCGGCTTCCCCGCGCTCGAGAAGGACTTTCGCCGCGTGTTCAAAGAGGTCGCGGAGCAGCTCGGCGCGCTCAGGCCCATCTTCGTGTTGCCGGGCCCTGCGGCGCTCGCTCCCGAGGCAGAGGCGCGGCTCACCGCGATTCGCCAGAAGCTCGTCACGACCGGGCTCGACGTCGCGGTCGTCGATCGCCTCGTCGAGTGGGTTCGCACCGGCGATGAGGCCGACCTGTTCCGTATTCAGGTTCGGGAGCGCGCGCGGGCCTGGCAGGTCGACGAGCAGATGTTGCTCCGGGTCGCGCTGCACGCCACGCGCGAAGGCATGCTCGAGATCAGCTGGGACCTGGTCTGTCCCCACTGTCGCGGCCCGACGTCAGGCGTCGACACGCTCGACGCGCTGAGCTCGAAGGGCCGCTGTGACGTGTGTGAACTCGACTTCAACTCGGACTCGCCCGAGTCCGTCGAGATCACCTTTCACGTGCACCCGGCGATTCGGGAGGTTGCGCACCGCACCTTCTGCAGCGCAGAGCCGGCGACGAAAGATCACATTCGCCTGCAGCGCGACGTGAAACCTGGCGCGAGCCTCGAGGTGCCACTGTCGCTCCCCGAGGGCCGGTGGCGACTGCGCACGCACGGCGTCACGCGCTACGGCGTGCTCGACACCAGACCTTCCCCGGCCCAACAGCCTCTGACGTGGAAGGCCACCGAGCAGCCCTCGTTTCAGGCGGGGCCGCAGCCGAGGCTCGTGTTGCAGAACGACACCGACGCTCCAAAGCGCTTCATCCTCGAAGCCGCAGGCTGGAGCGACCACGCACTGCGTCCGGCACAGCTCTTCAACCTTCAGGACTACCGCGACCTCTTCAGCGAGGAGTACCTCGGCGCCGACGTGCAGCTCGCCGTCGGAGAACAGACCATTCTCTTCACCGACATCGTGGGCTCGACCGCCATGTACGCGCAGCGCGGCGACCCGGCCGCCTTCATGGAAGTGAAGCGGCACTTCTCCGAGTTGTTTCCCATCGTCGCGAAGCACCGCGGCGCGGTCGTCAAGACCATCGGCGACGCCGTGATGGCCTCGTTCACCGAGCCGCTCGATGCCTTGCGGGCGAGCGCCGACATTCACGCCGCGTTTCACAAAGACCGCGCCGACTCGGCGACGCGGCTGCGCATCTCGATCAACACCGGCCCCTGCATCGCCGTGCGGCTCAACGCTGGCATCGACTACTTCGGGCAGACGGTGAACCTCGCCGCGAAGCTGCAGTCGCTCGCGGAAGCAGGCGAGGTCGCGCTGAGCTGTTCGGTGTTCGAGGCGCGTGGCGTCAGAGACTTCCTCAGCGGGAAACGCGTCGAGGACGTCACGTACGACTCGAAGGCCCTCGCGGCGCCCATCTCGGCGAAGCGCTGGAGCTGTTTCTAAAAACGTCCCTGCGCGCCGACGATCGCTCCGCCGCCCGACGGCAACACCGTCACCGTCGGCGCCACCGTCACGTCGTCGACCGAGCCGATCTCGTAGCCGATGATCGAGCCCAGCAACGGCAGCGCGAAGGTGGCCGACAGCGCGTCAGGCCCACCGAAGGCGACGGCCGCCGCGCCGACCGCAGCGCCGAGCAGATCGCCCAACACCGGCGCGTACCAGGGCGCGTCGCCCCGGAAGAGCAGGCCCGAGACGAGCACGCCGATGGGCGCTCCAATCGCGAAGCCGATCGCGCCGCCCGTCCAGATGTTGCCGATCGACGTGATGCCCGGGCGCAGATACTCGCCGCCGACGAAGCCTCCGATGATGGCGGTCGCGGTTCCGATGCCTGCGCCCAACAACGCCGACATGCCGATGCGCACGAAGCGCGGGTTCGCGACGGGCTCGGCTTGCTGCACCGTGCCCGGCTGCGGAGGGTTCTGCGGATTCTGCGCGTTCTGCGGCAGCTGATAGTTCGGCTGCGGAGCCTGTGGCGCTTGCGGCTGCAGCGTGCCCGGCACCTGCGTCGGCAGTGGCTGAGACACAGGTAGCTGGGTGTTGGGATCGAGTGGCGCGTTGGTGATGACGGGCGGTGGAATGATGCGGCCCTGGCTCGGGTCGACCGTGTCGGCCTGCACCAATGGAGGGGCCGAGAAGTCCTGCGCGGCGGCAGCGGTGCTGATCGACACGGCGATGAGGAGCAGCAGACGCATCACAACCACCTGGAAGCACTCGGGACCGCGACTGCGCGAGAGACGCGCCCACATGGACGGCGGCACTTCATGTTTCTTCACCGCGCTCACCTCTGACGCTTCACAGTCGGTTCCTACTGTTCATTCAACGCAGCGAGCCACTGACGGTTCGCGCGACGAAAGGGACGGTACGACATGTTCGGCTTCATCGTTGGAACGCTGAGCCTCATTGGTCTGGTGAAGGTGGCCCGTTGGGGCCGGCACGGTGGTGGTGGCTGGGGTCGCCGCGGCATGCATGGCGGCGGCTGGGGACGGTGGATGATGCGCCGGCTCTTCGAGCGGCTCGACACCACGCCCGGTCAGGAGAAGGTGGTGCTGCAGGCCGCCGACGAAGCGCAGCGCGTGATGTGGCAGGCGCGTGAAGAGATGTTCCGCGCGCGCAGCGAGTACGCGAAGGCGATGCGTGGTGAGTCGTTCGACAACGAGGCCATCAACGCCGCGTTCGAGAAGCAGCAGGCCACGGTCGACGAGCTGAAGAAGACCCTCAAGGAGCGGCTGCAGGCCATTCACGAGGCGTTGAACCCGCAGCAGCGCGCGGTGCTCGCCGACCTCATCGAGTTCGGGCCTGGCCGCATGCACCACGGCGGGCACGGCCGATGGGGCGGCGGTCACTTCTCGCACCACGGTCGCGGCTCTCACGGCCCGGGGCCTGCCGCCGTCAGCGTCTGAAGCACTCACTTTTCAATTCACACAAGGAGACGACACATGCGTTTTGCACTGATGGGACTTCTGGCGTTGGGCGTGGTGGGTGGGTACGGCTCGGCGATCGCTCGCGCGGCACACGGTGGTGGCGGGTGCCATTCACGCGGTGGCTGGCACGACGCCCGCTGGCAGGACTCGCGGTTCGGGTCCCGCTTCGATGAGGCGCGCAGTGACGTGAAGCAGGCAGCCCCTGCGCCTGCGCCACAGACGGTCGTGGTGCAGCAGCCGGCTCCGGCAGCGGCCCCTGCGCCACAGATCTTCGTGATCATGCCGGGCGCCCAGGCGGCGCCTTCGCAGCCTCAGACGATCGTCGTTCCGACCATCGCGGTGCCAGCCGTCGCGGCATCGCCGGCTCAACCGCAGTGAGAGACTGAAAAACGGGCGTGGGCGCATCGGGTGCTGCATGCTCGATGCGCCCGCACCACTTCAAGAGAAGGCGACGAACACTCCATGTCCTCCCGAGTCCTGCTCATCGACGACGACGCGCGGCTGCCTGAGCTGCTCCAGAGTTATCTGGGTCAGAACGGCGTGACGCTCGCGCACGCTCCCGACGGGCCCAGGGGCCTGGCGATGTTGGAGCAGGGCGCGTGGGACGCGGTGCTCCTCGACGTGATGATGCCCGGCATGGATGGGCTCGAGGTCTGCAAGCGCATTCGCGCGAAGTCGAACCTGCCGGTGATCATGCTGACGGCGCGCGGTGACGAGACCGATCGCGTCGTCGG
>JAUXRI010000160.1 GCA_030681895.1 Myxococcales bacterium | reverse complement strand
GTCGACGGCCATGAGCGTTCCATCGGCCCACCTCGCGCCGAGGCCCAGCGACTTGAAGAACTTCACGCCTCGAGCGCCCATCGCGTGGGCAGTCTGAAGTTGCTCGGCGAGCGCGGGAACGTCGACGTGCGGCGCTCGAAGGAGTTGGAGCGGTGGGTTCGCGAAGACGATGACACGCCCGTTGGTGGCCTTCGCTGCAGCGAGCGCGTCTTCGAGCCCTGCGCCTGGCCAACCACCCGAGAGGTTGACCGCGACGTCGAGGCCTCGCGCGTCCATGAGCTGAACGAGCCGGGGCACCGCGGCAGGCTCCGCGTGCACGTGCACGTCGACCTTGCGCAGTCGCGGAAGAGGGCTCGCCCGCGGAGCTTCCCGGCACGTACAGCCCGAGAAGAGCAGCAGCGCGACAACGGTGGAGTTACGGAGCGCGCGCCTCACAGGTGCCAGCGTTGCACACGGGCCGGAGCTCCACCGCAGGGACAGGCTGAGGAGGAAGGCACAGTGGCGTCGGGCCGAGTCGTGGAGGGCAGCCGCTCTTGCTGATGGCGTCACGCTCACGCTCGTATCGGGAGAGCTCTGCGACGTTGATGGCAGCGGCGGTGAAGACGGCTCCACACGGTTGGCAGAACTCCGCTTCCGAGATGACGACGCACTCGGCGTTCGCTGTGCAGGTCTGGTTGTAGTCCTTCGCAGACACGCGCGTGTCGCACGCAGCTCCCAGCATGAGCACCGCAGCAGCGAAGAGAGCTCTCATTGGAGGACGCGACACAGCATCAGTCGGGCCAGCTCCCGCGCAAGTGTTCACGACTGGTTGCAGTCTCTTTCTCACGAAGATCTGACGGTGATGGTGTCGTGCTGAGGCGAAGCTGTCCTACGAATGCGTCATGCGACTTCGTGACCTGGCCCTCGTGGCTGCTTCGTTGACTGCGTGCGGTGAGATGCCCTCGATGATGGATGGAGGATCGACTGGTGGCGGAATCGCGGCGACGGGTGGCGGCTTGACGGCAGGTGGTTCCGCAGCAGGCCTGGCCCTGGTGATGCTCCAGCAGGTCCCGATGGGCGCGGGCTCACGCAACTGCACCGGCAACGAGTGCGTGACGGCTGGCGACACCGACCTCATCAAGCGGTGGATCGACCAGGGCGCGCAGAACAACTGACACGCCACAGACGCGTCTCACATCGAACGACTCACGGAGCGCTCACATCCGGACGCTCCGCGAGCATGGAACCGCTGGTCTTTTCAGCGACGCCGACGACGCAGCGCCAACACCATCACGCCCAGAAGAGGGAATGAGAGGGGCGCGGCGGTGCACCCACCCGAGACCGCCTCGATGGACTCGAGCTCGACTTCGCCGGTGCCTCCGGGTGTCGACGAACCTGGAGCCGTGACGGTCGGAAACGAGAACCGCACCTGCGCGCTCGTCTGCAGCGGCAGCGGCACCGAGTCGATGCACATCCAGTTGTCGAGCCACGTGGTGCTGGTCTCGGAGTGCTCGAACCACCGCACGCAGGGCAGCCCGGCGATGGGCCCCGCCGAAGACCAGCGGAACCGCGTCGACGAGAACTCGGGAACGCAGAGCCAGTTGTCGGCCCAGATGGCGGCACGTGCCTCAGCGCCCTCGGCGACGTTCTCGCAGCGCATGCCGGCGATGGGGCCCGCGTTCGACCAGCGCATGCCGACGTCGACGTCGCTGCAGAAGAAGTTGTCGTTCCACATGTCGGGGTCGGCCGGCTCGACGACGTTGACGCAGTGGCCGGCGGCCGGCCCACTCATGCTGAAGGTGAAGCCCGCGTTGCTGAACGACATCACCGGCTCAGCGCACAAGAAGTTGTCGCTCCACGAGAAGCGGTCGGTGGGCTCGTTCCAGTGCACGCAGGTTCGGTTGGCGAGGGCGCCGGCGCTCGACCAGCTGAACCTCCACGGCGTCTGCTTCGGCGCGCAGAAGAAGTTGTCGGCCCAGACGTCGGGGTTCTCTTCAGCCGGCTCGGCGGTGTTCACGCAGTTCATCTCGGCGATGGGGTCCTTCCACGAGTAGCGCAGCCCGAGGTTGGCGGCGGTGCAGAGGTAGTTGTCGCTCCACGAGTGCGTCTCACCGGGGTCGGCGAGGTTGACGCACGTCTGGCCGCTCTGAGGGCCGTCACAGCTGAAGGTGAACGGGCCTGCCGTGCGGTCGCAGGGTGGCGGGGCTGAACACGGGCCACCGGCTGGAGCGCCACCGAAGTACTCCCAGTGCCACGCCTCGCTGGGCACGGTGCGACGGAAGCCGAAGGTCGCCGCGTTCGCGTTGAGCCAGTTGAAGACCGCCGTATTTGCGGTGTTCAAGTCGAGCGCACTACCGCTCTGGTGATTGCTGTACCCGGGCCGCGCCGCCAGATTGCAGCTATTGCAATTACAGTTCGTGTAACAGGAATAGAAGTACTGCTGTTCTGCTTGTGTTCGAAAGCCGCTGTTGATGTAGATGTTGACGCCCTGGCGCGCCGCCGCCGCCTGCATCAGCCCGTACGCGCTCGCGGTCGCTTTCTCGATGGGCTTTCCGTCGGCGGTGACGAGGGTGATGGTGAAGGCCGAGCCGCTCCGATAGCCGGTGGCCTGTCGCTCGTTGCACTCGACGAGGGCCTGCCGCAGCGTTCCCACCGGCACGTCGGCGCCGTTGCTCTCAGGCTCGTACTCCTCGTCGAGCTCGACGACTCCGCAGCCGGCCATCAGCAGAAACAGGAGTGAGTATCGCACATGCGAGTTCTCGTTCTCGCCGCACGAGAGGAAACGGCACATTTTGTCAGCCATCGATACATTCGCCGAACCAATCAGCCGCTCAGCGGTCCGCGCGACGGTGTGCGTCGATGGCGAGGCGACGTCGCCCTCGGTTCGGGGTGGGGACCTGGAGTTCGCGCCCGGCGGAGGCAGCAGGCTCACGTGGGAGGACACGCGCAAAACGCGCTGAGGAAGACGACTCCCAAACGCTGGTCGCGGCTGGCGGCAGCTGCGCGCGCGTGAGGGCGCCAAGAATGGCGCCAACTGGCGTCGCGAGCACCAGCACCGCCATCGCAGCCACCACCCACGCGCCGTTCACCACCGGCCGCGCGCGGAGCACGTCGAGCCATTCCCAGAACAGCGAGCGGGAGCGCGACTCCCACGCCGTCACCACGCGCTCCTCGACCCGCACCCGCTGCGCCTGCGAGGGGTTCAGGGCATCGAAGGCGCGCTTCAGCCGCTCGTCACTCATCGGTCTGCTCCTTCAACACCTCGAGCAGCGCCTTGCGTTGCCGCTCGCAGATCTTCCGCACGTTCGAGGCGCTCAGGCCGAGCACCTCCGCGACCTCGTCTGCCGAGAGCTCGGCGCCGTAGAAGAGGCTGACCACCTGGCGGTCTCGTTCGGGGAGCGTGGCCAGGGCAGCCAACACCGCTCGGCGCTTCAACGCGGCGTCTTCGGCGTTCACCGCGTCGTGGTCGACGACGGCCCGCAGCGCTTCATCATCGACCGACTCCACGCGCTGGCTCGACCGGCGCCCCTTTCGTGCCCGATTGAGCCCGAGGGTGACGAGCCACGACATGAACCGGGCGCCTTCGTGGGGCGAGTACCGCGACAGGTGCGACAACGCATCGACGAACGCGGCCTGCACGGCGTCCTCTGCATCAGCGTCGGAGGCACACTGCGGCCGCAGCGCGCGGTACAGCTTCGTCACGTGCAGCGCGTACAGCCTGCGCGCCGCGCGAGCGTTCCCCACTCGCGCGGCCGCGATCAGCTCGACGACCTCGGCCTCGTCGACCGGGCCGGCCTCGCCTCCCATCAGCGTGGCGAAGACGAAGAACATCAGCCGCGCTCGATGGCCCGGCTCGCGAGGAAGCCCGTCGTCCACACCGTGCTGCGATAGGTGCCGCCGAAGGCAATCACAGGCACCAGCAACGGCACCGCGACGACGGCACCAACGACCAGCGAGGGCAGGACCGCGTGCGTGAGCGCGTAGACGATGAGGCCGACGACGCCGCCCAGCGCGAGCGCGACGACGCCGACCAGCCCGATGCCCGCGAGGCCGACGACGGCGACGACGAGCAGCTGCAACGACTCGAGCAGCCGGCCCGAGAGGTAGCGCTTGCCCTCCACGAGCGCCTCGAGCGCGCTGCGCTTCTCGAGCACGGCGACCCGAAGCGAGATCTCCAGGAGCAGGAAGCCGGTGAGTGCGGCCGGCATCATCACCAGCGCGACGAGCCCCGAGAGCGCCGCGCCGACGGGGAGCGGGATCAGCGCGGCGATGCCGAGACCGACGGGAACGAGGACCAGCACGGCGAGGCCGAGCAGCGCGACGAACGCGAGCGCCTTGAGCCTGAAGACGACGCCGAAGTGGCTGAGGCCAGAGCGGAACGAGCTCCTGACGGTCGGCGTGACGCCTCCGTTCGCCTGCTCCACCTGCGCGATGAGCGCGCCTTCACTGATGATGTGCATCACGAAGGCACCGACGCCGGCGAACACCGCGCCGAGGATGACGGGGATCAGCCACTCGGGCAGCGAGCCGCTTCCAGACGACGACCGCGGCGGACCTCCAGCACCTGCGCCACCTGAGCCCGCGAGGAAGAAGCCGAAGAGCCACAGCGCGCGGTGGCGCCAGGCGGTGGTGAAGGACTGACGAGCGATGGTGAGGACGTTCATGGTGCCCGGAGAATCCGCAGCCGGCCGGGTTCGTGACACGAGCCGGTCGATTTTCCCAACGCGGTGGGTTCAGGGACGAACCGCTTCAACTCGCCTCGTGGCGAATCAGTGGGCGGCGTGCTCGGGGCGAAGCTCCACGCGTTCGTTCGAGACGAGCTTCGTGGCGAACGCCAGGCACGCGAGGACGTCTTCGCGCTCGAGCCAGTCGTAGGCGGCGACGATGTCGTCAATCGAGTCGCCTGCCGCCAACATCGACAAGACATGCTCCACGGCGAGACGACGGCCGCGGACCGTGGGCTTGCCGCCCAGCACCGAGGGCGTCGAGGTGATTCGGGTGAGGAGCTGTTCGGCGTCCATCGAGCAGGGATATAACCGCAGCAGTGGCCGGAAGGCCAACAAGGTGCCCGCGGAAGTGGGTGCCTCCACAGCTGGTCAGGTGCGTGATGCACCAGGAGACGTGATGTCCACCATCGAAGAAGAACTGCGGCTGCTTGCAGCGGCCGCGAAACCCCTCCAGCAGGCCACCGATGAAGCGAACGCGGCGATTCAAGCCGCGAATGCGGGTATTGCTGCGAACGCGCCGGGGATCGAAATCTGGCTGAGAGACCGCGAGGGGCGCCGCTTGCTCCTCAGCAACTCCGACGGTGGCTACGGTGACTGCCTTGGCATCGACAAGGTCAAGAACGCCTGGCAGGTCGTCGGCCGCGCGTGCCACGTCACCATGGTTGGAGACGACATCGGAGCGGGTGACTTCGTCGGTGAATCCTACCCGCTCGCAGAAGCGAGTCGCGAGACCCGGCTCGAAGCCGCTGCGCTTCTTCCAGAACTGATTCGGGCGCTCACGCGCGAGTGTCATCGACTGCTTCAGATCTCTCAACGAGCTGCAGAGAAGGTCCCGTGAAGGTGCTCGTCGACTCGTCGGTACCAGACGCCGTCACCGACAAGCTCCGCGAAGCAGGCCACGACGCGGTCGCCGTCTCGGAGACACCACCCGATCCTGGTGACGCGGCGATTCTCGCGCGCGCCATCGCCGAACAACGAACCATCATCACGCTCGACAAGGACTTCGGGACGCACTCGATCCTCGGCGGCGTGAAGCACTTCGGGGTCGTGCGACTCGTTCAGCTTGGGCTGAAAGACTTCGCACGTGAGGCACTCGCTGTTCTTGCCTCTCATGAGCGCGAACTCCTGCTCGGGGCTCTCGTGACCGTCGAACCTGGACGAATTCGAACTCGGCTTCCCTGACCCGGCCGTCACGTGCTTGTTGCGCGGCTCCCGGCGGCTGCCATGGTCGCGGCCGCATGAAACTCCGACTCCACGCCGCCTTCGTCCTCGCCTCACTCACCGCCTGTGAGTGGGTGGCCGACCCCATGAGCTACACGCGCGAAGAGGTGCCGCGCTTCAAGGCGAAGGCCGAGCACCCTGCCCCGCCCGCGAACCCCACGGCGCTCAAGGTGATGGCGTGGAACGTGAAGTACGGCGCCTGTCGCGTCGACTTCT
>JAUXRI010000151.1 GCA_030681895.1 Myxococcales bacterium | reverse complement strand
TCGACGAGTCGGGCGCGGTGCAAGGCCTGTACGGGAGGAAGGTGACGGCGCACCTGCGCACGGGCACGCCCAACCACCTGTACCTGCCGGGCCCGCACCGCTGCGCCTTCAACAGCGCCGGGCTGGCTGAGGGGAGCGGCTTGGCCATCGTCTGTGAGGCCATCCTCGATGCGCTGGCCTTCTGGTGCGCGGGCTTCACGCACGTCACCGCGGCGTACGGGACGGCGGGCTTCACGCCGCACCACCTCGAGGCGCTGCGACGTCACCAGGTGAAGGACGTCTTCATCGCGTACGACAGAGACGACGCCGGCGACGCGGCCGCTGACGCGCTTGCGGTGGAGCTCGGCCGCCACGGCTTCGACTGTTACCGCGTGGAGTTTCCGCGAGGCATGGACGCGAACGAGTACGCGCTGAAGGTGCAGCCGGCGTCGAAGTCTCTCGGTGTCGCGCTGAGGCACGCGCGCCCCATGGGCAGCGGCGCATCGAAAACGAAGTCGAGCCAGCCGCCTCTCTTAGCTGCTGCTCGAGACGACTCGAGCGGCCGAGCGTCAGCCGACTCCGTGCTGTCTGCCCGGAGTGAGAAGAGGGCCGCTGTCACCACCTCGGCCAAGACGGCCACGCCAGAGGTGTCGGCCGCCTCCGCGGTCGAGCCTGGCGCGGCTGCCGCCGCGCACCCCGCCGCCGGTCGAGGAGATCCGCAGAAGCCTGCACCGACGCCATCACCGACGATGGCACCACCCGCGCCACCAGCAGCGAAGGCCATCACGCAGCCCGGCGCCACCGACGATGAGGGCCTCTTCACCTTCGGGCTGCGGCGGTACCGACTGCGCGGGCTGTCGAAACCGCACACGCCCGACACGCTGCGCCTCAACGTCCTCCTCGGCGTCGGCGAGGCCTTCCACGTCGACACCTTCGACTTGTACTCGGCGAAGGCACGGGCTGCCTTCGTGCATCAGGCGTCGCTGGAGTGCGGCCAGGACGCCGACGCGGTGAAGCGCGACGTCGGGCAGCTGCTGCTGCAGGTGGAGGCCTTGCTGGACAAGCGGCGCGAGGAGGCGAAGGGCCCGAAGGTGCCGGTGCTCACCGAGGAGGAACGCACCGCGGCGCTCGAGCTACTGAAGACACCGGGACTGCTGACGCGAATTCTCGAGGACTTCGGCCGCTGCGGCGTCGTCGGCGAAGAGACGAACAAGCTCGTCGGCTACTTGGCGGCCGTCTCGCGGAAACTGGACGAGCCGCTCGCGGTGCTCATCCAGTCGTCGTCGGCCGCGGGCAAGTCGTCACTGATGGAGGCGGTGCTGGCCTTCGTGCCCGAGGAAGAGAAGACGAAATTCTCGGCGATGACGGGCCAGTCGCTCTTCTACATGGGCGACGTCTCGCTGAGTCACAAGGTGCTGGCCGTCGTCGAGGAAGAGGGCGCCTCGAGAGCGGCGTACGCGCTGAAGCTGCTGCAGTCGGAAGGCGAGCTGACAATCGCGTCGACGGGGAAGGACCCGCACACCGGCCGACTCGTGACGCACGAATACCGAGTCGAAGGCCCGACGCAGCTGTTTCTCACCACCACCGCGACCGAGCTCGACGAGGAACTCTTGAACCGCTGCCTGGTGCTGACGGTGGATGAAGACAGGGCGCAGACGAAGGCCATCCACCAGCAGCAGCGCGAGAAGCAGACGCTCGAGGGACTGCTGGCGAGGCGCGCGAAGGACGCGGTGCTGGCGCTGCACCAGAACGCCCAGCGCCTGCTGCGGCCACTGGCCGTCATCAACCCGTACGCGCACCAGCTGACTTTCCTCGACGACAGGACGCGCGCGAGACGGGACTTCCCGAAGTACCTCACGCTCATCCGGGCGATTGCCCTGTTGCACCAGTACCAGCGCGAGGTGAAGACAGCGACGCACGCGGGCGGCGTCGTCGAGTACGTCGAGGTGCAGGCCAGCGACATCGAGACGGCGAACGCCCTGGCCTCGTCGGTGCTGGGCCGCACGCTGGACGAATTGCCACCGCAGACGCGGCGGCTGATGACGCAGCTCGAGGCGTACGTGGTGGCGCGCGCGGCCGAGGAAGGCTGCCCGAGGGCCGAGGTGCGCTTCACGAGGCGGCAGCTGAGAGAGGCGCTGCGGCTGGGAGACACGCAGCTGCACCTGCACCTCACCCGACTGGAGAGCCTCGAGTACGTGGCCAGCCAGCGCGGCGCGCGCGGTGGCCTCGCGTACCAACTTCTTCCCATGCAGCACCTGGTGCCGTCGGCCGGCCTCACCGAGGCGTCGGCGCTGCGCACGGGTACGACGCAGGATTCGGGGGCGGCGGGCAGGATTCGGGGTGGCTTCGGGGTGCATTCGGCCCCCACCCCCGAAGCCTCAACCGCTCGAGACGTGAAGGTGAATTGGCCAGGATTCGGCTTGGCGACGAAGGCACATTCGGCGCCCGCGCAGGCCGTCGCAGTCGTACCCATGGGTGAGGTGCCGTGAGTGGGCGTCCGCCGACGCGGGTAGGGGAAGGCCGCTTCGACGCGAGACAGGTGAGGAGGCGACGGCCGAAGAAGACGCCGGTGGAGTGGCTGGGGCAGGAAGGGATGGCGCGGGACTCACTGCGGGCCACCATGCTGGGGTACCTCGAGGCGTTGCAGGTGAGGCAGTACAGCGCGACGACGGTGGACTCGAGGGCGCGAGACTTCCGGCTGTTTGTGGCGTGGTGCGAAGAGAGGGCGCTGACGAAGCCTGGAGAG
>JAUXRI010000134.1 GCA_030681895.1 Myxococcales bacterium | reverse complement strand
CCTCGCCTCACTCACCGCCTGTGAGTGGGTGGCCGACCCCATGAGCTACACGCGCGAAGAGGTGCCGCGCTTCTAGGCGAAGGCCGAGCACCCTGCCCCGCCCGCGAACCCCACGGCGCTCAAGGTGATGGCGTGGAACGTGAAGTACGGCGCCTGTCGCGTCGACTTCTATTTCGACTTCTGGGGCGACCGAACGCAGCTCACCAGCACCGAGGTGAACGACTGCCTCACGAAGATCGCCGCGCTCATTCGTGAGTACGACCCCGACGTCCTCATCACCGAGGAAATCGAGGTCGGCTCCAAGCGCAGCGCGCACGTCGACATGGTGCGCTTCCTGCTCGAGAACACCAACCTGCAGTACGGCATGTACGCCGCTACGTGGGACGCGCGGTACGTGCCCAGCGACGGTGTCGGCCGCGTCAACCTCGGCAACGCGATTCACAGCCGCTACCCCATCGTGAAGGCCGAGCGCATTCGTCAGGCCGACCGCACTGATCAGGATCCGCTCACCAGCACGTTCTATTTGAAGCGCGGCGTCGCGCGCGCCGAGCTCGACCTCGGTGGTGGCCGCACCGTCGCCGTCTACGGCGTGCACACCGAGGCGTACGACCAGGACGGCACCAAGCAGAAGCAGATCAAACAGCTCTACGATCTCGCGAAGGCCGAGACGCTGCCGTGGATGATGGGCGGCGACTTCAACGAGCTGCCTCCCGTCTGTGACGAACGCGCCGACGCCGGCACGCCCGAGGGCTGCGACGGCAAGCTCCGCCTCAAGGGCTTCCTCGACGAGCGCGCCTCGGCGATGGGCACGCAGTTCGAGCAGCCGCCGTACACGCCGAGCGTGATGAAGCCGTTCTACGACGACTTCTCGTCATCCATTCCGCTGTCGAGGTACGGCGTCGGAGACGTCGCGCACCAACGCTACTTCACGCACTCGGTGCTCGGGCCCGACATCAAGAACGACGAGGGCGTCCCCGGCAACTGGAACCGCACGCTCGACTACCTCTTCATTCGCAAGACAGACACCTGGCGAGACACCGACGTCATCCAGGGGCCCGGGCCCTTTGGTGTCACCCAGGACGCGCTCCGCCTCTCCGACCATGCACCCGTCGTGGGCACGTGGGAGCTCCGATGAAGCCCGCGCTCCTCGCAGTGCTCGTGTCCTCCGTCGCCTTCGCCGCGCCACGGCCCGCGCGTGACACCGCCGACGTCGGCAAGCAGGGTGACTACAGCGTCGGCCTCTTCAACCCGCTGCGCATCGCCATTCTCGATGGCATCGAGCTCGAGGCGAACCCGCTGGTGTTCTTCGTCGCGCCGAACGTCAACGCGCGCTTCCGGCTCCTCGGAGGCCCGCTGCGGCTCACGGCCGAAGCCGGGCTCTCGGTGCCGACCTTCGGCCTGCGGCTGATGAAGGGCTTCTTCTTCCCCACGTGGGCGACGACGAAGAACGACATCGGGTGGATGGTGATTCCCCGCGTCGGCGTGCTGCTCTCGGGCACCGTCTTCGAGCACAGCGTGTGGACAGCGCGCACCGACGCCGCGTTCCGCGTTCCGCTCGGGCCCAACAGCGGCACGCCGCTCAACTCGTTCGTCGCGCCGCTCGACATCCTCCTGGCAGCGCCGCTCACTGGCGTCTGCGCGCGCGTCGGTGGCGCCTACGATCACGCGCTCGGCGACACCTTCCGCATCCGCGGAGAAGCCAACCTCTTCATCACCGGTGGGCAGGGCAACCTGTCTGAAGCCGGCACCAACCTCGGAGCCCTCGCGCCGTTGTCGCAGCTCATCGTCACCGCGCACCTCGGCCTCGACATCGCGGTCTTCAAGCAGAGCCGCATCACGGTCGGCGTGCTGTACGCGAACCACGACACGGGCGCGTCGCAGGTCGTGACGGGCGCCGATGGCTTCTCCGACCGCGTTCGCGTGCGCAGCAACAACATTCTGCCGACGCTCGACTACATCTGGGCCGGCTTCTGAACGATGGGCCTCCCGTTCCTGTTCCTCGGGCACGGTGAAGGGCCTGGGCGCTTCGACGTGCTCGTCGCGCTCGCGGATCCGGCGGGCGACGCGACTGCGCTGACGACGGCGCTGACGCAGTGGGCACAGTCCGGGCGCGACCCCTTCGTCCAGACACGAGGGCCCGTCGTGTCGGCGAGGGTGACGTTCAAGGCCGGGCCGAAGCGCCACGAACGACTCGCCGACGTGCTCGTAGCGGTGCACTCCACGACGCCGCTCTCCATCGTCGTGCGCACCAACCGCGTGAAGCCCAGCGCGTGGCATGCCCAGAGCGTGACGAACCCGAGCGCCGTGCTCGACACCCTGGAGCGCCTCGTTCGAGCGTCGAAGCCGACGTACGCATTCCTGCCCATCGACACGTCAGGCTCGGACTCTGCGCATGGCGCCGCGTACGACGGCCTCGCCGCGCACTCGCTCCTCGGCGCGTTGGTGCAGCAATCGCTGAAGCTCGCGACGACGAAGCTCGAGCCCACCGTCGCGGCCGTGTGGGACGACGTGCTCGTGACGAGGCTCCCGGCATTGGCTGGCCTCGACTTCGGCGTCGACCTCGCCGTGCAACAGCGTCTCGCCCTCACGCTCGGCCTCTCTCCGTCGGCGGTCGAGATGCCCGGTCACTTCCTCGACGCGTTCGACGACATGGTGCGCGCGCACCACGAGTGGGCGCACCAGCCACGGCGTCGCGGAGCAGGCGACCTCGACTGGTCCAACGTCGCGGCCGTTCGCGCGGCCCTCGACGACCCCGAGGTCGACTGGGCACGCGTCGAGTCATCGTTCCTCGACACCAACGCCGCGCACGTCGATTCCCTGCTCGAGCTCACGCCTGACGAGCGGATGAAGCTCACTGGGCATGGGCACCTCACGACGTTGATGATGAACGCGGCGACGATGCTGATGACGGCGGGCCGGTACGTCGACGCGCTGGCCCTCTACGACGCGGCGCTCGAGGGAACGATTGACCCGATGGCCGCCGCCAACCCGCTCTTCGCCGTCCAGGACGACAACAACCACCTCGGCGTCGACGCCGTGCGCGCCCGCCACTATCTCGAGCGGTGTGTGCCCCACGGGCCGAAGAACCCGCCCGTCTTCTTGAACGCCGCCTTCGTCGCGGCCGAGCTGGGCGAGCACGACGAGGCGGTGCGTTTGTTGGCCCAGGCGAAGCTTCACGGCGTCGTCGTGTCGCGGTACCGCAACGAAGGGTTGTTCGTGCCCCTGAAGCACCGCGCCGACTTCAAGAGGCTCATGACGTGACGCCGCTCCCTCGCCTCGAGGCAAAGGGACGAGAAGCGACGAGGCACACACTGGGCGCAGTCTCATGACCTCGCGGTCATCATTCTGATGGCCGTCCGCGCGCGGCCGCATCGAAACGACGTCGCCGGCTCCTGAAGCCACCGTGGATCAGATGCTGTCACTGGGCACGCGGCGTGAAGCGGTTTCCGCGACGCCATGTCCCCACGCTTCAGACTCCTCTCTGATGCACCTGATGCGAGGGGCATGGGCGTCGCCTCTGCCGACGGTGAGGCCGAGACCCAGGCTGCGGCCCCACCGACCGACACCCGCATCAGCGTCAACCCTCAGCTGCTCGCGCCCCGCCTGCCCGACGTCGAGGTGGGCGCCGTCATCGGCCCGTACGTGCTCGAGGCGCTCATCGGCGTCGGCAGCACCGGGCTCGTCTTTCAGAGCGCACACCAGACGCTCGGGCGGCGCGTCGCGCTCAAGTGCCTGCACGCCGACCAGACGCGCGACCCGATGCTGGTCGCCCGGTTTCTGCAGGAGGCGCGGCTCGTCAATCAGATCAACCACCCGCACATCATCCAGGTGCACGACTTCGTCGAGGCGCCGGGTGAGGTCTACGCCGTCATGGAGCTGCTCCACGGCGAGACGCTGGGCTCGCGCCACGAGAAGCAGGGGCTCTGCGTCGCGCAGGTGTTCGACGTCTGCCGGCAGCTCGCCGATGCCCTCGGCGCCGCCCACGCGCTCGGCGTCGTGCACCGCGACCTCAAGCCCGAGAACATCTTCCTCTGCTCCGACCAGCCCGAGCGCGATTGGGTGAAGGTGCTCGACTTCGGCGTCGCGAAGCTGCTGACCCCGCACGCCCACTCGGTCCTCGAGACCCAGCTCGGCACCGTCGTCGGCACCCCGCGGTACATGTCGCCGGAGCAGGTCACCGGATCGCCCGTCGACTCGCGCGCCGACATCTACGCCTTCGGCGTCGTGCTGTACGAGCTGCTCTCTGGCGAGCCGCCGTTCGAGTCGCTGGTGTTCGCGCAGCTCGCCACCGACATCTTGACGCGCCCGCCGCCCCCGCTGCCCGAGCTCACCCCGCGAGGCGAGCCGGTGCCCCCGGTGCTCGCGCAGCTCGCCATGGACTGCCTCGCGAAGAACCGGGAAGACCGCGTGGCGTCGATGGCCGAGGTGAGGCAGCGGCTCGATGGCACCGCGCTCGTCCTGAAACGCAGCCCGCGCAGCCGGGCCGCGCTCGCCTCGCACCTCGGCGTCGTCACGCTCGCGGTGGCGCTGCTCTCGACGGCCATGGGCACTGACGGGGCCACCACCGTCGCCCAGGCCACACCCGAACTTCCGCGCGCGCTGGCGTCACCGCTGGGGCCCGTGCCCACCCTGACGACGGTGGCGCTGGTGTCGACGCCGCCCGGCGCCGTGGTGTCGAACGCCGTGACGGGCGCGGCGCTGGGCGTCACTCCGCTCGAGCTGACGCTGCCACGAGGCCACGAGGAGCTCACCCTGCAGCTCGAGCTCGGCGGCCACGCTCCCGAGCGGCGGGTGCTGCGGCTCGATGAGAACCAACACCTGGAGCTCTCGCTGAAGCCGCTGGCACGGCCTGGGCCGAAGAAGCGTCGCGCCATCTCAGAGGGGGTCCTCGATGCGTATTGAGCGAGCCTTCGCGCTGGTCGCCCTGCTCTCGACGCTCGCGCTCGGGGCGGAGCCGACGGCAGAGGACCAGGCCCGCGCGGCAGCAGCGATGGGCAAGGTGGCCTTCGACGCCGGCGACTTCACCGTCGCGGTCGCGCGGTACCAGGAGGCCTGGCGGCTCAAGCCGGTGCCCGGGCTGCTCTTCAACATCGGGCAGAGCTTCCGGCGCGCGGGCAACTCGACCGAGGCGCTGGTGTTCTTTCGCCGCTACCTCGAGACGAGCCCCTCGGAGGACCAGGTCGCGTCGACTGAAGCCCTCATTCACGACATCGAGAGGACCCAGTCGCAGCTGCGCGAGGTGCGAACGCGCGAGCTGAAGCTCGACGAGACGAGGGTGGCGCTCGCGCGCGCCGAGGCGAAGAACGCCTCGCAGCGCCTCGAGCTCGAGCTGGCCGCCCGCAAAGCCACCGCGCCGCCCGAGCCCCTCCTGACGCAGCGGTGGTGGTTCTGGGCGGGCCTCGGCGTGCTGGTGGCCGGCGCGGCGACCGCGACGGCGGTGGCCACGGCCCCCCGCCCCTTCACGCCGACCTGGCCGGACATCAACGCCCGATGACGGCCCGCGCGCTCGTCGGCGTGTGCCTGCTGCTCGTGAGCGGCTGTCGCGACCTGTCCGGCACGGCGGTGCTCGTCACCACCGAGACGATGGGGCTCGAGGTCGACCAGCTCCGCTACGAGGGCCTGCTCGACGGAGGCGCGGCGTTTCAGCCGGCCGTGCGGCCCGAGCTGAGCGCCGGGCTGACGCCCTCGTCGACGACGGTGCGCATCCTGCTGTCTCACGACACGAGCGACCAGCTGCTCGACGTTCGGGTGGTGGGCCTGCGGCTCGGCGTCGCGCAGGCCGAGGGCGCCGGCAGAGTGCTGCTCGCAGCGGGCATCGAACGGCTCGTCACGATTCGCCTCGTGAAGCAGGCGGTGACGTGTCGTGACTGCCCCGGGTGTTGCTCGGCGGCCGGCGCCTGCGTGAGCCCCTCGCCCGCCGCTTGTGGGAGCGCAGGCGCCGCGTGCACGGCGTGCGACACGTTGACGGCGGACACCTGTGGCGCTGATGGCCGATGCCGGTGTGGCGCGAGCGCGCCGTGCTCCGACGCGACTGGCGCGGACCGCTGTATCGCTGGCGTCTGCCGTTGCGGCGACGGCGCAGCGTGTGGCCCCGGGCGCGAGTGCCTTCAGCGCACCTGTCAGTGCACTCCCGCGTCGTGCAGTGGGTGTTGTCAGGCGGGCCAGTGCGTGACGGCGCCGTCGCGCACCGCGTGTGGAACGGGCGGCTCCGCGTGTCTCGATTGCGGCGCCTCTGCGTGTAGTGGCGGGCAGTGCGCCACGGCGCTGTGCAACGCGACCAACTGTTCCACCGGGTGCTGTGTCGGCGCGCAGTGCCAGACGGGGCGACAGGTGAACGCGTGCGGCGCTGCCGGCCGCGCGTGCGCGTCGTGCGGCTCGGGCGTGTGCGACGGAGGGACGTGTGAGGCTCGCTGCGGCCCCGCCAACTGTCGCGGGTGCTGCGTCGGCACCACGTGTGTCGGCGGCAGCGACGACCGCGTGTGTGGGAAAGACGGCGTCGCCTGCGCGAACTGCGACGCGGCGGATCAGAAGTGCCGCAGCAACTCCTGCCGCTGAAGGCAGACGGTGCTGCCGACTGTCTCGAGGAGCGACGCGGTCATTCGAGCGAGGGCGCAGAGCGCACCGTCCGTGTGCCTGCGCGCTCCGACAACCGCCACCTGCATACGGCATCGCCGTCGGCATTTCGGTGCGCGGCGAGCGCGAGGGTGGAGGCGCTTCCGTTCGCGACAGGCCGGTGGCACGAAGGCCTGCATGAGCGACTGCGAGCACGAGCTCCCACGACGCGCTGCTGGTCTGCCACCCGACTGGCGCGCCCGACTCGACGCCGCCCGCGTCACCATCGCCCGCCTCACCCCAGCCGAGGAGCTCACCGCACGCCGCGCGCTCGCCGAGGCGTGGCTCGAGGTCATCGAGCTCGAGGCAGGCGCCGCGCTCCTCGAGCTCCGCGCCGCCCCTGAGGCCGAGGTCGCGCTCCAGACTCTCGGCACCCTCGTCGCCGCCGACGACGACCCTGCCCTGCGCACCGCCCTCGCCTTCGCGCTCCTCGCCATCGGCCGGGCCCGGCGCCTCTCAGCCCCTGCAGGCCGCGCGAAGGTCGACGCGGAGGTCCAGGCCATCGAGGCCGCCCTCGTCCTCGCCGAGCGCGCGCCGGCCATCGACGCCCTCGTCGCCACCTGCCTCAGCGCCATCGTGAAGTCCGGCCAGTTTCAGCTCGAGGCCGACGTGCGCGAGCGCGCCTTCGCTGCGGGCCGCGAGCTGCGGGCGCGCTTCTCGACGACGGCCTCGCCCCGCGTCGCCGCCGAGGTGGCGCGTGGCCTCGACGAGTGGGCGAAGATGCTCCCGAAGACGAGCCCCGAGCGCGAGGCGCTCCTCACCGAGCGAGATCGACTGCGTGCGCTGACGACGCCGTGAAGTCGTGCGGGCCTACACCAGGCCAGCCAACGGCCCGGTGCAGAACATCGGGTCACCGAAGCTCGTGCCCTGCACCCCGAAGGCGTTCATCAACGACACCCACAGGTTGTTGTGCGGCACGTTGCCGGGGAACGTGAGGTACCGGTTGGTCTGCCACGAGCCACCCGCGCCACCGGCGAGGAGGAACGGCGCGTCGTGATGGCTGTGCGTGTTGCCGCGCGCAATCTCGGAGCACCACACCACCACCGTGTTGTCGAGGAGCGTGCCGTTGCCCTCGGGCACCGCGGCGAGCTTGCCGAGGAAGTACGCGAGCTGGCTCATGTACCAGCGGCGAATGACGGCTAGCTTGCCCCACGCGTGCACGTCGGTGTCGGGCTGGTGGCCGAGAATGTGCTCGTCGCCGACGATGGGCTTGAGGCCGGTGCCATCGTCGTACTGGAGGAACGGATACGGCCGGTTGTTCGTCGAGGCCGACCACTGCAGCGTCACCACGCGCGTCAGGTCGCACGCGAGCGCCATGGCCGAGAGGTCCATCTGCAGGCGGCCGATGGTGCCGAAGTTCGCCGGGTCGTTGAGGTTGAACTGCGCGGGCAGCATGGGCTGCGAGCACGACGCGCCGATGGCTCCACCGGGGATGTCGAGACGCGACTCGATGTCACGCACCGAGGCGAGGTGCTGCTCCAGCTTCAGTTGGTCGGCGCGCGAGGTCTGCGGCTTCACCTGGTCAAAGCGGCCCTTCACGTAGTCGATGACGCTGTGCCGGCGCTGACGCAGGCGCGCGACGCCGTACGGGTCTGCGCCGAGCTGCGAGAAGACGCGGTTGTACAGCGCCCAGGGAGAGGTCTCGTTCGCGACCGGCTGGTCGTTGCCGAGGTACGAGAGCACCGTACGCACCTCGGTGCCGCCGTACTGCGTCGACTGAATGCCGACGTTGAGCGTCTTGAAGCGTGACGTCGTGCCGATGGCGTTGGCGAGGTGCTGGTCGAGCGAGAGGCTCTGCGCCCAGCCCGACAAGGAGCCGTCTCCGCCGATTTGCGTGCCCGTATTGAGCCGACGGCCGGTGAGCAGCGCCATGCCCTGCTGGTGTGGCTCTCCGGGGCCGACGTCGTTGGAGAGCAGGTCGAGCCCCTTGAGGACGACCATCTTCGACGCGTACGGCGTGAGCGACTCGAGGTGCGAGCCCGCAAAGTTCATCGTCGGCGGCAGCTCGAGGTTCCCGTTCGGCGTGTAGAAGAAGACGATGCGCTTGGGGAACGTGAGGGCCTGACGGGACTCGGCCTTCGCGAGCTGTTCGGCGGGCTCGGTGGCGGTGGTGCAGCCGAGGCTCTCGAGCAACGGGAGCGACAACGCGGCGCCCGACGCGCCCTTCAACATCACGCGGCGTGAGACCTTCATGGCGCGTCTCCAGCTCGCGTGCGGAACGCGTCGGTCTGCGTGAGTGAGGTGAGCAGCGCCTTGACGTCGCGGCCGCTCGACTGGAAGCCGGCGTTGAGGCGCTCCATGGTGCAGGCGTCGGCCGCCACTTCGCCGCGCCCGTAGGCGAAGCGGAACCACTGCTTCACGTAGCAGCCGCGCGCCTGCGTGGAGGAGGCGAGCTTTCGCGCGAGCTCCACTGGCCCCTGGTACGGGCCGTGCGCGTCGGTGCCGAAGAGCATGCCGCTCGAGTCGATGGGCTTTCCGCTCTCGAGGTCGCGCCAGCGGCCGACGCCGTCGTAGTTCTCGAAGCCGAAGCCCAGCGGGTCCATCATCTGGTGGCAGCCGGTGCAGGCGGCGTCGCTGGAATGCTGGGCGAAGCGCTCGCGCGCCGTACTGCCGGGCATCGGCTCCGGCACGGTGATGTTCACGTTCGCCGGCGGCGCGGGCAAGACCTCACAAAGAAACGTCTCGCGCACCAGCTTGCCGCGGTGCACGGGAGAGGTCTGGTTCGAGTGCGCGTTGATGGAGAGCAGCGAGCCCTGCGTGAGGAGCCCCGCGCGACGACGGGCATCGAAGGTGACGCGCTGGACACCGCTGCCTGAGGGGAACGGCACGTCGTAGAACTGCGCGAGCGGCGAGGTGAGGTACGAGGAGGACGACGTCATCAGCGCGTCCCACGTGCCTTCGCCGTCGAAGATGGTGCGCACGATGAAGTCGCCGGTCTCGGCCTCCATGAGGTCGGCGATGGTGGTGCTCCACTCGGGGAACATGGAGCGCGCCTTGCCGGCGTTGTGGACGCGGTCGAAGTCGAGCCACTGTTTGTGGAACTCCTTCACGACGGCGCGCGCTTTGTCGTCGCGGAGCATGCGGTCGGCGTGCGTCGCGAGCTGCTCGGACGTGTGGAGCTGCAGAGTCACCGCGGCCGTCAGCAGCGTGTCGTCGGGCATCGAGCCCCAGAGGAGATAGGAGAGCCGCGAGGCCAGCTCGAGGTCGGTGACGGGGCCCGGGGTGCCGCTGGCTTCGATGCGGTAGAGGAAATCAGGCGAGAGCAACGCGCCGGTGATGACGAGCTGCATTCCGGCGAGGAAACCAGAGACGGCCTGGCCAGTCGCGTCGACGCCACCGGCGGCGCGGCCCTGCTGGAAGAGCGTGAAGAGTGCAGCGCGCTCCGGGTCGGTGAGGGGCCGTCGGTACGCGCGCTGACCGAAGCCGTCGATGAAGCGCACCGCGCAGACGTTCTCGGTCTCGCTCGCCGGGTTGCACGCGTACCAGCGCAGCGACGACAGCCGGCCGGAGACGGTGGTGGCGATGGCCTCGGCGGCGGCGAGCTGCTTCTCCACGAGGCTCGGCGTCGTGGTGAGCGAGGCGGAGTTGTTGGTGAAGCCGAGCGCTTCTTCTTCGGCCGAGAACTCCGCTGACGGGTTCGTCGTCACGCCGACGAGGTCGCGAACGGAGTTGTCGTACTCCCAGCGGGTGAGGCGCCGCACCGTGTTCGCGCCGACCGACGAAGTGCTGGTGCACGCGGAGACGATGGCGCCGCCCGCTGCGCCTCCAGCAGTAGCGGTTCCGCCAGCCGTCATCGCGCCGGCCGCGCCACCGCCCGTCAAACGCGGTGTCATCGGGAGCGACGGGAGCTCGCCGCCATCGAACTCGCCCTCGCAGGCCGTCAACGTCGCGAGAATCATCAGGAAGAGGCTGCGCACGGTGCGGGCGAGGCTGCTCGATTCGTGCCGGGCTTTCCAGCCGGCATCGCCCTGATGGATCAGCACGTTGGAGTGCATGGATGGGTGCAGTGGAGCAGCCGTGCTCCACTCTGCGTGAACCGATCCTTCGTCATTTGGTGAACTCCAGCAGCATGTCCTCGCTCGCGTAGGTGCCCGATTTTCGACCCGCCGGGGCACGAACTATGGAGAGGGCGGGGGGCGTCGCTTTCTCCAACTCTTTGAGGACACGCTTGAAGTGGGTTTCTCTGAACGCCGTCTCCGCGAGCACAAACTCGGCGACCTCGGCAACAGTTGCGCGCGTTCCCGCGAAACGATTCACCAGCTGTTTCCTTAGTGCGTCACCGGTGGGCTCGCCAAACAAGACCGTCTGGTTCGGGTCGGTAGCATCCGAGAAAGTGAACTCGCCGCCGGCATCGACGCGCCACATCGCCTCCTTCATCTTCTGAAGACCGAGCCGGTTCTTTGTTGCGAAGAACAAGAAGTAGTCGGTCACGTCACGGTCGTTCTTCATCTGAAAGGACCTGACGTATTTGGCCGCAGCACGCACCTTCAGCTGACGACTGTACAGGTCGTGCAGAAGCCGGTTTCTTTCTGCGGCCACATCGCTCTTGATTGCCACTCGCCAGTCCACTGACCCAAAGAAAGAGTCGAGTCGAGCTTCAAGCGCAGGCCGGCCGGATGCCGGCGTTTGCGGACCCGGCTGCTCCTCCTCGAACAGGTTCCCAGACTGCTGCTTCTCTTTCGGTGGGTTGATGAACCGGTTGATCTCCTCGTACATGAAGTTCAGCAGCACCTCGCAGCTCGGGTAGCTCAGAACCTTTTGAACGATCGAGAAGGGCACGGAGTAGCCGAACGGATCGATGAACGCGAAGGTTGGCGGCAGAGGCGCGCGCCGCGCCTCGTAGGGCCGTACGAAATCGGCAAACGCCGTCTCGAAATCACTCGGGACGATCTGCACGTCGATGTGGGCCGGCAAGGTGCCCAAGCTCGCGACCGCCGTGTTCAGCGCCTCGACCCGCCGCGCGTCCTTCTCTACGAACACGAACCGAATTCGAGTGGGGGTCGCCGGTAGGCCCAAGGCGATACGAAGCGCGATGATCGGCGAGCCGTCCTCCCCGCCTGAGTAGGATCCGGGGCCAGCGAACCCATCGAAGTATGCGATCTCTTGAAAGCCCCCCTTAGGCAAAATCACCTGCCAGGCCTGAAGGTAGCGGCGGAGGATCGCGTGCTTGGCGCGAGTGTGGGGGTCAAGCGCCCAAACTGTTGACCGCGGCGGTGCCACGACTCCCCCTGGTGGTTGCTGCTGGTGTGACCGCAGTAAGCGCCGCGCAGAGCTGCTTGGCGCGATGCTCAAGTGTCCGTCTCTCTGCGAGTGCAGGCGCTTCGTGGCGCACGATCTCGGGAAACGCGTTGTGAAGGCGTCGATCGAGACGCCTCCCGTGCTCACCCTTGCGGACGCCACCCCACTGCTTGAAGAAGAACGGCACAGCCGCGCGATCGCAGTCGTCGCGAATGGAGGTAACCCAATCGGACTCCATTGGTCTCGCTCCCGGCCCACTTTCGCCACCAACGATCACCCAGTGAATGCCGCGAAGCGAAAAGGTGCCAAGCGATTCGAGCAATGGTTCGACGGAGAGAAACCGTACTCGCGCGTTGGCCGCGCGAAGATCCTGAACGCGCGGGAGCCCGTATTTGCGATCTTCAACGCTCACGCCCCACCAGATATTGGGGAGCTTCGCGGCGAACGCCAAGGGCCCGTTAATCATGTCGCGCATTCGCGCAGACCTCTTTGTCAACACCTGGAACGTGTGCCACCGGGCGAGCGCCATGACCCGCGCCACAGCGACGATGAACTCGTCGGGCACCGGATCTTGGAAGAGGTCGCTCATTGAATTCACGAAAACCATCTTCGGGCTGGCCCACGTGAGCGGCTCAGTCAGCTTCTCTGGCACGAGTCGGAGATCAAACCCCTGCTCGTAGGGATGCCCTGCAATTCCCCTCCAGCGCTCGGCAAAGGTCTCGGCGTAGCAGTGCTTGCAGCCAGGGCTGATCTTGGTGCACCCCCTTACGGGGTTCCAAGTTGCGTCGGTCCACTCAATTTCCGAAGAAGCTGACATATCTGAAATATTGTTCAGCATTCTGCCCGACGACCAGCGTATCTCGCAAGAAGTTGCTCAAGATTCTGCACAACCCCCCCGACCGCAGGCTGGTCGAGCGGAGTTGGTTCGAGCGACGTGGCGCGCACGATCAAGTTGAGGCGCCTCGGTGCCGCGCTCATGCCTCACGGCTCACCGCGAACTGGTGATTGGCAACCTGTGAGATCGAGGCTGGCAGGCGCAGGGCTTCGTTCAGACGACCCATGCCAGCCCTCGGAGCCGACGAGCGACACCAACACACCTTGATCCAAAGCCGCGCGACTCACACACGCTGATCGATTGGGCACCAGTTCCGACGTTCAGTTTGCCTGCAGCACGAAGCCAGTAGCGCCAGTCGGGCCCGATGCCGCGAGGCTTTGACCGTTTGAGCCGCCCTGACCACCAGTGCCGCCCCCGACATTCGAGCAGCCGATCGTTCCCATGGTTGCGGGGAGTGAGCCGGAATACAGGACACAAATCGAAGGGCCGCCCGCACCGCCCGAGCCTCCGCCGCCGCGTCCTCCTCGACCCCCGGTCGCGCCACGTGCACCGCTCCCACCACGTCTGGTCGTGCAGTCATTGTGTTCCTCACCGGCAGCACCTGCTCCACCGGGACCGCCAGCACCGCCTTGACCGCCATCGCCACCATCGCCGCCGTTCCCGCCACGAGCGGTCTGAAGCACTGACTGGATGATGGAAACCGAGCCACTGACTGAGACCACCGCGAAGCTCCCACCACCGCCTCGACCACCAGGGCCCGGCAAGCCGCCACTGCCGCCGCCGCCGCCACCACCGCCACCGCCACCCCAGTGATTTCGGCAGTCGGAACAGATGACGTTGTGGCCGTGCGCTGTGCCGCCGCCACCACCGCCGCCACCACCGCCACCACCACAGAAGCCGTTCGTCTGGCCGGTCAACCCCGAAGCCGGCAGGTAGCTCATGCCAACGAGTGACCCGATCTGAGAAGGCGCTCCCGCATGAAAGCCACCCGGACCGTCGGACGCAGCGACCGTGAACTCAGGTGCCCCCCCGCCGTTCGAAGAGTTCGTCGTCGAACACTGGCCGTTGGCTCCACCTGTCCCACCGGCCAGCGCGCTCCCGCCGCCGGGCGCCTGCGTGCCGGCGGACCCACCGGGTGCGAGGCTTCCGCCTGGACCCGCTCCGGCGCTCCCGGCCCCACCCTGGCCGCCGCTGGCACCACACGAAGAGTTACCGGCAGCGCCAAACGACTGGCCAGATGCTGGCGCCCCAGGCGAACCATCGACGCCAGTCACGCCCGATCCAACGCTGGCTCCCGTGGTCCCAAGTCCCGAGCGAATGTCACAACCCGAGATGATGAAGGTCGCCGAACCGCCAGCAACAAGCACCCCAACGCTGCTTCGCCCGTTCCCGGCCGCGTCTTGACCGCTCGCATCCGCTGCACGAATGACGAGCAACTGGACCTCGGTCGTCAGCGTCAACCCGCTCGCGGTCAGCGCCGTAGCGGAACCGCTCCGAATGACGGTGGTGTTCGTAAGCGAACGCGTCCAGCCCGCTGCAGCGTCGTAGCCTCCGTACACGCCCACGCCCGCCTGCATTGTGATGGTCTCGAGATAGGCGTCAGTGCCCGGGCTCGAATTCGTGCGCGAGACGAATACGTTCGCGCGTGTCGGTCGCGCTGCTGCGGCGGCAATGGCGTTCATGATGGTTCGCTTGGGCGCACTTCGAGTTCCCGCGTTGCCATCGTTGCCAGTCAGGATATCGACGAAAATGGCGTTCGCGGCATTGCCGTCAATCCCATCACAGTCGAGGTCATTGAAAGACAGGTCCGGGAGGTCCGAACCCATCGCAGAACAAGCGTACTCACAACCGTTCGTCGGGTTCCCATCGAGATCGACTCGACCTGACTGACAGACGAAGCCGCACATAGAGTTCGTGCAGACACCGGTCGCGAACGGCCGCGCACAGTTCGTTCCACACGTGCCGCAGTTGGCCGGGTCGTTCGACGAGTTCACCTCGCAGCCGTCGGTCGCGCTCGTGTTGCAGTCGCGGAACGGAGGCGTGCACGCGCCGATGCGGCACTGGCCCGTGGTGCAGGTGGGCGTGCCGTTCGCGACGGTGCAGGGCGCTCCACACGCGCCGCAGTGCGTGAGCGAGGTGTTGGTGTCGATTTCACAGCCATCGGAGTACGTGTTGTTGCAGTTGCCGCGCCCCGGCGGGCACTGCTGAATGCCGCACGAGCCACTCGCGCACGAGTACGTCTGCACGTTGGGCGCCGAGCACGCCATGCCGCAGCCACCACAACTACTCACCGTGGAGGACGTGTCGACCTCACAGCCATCGGCATAGGTGCCGTTGCAGTTTCCGCGGCCGGGCACGCACGACGTGATGGAGCAGTTTCCACCCCCACACGCGGTCGTCATCGCGAACGACGGCGGGGTGCAGGCGCGGTTGCACATGCCGCAGTTCATCGGGTCGCTCATGAGGTTGAACGCCTCGTCGATGCGGCCATCGCAGTTGTTGTCGATGCCGTCACACGCCTCGACGCCGTTGTTCGTGCGCACGCATGCGTACTCACAGCCGTTGGTCGTGTTGTTGTCGACGTCGTACCAGTTGGCGAGGCACGTGAAGGTGCAGGACCCGGCGGTGCATGCCGAGGTCGCGTTGGCCGCAGAGCAGACCCGCCCGCAGACGCCACAGTTCATCACGTCGGTGTTGCCGTTGATTTCACAGCCATCGCCCACCATCATGTTGCAGTCGCGGAAGCCGGGCGCGCAGGTCTGGATGCGGCAGCTCCCCATCGTGCAGACGCCGGTCGCGTTCGCGGGCGTACACGCCATGCCGCACTGACCGCAGTGGGTCAGCGAGCTGACGAGGTTCTCTTCACAGCCATCCGCGAAGGCCTGATTGCAGTCTCCCCGCCCCATCGAGCACATGCCCACGCCACAGCGGCCGGCGACGCAGCGGTACGACGAGACGCTGCCGTTGGAGACGTTGCACACCAGCCCGCACTGGCCGCAGTTCATCGGGTCGCCGACCAGGTCGAAGCCCTCGTCGGTGCGCCCGTCGCAGTTGTTGTCGAGGCCGTCGCAGGTCTCCACGCCATTGTTCGTCGGCGTGCACGGGTGCTCGCAGCCGTTGGCCAGCACGCCGTCGAGGTTCACCCAGCCGGCGATGCAACGGTCGATGGCGCAGGTGCCGGTGGCGCACTTCGGCACGGCGTTGGTGAAGGTGCAGGTCCGGTTGCAGGTGCCGCAGTTGGCGAGGTCGGTCTGCAGGTCGAAGTTCTCGTCGACGCGGCCATCACAGTTGTCGTCGACGCGGTTGCAGATCTCGAGGTCGGGCATGCCCGGCGTACAGGTCGAGGGGCGACCGTTGAAACAGGCCGCCACGCGCCGCTCACACGCACCGACGCCGCAGATGGTGTCTGCAATCTCCTCATCCGTCATGCCGTCGCAGTCGTCGTCGCGGCCATTGCACAGCTCGGTGACCGGCGTGCGCGCGGAGCAGGCACCCCACCCCATCGGCGGCGTACACGTGACCGAGCCCAGACAGGTGCCGAAGCTGTTGGTCACCTCGCACGGCATCATCTGGCCGGCGGTCGACGCGATGCAGGCGCAGGTGCCGCTCGAAGGCTGACACTGCTTGGGCGCGGAGTTGCCGTTCAGGTCGATGCCATCGGCGCAGCGGAACGTGGACGGACAGGTGTCGTCGAAGCTGCAGTCGCGGCCACAGAAGCGGTCGTTGCCCAGCGTGATGCACTTGTCGGCAGGGTACGGGCAGTCCGAGTCCTTCGTGCACGACTGGCACAGACCCGCGCGCTGGGGCACGCAGCCGTACCGCTCGTCAGCGAGCTTCGTGCACTGGTCGGCTTCCTTGCAGCCCGAGGTGCACTTGCGCAGACAGACCCGCGCGTTCGTGCCCGGCACCACGTCACAGAGCCCCGTCTCGCACTCGTCGTCGAGCGAACACGTCGCGCCTTCGGTGACGAGGGTGTCTTTCGCTGGCTGCCGCGCGCAGCTCGTGCAGTCCGACAAGAAGAGGAGCACGCAGAACGCCGCGCTCCAGTGCATCGCGCGAGCGAGCCTGACCATGAACTACCTCCGGTACGACCCATCAGGGTGATGCAGCATTGTGACATGCCTGCCCCGAGGGGCAACGGCGCAACGCGGCAGCACCGAGGAAGGTGTTTCGTCCGTCAGCCGAGCGACGCCGCGACGAAGTTCAGGGCGTTGCACCCACGCGTGTGGGTGGGCGTAGAGTTCGGCCCGATGAAGGGCGCCGACGAGCTGGTTCGAGATGCCGAGCGACGCCTGGCCGACGCGCACCGCCACCTCACGCACCTCGAGGCCGAGCTCGACCGGCTGGAGCGGGAGCTGTCGGCCCTCGAGCGCGACGTCGAGCGCATCGACCCGACCGTCCGCCCGAGCCCGGGCCCGTCATTTCTCCTCGGCCTGTCACCGCCGTTGACCGTGCTCGCGGCCGCGCTCCTCTTCACCAATGGGGTCTGGCCACTGGGGCTGCTCGCGAGCGTGCTGGCCTTCGTGCAGGTGTTGGTGTTGCCGCGCTTCAATCAAGGGCGTCGATGAGCCGCGACGAGAACGACGAGCTCGAAGCAGCGCAGGCCCACGCGCGCGAGCTGACCGAGCGGCTCGACGAGGTGCTGGCGACGACGGCAGGGCTCGGCCTTCAGCGCGACCGCGTGTGGACCCGCGTGACGGCGCTGAAGCAGAAGCGACAGGCGCTGCGCTCCCGCATGGACTTGCGCGCGGGGAGCGGGCTGGTCTCGGTGCTGGGGTTCTGCGTCGGCGCCGTGCTGGCGCGGCTGGGCTGGGAGCTGCGCCCGCACCTGCTCCCCGACGAACGAATCCTCTTCGGCATCGCGGCGCTGGCGACGTCGATTGCGCTCTCGGTCAGCCGCACCCACGGCTTCCGCATCGGGCTGTGGCGCTGACACTACGGGGCGCAGCGGCACGGGCCGCCGTCACACATCTCTCCCGCTTCGAGGCAGCGCAGGTCGCCACAGCACCCGCGCGTCCGGGAGCACGTCGCGGTCTCGACGGCGCACGCGGTGGGCGTCTCGCGGTCATTCTTCGCGCACGTGGCGAGGTCGAACAGCAGGTACACGAGCACCTTCTCCTGGTCAGTGAAGCTTGAGCGCAGGCAGTTCTCGGGGAACGGCGGCCTCGATGGCACCGGAGGACACGGCTCGTTCACGCAGGTGGGGATGATGGGGACCTGCAGCGCGTTCGTCGAGACGTGGAAGTCGCTGAAGGCCACACGGCCACAGCCGACGCCCGCGTCGAGCGGCGTGGTGAAGGTCAGCTGCGCCGTCCACTGCGGGTCCGGGCCCATGCGGCGCGCGGGCACCCCGAGCCACGCGATGGTGGAGCCCTTCACCGAGCCGACGTTGTAGCGGGGGTCGACGAGCGGCATGCGGCCGGGAATGCCGGCGACCTGCTTCAGCCACTGGCCGAAGATGGCGCCCTTCGGGAAGCTGGTGATGGGGTCGACGATGTCGCTCGCCCCGAACTGAGCGTTCGGCGTCCACGCTGCAGTCTGGCTGAACGGCTGGCCTTCCATCCACGTGTAGCCGTAGTGCGTGGTGAAGAAGCGGCCACCGAGGTCGACGAAGCGGCCGATGGCGGCGCGCTCCACGGAGTTCCGGCCTGCCTCGGCGCCCCGGCAGGGAAAGAGAACCTGATCGTACTGGAGCAGGCGGTCTGGCGTCGTGAGCAGCTCGGCCTCAGGCGGCAGACCTCCGTCGAGGAGCTGGCCATTGTTGACGTAGAGCTGCACGCGGCCGCCGGCGTCGGGCCTGGTGAACTCCGATGGCGCGATGGCCAGCTTCAGCAGCAGACACTCCATCGGGTCGGCCGCGCCAGTGACAAGCGCGAAGCGTGGCAGGTCGCCCTCGGCGCGCGACCGCGGAAGGCGCGTGACCGAGGCGCTCAGCGCGTTCGTCGTGCACTCCGTGACCGACACCTCGACTTCGCGGCGCCACCGGCCGGTCTGAAAGACGAGCCTGGTCAGCCCCGCAGGCACGTCGTCGAGCTGAAAGGTGCCGGTGATGGTCGACACCGTGCTCTTGCTGGGCTTGCCGGTGATGTCGTCGTCGCAGCCGGGACATCGCGACGCCGGGCCGACGGGGAAGTCTTCGAGGCCGACGGTTGGAATGAAGACCATCACGTTGGGCAGGGCGAGCCGGCCGCTTGGCTCGGTGACGGTGCCGGTGATGGAGCCGGTGTGGTTCAGCTCGCAGGGAGGGATGACGACCCCGCCGCCTGAGCCGCCCGCCGCCACACCTCCGCCAGCGCCTCCACCACCAGAGACGACGACGACGACGACGCTCGCATCGGGGCGCTGCGCACAGACGCCGTCGGTGCAGGCACGACCGAAGCAGTCTTCCGGGCCGACACACTCGGGTGGGGGCGAGCACAGGCACGCGGCGCAGGCCACGATTCCCACGCTGAGGACGAGCGCTCGCACGCTCGCAGCCTACCGCGTCGTCAGCCCGAGATGGTGTCGCTGGCCTTCTCGATGCGGCCGTCGGCGTGCTTCGCGAAGCGCTCCTGCTCGCGCGGGTGCACCGGGTCATCGCGCTTGAAGGGCCAGCCGCCGAACTGCGTGCGCTGGTAGTCGCGGAACGCGGTGGCGATTTCTTCCTGCGTGTTCATCACGAAGGGCCCGTACTGCACGACAGGCTCGCCGATGGGCCGGCCCTGGAGCACCAGCACCTCGGCCTCGGCGTCCCCGTTCACCAGCGGCATGGCGACGTCGGGCTGCACCGCGATGCCGAACCCTGGGCGGAACGTCTGCCCGTCGATGGTCAGCTGGCCGCCCTTGAAGAAATACAGCGTGCGGTTGGTGCCGGCGTTCGCGGGCGGGAGCGTGAGGTGCGCGCCAGCCTCGAGCTTGAGCGTCCAGATGGCGAGGTCGCTGCCGGGCTGCGAGGCCCACGACTTCGGCGGCGGAGGCGGTGGCTGAATGCCTGCGAAAGCTCCGGCGACGATGGTCACGAGCGACCGTCGGCCATTCTCGTCGGTCACCTGGTGCACGGGAATGTGGTGGCTCCACAACATCGAGAAGTGTGGCTCCACCATCTTGTTGGCGCGCGGCAGGTTGAGCCAGAGCTGGAACAGCTCGACCGGGTTGCCCTCGTCTGGCTTCACGAGCGGGAACATCTCGCAGTGCACGATGCCTTTGCCTGCGGTGAGCCACTGCGCGTCGCCCTGGCCGAAGCGCGCCGTCGCGCCGAGAGAATCGGAGTGGTCGATGAAGCCGCGCCGCACGACCGTCACCGTCTCGAAGCCGCGGTGCGGGTGCTGGGGGAAACCGGGCACCACGTCGCCGTGGTACATGCGCCAGCCGTCTTTGCCCTCGAAGTCGCTGCCGATGTTGCGGCCGGCGAGCGAAGCGGCGGGGCCGAGCTGCTCGTTGCCCTTCGGGTAGGCGTCGTCGTGATGCACGCAGAAGAGAAACGGGTCGGCCGTGTGCCAGGGGAAGCCGAGCTTCGCGACGTCGAGGATGCGGGGAGCCATGCCTTCCTTCTATCCACCTCCGTTGAGCGCCGCTCGTCCGGCCCGCGGAACGCCGTGTCCCGCGGCGCCGGGGTTCGCTATGTGCGGCGTCATGGCCAGCGAGCGCGAGCAGATGTTCCTCGAGATGACGCGTGAGTTCCCCGACTCGCCGATGGGCTTCTTCTCGCTGGGCCGGCTGTACCTCGACGAGCAGCGCTGGGCCGAGAGCGTGACGGCGCTGGCGACGGCCGTGAAGCTCGACCCGAACTACTCGGCGGCGTGGGTGGCGCTGGGCGACGCGCAGGTCGGCCTGGGTGCACGTGACGACGCGAAAGCGACCTGGCAACGCGCCCTCGAGACGCCGCACGCGCGCAAGGACCTGAGCCTGCAGTCGGACCTCGAGCAGCGCCTGCGCGACCTCGAAGACTTCTGACGCGCGAACACCGCTTGCCTCGTCGGGCGCGTGCAGCCAGAAGCTCGCTTCCACCATGACGCCTTCGTCCTCCGCGCACCTGCCCCTCGGCGACCAGCGCTCCGGCCGCTTCTACGGAAAAGACATTCTCACGGTGGCGCAGTTCGGCCGTGAGGACCTCGAGTACGTCTTCGGCGTCGCCGAGGCCATGCGCACCATGGTTCAGCACATCGGCACCATCGACCTGCTGAAGGGGAAGATCCTCGCGAACCTCTTCTACGAGCCGTCCACGCGCACGCAGTCGTCCTTCATGGCCGCGATGCAGCGCCTCGGCGGCTCCGTCATTCCCATCAGCGAGGTGCGGTATTCGTCGGTGTCGAAGGGCGAGTCGCTGCCCGACACCGTGCGCACGCTCGAGTGTTACGCCGACGTCATCGTGTTGCGGCACCACGAGGTCGGCGCGGCGGCGCAGGCTGCCGAGGCCGCGCGCAAGCCCATCATCAACGCCGGCGACGGCCCCGGAGAACACCCGACCCAGGCGCTGCTCGACCTCTTCACCATTCGCGAAGAGCTCGGCCGGCTCGATGGGCTGACCGTCACGATGCTGGGCGACCTCAAGTTCGGTCGCACGGTGCACTCGTTGTCGCGGCTGCTGTCGCTCTTCGGCGCGAAGCTGCACTTCGTCTCGCCGGAGCAGCTGCGCATGCCCGCGAAGGTGACCGACGAGCTGACCGCGCGTGGCATCTCGTACGTCGAGCACACCAGCCTGAGCGCCGTGCTGCCCGAGACCGACGTGCTCTACGTCACGCGCGTCCAGAAGGAGCGCTTCGAAGACCTCGCGCTCTATGAGTCGCTGAAGCACGCCTTCATCATCACGCCCGAGACGATGAAGCTCGCGAAGCCGAAGATGGCGTTGATGCACCCGTTGCCGCGCGTGGGAGAGATTTCGACCGACGTCGACGCCGACCCGCGCGCCGCGTACTTCCGGCAGATGGAGTACGGGCTCTACGTGCGCATGGCGTTGCTGGCGATGGTGCTGGGCAAGGCCTGACCGCCGCCCGGAGCCAAGACGAACGCTGACAGCGCGCCGCGCAAGTGGTCCGCTGTCGCCGTGTCCTTCAGGCCCAGCCGTGTCGATGTGCTCGCGCTCGCCGTGCTCCTGCTCGGGCTGGGTGGCGGGCTGTGGCTCTACGCCGGACGCTCTCCGGCCGACCCCGACCGTCACTTCCACTTCGCCCTCGCGCGTACGTGGGCTGAAGCCGGCATGCCGAAGACGCTGCCGCAGGTCGAAGGCATCGGGTGGAACGTCGCGTTCGTCGACAAGGAGTTCCTCTTTCACGTGGTGACGTGGCTGGGCTGGCTGGTCGGCGAACGCGCCGGCGTCATCGCGTCGTCAGCGGTGCTCGCGGCGCTCATCATCTGGTTGCTCTACGTGCTGGCGCGGCAATTCCTCGGCGCGCGGGAGTCGGTGCTCGCGGTCCTCGCAGGCGCGTCGTGCCCGATGTTCCTCTACCGGCTCGTGCTGGTGCGCCCGCACCTGTTGGCCATCGCGGCGACGCTGTTGTTGCTCGTCGGGCTCACGCGCACGTCGTGGAAGGTGACGTTTGCGGCGGGGCTGCTCTTCGCGCTCGGCTATCACGCGCTCTACATTCCGGCCGCGGTGCTGGGCCTCGCGTTCGTGCTGCAGGGCCGCTCTGCGTGGCGCGCGGTGGGCGCAGGCGTCGGTGGATTGGTGCTCGGCACCGTCATCAACCCGTACTTCCCCGGCACGCTCGAGACGACGTGGATGACGCTGACCATCGCAGCCTCGAAACCGTCGGGGAACACGTTCGGCGGAGAACTCTTTCCCATTCAACTTCACGAGTTCCTCGGCTCGTACCGCGTGCCGGTGGTGATGTTCGTGGTGAGCGCGGTGCTGGCCGTGTTGAGCCGTGGCACGTCGGGCTCACGGTTGCGCTTCATGCTGGTGGCGACGGCGGGCCTGTTCTGGGTGTTGTGTCTGCGCAGCGCGCGCGCGTCGGAGTACGCGATTCCGCTCACCATCGCGGCCTTCGCGTCGGTCTCGAATTCGTTGCCACCGATGGTGCTCTCGCTCGGGGTGGCGGTGGGGCTGGCGCTGAACGTGCCGCTGCTCCGCGACTCGGCGCAGGTGACGCAGCTCGACCGGTACACGATGCACATCGCCGACGCGGTCGATGCGCTGCCGAAAGAAGCGGCAGGGAAGAAGGTGCTCAACTGCACGTTCCCCGAAGGCGAGGTGCTGCTCGACCGGCGGCCCGACGTTCGGTTCGTCGACGTGCTCGACCCGACCTTCCTCGAGCGCTTCGACAAGGACCGGCACCAGGCGCGGCTGCTGCTCATCAATGGCGAGGCGCGCGACGTCAGAGACATCGTCACCGTCACGTTCGGCGCGCAGTACGTCATCTGTGGCTACCCGCAGGCGAAGCGGCTGCTCGATGACAACCCTGACTTCGTGAGACTTCGTCCTCCGCCGGGTCCGCCGTTGCCGCCGGGTTCAGGGCCGTCGGTCTACGAAGTGCGGCGACGCTGATGGGCGCTGTCCACTCCATGACTCTGCTGATGCTGCTCGCGGCCACACCAGAGCCGGCGTTGATCGAGAAGCTCGGCGCGCGCGCCCGCCAGCTCGAGACCTTCGTCAACGACTCCCGGGTGACGGTCGACGTGGTGGCCGAGGAGCTCGACGGGGACGGCGCGGTCAAGAAGACCACCCACACCACGCTGCGCGTCGACCGGAGCGGCGGCAAGGTCGAGCGCAAGCTGCTCACGTACACCGAGAACGGCAAGGACCTCACCGAGAGCAAGCGCGCCGAGCTCGAGAAGCCGCCGAAGAAGGAAGGCGCGGGCGTGAAGTCGCCATTCCACCCAGACGAGCGCGCGAAGTACCAGTTCGCGGTGCTCGCGCCGCCCGGCGATCGGCCCTCACTGGTGCGGCTCGGCTTTCAGCCGGCAGGCGAGAAGACTGATCAGCTCTACATCGGCGACGCCACCATCGACCCTCAGACGGGCGACGTGTTGACGCTCGCGGTGCGCCCCTCGAAGAACCCCCGCTTCGTCGACTCCCTCTCCATCGAAGCGACCTTCGACGCACAGAGCCCCGCAGGCCGCGCGATGTCACGGCTTACCTTGAAAGGCGTGGCCGGGCTGCTGTTCGTCAAGCAGCGCTTCCGCGTCGTCACGACGTTCAGCGACTACGCCTCGTTCTGACGTTGGGGCGTTGCGAGCGAGGCTGGCAAGCCAGCGCTCCATCGAACGCACCGGCGCCCACACCTTCGACAACGTGCCCTTCATCGTCGCCGACAGCACCGCTGCCTATCTGACGGGAGCGACCGCGCGCACCGCCTGCCCGACATCGGCCGTCCACCGCGCCGCATCGCCGGTGTAGCTGCCCTGCCAGAAGTACGTGCGCTCACCTGACGGCGCGAAGACGAACGTGTCGTGCTTCGACGGAGACGGGCGCATCTCTCTCCACGCCGGCCGACCCGCTTCGCCATCGCGAAACAAGCGAAGCCGGGTGCGGCTGCTGAAGTCCGACGCGTTGGCGTCTGACAACACCACCACCTCGACGTCTCGACCCTCTGCGCGGAGCGTCGTCTGAAGCTGCTCAGCCACGACGACGTTGCTGCGGCAAAACGTGCAGAAGCCCTCGAGGAGCACCACCACCACCGTCCGTCCGCGGAAGGCCTCGAGGCCGTAGAATTCTCCTCGGCGGGGGCTCGCGGCTTGAATGTCTTCGCGCTCCCAGGAGGGGTACACGAACTGCGAGCCCGACGCGCCGCCGGCGACACCTCCACTCACGGTCCCACCTGCGCTGCCTCCTCCAGCCGCGCCGCCTGCGCTGGCCGCAGTGCCACCACCGAGCTGCGCCTGCATCGGCAACATCGGGTCTGGCGGAGCGCCCTGCATCGAAGTGTCCGGCCCGCAGGCCGCGACGACGAGAGGAACGAGGACGAACGAAAATCGATTCATGGCAGGTCAGTCTCGAGACGGCGGGTGATGTCGTGCGCTGCGGCACCTTCGAGCCGGGCGACGACGGTTCCATCAGGGCGGCGGAGCTCGACGACCGGCAGCGCAGTGGCGCCGGGTACTGCCTGCTCGAGCTCGTCCTGGCTCCAGCGACTGACGTCGATGCGCTGGAACCGAACGGCTGGAAAACGGAGCTGCGCCTGCGCGAGCACGGGCTTCAACTCCTGACACGCCGCGCACCAGTCGGCGTCGTAGTCGACCACCGTCCATCCCTCGGTGGCGGCGCGGCTGATCTCGGCGCGCGAGGGGCCAACGGGCACGACGAACCCAAGCCCTGCGAACACGCCCAGCCCCTGATTGAACTGAAGCCCGGCGAGCGACTGGCTCAGCGGCACACGCGCCGAGAGCTGCGCGAAGAGCCCATGCGGCAGCTGCACCGTCACGCCTGGCAACGCCGCGATGACGAGACCGCCCGTGCTCCCCGAGTCGACGCGGGTGCCGAGGAAGGGGTCGTCCACCGACGAGGTGGCTCGCCACTGCGCCTCGACCCCGAGACTCACGAAGACGCGCTCGCCCGGAAGCCGGAATTGTCCATCGAGCCCTCCGCGTACCTCGGGACCCCAGCGAAACCCGTCAGGTGCATCGCCGAGTGGCGCACGGCCTTCGAGTGAGAGCCCGACGGTGAGTCGTTCGATGGTGGTCAGTCGTGCTTGCGCTTCAGCGACGGCCCACGTCGTGCCACGGCCCGGCGTCAGCGACTGCGCAGCGGCGGAGAGGGCGAGCGCTCCGCTTCGGGGCGAGTACCGGCCCGTCGGCAGCACGGCGCCCGCGTTCGCTGCGAGGAACACCCTGGTCGAGGGCTGGGCCCGATACCGAAGGCGTGCTTCCAGGTCTCCGAGGCCCGGGTCCACGCGCGCGCCCGTGACGTCCGAGGCTGCGATGAGCGCGGCGGGCAGTTGAAGCGAAGCGCCGATGCCGGAGCGGTGCAGCACACTGCCTTCGACGGACACCAGCCCGAGGTCGACGCGCGCGCGATTGGGGTCGTCGAAGCGCTCGCCGAGGGCGGTCTGATCAGGGAAGGCCTGCCACCCGGCGACCACCTGGCCCGTGACGACGAACTCGTGCTGGCCCAACGACGCACCACCGGGTGACGAGACCGACGTCGGGAGGGCGAGCGGACTGCAACTCGCGCAGGCCTGAGCCATCGCAGGCTCGGAGGCCAGACAGAGACTGACCAGCAGGATGAAGAAGCCCTCGCGCACGGGTGGCGTACGCCATCGCCCCCGAGCGGGTTACACGGCGATCATCACGGCGCCGTCGAGGACGTCTCAGAGAGAAACTCGAGGTGCACTTCGAACGGCTCGATGGGTTGGGCGTACCAGTCCTTCGCGAGCTGGGTGGACTTCGCGACGCGCAGGCGGCCGAGGCGCTGCCCGTCGACGCGAACGATGACGCCGGTGCCGGTGAAGTCGCTCCCTGAGCCGCCCGCCTCGAACGAGCTATTCCAGAAACAGTCGGCGTCGTCGGTGCTGACCTCTTCGACTCGCGTCGCCTTCTCTCGCTCGCAGAACGTGACGTCTTTCCCTCCGAGAATCTGCACCCATCGTCCGCGCGCGCCGCAGTCCCAGGCGTTGAGGCTGAGGTGTGCGGTCTCTGCAGGCAGTCGGCCCACGGGAGCGAGCGCCCAGCCGATGGCCGCCGTCCCGGAACGTTCGTCGAGTCGAAGCGCGAGCGTCATCGCCGATGGCTTCACCGGCTCTGGAGGTGCTTCCACCAACGTCACCCGTCGAAAGTCCGTGGTGGGGTCGAGGTGGTCGGCGGCTCCTCCACAGGCAGCGAGGAACATCACGGCGAGGGTCGTCGGCAAGCGCATGTCGACCCGTATGCCGGGCCGAAAATCAGGGACAAACCCCTCAGGCCTTCAGCAGCTCCACCAGCGTCTGCGGCAGCAGGAACCTGAGCGCCGCATGGCCGAGCCCGATGACCGCGCCGTCACGAAGCGGCACCTTCGCGCCAGACGTCAGCGGCTCACCGTCGAGCTGCGTGCCGTTCTTGCTCTCGGCGTCGCACAGCATCCACCCCTTCTTCGGGTCCAGCTGTAGCCAGGCGTGAAAGCGGCTGATGCTCGAGTCGTCGATGACGATGTCGTTCGACTCGACCCTGCCGATGGTGACGCCGAGCGCGAACGCGTTGCCAGTGCGCGGCACCTTCTCGACGAAGAACACGGGTGGATCGTGCGCTTCGGGCTGCTTGCCGACGAAGAAGGCGCCGGTGCGCTCCCATGAGGATTCGGCGCCGTCACCGAGCCGCTCGAGCAGCAGCACCGGAAGGTTCAGCTGCAGCGCCGTGCCTCGAGGGTCCTTCTTCCATCTGGCGACCAGCTCGCTCAGGTGCACGACTCCATGTTCGCGCAGATCAGCAGGGCGCGTCGAGGCAGAGGCCGCACGAGTGGCTCAGGGCCGCGGGGCCTGACGAACGCAGAAGCGCACCAACTCACCCGCCGACGTGCCCGGCACTGCGAGCCGCAGCCGGTACCAGCCGCCTTCCGTGATGGGGAAGTGAACGAGTTCGGCGTCGGTCGACGTGGCAAGCATCGGAGCCGTCGCCCACGTCGAGTCGAGCATGCGCATCTTGCGGGGCTCGAGCCTCATTCGTGTTCCGGCCGGTAGCGCGTTGCCCTGCACCTCGAGCGTCTCTCCCGCGAGCGGGCTCGCCAGCACGTAGGCCCGGCACCCGACCTCGTCACAGGGCTCGACCGCGCGCACGTATGTCGTGAGGCGCGTCGGGGTGCACGGCCCCGTCGAGGCTGACTTCCGGTGCGCCTCGAACGACGGCATCTGGTTCGGCGGCTTGGTGAGGTCGAAGTCAGAGGCGCTCGCGTGAGTGGGCGTGCTCGCGAGGATGGGCACCGTCAACAACCCGATGAGGCCGACGCCGAAGACGGCGCGCATCACCAGGCTCGTGCGCAGGTCTGAACGAATCGACTTCCAGTCCTTCTCAGCGGTGCGCACGACGCTCGCGAGCGCGTCACGACGGCTCCGCACGGCGTCGACGCGTCCTTGCGAGAGCCGCACGAGGTTGTCGGCCTGGCAGTAGTCGCAACGCGCCGAGAGCGCGTCGGTCGTGATGACGAGGGGCGCTCCACACGCACGACAACCCCACACACCGCCTGCGCCACTCGGAGCCCTCGCCGCCAGCGCCGCGTGCAACCCGGCCCGCGCCAGCGTGCGCTTCTTCCCGAACCCGCCGAGCAGCAGGCCGACCAGCAACAGCACGAACGGCAGCCCGATGGTCACTGCGGCCTGTCTCGTGTCGTCCCAGACATCGACGATACGAACGTGCGCGACCGCCGCCATCACCGACGGCACCAGCATCGTGCTGAGACAGATGCCGAGCGGAATGAAGAGGAGCGGAAACGCGCAGCCCCAGAAGGCGCCACCGTCGAGGAACGCGAAGGCCGACAACAGCTTCGAAGGCTCCTGGCCTGCGCGGTCGAGCCAGCGTCGCGCGGCGGCTTCGTTCGTCAAGACCAGCTCGGTGTCACGGCGCGCGGAACGGTGCGCCTCGGGCACGCTCACGGTGTGCTGGCAGGACGGGCACGGGGTGGTGTCGGCGGTCGTCAACGGCACGGGACCACCACACTGCGGGCACACCAGACGTTCGAGGACCGTCACCGTGCGAAGCTCAGCCCGCAAGCGGCGCCGATGCCAGCAACAAGCCCGGCCTGGCTGAGTCGGCGACCCCGGCCAGACGCCGACCAGCTCACCGCCGCGCCGACTTCGAGGCCTCGGCGTCTCCCTGCGTGCTCACTGAAGGTGCAGGGCGAGGATGCGGCTCTCGGCAGCCACGGTGTGCGTTGCGTCGAACAACTGCTCGAGCGTGAGGCCCCCGACACGCAGGTGAATCGCCCGACTGAAGTCGACCTCGCCTGAGTCGTACGCGGAGCTCGAGGTCTCGCGGGGCAGCGTCTGCTGGCCGATGGTGACGCCCTTCTCACTCCAGGTGCCGAACTCACAGGTGATGGAAGCGCAGGTCTCGTCACTCGCCAACAGCACCCTGACGCCCCCAAGGCGCGAGAGATGAGCATCGAACGGAGGCGGCACCGCGACGCCCGGTGGTGGCGAGAGGGTGACCGAGCCGATCAGCCTCGCGGAACGAACGCCCGCGTTCTGCGCAAGCGTCAGCACGTCGAGGACCCGCCCGAGCGTCACGTCGCGCTCGAGCTTCAGGTTCACGACGAACCGAACGTCATGGACCTGGGCGAACACTTCGGCCGAGTCCCCAATCTCGATGGGCTCTGAGCCCTCACTTCGGAGGGTCGAGGCGCCGACGGCGAGGAAGCGCTCTCTCCGGTCGATGGCTCCACCCGCGACCGGTCGGAGCGGACTTGCAAGGTCCGGCGTGGCGAGCAGCGCCAATTCTTCGGCACTGGGCCGACCAGCGACCAGCGAGCCTCCAAGGCCCACTGCCGACACGAGCACACCAGCGATGACGGCGAGCAGAGCGCGCGGCGAGCGGCGCAGCGTGGCGCCAGCGATGAGGCACACCACCGCAGCGCCAAGGAGCGAAGACATCGCGGCGCTCCGGGCCTTCTGCGCGAGCTCGAGGTTACTGAAGAGAATCACCTCGACGTCGCCGGGCGACGCATGCGCGACTGCTGTGAACGCACCGGCCTCGTGGCCGAAGCCCACCGACAGGAACGACTGCCAGAGCCCGAGCGCCAGCGCGCCGAGACCGAACAGCGCGAGGGCAGCGCGATGTGGCTTCGACCCCGCGCTGCCGATGAGCGCGCCGACCCCGACTGACAGGAAGAGCCCGCCGGCGAACACGGCGGCCAGCGTCAGGCACATCATCGACTCACCCGTCGCGCCATTCATGATGATGGGCTGGTCCATCGGCGCAGCGTGCGCGATCGCCTTGAACGAGCCCGTCATGCCCGAGCGGTAGCCGAAGACGCCGGCCGCGCTGACGAGCGTCGAGAGGAACAGCCCTGCCCCGGTGGCGAACGGCGAGCCACGGGTCGCAAAGAAGAGGCCCACGGCGTTGACGAGCGCGGCGAACAGTCCGAGGCCGGTGATGAGGTACATCGGCCAGCCGCCCTCCAGCCAGGCCCGGGAGAGCCCATCTTCTTCACTGCCCGAGATCGCGAAGGTGAAGAGCGCCAGCGCGATGGGGCCAGCGCTCAGGCACGACATCGCAGCAATCAAGGATACGACGACAGAAGGTCGCTCGGTGGTGGTCACCGGAAAACCTCATCTGACTCGGATACGACGATCCAGCCGATTCGCACAGAAAGCCGCGACGCGGCCAACATCAGGTGGTCGGCGGCTTTGCGTTTTCAGGACCGATGGTGTCCATGGCTCTCATGCGCGCCGTGTCTTTGCTGCTGCTGGGCCTCACCGCCTGTCGCGAAGCGCCCGTCGGTCACCAGCTCGAGGGGCCGCTCTTCGTTCCTGCGGCGCTGCCGGAGTGTGTGCCCTCGCCTTCCGTTCGCTGTGGCACCGAGGCCGTTGGTCTTCTCGACAGGCCCCACACTGGCATCGCCAGCTTCCATCGTTTCGCCGATGGGCTGCCGCTCTCGAAGACTCCGAAGGCCCGCGTCGCGTACGAGCGCTTCTATTGGAGCGAGTTCGAGCCGCGACCTGGTGAGCCGAGGTTCGACCTGGTCGATGCGGCCCTCGAGAAGGCGCACGCGCAGGGACAGACGTGGGCCTTTCGCGTGATGCCGGAAGGTGAAGGTCCGCAGCAGGTCCCAGCGTGGCTCGCGGAGTCGGCGGGCGGCTCGTGGGGCTCGCGCAACGGCGGCCCGAGGTCGTTCAGCCCCGACTACGACGCGCCCGCGTTCCTCGAGGCGGTAGAGCGAACGGTCGCAGCGCTCGGCGCTCGCTACGACGGAGACCCACGGCTCGACCACGTCGACGTCGGCTTCGTCGGGGACGCGGGCGAATGGGCGTACGCGCTGAATGGTGGACCGATGCCTTCCACCGAGAGCACGCGCCGCATCCTCGACGCGTTCGCCCGCGCCTTCCGTAAGACGCCGGTCGTGATGTTGCTCGGAGCCGTCGATGACGAGGCGGTGCCGTTGAAAGAGGCGCTCCAGCGCGGCATGGGGTGGCGAGCCGATTGTTGGGGAGACCTGCGCCGCGGCTGGAATCACCATGACGACTTCTACGAGCAGCAGCTCGAGAAGGCCGGCGCGCTGGAGGCCTGGAAACAGAGCCTCGTCACCGTCGAGACGTGTGGCGAGACCGAAGCGTGGGGCCTGCTGGGATACTCGACGTCGCAGGTGCGCTGGTTGCTCAAGTGGGCGCTCGACCACCACGTCACGCTCATCAACAACAAGTCACGCGCGATTCCGGCCGAGTGGCGCGCGTCGTTCGACGAGTTCGGCGCGCACGCCGGAGCGCGCTTCTTCGTCTTCCGCACGACGACGCAAATGAGCGGGGCGGTGACGGTGGAGCTCTTCAATCGCGGCACGGCGCCGATGTACTGGCCTGCGCGGCTCGCGCTTCGGCAACGAGTTGGAGACACCGTCGTTCTGACGGTCCGCGCCGACGCCACGCTCACGCGCGTGTTACCCGGGCCCTTCACCGCGTCGTTCATGACGCCTCCAGCTCCGGCAGGCGCGACACTCGAGGTCGCCATCATCGACGAGACCGGCGCGGTGGTGATGCCGCTCGCCAACGAAGGCACGATTCACGACGGGTGGCTCGAGCTGTAGCGCACTCAGTACTGGCAACGACCGTTGGTGCACGCGGCCGTCGTGTTGGCCCCGTTGAACATGGGGCAGTCAGTGGGTGACTGGCATTCGCGCTGGCAATAGCCGCTGACTGTGTTGCAGCGCGTGACGCCACCATCGGACGCCGATGGACACTGGTCGTCTCGCAGGCACGAGGGCCGGCAATACCCATCGGTCAGCCCGCCGTCGGAGAACCGCGAGAAGGCGTCGCACGCGTAGCCAGCTCGACAGGTCCTCGAGGGAAGGCCGCTGCCCCGCCCCGCCATCGCGCGGTCGCACTTCTTGAAGCACTGGTAGCCGCTGCCGACGACCATGAGTGAGACGGCGTCGGGTTCACAGAAGGCTCCCGTGTAGTCGAGGGTGGAATCTGCAGTGCAGGAGCCGCCAGGGAAGCTCTCGCGCGCTCCGGCGTCGGGCAGCGCTTCCTGAATGCACGACTCCAGCCGAGGCGGGCCACCATCGAGTGAAGCGCAGGTCGCGTCATCGGTGCACGCCAGGCCGACCTTCGACGCGTGTTGGCCACGCGCGAAGCGAAGCTCACTCGGGTCGGGGTCCGCGAAGTCCCACCAGCAGAACGTGGCGCTCGTCATCGCCGCGGGGAACTGGCCGAGGCAGGCGTATTGATCACGACACGTGGGCGCGCCGAAGCGCTCGCAGCGAGGCATGCAGTACGACTCCTGCTCGCCGAAGATGGCGAAGAGGTCGATGAGCTGGCCACCGTCGTCGACGCTGCAGACCCCCGCGTCTCCGCAGGCCGAGGACGACGAGCAGCGGAGCGTGCAGAACCCGCCTGGATAGGTGCCGAGCGGATCGTGACTGGGGTGCGTCTTGCAGATGGCCTGAGCCCCGAGCTTCGCGATGCACTCGGCGTCGTTTTGACAGGCGTCGCCCAGCGCGGTGCGGCCTGCGTCGACGAGGCCGGCATCTCGACCTGCATCGAGAACCCCAGCGTCGACCCCTGCATCGCGCACGACTCCCGCATCGACGCCTGCATCACGACCTGCGTCCGGAAGCCCCGCATCGACGCCTGCATCAAGACCTGCGTCCGGAAGGCCCGCGTCGCTGCCGCCATCCACGACCTGGCCGCCGTCGAGCCCCGCGTCCGTCCCTGCATCGACACCTGCATCGACACCTGCGTCAGCTCCGGCATCGCGCGGCGAGCCAGCGTCAACGCCCGCATCGAAGCGGCCAGCGTCGAGCACCAACTGCACACCAGCATCGACACCCGCGTCGACACACGCCGCCGTGGCACATGGGTCCGTGGGCCCGCATCGGAGCAGCACGAGGGCGGCCATCAGCAACGGAGCGTGACGGCGAAACGCGAGTCCGGACATGGGGGCAGGACCCGGTGGACGACGGCAAAGTGAAACAAATCGATCAGTCTTCTTCGACGTCGCCGATCAGCTCGAGCGGACGACTCGTTTGGCGCCCACCCACGGAGCGAGCGGCGTGAAGCGCACCACGAGCATGAACGAGCCGAAGCTGACGACGAAGACGCCGAGCACCACCGCGCCGTACGCGACCGACGCAGGCCACGACTGCTTCGCGACCAGCACCTGCCCGAGGAACACCAACGGGTGGTGCACGAGGTAGACCCAGTACGCCGACTGCACGAGCGCTCCGGGAGGTCGCGCGCCCGGCCGCATCGCTGGCCCCATCACGCCCAACACCATCAACCACGCCGCCAGCGCCGCGAGCGCTTGCCCCACCGGCTGCCATTGGAGCGGACGCGTGAAGACGAACAGACACAACGCGACCGAGGCCAGCGCCATCCACCACCCGCGGCGCTGCAAGACCGTCGTCGCCTCGCGTGAGCGATAGAAGGCCCAGCCCAGGCCGAAGAACGGCGCAAAGTACGTCACCGCGCTCAACGACGGCACGAACGAGAACGCCGGCTGTGGCTCGCCGAACATGAACACGCACGCAGTCGTCACCACGCTGCCGAGGAGCAACACCTCTGGCGTCTTCAACACGCCGTGGAGCCGCACCGTCACCTTCGTCGCGTCGAGCAGCCACGCGAGCACGCAGAACAGAAACAAGTACTCCAGGAACCAGAGATGAAGCGGCCGCCACAACCACTCGCCCTGCCCTGCGTACGCGGGATCCATCGTGTGCTGCGCGAGCGACGCACGACGGAGCAGCACGTCTGCCACCACCGTCACCGGCAGCGCGACGAAGAACGGCACCATGAGGCGCTTGAAGCGGTCGCGCAGGAACGCGCCATGACGCCGCTCCATCACCAGCGCCGCGAAGAAGCCCGACAACGTGAAGAACACCGGCATGCGCACCGCGTGGAGCACCGCGGCGATGACCGAGAAGCCGCTCCACGTCGCGTCGGCCTGCACCGGGAACCAGCGCCCGATCTCGGGAACGAACGCGTAGGCCGCGTGGTAGGCGACGCCGAGCAGCATCGCGGCCGCGCGCACCCGGTCGAGGCCATCGAAGCGCGTCACAACGTGTCGAAGCGCTCCTCGACGGCGCGCACGAGCGTCTTGAGCACCTTCACGCGCGCGAAGTTCTTGTCGTTGGCTTCCACCAGCGTCCACGGCGCTTCTTCGGTGCTGGTGCGGTCGATCATGTCGCAGACGGCGCGCTCGTAGTCGTCCCACTTCTTGCGGTTGCGCCAGTCGTCGTCGGTGATCTTGAAGCGCTTGAAGGGCGTGCGCTCGCGGTCCTTGAAGCGCTTGAACTGCTCCTCCTTCGTGATGGCGAGCCAGAACTTCGAGAGCACGCAGCCGCCCTGGAGCAGCTCTTCTTCGAAGTCGTTGATCTCCTGGTACGCCCGCATCCACGCGGCTTCGGTGGCGTAGCCCTCGACACGCTCGACCAGCACGCGGCCGTACCAGCTGCGGTCGAAGATGGCCACGCGCCCATGCCGCGGCAGGTGACGCCAGAAGCGCCAGAGGTACGGCTGCGCGCGTTCTTCTTCCGTCGGCGCCGCGATGGGAATCGGCCGAATGAAGCGCGCGTCGATGGCCGCGGTGATGCGACGAATGGCGCCGCCTTTGCCGGCTGCGTCGTTGCCTTCGAAGACGCAGACCACCGAGACCTTCTTGAACTTCTCGTCACGCGACAACAGGTTGAGCCGGCCCTGCCACTTCTCGAGCTGCAGCTCGTAGCGCTCGTCGTCGAGCTTCTGCTTGAGGTCGAGCGCACGAATGACGTTGCGGCCGTCGATGGGCGCGAGCAGCGGCGGCGCGTTCGTCGACGAGGTGGGCGCAGCGCCGTTGGCGAGCCGGTCGTCGATGGAAGCGAGCAACGTCTTCCCCACCGTGAGCGAGCGGTAGCGGGCCTCGGCGCCGTTGACGACGTACCAGGGCGCCCAGCCGGTCGAGGTGCTGCGCACGAAGTGCTCGGAGGCGTCTGCGAACGCGTCGTACTTCTTGAAGAGGCTCCGTTCGTTCTCGCCGACTCTCCAGCGCGTGTGTTTGTCGGCGGCGAGCGCCTCGATGCGTTTGCGTTGCTGCTTCTTCGTGAGGTGAAACCAGAACTTCACCAGCAACACGCCTTCGTCCGAGAGCATCTTCTCGAAGCGGTTCACCTCGGCGACGCGTTGGTCGACCTCGGCCTTGTCGATGTGCCCGAGCGCGCTCTCGACGATGGGCTGGCTGTGCCACGCACCGAAGAACACGCCGATGCGCCCCTTCGGCGGGAGCCGCTCCCAGAAGCGCCACATGGCAGGCCGCGCGCGCTCGTCTTCACTCGGCGCATCGAAGGCATGGGTGATGATGTGGCGAGGGTCCATCCACCCGTGGAGCAGGTTCACCGTCTCGCCCTTGCCGGCGCCCTCGACGCCGCCAATCAGCACGAGCACGGGAAACTTCTTCTCGCTCAAGACCCGATACTGCGCGGCGAGCAACGCCTGCCGCAGCTTGGGCTCTTCTTTTTTCCAGGTGGCTTTGTCGATTTCGTGGGCGATGGAGGCGGTGTCGAACACGGCCCGGAACGTTAGCAGCCCGAATCGTGAAGGCATGATCAACCTACGCGGCTTGATCACGATGAAGTGGTGACCCCCACACGCCGACGGGCCACAGTGCGCCGCATGTCACGGCAAGCCAGATGGACGCTCGGAGTGGTGATCGCGCTGGTGGTGACTGCGTTGTTCTCGTGTCAGGCGATTCTGCGCACGGCGACGAAAATCTACCCGCAGCGCTACGCACCGCAGGGTGACCCGAACGAATTGAAGGCCACGTTCCTCGGCGCTGATCAGCAACGCGCCCACGTCGCCGTGAAGCTGACCCGCATCGCGAGCGGGTTCGAGCAGCCCACCACGCTCGCCTTCGTGCCTGGAGAGCCGACGACGGCGCTCGTGCTCCAGAAGACCGGCGCACTGAAGTGGTTCGACGTGGCGACAGGCGATGGTGGTGACGTGGTGACGCTCCCGGTGACGAGCGCCTCGGAGCAGGGCCTGCTCGGGCTCGCCTTCCACCCACGCTTCGTGGAGAACCGGCGCTTCTTCCTCAACTTCACGCTCGAGAAAGACGGCAAGGACGTCAGCCGCGTCGAAGAGTGGACCGCTGGACCGCCGCCGTTCCGAACCGCGCGCGTGAAGGCCGTGCGAGTGGTGCTCGAGGTGGAGCAGCCCTACGCGAACCACAACGGCGGCCACCTCGCGTTCGGGCCTGACGGCATGTTGTTCATCGGCTTCGGCGACGGTGGCTACAAGGGCGACCCGCACCTCGCTGGGCAAGACCTCGGCACGTGGCTCGGGAAGATGCTCCGTGTGGACGTCGACCACGCTGATGCGACGCGTGGCTATGCGGTGCCGTCTGACAATCCGTTCGTCAGCACGGAGAAAGCGCGGCCTGAAATCTGGGCGCTCGGGCTGCGCAATCCGTGGCGGTACGCGTTCGCACCTGACGGCCGGCTCGTCATCGCCGACGTCGGGCAGGACCTGTGGGAGGAGGTCGGCTTCGCGGCGCGCGGCGAGAACCTCGGGTGGAACGTTCGTGAAGGGCGCCACTGCTACCAACCGAACGAAGGCTGCAAGACGACCGGCTTCCGCGAGCCGTTCTTCGAGTACGGCCACGACGAAGGACAGTCGGTGACGGGCGGCGTGGTGGTGACAGGCTCACGTGTTCCATCGCTCACGGGCCGGTACCTCTTCGGCGACTTCGTTCTCGGGAAGCTGTGGGCCATCGAGCTGCCTGCGCTGGCGTCGACGGAGCTCGTGCAGCCGGCGTCGCTCGGCAAGTGGCCCGTGCTGCCAGTGAGCTTTGCGCTCGACGAACAGGGCGACGCGTACGTGGTCGACTTCGCCGGAGCCGTGCTGCGACTCGATGCTCCCTGACGAGGGGTGACGTCGGAAGGCTTCGCCGCCGCCGTGCTGCGACTCGACGCACCGTGACGAGGGGTGACGTCGTAGGTTCGGCGTCACAATGACCGACTTGAAGGCAACGCTCGAGTCCGCGACCTGGGTCCCGAAGGTGGTGCGTGATGGTTCCCTCCGGCTCCTCGCGACGGCGCGCGAACCGGCGAGAGCACTGCTCGCGGGCGCGCTGGAGACGGGCAACCCTGACGCCGTGGCGTTCTGGCAGGCGTTGCAGAGCGTCCATCTGCCGAGAGACCCCCACCTCAGACTGACGACGCCGCTTCAGAGACACCTCATCACCGTGGCCGGCGCCAGGACCGTCAGGCCCGTGAAGCTCAACGCCACCATCACCGCGCTCCTCACAGCTCCCGCGGAAGGCGTCGCGGCTGCAGAGGCCGCCGTGCTCGCCCTCGGCCAGGGCATCTCGCTCGCGAACGCGCACGGCATCTACGTGTCGGCCGCGCGCAAGGCTCCCGTCACGTCGCTGCCCACCGCGCCACCGCATCTTGATGGGCCTTTGCCTGAGCTCAGCATCCACGAGACCGTGGAGCTGGCGCTCGGACTCGCCCGAGTGGCGACGCAGAAGAGGCCGAGCGACGAATGCGACGCCCTCATCGCGAGCGCGGAGCGGGTGCTGAAGCTGGCCCGCGCCGGCACGACGTCGACCGCGCTCGCCGCAGACAAGGCGATTCCAGCCCCCTCGAAGGCGAAGGGCCCGGCGTTCACGCTCGCGCGCGCGGCCTTGAAGGAAGCGTGGACGACGGACCACGTGAGCGGACGCGGCACCTCCATCAAGGCCGGCGTCGTCGTCGGCCTCGAGCTGGGCGATCCATCGTGGTGGCTGAGCCAGGTCGACGAGCAGGTGATGCGCTGCGACGCGCGCACGGCGTGGGAACGGAAGGAGCTCTCGACCTCGAGCCCCATCGAGCACCTCGTCTGGCGTGGCGGAGACAAGACCTCTCGTTTGTGGCTCACAAGGCTCGAGTCGGGCCGCTACGCGCTGCTCGCGAAGCTGGGCCGGTCGTGGACCAACACCGAAGGCGATCTCTCATCCGTCACGGCGACGATTCCCGATACGTGGTTCGCACGCGCGATGGCGGTGGTCGAGTCTCGCCGCTGACGGAGCCACGACACCGCGACGCGTTGCTTCGAGTCCGAAAAGAAGCACATGAGATGTCGTCTGCTTCAGACTCGAGTCGAGGGCTCGCACGCGCGATGGCGGCGGTCGAGCATCCGCGCTGACGAGAAGACGGGCGCTACTGCGCGCACCAGCCGAGGCTATTCCGGTACAACCCCGCGCAGCAGTCGGCCGACGACGACGCGGCGCCCAGGTGCGGCACACACTGCGTGCGGCATCGCTGGAACTCGTTGGTCGCGTTCGAGCCGCAGACCGGCGCGCTCGAGCAACATTCGGAGCGGCTGCTGCAGAAGTCTCCCGCGGGCTTGCACGCTGGTGGTGCGGCGCAGACGCCCGAGCCGTTGCAGGTCAGTCCCGTGCAGCACGTCGCACCACCGCCGCAGCTTCCGCCAGTGCCCACGCACGGCTGCACACAGACGCCCGAGGTGTTTCGCACCAGCCCAGCGCAGCACTCCGAGCTACTCCGTGCAGCGACGCCTGAACCGGCGCAGGTGGAACGGCAGGTCAGCGTGGAGCTGGTGGCTGTCCCGACGCAGTAGGGCGTGCTCGCGCAGCACGGCAGCGACGCTCCGGCGCACGCACCGCCGCCTGACACGCAGGTCGGCGCGATGCCGCAGAAGCCGGACAGACACGACAGGCCGGAGCAGCACGGACTCGACGTCGAGCAGCTGTCGCCCGAGAGCCGGCACGTGGGACCGCTCGCGCAGAAGCCGTTGCTGCACGACAGCCCCGCGCAGCACGGGCTCGTCCCGGAGCAGCTGTCGCCCGAGAGCCGGCACGTGGGACCGCTCGCACAGAAGCCGTTGCTGCACGACAGCCCCGCGCAACACGGGCTCGACGCGGAGCAGCTGGCGCCCGAGAGTCGGCACGTCGGCCCGCTCGAGCAGAAGCCGTTGCTGCACGACAGGCCTGCACAACACGGCGTCGACGCGCTGCACGAGTCACCTTGCGGCCGGCAGCTCGTCGGGTATCGGCACTGCGAGTTCACGCACGCGAGACCCATCGACGTACAGCACTGGGTCGAAGACGAGCACGCGGCGAAGAGCTGGCCGCATCCCGTCTGCTGCGTCTGGCACAGTCCGCTCGAGTTGCAGATGAGCCCCGAGCAGCACTCGTCGCCGAAGATGCAGCCCGTGCCCGACGCGCCGCAGGTGCCCGTCACGCAACGACCGAGCGAGCAGAGGTTGCCGGTGCAACAGTCAGCGTGCGTCGAGCAATTTCCGTTGGTGGGCGCGCAGGTGCCGCCGCCTCCGCCAGTGCCGCCTCCACCGCCACAGACGCCGTTGGTGCACAGCAGCGGGCTGTCGCACTCGCTGTGGCTGGTGCACCGAACGCCCGCAGGACCCGGGGTCGCCTGGCAGGTGGTGCCGAGGCCAGGCGCAGCGCCACGGCAGTAGTTCGAGCTGCTGCAGCACTGCGTGTACGAGGTGCAGCTTTGACCCGTGCACGACGCCGAGCCTCCACCTGCGCCGCCGCCACCGGTTCCGCCACCGCATTGACTCGTCAGCCAGCCCCAGGTGCCGCCCGACGCGGTGCAGACTCCGTCGGCCGAGCCGCTCGCCGTTCCCGTTCGACAGCTGCCGTTGCACCACCCGCACGCCGACGCCGCCGTGCAGACGCTGCAGGTGCCGTTGCCGCTGCAGGGGTCGGCGGTGCCGCCTCCACTTCCTGAACTTCCTCCACCCGCGCCACCTGGCTGACAGAGCCCTGCCTGGCACGAGAGGCCGGTGCAGCAATCGGACGCCGAGGTGCACGCAATCTGGTCGACGCCGCACGAAGCCCGACACTTCGTCGCGGGAGCACCGGGAGAACCGCGACAGAACGGGTAGCCCGCACAGCATCCACCGTTGCCGTACGACGCCGCGCACGCGTCACCCGAGGCGCAGACGGCGCTCGAGCCGCCACCGGTCGCGAGTCCTCCGCCTGTCGCGAGTCCTCCGCCCGTCGCGAGTCCTCCGCCGCTCGCAAGTCCTCCACCCGTCGCGAGACCTCCACCCGTCGCGAGACCGCCGCCTGCTGCGAGTCCTCCACCCGATGCGAGTCCTCCACCCGATGCGAGACCTCCGCCTGCTGCGAGACCTCCGCCTGCTGCGAGTCCTCCACCCGTCGCGAGACCTCCGCCTGATGCGAGACCTCCACCTGCCGAGACACCTCCGCCGGTCGCGAGACCACCACCCGCCGCACCACCGCCCGCCCCCATCGCACACACGCCATCGAGGCAACGCTCGCCCGCACCGCACACGTCACACGCCACACCCGCGCTGCCGCACGCTTGATCAGCCGTCCCAGCAACACAGCCGACGGCCGACTGGCACCCGAGGCACCCCGTACTGGCGCGACACGCTCCGGCGACGCAGCTCATGCCGAGGTCGCAGCGCACGCAGCTCGCTCCTCCAAAGCCGCACGAATCAGAGAGCACCCCTGCGACGCATTGCCCCGCGCTGTCGCAGCAGCCCGCGCAGTTCGTCGTCGTACAGCGCTCGGTGGTTCGAACCGCGCCACAGCTCGAGGCGAGGACGACCGCCCCCAACATCATGAATAAACGGAACATGGAGCCTCGGAGTCGGACCGCTGAAAGGTTGTCGCCGGCCGAGGTGTGGAGGTTGCCTACACGCGGTCGGAGGTGCACAACCGCAGACGGACCTCACGCGCCCAGGTCTCACGGCGATGACACCGCAGTGACCGCACTCGGGCAGGGTAAAGGAATGGACGTGACGATGACCTCGACTCCGCCGGCGCCCGTGAAGCCGATGCTTCGCGGCGTCTCCCACCAGGTGGGCTTCTTCATCGCGCTCGTCGCCGGAGCGGCGCTGGTGTTCTCAGCGACGGGGTCTGCCGCAAAGCTCGTCTGCGCCATCTACGCCGTGAGCCTCGCCACTCTGCTCGGCACCAGCGCCCTCTACCATCGGCCTACCTGGTCAGCGCGCGCGCGCGCCCGCATGCGTCGCCTCGACCACTCGGCCATCTTCGTGCTCATCGCCGGCACGTACACGCCGCTCGCGCTCACCCTGCCACCTGAGACCGCGCGCACGATGCTGGGAGTCGCGTGGGTCGGAGCCGCCATCGGCGTCGCGCGCGCGCTTTTCTGGATCAACGCGCCCAAGTGGGTGGTCGCGGTGCTCGCGCTCACCATGGGCTGGCTCGCGCTGCTCTACCTGCCAACCATCGGCACCATCGCTGGCGCCGCGGTGCTCTGGTGGATGGCTGCGGGCGGCGTCCTCTACTCGCTCGGCGCGCTCGCGTACGCGTTCCGAAAGCCAGACCCGTGGCCGCGCGTCTTCGGCTACCACGAGGTGTTTCACGCGCTCGTGCTGGCTGCGGCCGTCTGTCACTTCGTGGCCATCGTCATCGCGCTGCCGGCCATTCGCGGCTGAAGCTCCAACTCGAATCTGATCAGAACACCTTGTTGAGCCACACCAGCAGGCCGGTGCTGAAGCGCCCGCTCGAGAGCACCGAGAAGTTCAGGAACAGGTCGAGCTGGAAGATGCCCTCGATGAGCAGGTGTGCGGTCGGCCCGACGCCGGCACCAAAGCGGGGAATCGCCCGGGTCCCATCGCGCTGCTCCTCGGCGAAGGCGATGCCGTTGGCGAACAGGCCGACCTTGAAGAGGTCTCTCACCAGGCTGTAGCGGAACTCGGTGCGCACGCCGCCGGCCTTCTGCACCCAGATGTCTCCGAAGACCGCGGGCAGGTGTTCGCCGAGCACCTCTTCGAACGGGAACAACACGTCGCCGCTCATCCACGTGCCCTTCCCGCGAATCCAGACGTCGTGCCAGCCGATGGGAATGACGAGCTGATACGCGCCGCGCACCTCGGCGAACAGGGGCAGATCGAATCGGGTGACGTTGGCTGAGAGCCGGCCCTCGAGGAAGAAGGCGTGGCGGCGGTCCCAGCGGGAATCGCCGTCGAAGAACACGAGATCGAGGCGCGCCTCCACGAAGCTGCGCAGCCGTGTCGGGTCGGCGACCATGAAGGGCGGCGGCGCTCCGAGCGGAGCCTGCAGCGCACCGACCAGGAAGTACTGCATGCCCGCGCCGGCGAAGATCGACACGGTTCGATGCGGCTTCACCTGCACGTTGAAGGACAGCTCGGTGCGCAGCGCGAAGTAGTTCTCGAGCCCGAAGTCTCGACGCTGCCGCGCGATGCCCTCGCTGTGGAGCGACAGAAACCCACGCGAGGTGCCGCTCTCGTCGATGGGAGGCGAGTACCAGATGGCGTCGGCGATGACGCGCGAGGGGAAGATGTAGATGTTGTTCTGCGGCAGGTCGTTGCGAAGGCCCAGGCCGCCCATCAGCGCGACGCGCCAGCGGTCGTTCGTGAAGGCGAGTGACTTCGACTGGTAGTTGAGGCCGACCTCGAGTCCATCCATCCAGCTGGTGCGCACGTCGACGCCGAGGCCGGTGCTCCAGGCCAACTCGCCGAAGGTGAAGTGCAGCTCGAAGCGCTGCTGGGAGCGAATGAGCGAGCGCCCCGCGATGACGATGGTCGGGGTCTCGAGCATCTGCATGCCCTGGTGCTTGAAGGAGCTGGTCTCGATGAGCTCCCAGGTCGGCGGCTCGATGCCGAGCTCCTTCGCGCGCAGCGCCACTTCGCGCTCGAGGAGCGGCCGGTTGAAGACCTCTTTGGGCAGATCGACGGCGATCTTGAAGCGCAGCATCGGCAGCGTGAAGCGGCCGCGGAAGACGACCTTCTCGAGGCGCCCTTCGTCGATGCGTACGGTGAGCCCGCCGTCTTCGAGCGCGACGGTGACGGTCGAGAGCTCGTACCCGCTCTTGAGGAGGAAGCGCTGCACCTGATCAGCGACGAGCTGCGCGGTCTCGGTCTCGGGCAGCGCCTCGGAGGGCACGTCGAGCACCGCGCGATAGACCTCTTCGGTGAGCACGACGTTGCCGATGAACCGGATGGGGAACGGCGGCTTGTTGAGTGTGACGCCGCCCTTGAGGAGCGGTCCATCATCGAGGCCCGCGTCGATGGAAGCCGCGAACAGCCCTGCGTCACCGGGCTCGTCATCGGGCCATGCGGCAGGCGCTTGAGCGACCACTGCAGCGAGGAGCAGCGCCCACGTCATGGCAAGGATGATGACATGTCTGGAGGATCAGGGAATTCGCGAGCCAGCCACTCAACCTCTTGAACTCGCTGGCGAACGACGTCGCACGACACCTTTTCGCACTTCCTGCGAGAATACCTCCATCATGACCGTCTCCTCCGTCAAAGGTAGCGCTCCGGCAGTCATCTCCTCCACCCACTCTCAGCCCGTTCAGACGCCCGCGGCGGCTCCTGCGGCGCAGCCCACGGGTCACTCGGCGGCCAGCTCCTTCCAGCCTGCGAGCTCGGCGTCGGCCTCGACCGGCGTGTCGAAGTTCACCAACGACGACACCAAGAAGGCCATCGACATTCTCGGGAAGACGAGCGGCGGCGAGGCACTCAAGAAGCTGTTGAGCGAGCCCTACATGCTCCGCCCTGAAATCGAAGAGGCGTCGAAGGAGTTCGACAAGATCAAGGACAGCCTCTCGCCTGAGGACCGCGCGACGGTCGAGCAGGCCGTGGCGTTCGAGTCCTGCATCTCGGGCAGCATCGCGCTCGGCAAGATGATCATGGACCGGATGATCGAGCAGATGAAGAACACGAAGATCATCCCCGAGTACTGATCTCCTCCGTGACTGCGCCGGACCTGCTCGAGAAGACCCTCAAAGAACGGCTGCGCGGCGACCCCGACCTCACGAAGTTGGCCGCCGCGCTGGGCGTGAAGGCCGACGCGTTGATCACCATGGTGGTGCAGCTGTCGGTGCACCCCGAGACACCTCCAGAGCCGCTGGCGTTCAAGTCGGTCGGCGGCCGGCCTGCGGTGTCGTCGGTCGAGTTCGCGAAGCTCGTGAAGCAGGCGCTCGCTGACGCGCAGACCTCCGAGCCGCAAGCGTTCGGCGACGTGCGCAAACAGCAATTGGCCATCACGCAGCCTGGCGATCCCCGTGCACCCGACCCGGCGCTCAAGGCGGAGCTCAGCAAGCTGCTCAAGGGCGTGCGCGGCGGCGGCACCTCGTAAACGCAGTGCTGCGACTCGCTGCGTGAGCGCGAGCAACATCGTGCTGTCGCGAACGTCGCGTTCGGCGCTAGACGCGGCGGCATGAGCGCCCCCGTCGTCCCCTCTCAGGCCCGCGTCGTCGTCATCGGCGGCGGCATCATCGGCACCTCCGTCGCGTACCACCTGGCCCACATGGGCTGGAAAGACGTGGTGCTGCTGGAGCGCGACCGCATCACCTCAGGCACCACGTGGCACGCGGCCGGGTTGATGGTGACGTTCGGCTCGCTGTCGGACACCTCGACCGAGATGCGCAAGTACACGCGCGACCTGTACTCGCGGCTCGAAGACGAGACGGGCCAGGCCACGGGCTTCAAGCCGGTCGGCTTCATCGAGCTCGCCTCGGACGCGGACCGCCTCGAGGAGTACCGGCGCGTCTCGGCGTACAACCGCTACAAGGGCATCGACGTTCAGGAGATCGGCCCGCGCCAGGTGAAGGAGCTCTTCCCGCTCGCGAAGACCGACGACGTGCTCGCCGGTTTCTACGTGAAGGGTGACGGCCGTACGAACCCGGTCGACACCACGATGGCGCTGGCAAAGGGCGCACGGCTGCAAGGCGCGAAGATTCTCGAGGGCGTGGCCGCGACCGGCGTGACGAAGAAGCACGGCGTCGTCACCGGCGTCGACACGTCGCACGGCCACATCGCCTGTGAGTACGTCGTGAACTGCGCTGGCATGTGGGCGCGTCAGCTCGCCGCGAAGTCGGGCGTGAACGTGCCGCTGCAGTCAGCCGAGCACTACTACCTGATCACCGAAGAGATTCCGGGCCTCAAGTCCGACTGGCCCGTCATCGAAGACCCGAAGTGCCACGGCTATTACCGCGAAGAGGTCGGCGGCTTGATGATCGGCCTCTTCGAGCCGAAGTGCGCGCCGTGGAAGGTCGGCGGCGTGCCTGAGGACTTCTCGTTCGGAGAGATTTCTCCCGACTGGGATCGCATGGCGCCGTACCTCGAGACCGCGATGTCGCGCGTGCCGATCTCCATGGAGGTCGGCGTGAAGAAGTTCTTCTGCGGCCCCGAGAGCTTCACGCCCGACCTCTCGCCCGTCGTCGGCGAGGCGCCTGAGTTGAAGAACTACTTCGTCGCGGCGGGGCTCAACTCCATCGGCATTCTCACCGGCGGTGGGCTGGGGCGCGTGCTGGCGAACTGGATCATCACCGGCCAGCCCGACGTCGACATCACAGGCTTCAATATCGACCGGCTGCACGTGTACCAGTCGAACCCGGAGTACCGGCGCACGCGCACGGTGGAGTCGCTGGGCATGGTGTACCAGTGCCACTACCCGTACCGCTCGATGAAGACGGCGCGTGGAGCGAAGCGCTCTCCGATTCACGCCCAGCTCGAGGCGCGCGGCGCGTACTTCAAGGACGTCAGCGGTTGGGAAGGCGCAGATTGGTACACGCAGGACGGCTCGCAGCCCGATCCGGGGCCGCTCACGTTCGGCACGCCGAGCTGGTTCTCGAAGTGGGCCGACGAGCACAAGGCGGCGCGTGAAGGCGTCATCCTCATGGACATGTCGTTCATGGCGAAGTTTCGCGTGCAGGGCCGTGACGCGGGCAAGGTGCTCAACACCATCTCGGCGAACAACGTCGACGGCGCGACGGGCCGCGTGACGTACACGCAGTGGATCAACCGCTTTGGCACGCTCGAGGCCGACCTCACCGTCACCAAGCTCGATGATGAAGAGTTCATCGTCGTCGCCTCGGACACCGCGCATCGCCACACCGAAGCGTGGATTCGGCGGAACACGCCCGAGGGCGCGCACTGCTTCGTGACGGACGTCACCTCGGCGTACGGGCAGATCAATATTCAGGGGCCGAAGTCGCGCGAGCTGCTCCAGGCCATCACCACCGCCGACCTGTCGCACGCCGCGTTCCCGTTCCGCACCGCGCGGGAGATCGACATCGGCTTCGCGCGCGCGTTGTGCCTGCGCATCACGTACCTGGGTGAGCTCGGCTACGAGCTGTACGTGCCGGCGGAGCAGGCCGTGCACGTGTACGAGCGCATCGTCGAGGCGGGCAAGAACGTGGGACTCGTGCATGCGGGGCTGAAAGCGCTCGCGAGCCTGCGCATGGAGAAGGGCTATCGCGACTACGGCCACGACATCGACAACACCGACTCGGTGCTCGAGGTGGGGCTGGGCTTCGCGGTCGACCTGAAGAAGCCGGGTGGCTTCATCGGGCGCGAGCACGTCGTGAAGCAGAAAGAAGCAGGCGTGCTGAACCGCGGCCTCGTGCAGGTGCTGCTGAAGGACCCGAAGGTCTTCCTCTTCCACGGAGAAGTCGTGTGGCGGAACGGCAAGGCGGTCGGCACGGTGCGGTCTGCGTCGTACGGGCACACGCTCGGCGGCGCGGTGGGGCTGGCGATGATCGAAGCCGGTGAGCCGCTGACGCCCGAGTACCTCGAGCAGGGCCTGTGGGAGGTCGAGGTCGCCGAGAAGCGCGTGCGGGCGGTGCTGTCGCTCAAGCCGCTGTACGACCCCGAGAGCAAACGCATTCGCATGTGATGAGCGTCGGCGCGGTCGTTTGGTGCGCAATCTCCTTGGATTACGTCGACAACCTGCACTAGGGCGCCGGCATGCGCGCTCTCCTTCGTGTCTCCGTCACGGTGTTCTCGCTGCTCGTCGTCGCCTGCGGCCCCGCTGGTGGCTTGGAAGACGGTGGCTCGACCAGCAACGTGATGCCGTCCGAGTGCACGCTCAGCGCGATGGTCGCCGAGAACATGGTGGCAGGCACGAAGGTCGGCTCAGCGAGCGGTAGCCTCACCTGTCCGCGCTCGGCGCAGTTGGACCTCACGGTCTGCCTGCAATCGTCGATGACGATGACGTTCACCGACGGGATGTGCGCGACCGGCTCGGGCACCAACACGACGATCTCGCGCTCGACCGAGGCGGCCTTCGCTGGCACGCGCAACGTCCGCACGGTCGTTCGCGGCAAGGTGAACGGCGTCGACCTGACCGAGAAGGTCTCGAACGTCATCTCGATCGTCCGCTGAAGCTGCAGCTGATACGCCGCAGCGATGTCCCCGGCCCTCAGGCGTACGCTCCGGCTCGTGCTGCTCGTCGCCATCGCGGCGGGCCTTGGGTTCTTCCTGCGCAGCCAGCCGACGGTCGCGACGGTGACGGCGACAGATCAGGCCGCTCCCGAGCACGCGGCAACGACACTGCCCACCTCGCCGAGCACTGCGACGCTCGAGCTCGTCGACGCGGGGCCGTCTGTGCCACCGAGCCGACGACAGGTCGAGCTCGCCTACCCCCCGCCACCAGTGACGAGTGACGCAGGAATTCGCGCCGTGCGTGGGCTCGGACCTCCGAAGCCGCCCACCGACAAACGCGCCGCTCCAGGAGCCCGCGCCCAGCAGGAGCTCGAGATTCTCGGCTACGCGTTCGAGGCCCTCGAAGAAGACGTGCGCGAGTGTCTCTCACAGTGGGAGGCGCTCGACGCAGGCGCGACCGGAGAGGTGATGCTCGTCTTTCAGCTCGACTCGAAGGGCCTGCAAAAGACCTGGCTCGACAGCGCCGCCGACGTTCCGTTCGGTCCCCGCAGCTGCATCTCGAACGCGGTGTACGGCCTCGACTGGGCCAACGTGGTGAGCGAGCCCGCGCAGGTGTCGCAGCGCTTCGACCTCGGCGCTCCCGACGGAGGCTGAACGTTCACCAGTCGTGCGCGATGCGGCCAAGCTCGCTGCACGGCCGGCAGATGGCCGACGGAATACCAGTGTTGCGCCGCGTTCGTCCGGCGACGGCCTTGAACACCGGCCCGCTCTCGCGCTCGTCGCAGTCGAGGCACGCGTTCAGCCCGCCATCGGCCTGGTGATACGGCGCGTCGAGCAACGTGAAGCACGTCGCGAAGCACTTCATGCGGGTGAAGCGCGTGTTGAAGGCCCACGTTCGTGCGCAGGCCGGCGTGAAGCCCAGCTCGGCCAGACACGTGATGTTCGCCTCGAGCCCCGCGACGGCCGTCTTCACGCCGCAGTCCTGCACCTTGCGGCCGAGGTCGATCTCGCGGCCGTAGACGATGAGGTCGGCGAGCGTCGAGCAGGCTCCACAGCCGTCGGAGTGCGTCACCTTCGCCCCCGCACCCTTCGCCTCGGCCTCGGTCGCGAACGTCTTCAACCGGTACGATTTCGCCGCCTCGTCGACGACCTGCACGGCGCACACGCCCTGGACGATGGGCGGCGCGGGCATCGAGTACGGGTCGACGCTGAGGTCCGGAGGCGTGTCGAGCAACGTCCACTCCGACAGCCGGGTGAGCAGCTCTGGCGTGAACTCGGTCGGCGTGAAGGCCTCGGCGCCGCACCCGCAACCAGGTCGGCACTGCGCGTCAGACAAGCCCGTCTGAGTCACCGGCCGGCCCGAGAGCGGAACCTCACACGTCATCGGCTTCGTCGGCTCGGTGCGGGTGCCACAGCTGCTCGCGACGACGAGGAGGACGAACGCGTTCCGGAGCACGACGGGTGGATACCGGAGTCACCGCGTGGCGCGAAGACCCATTCCTGCCACGGCGCGTCGTGAACTCACCTCGGACGCAGGTCTCGGCACCACACCCGCAACGAGGTCGGCGCTGAGCGTCAGACAAGCCCGTCTGCGTCACCGGCTGGCCCGCGAGCGGGACCTCACACGTCATCGGCTTCGGCGCCTTCGCCTTGCGGCCGAAGAACTCGAGCGCCACGAGCGCGCCGAGGTTGAAGAGGGAGATGGGAATCGCACGGCGCTCGAGTGCCGCAGCTGCTCGCGACGAGGAAGAAAACGAGCGCGTTCCGGAGCACGGCGGGTGGACAGCGGAGTCGACGCGTGGCGCGAGCTCACCTCGCTCGTTTCACGCAGGCGGCGTTCGACGCGACGAGGTCGCAGACGACGCGACCATCGAGCTCGACGTTCGACGGCGGTGGGTCGAGCAGCGCGCGCAAGCGCTCAGGTGAACAGTTGGGGTGCTCGACACCGTCGGGGCCCGTGATGGTGAGCTCGTCGTTCCCGTGCGGGTCCGACAGCTCGAGCGCTACCGCCGCCGCGCCCGTGACGAAGAAGAGGCCGTCGGTGTTCGACGCATACGAGCGGTACACCACCTCGCCGTCGAACGGGCCGACGACGAAGTGCGTCCAGCCGACCTTCATCGCTCGCGTGCGCTCATGGCCGACGACGACCAGCCCACCGCCGGCGTCCGTCGAGTGGTCGAGGAAGCCGTCGATGGTGAGCGCTCCCACCACCACCACCATGCCGTTGACCTTCACCCGCCCATGCACCTCGAGCGGCCCGGCGAAGACGGTGACGTCACCCCGCCCCAGCGTCGTCACGGGACCGTTGGCCGTGGGCGCCGGGTGCGCGTGCCCCATGCGCGTGAAGGCCCAGGCCGCGGGAAGAATCGCCAGCCAATCACCGTCGAGCTCGGCTGGAATCTCGACGCGCCCGGGCTCGCCGCCGAGCAGCGCCTCGAGCACCTGGGCCGACCGCTCGAGCCACGCCAGCCGTTGCTGCTCGTCTCGTTCACCGAACCAGTCGAGCACCGGGCTGGCGCCGCGCGCCCGGAGTTCTTCGATGGCGACCTCCACCATCTGCACGCGCTCCGTCGTCGTCGGCATTCGGAGAATTCACCACACCGTCATCGAGCCGCTGACCTGATTCAGCGCCGAGCTGAACCCGAGCCCCGAGCAGCAACGACGGCGCGAACCCGAACATTCGACGAAAGGTTCGAGAGAAGTGCGCCGAGTCGCTGAAGCCTGCGTCGTGCGCAGCCGTCGAGAGGTCGCCGCCCCCGCGAAGGACACCGGCGGCGCGCTTCATCTGAAACCACCAGCGCAGACGAACGAGCGGCACGCCGAGCTGTTCACGCACGAGGTGCCTCAGGCGCGACTCCGAGAGACCGACGGCCGCCGAGAGCGCCCCTGGCGTCGAGTCGAGCTTCTGTCTCAAGAGCTCGAGCACGCGATTCAGTCGCGGCTCTACGGGTGCGACCGGCTCGTCGAGGCTCAAGGCGCGCAGCTCGGCCGCCGTCGCCTCTCGAATGGTCCGCTCGCGGGGCCCGCCGGGTTCGACGTACCAGAACACCACCCGCGCTCCCGGTGGGGCCCGCACCTCATGCATCACACCAGCGGGAATCCGGACCGCCTTCGCGCGAACACGACCGACCTCGACCTTCCCCGAGAGCGCCTCGACGAAACAGGTGACGCCCGAGGCATGCAGCCCGACGCCGAGGAGCGGACCCTCGTACCGGACACCTCGGCTCCCGACCTGCAACGACGGAGGTGTGGCAGCCGCTGCGTTCAAGCGCGCGCGGCTGGTCGCTGGCACGGTGACCGACATGCTCGCTCGCGTTCTCGTGCTCGCCATCGCCGCGTTGAACCTCGTGCCTGCCATCGTCGCCGTGTCGCCGCGCTGGAGTCTCACACTCTACGGCTTCGCGCTCGACACGCCGGTGCTCGAGGTGGTGATGCGACATCGCGCGGTGCTGCTCGGCTGCGTGGGCGTGGGCCTCGGCGTCGCTGCGTTTCGCGAGAGCTGGTGGGGGCCAGCCGTCGCGTTCGCGCTCGCCAGCAAGGTGTCGTTCCTCATCCTCTGCGCGATGCACGCCACGTCCCTCGGGTCGCTGCGGCGCGTCGCCGTGTCGGACGTGGTGGCGCTCGTGGTCCTGGGGGTGGCGGCGTGGCTCAGGGGCTGAGAAGCAACACCTTCACCGAAACGAAGCGAGGCCGCTGTTGGTGACGACGTCGGACTCGATGTCGGTGCGCGCGCGGGGCGGCGGCGACGGCGAGCTCTGTTGCCCCTGAACAGCGACTCGAATGACAGCAGCGTCGGTCGGGTCTCGATTCAGGATGCGCGCGGAGTCCTGGGCGTACGTCATGGCCGACGGTCGCGTGGCCCGGACGTAGCCACCTCGTCGTCAGAGGGGCGGCCCTGACGACACCGAGCAGTGCGGCGCGCCACCATCCACGCCGTCGAGACACTCCCGAAGCCGGGGCAGCGTCGCAGCGGTCTGGCGCATGAGCGGCAACGAGTACCAGACACCGTCGAGCTGGAGCGAGACGAACTGGGCGTACGTCGCGAGGCCCAGGTACTGCACCATCACCTTCGCGCCGCGCTTGACCTTCTCGCAGGCCCGCTCGCTCGCGTAGACGAGCTGAACGTCTTTGAAGAATGGATCATTCACCGTGAGGCGCAGCTCGCACGCGGGACCGCCGCGCTGAGCAACCGCCTTCTCATCGGACAACCTGGCGAGCGCATCGGGGAACGTGAAGGCCTTCATCCGCTTCACGCCGCTCACGGTCGCCGCATAGTCGCGGGTGTGAAGGTCACCGGCCCAGGCGTGAGCGGCGAGGCACCAGGTGAGGACGGCCGGCAGGCGCATCCCCCAGTCATACGCTCCCTGGCGGAGCGACAACACCCGGGGCTCAGCTCCCAATTCAACAGCTCCGTCTTACCCACGCCGGCCAAACCCACCCCGGTTCCGATTGTCGCGAAGGTCCTGCTCAGCGATCGCCACCGCGCGCGAGTACAGGCCACGCTTCTGGTTCAGCGCATGCGGGTCGATGCGCCCCGTCAGTCGGCTGAGCTGCCGCTGCACGTTCATCACGTTCTGCGCGATGCGGCGGTCTCGGCTGAACCGGGCCTCGGCGAGCTCCTGGTCGAGGAAGTTCTCGAAGCGCGCCTCGATGTTGCGCAGCTCGCGCAAGTCTCGTCGAGCCATGGCCATGTCGAACTCGCGCATCAACACATTCGCCCTGCGCACGTCGAAGCGGTCGTCTCTGTTCTCCTGGGCATCCTGCATCCGCGGCCCGAACGCCTGCGGAGGCGGAGGCGGAGGACGCACTGCGGGGACCGCGATGACTGGCGCGGGCTGGTGCACCGGGACCGCGGGGTGCCGGTACGGATTCGCAAAGGCCAGCGACGAGAGACCAACAGCGCCAACGAACAGGTGCTTCAACATGGTGTTCCTCCGTGTGGTGCAGGTCACTGTTTCAGCCTGCGAGAAGTTCGACTGGCGTCCCCTCCGGGCATTCTGTTGAGGAGTGTTAAGCGACGCCCCGTGCAAGTCCGCGAGGTCAGGCCTTGTCGGCGGCACGCGGAGCGGCAGAAGATGCGCTCATGCGGCTGACCTCTCTCGTCGTGCTCGTCGGCCTCGTCGTGCCGCTCTCGTCCGAGGCCGGCATTCTCTCGCTGCTGAGCAAGTCGGGGAATGCGGCCCGGGTGGGCTCTGGCGCCGTGAAGCTGAGCCGCGCGGCGCGCCTCGCGAAGGTCGCGACCGGGGTATCGACCGTGGTGGTGGCCGAACGCGCCGCAGCGTCGATGGTGGGCCTGGCCGGTGATGCGTCGCGCGCGGGCTACCTCGCCCGTGGAGCCAGCGGAGAGCTGATGATGGCCACCTCTCGCACCGCGCCAGCCGTCGTCGACGACCTCGGCAAAGCGGTGTCAGGGCTCGCTGAACCTGGCCTCACCCCCAGGCTCGTGCTCGACCCGTCGGTCGCCGCGACACCGGAAGCGCTCGCGGCGTTGCCCCTCGACGCTGAGCTCGCGGTGATGGAAGGCGCGAAGCAGTTTCCCGTGAAGCGGGTGAACAACGCCGATGGCACCAGCTCGTTCCTCGTCGACCACGGAGGCGACCTCGTCGACCTCGCCGACTACGCCAGCCAATTCGCCGGTGAGGCAACGGAAGACGATGAGGAGACGGTTCCGTACTCGAACCCCGTCACCACGCTGGTCGGCGTGCTCGTCATCCTCACCGTCATCGTGTGGAAGCTGACGTCAGGGAAGTCGTGAGGGTCACAGCGTCGCCATGTGCTCCCCGCACAGGTGCGCGAGCGCCATGATGGTCCACTGAGGGTTGATGCCGGCGCAGTCGGGGAACAGCGAGCCGTCACACACGCGCAGGTTGTCCATGCCGCGCACGCGGAAGTCGGGCTCCACGCAGCCGATGGCGTCGTCGGTGCTCATGCCGTTGCCACCTTGCGGGTGCCCGGTGCCCACCACGAGCTCGCGCAGGTCAGGCAGCTGCGTCTCGTACGCTTTGAGCTCGTTCGCGTCAGACACCACGAAGCCGTGACGCGTCGGCATGATCAGCTCGTTGATCGGCTCGGGGTTGCCCGGGTCCATCAGCGCGCGGGCGATCATCCCGTGCCCTTGATGCACGCGAGAGAGGTCGTCGAGCCCGAGCGGCAGCTGCACCTTCCCGTCACGGTCGACGGTGCCTGAGGCGAGCGTGCCGACGAGCGGCGCGAGCACGGCGAAGTTGCCGTAGTTCTGCATCCGGTCCTGGTGCACCTCGAGGTAGCCGGGCACCACCATCGCCTGCGCAGCCGGCGCGTTGAACCAGGACTCGATGACGAAGCGCGGGCCCGGCTCGTTGGGCCAGAAGAAGTGGGAGATCTGCAGCGAGCCGTACGACTGAATGGGCTCCTGAAGGAACGCGAGCACCGGCGCGCCGATGTTCGCCGACAGCCGCATGCCGATGCGTTGATGCGTGAGCCCGGAGCGCTTGAGCACCGCCGAGCTCTGAATCGGCCCGCACGACACCACGTACTGTTTCGCCTTCACCTTCATCGACTGCGTACTCGCGCCCAGCATCACGTTCGCCGCCGTGACCTTCTTGCCCGTGACCTCGAGGCTGTGCAGGCGCGCGAGCTCGACGACCTCGAGGTTGCCCGTCGCGATGCCCTCTTTCAGGTGCACCTGCAGGCTGTTGCGCTTCGCTTCGAAGGTGCAGCCGACGTTGCAGTAGCCGCAGCCCGTGCACTTCGCCTTCTTGATGTTGACGTTGCACTCGTAGAGACCGGGAGCGTTGGGCAGGCCAGCAGGGTGCTTCGACACCGGGCCCCACGCCTGCTCGATGTACTTCAGCGCGGGGTTCAGCTTCGCGCCCGGAGCCAGCGCTGCACTCGCAGGAATGATGTCGAGCTCGAGGGCGACGGCGTCATACGCGCGCTTCAGCTCGGCCTCACTCACCGGAAAATCGACGTTCGCCCACCGGTCGAAGACGGGCTTCGGCAGGCGGAAGCAGACGGCGTTGTTCACCAGGCCACCGCCGCCGACGCCGCGGGCCTGGAGCACGGTGATGTTCCGGTGCTTGAGCGGGTGCGCCAGGGGCCGGCCGACGTCGACGGCCGTCTGCAGCCCGCCCATCGCGTACGTGCGGGAGAGCCCGTCGAGCTCGTCACTCGAGAACGAAGGCTCGTGGTGGTACCGGCCCGCCTCGAGCAGACAGACCTTCTTCCCCGCCTTCGCGAGCCGGCACGCGAGCAGGCTGCCAGCGACGCCGGACCCCGCGATGAGCACATCGTATTGGCCGACCGGTTGTTTCTTGATGGCGAGCTTCTTCGAGCCAGGCCCCGGCGACGTCGGCGAGCGCTGGTAGCCGATGGAGGCATCGACGCCAGGACACGCGTAGTAGGCCGCGACGAGGATGGTGTGCAGCGATTGAAACGAGTCGCGCAGGAGCTTGCGTGGCAGGTCGGTCACCGGCTGCTCCAGCACGTCACGCACGAGGTTGCGCATCGCGACCGGGTCGACCTGCCCGAGGTTGCCGCCGATGGTGCGCACGGCTCCCGAGAGCAGCTCACCAAGGTCGGTCGACGAGTTGGCCAGGTACTTCTCGAGCTGCTCGATGACGTCGGCGGGGCTCGCCATCTTCGGCCCAGGGATGAAGACCTCGAGCAGCATTCCGACGAGCAGGTGCTGGTGCCACAGCAGACTGCGGCTCTCGCGGAAGAAGAGCGGCACCACCGAGTACACGTCGGACAGCTGGTCGACCATGAAGGCCAGGAAGTTCTGCTGCGCGGTCGCCGCTTCGGCGGGCGTCGAGGCGCCGGGGAACGTGATGGAGCCGAGCTGATCGATGAGGTCCGGCAGCGCGACCCGCAACGTGCCCTTCGCCACCTCGCTGTCCGCGCGCGTGCGGTCCCAGATGGTGACGTCATGCAACGTCGAGAGGTCGCCCATCGCGTCGAGGGCCTGCACGGCCCCATCGGCCTTCAGGCGTTTGCTGCCCGTCAGGCGATGCGGCGCGCCGCCAGGGCCGGTGAACTCGATGTTGAACTCGAAGGCCTTCTCGCGCTTGCTCGGCGTCGTCGCGATGAACATCTCGATGGCGCCGCCGGTGATGGGGAAGCTGCGGGGGAACAGGCCGTCCCTCCACTTCACGGTGCCGCCCGACACCTGGCAGACGTGCGACCGGCCTTTGATGAACTGGTTGAGCGAGCTGATGACCTGCGTCGTCGAGAACGAGATGGCCTCGACCGAGCCGTTCGACAGGCGCGTCACTTCGCCGCGCATCGCTTCGAGAATCTCGAGTCCAACGGCGTCAGGAATCGGCATGCGGTGGGTCCCCCGTGCTGCGAGCTGTGAAAGCGCCGACCGTACCGCGTCACCGTTCACTCACAGCTGAACTTCGTGCGGCCCACGCCATCACCTTGAATCCGCCGCGTCATTCTGGTGCCGCCCGGCAGCGCGCGCGCCTTCGAGGTTCTCGACGGATGCGCCATGGGCGCTGGCTTGCAACGCACTCCTGCGCCGTCCTTCTTCACTCGAGGAGTCCCGATGCGTGTGACCGTCATCGCGCTGCTGGTGTCATCGTTTGCGTTCGCCGCTCCCAGAGCGCAGGCCCTCTTGCGCAACACCGAGGGGAAGAAGGTGGGCACGGCCGACTTCACGTCCGTCGACGGCGGCGTTCACGTCACGTTGAAGGTGAAGGGCTTCTCCCCGGGGCCACACGGCTTTCACGTGCACGAGCTGGGCTCCTGCGTGGGTCCCGACTTCATCTCTGCGGGCGGTCACTTCAACCCAGACGAGAAGAAGCACGGCGGCTCGAACCCGAGCGGCGCGCACGTCGGAGACCTCGACAACCTCGCGGTCGACGTGAAGGGTGACGGCACCGGCGAGTTCATCGTGCTCCGCGCGTCACTCGACTCGGCGCCAGGAGGCCTGCTGAAGAAAGACGGCACCTCGCTCGTGCTGCACGCTGACGCTGACGACTTGAAGACCGACCCTGCCGGCAACTCGGGCGCGCGCATCGCCTGCGGAGTCATTCGCGCGAAGAAGTGACGCCGTCGTCTAGTGACGCCGCCGTGGCACCCGCCTTGCTCAGGTGCCCCACCCGGCATGATCTCCCTCGAAAAGTTGATGGTCGCGAGCCTGCTCGGCTTCGTCCTCGTGTCATGTCGCGGGGATGAGCTGTCGGGGGCCGAGAGCACGCTGATCATCACCCCACAGGAAGTCGTGTTCGGGCGAGCCTGGGTCGGACGACGCGCGACGGCCCAGCTCACGCTGCGCAACGAGGGCCGCGCGCCCATCGAGGTGGCGCTCTCGACTCAGGCACCCTTCTCGACCGTCACCGAGCTGACGCTGGGCGGCGGCGATGAGCGCGAGGTCGACGTCGTGCTCGACGCGACGAGCGCGGGCTCGGTCACAGGCGCGGTTCGGCTCGCGTGGAACGCCTCGAGCCTCGAGGTGCCGGTGTCTGCCGACGTCGCCGCGATTCCGTTCTGCCCTGCGGCCGACTGTCGCGAAGTGACCTTCGACGCCACGACGGGCGCGTGTGTCGACACCGTCGCCCCCGATGGCACCTCGTGTGGCGCGACGGACCAGTGCCTCGTCGCGGGCGCGTGTGTCTCGGGGACGTGCATGGGTCGACCCCGCGACTGCAGCGACGGCAACGCGTGCACTGCGGACTCGTGTGACAGCGCCGCGGGCTGCCGGCACGACGACGTGAGCCAGGCCTGTCCCCTCTCGACCAACCCCTGCCTCGCGCCGGTGTGCGAGCCCGTCTCTGGCTGCGGCCTCGTGCCCGTCACCGATGGCACTGCGTGTGGCCCCAACGACTGCACCACCGCGCGCGTCTGCGTCGGCGGCGCGTGCGTGAGCCGGACCGCGCCCGAGGGCAGCGCCTGCGCTCCGAAGACGACGTGTCGAGAGGCGGGCGTGTGTCACGGCCAACAGTGCGAGGTGCCGCCCGCCGCGCCGATGACGCCACGGTGGAGCTACGTTCCTCCAGCCGGGCACACCCTGCGCTTCTTCGGCACCGTCGACGACGAGGGGAACGCGTTTGCGACCGAGAGCTGGCTTCAGAGCGACACCGGCAACGTCAGGGACGTGCCCGTCACCGCGCTGCTGTCGCTCTCTCGGGATGGCGTCGTGCGCTTCAAGGAGATCGCTGTCTCCGACTGCTCGTCCTGCCAGTACGGCCTCGCGCTCGCGGTCGACACCGCAGGCCGCCGCGTCTTCCTGGCTGCGCGCTCGATGCTTCAGGCGCACAGCCTCGACGACGGCAGGTTGCTGTGGGCGCAGGACGTCACGCTGGGTGTGCCGACGTATGACCGTCGGCCCGACGGCGGCGGCTCGTTCTCGCTCTCTGCGCCACTGCTCATCGGAGACACGCTCGTCGGCGTTCCACTCAGCGAAGGCGTCAGCGACCACCACGTGTACGTGCGCACGTTCGACCGCGCGACGGGGACCCAGGGTTGGCAGCTCCACAAGAAGGGGCACCTCTACGGCACGGGCGTCGACCACACCGGAGAACTCTGGCTCTCGTCGGCGAACTGCTGGGCCGCGGCCGGAGAGCTGACGCGCGTCGCCCCGTCTGGCGTCGCGCAGGCCACGCGGTTTCACGAGCTCTACCCGTCGACGGCGTGGGCCGGCTTCGGCATCGGCCGCGCAGGCAACGCGACGTGGCTCATCGACCGATCGCTCTCGCTCACCAACCTCTCGACGATGGGCGTGTCATCCGCACCCTCGGCCGTGCTGCTGCGCGGCAACGAGCTCATCACCTGGGACAGCACCAACGGCCTGATGGCCACCGACGTGACGAGCGGAACGCACCGGTTTCAGACGCGGGCGCTCGAGCTCGGCGCCTCGGCCGACTTCCAGCTGGTGAAAGACGGCGGCGTCGCGTGGACCGGCTCGTACACCGACGGCGGCGTCCTCGGCGCCATCGACGGCCGCGGCGCTCCCCTGCTCTCGTGCGTGTTGCCGACGAAGGCCGAGAGCGCGACCGCCATCGTCCGGGGCGTCGCGTACGTGTTCGGCAACGGTTCGCTGTCAGGCTTCTCGGTTCCGGAGCTCGACGTCGAGTCGGGTGGCTGGGTCGGCCGGAGCGGCTCGCCGTCACGCAACGGCCGCGCGCGCTGACGAAAGCGCGGCGTGCCGTGAAAGCGTCGCGCGGTGTGGCAAGATCTCCTGCTCTCAACGGGGGAACACCACATGCCAGGCATCAAGCTGACCGACGTGACGAAGGCCGCTTCGCTGCTCAAGAAGGTCGTCGACCGGGCAGACGTGATGAAAGACGGCGCGCTCTCGCGCGAAGAGATCAGCTACCTCCGCGAGGCCGCGAAGGGCGTGACGAAGGACCCGAAGACGCTGGCCGCGCTCCAGGGTGCGCACGGGTTTGGGCGGGCCACGGGCCCTCAGCCGCTCGCCGACGTGAAGAAGTCCATCGACGACCTCAAGGCCCGCGTGCGCGCAGCCGACAAAGATGGCGACGGCGTGCTCTCGGAGGCCGAGCAGAAGAAGCTCAAGACCGCGGGCGAGAAGTCGCTGCTGGGCTTCGTCGGCGTCGCGAAGAACCACCAGGTGTCCGACTTCACCATGCCCCCGCCACCGCCGGAGAACCGGCCGCGCTTCAAGTGGAACGGCAGCCCTCCCGAGGTCGCTCAGAGCCTGCTCGCCGCCTTCAGCATCCGCTCCAACGACAACCACTGGCCGATGTGGGGCACGCCATACGAACAGCGTGGCATGTCTGCGCGGTACGTCATCGACGTCTCTGAGGCGAAGGAGATGGTGCAGGCACTCAAGAACCTCTACCCGGCACGCCAGAAGTCGGTGCTGACCGAGCTGGCCGGCCGCACGGAAGTGTCGGTGTTCGGGTGCGCCGCCGTCACCCCGAAGGCGAAGCCGCTCTTCGACGCCTACGCGAAGTCGCTGGGGCTCTCGTCGCTCAAGTTCAAGAACCCGGCCGCGCCCATCATGCCGAACCCCTGAACCGCGTCGCCTTCGACTTCGACGTGCCGACCAGACTCGCGTTCCAGTGAGGCACCGAGGGCGCGCGTGGAGCTCAGGCGTCCCACCGAGCCGTCAGGGCGTCGCGGCCTTCATGCGAGCGAGCGCACCGTCGATGGCCGTCAGCACCTGCGCGTGGGAGCCTGCCTTCACGCAGTCGGCTCGTGCCTTGTCCACGAGTGCCCGCGCCTTCACGCGGTCGCCGCGTTGCCACAGCTGCTCCCCCAGCAACAGCGCACCGCGCGCGTGGGGGGTCGACGGGGGCTGCGCGGCATCACGCTCGAGCGCCGACTCGAGCCTGGCCATCGCCTCGGGCAGTCTTCCGAGCGCCACCAGCGCACGCGCGGCGCCCACCTCGCACCTCAGCGTGATTGACGGCGGCACCTCGGCGTCGCCCAACCTGCCCAGCAGCGCGTCGTACCGTTCGAGCGCTGCAGCAAAGCGGCCGCCCTCCACGAGCGCATCAGCGGCGTACACGGTGGCCTCGATGGTGAGCGGGTGCGACGGCCCAGGCCCTCCAGGCCCCGAGAGGATGCCGAGCGCGCGCTCGGTCCCCGCGATGGCGGCCTCGTGCTCACCCCGCGCCGACTGCGCGACGGCCACGTGAATGAGTGACAGCGCAAGCTCGGGGTGTTGCGGGGGCAGCAGCCGCTCGCGCAGGGCAAGGCCTCGCTGCGCGCTCTCGGTGAGCTTCGCGATGTCGCCGCGCTCCTCGAACAGCGCGGCGAGGTTGTCATGCGCCATCGCCACCCGCGGGTGCTCGGGCCCCAGCGCCCGCTCGTAGACCGTGATCGCTCGACGGTAGGTGAGCTCCGACTCGTCGAGGCGGCCCAGGGCCATGAGGACGTTGGCGGTGTTGTTCAGCGAAGCGGCCACCGACGGGTGGTCGGGGCCCAGCGCGCGCTCTCGAAGGAGCAGCGCCTGTTGGTGCCGCTGGAGCGCGTCGGTGTCGAGGCCGCGTGCCGTGAGCCCGCTCGCCAGGTAGTCGTTCAGGTCGCCCTCCAGCTCCTCCCGGCCACCCAACCGGGCGATGGCCGCCAGCGCGTGACGCTCCCACAGCGCGGCCACCTCGTAGCGACCTCTGCGTGCGCCAGCGACGAGCACCAGCCTGACCGAGGCCTCAGCGACGAGCTCTTCGTGGCCAGCGGCCTCAGCAGCGAAGACGGCGCGCTCGAGGCTGGTCTCTGCCGCCGCCGACTGCCCCGCGAGCTCCTGCGCGTCGCCCAGCCGGAAGAGAGCCTCGGCTTCGAGCGGCGCGACGTGCAGCGCGCTCACCGCGGCGACCGTCTGCTCGGCGCGCTCGAGGGCCTTCACGTAGCGCCCGGTGTGGCGCAGCGCCTTCACCTCGGCGAGCGCTCGGCGCTGCTCGGCGATGCGGGGTGCCAGGCCAGGGTCGGCGCTCGGCTCGAGCTCGAAACGGAGCGCGTCGAGATCGCCGCACGTGGCGAGCCGGGGCAAGGCGCTCGACGCCTGCGCAGCGCGGAGGACGATCTCGGGGGTCGCCTTCTCGAAGAGCGCGGCCTGCGCGTCGACCTCCTCGAGTTTGCGGGAGAGGCACCGCATGCGCCGGTCCAGCAGGGCCTCCGACTGTTCACCGGTGACGCGGGTCGCGCGACAGGCCTCGGTGTGCCCTTTCGCCCACTCGAGGGCCCACGCGTCGAGGCGGTCGAAGGCGACGCGGGCCGCCGTGTCAGCGCCTGGCGCCTTCGTGGACGTGAAGGCCTGCAGGGCCGTCCGTCGCCGCGCTGCGTCCCAGACCCCCGTCAGCTTCGCCTCGGCACCAGTGCATCGTGACTGCACGTGCTGCCTCCACGCGAACGCCGTCGACGCGAGGGCCCCGATGAGGATGGTCGCGATGACGGCGCGCCCGACCGTCAAGGCCGGCCTGTGGCTCAGCTCACCGAGGAGGGCCTCGATGCTCGGGTGCCGCGCCGACGGGTCGGTCGAGAGCCCGCGCAACACGGCGTTCTGGACCCGTCCGGGGACCTTCGACGGGGGCGGCGGATCGAAGCGGCCCTCAGCGATGGCAGTCTGAACCTCGGCCACGCTCTCGCCGGCGTACGGACGGCGGCCCCACAACGCCTCGTACAGCGCGACGCAGAACGAAAACTGGTCGGAGCGCTCGTCGGCCGGGAAGCCCGCGAACTGCTCCGGCGCCATGTACGCTGGCGTGCCGATGAGCGCGCCCCGCCCGCTGAGGATGGGCGAGGCCGCGGCGCCGCCGGTCGAGGCCTGCTGCGGTCTCGAGTCGTCGACCGCGCGCGCGAGACCAAAGTCGGTGACGCGCGCCCGTCCCGAGGCGTCGACGAGCACGTTGTCGGGCTTGAAGTCGCGGTGCACGAGGCTCGCGCGATGCGCCGCCGCCAGCCCCTGGCCTGCTTCGAGGAAGACCGAGACGACCTGCTCCCAGGTGCGTGGCTGCTCGAGCCAGCTCGTCAGGGTGACCCCGGGCACGTGCTCCATCGCGAGGAACACCTGCCCCTCGTGGCTGCCGGCGTCGTGGACCGCGACCACGTTGGGGTGCGACAGGCGGGCGAGCGCGCGGGCCTCGTGCAGCAGCCTGGCCTGGAGGTCGGCGTCGGGGAGTGAGGAGTTGGTGCGCACCAGCTTGAGGGCCACCTTGCGGTCGAGGCTCGGGTCGTAGGCCGCGTAGACGACGCCCATGCCTCCGGCGCCGAGCTGCTCGAGCACGACGTACCGGCCGATGACCTGGCCGCGCGTCAGGTGCGGCACCTCGGCTGCGGTGGGAAGGGTGACAGCCTCGAACGTCGGCTCCGGCATGCCGCAGTCTACCCACGGCGAGTTGGGTTCCCGGGGACTTCGAGCGCGAGGTGACGTTCCTGCCATGTAGAATGAGCGTCGAGCGCACGGCTTTGGGTAATGGACCTCTGCCGAGCGACACCCTGATCAGGTCACCCACCCCCACGTCGTCAAAGGAAGTCCCATGACCCTTCGTTTGGCAGTCATCCTCTCACTTCTCTTTTCCGCCGAGTCGCTCGCAGAAACCTGTCTGGTCGAGGTCAGCGACGCCCTCAAATGCGGAGGCACGGAGCTCGCCACCTGCACGAAAGAGGTGACGGACGAGGCGGAGTGCGGGCTCAAGAAGATCAAGAGCGCGTCGAAGTGTGGCACCGAGACCGTCACCGACGGCGCCGCGTGCGGGTGGGACAACTTCACCAGCGTGGCGAAGTGCGGCGCCGAGTGCGTCGGCTCGCTTGGAACGAAGTGCAGTTGTCGGAAGCCGAAGTCGTGCAAGCAGCCGAAGTCGTGCAAGGTCGCGAAGACGTGCGACATCGAGTTCGAGTGCGAGAGGCCGAAGACGTGCTTCTCGCGGGTCCCCAACTGCGAGGCGTTTCCGGGCGCATGGAAGGCCGAGCTGACGGCGGCCTTCACGGCGAACCATGGCGCCGAGGCGCTCAAACGGTTCGAGAAGCTGAAGCCGCCCGAGGTGGCGCTGGTCAGCACCAAGCTGCAGGAGCTGCCCGCCACGATGGCGCCCTACCGCGTCTACGTCACCAAGAAGCTCGACAAGTGGGGCGACGCGCTGAAGGACCCGAAGACCTACGCCCTCATGCAGCGCATCGTGCTGAAGGCCGCGAAGAAGGACCTCGATAAGGACCTGAAGAAGGATCTCGCCGAGCTGACCGCGCTGTTGAGGGTGAAGGGCTGGGACCCGGCAGAAGACAAGCGGCCGATTCTGCTGCCGTCATTCCCGGGCTTCCCGCGCGTTCGAATGATGGTCGACGCGGACGACGAAGACGCCGAGGCCGACCTGAAGGGGAACGAAGTCGCGCCCGTGGCCAAGGCCGCCGCGCCGAAGAAGAAGAAGACGAAGAAGTCGGAGCCGAAGATGTACGAGCACACCTACGCGGTGACGGTGAACATCAGCATCGCGCCAGGCGCCGGTGGGGCCGCGAGCATCGGCGTCACCTGGGACGACGAGGGCAACGTGAAGGGCCTCGTGTCGGTCGGCTTCAGCGCGGGCATTCAGGGGCGCGCGGAGTTCGACCTGACCTTCTCGGTCGCGCCGGGCACGCTCGACGACGTTCCGGGCATGGCCATCGGCGTGTCGGGCGGCGCGGCCTACTTCGCTGGCGCCGTCGCGTTCGTCGAATGGGCGATTCCCGGCCAGTACGCCATTCCGACGTGGGGCTATGGCCCGACAGCCGGCGTCGGCGCTGGCATCGCGTACACCCAGGGCGATTCCTTCACGTTCTGAGGCGGCATCGCCACGACGAGCGGGCTCTACAGTCCGCCCATGTCGTAGCTGGTGGGCACGTCGACGCGGAACCCGAAGACGACGCTCTTCTTCTCCTGGGGCTTGAGCGCCACCTTCCACGTCGCGACGCCTGACGCCTTGTTCACCTGCGCGCCGGCCGTCGTCTTCTCGGTCAGCGCCACCTCGATGTCGTTCACCTCGGCGACGGGCAGGTGGTCCGACACCGACACCTCGATGGGCGCCTTGCCGTAGTTGGCGAGGTCGAACGTGTACGCGTACGTGAAGCGCTTCTTCGAGTTGAAGACGCCCGAGTCCTTCTTGAGCTCCTCGGTGACGGTGCGCTTGACGCGAACCGAGTCGTCGATGCCGAAGGTGAGCGAGAACGACGCGCCCTGGGCCACGCGCTCGAGCTCGTAGCGGCCGACGAGGCCCGTGGAGCGGAACGCATCGACGCGGCCCGGCAGCAGCGGCCACGCGCCAGAGTTCGACACCTCGGCCACGCGGAACGCCACCGGGTACAGCTTGGGCATCACGCGCAGCTCGAACGCGGCGGTGAGCTTCGTCTCGCCGACGAACAGCCGCACCGGCGCGCCGTCGCCCGGCACCTTCGCCGGGTCTCGCACCTCGAGCTGCACCGACAACCCCTGTGACTTCGCGACGAGGCCGGTGTCCCTCGACGTCGGGCCCGCCGACACCGCGACCGACGCCGACTCGACGAACTCGTCACGACGGGTGAGCACCTTCTTCTCGGGCGCGCGCTCGGTGGCGCCGACGAGCAGCTTGTTCATCGCCGGCGGCGTGGCGTTCTGCGAGGGCACCGCGGTCGACAACGAGAGCTTCACGCCCGACCAGTCTTCGCCGGTCACCTGCGTGACGGTGGCGAAGGTCGCGAAGTCGACGCTCCGGCTCGCCTCGGCCGCGCGCGCTTCGTACGCCGGCGTCCACGAGGCGCCGCCCACCAGGTAGCTGAGCGACAGCTGCGCCGACTTTCCCTGCGGGCAGGTGACGAGCACCTCGACGCGGAACGCCTGCTTCTGCGCGCCGACCCGCGTCTCGTCGAGCTGGCGGCGCACGTCATCCATCGTGCGGTTGAGCTCGCGGCGCTTCGCCTGCAATTCGGCCACCTGCTTCGCCATCGCGAGCGTCGTCGACAACGGCGTGTCGAGCGCCGACTGCCAGGACTTCACGTCGGGCTTGTCGGCGGCGAGCTCCTTCGCGAGGCCCTGCTCGGCCACCTCACGCAGCCGCGTCGCCAGCACGCGCTGACCTTCGGCACGAGCCACCTGGTCGTCGATGACGCGCCCCTCGTCGGAGAGCTGCTCGAGCTTCTTCTCGAGCAGTTCGGCCTTCTCGCTGAACACCTTCTCCTGGCGAACCAGCTCGGCGCGCAGGCCATCGACCGTGCCCTCAGACATGCGCGCGCGGAACGAGTCACCGACCGCAGCGGGCGGCACGCCTTCGAACACCAGCGCCGTGCGAGAGCCACACGTCACCTGCGTCACGCGCGTCACCTGCGCGCGGTCCGGGTACACCACCACCTCGTCGGGCGACGTCGTCGACGCCAGCACCAGCAACGTGAGCGTCATCATCGCCGCACCTCCTGCTGGTACAGCTTCCATCCTCTGGGGCGCTTCACCTGGTAGTTGAACGTGAGCGTCTGCTTCTCGTTGGGCTTGAGGGTCAGCCGCCACTCGAGCTTGCCGGTCGCCGTGTCCTGAATGGCGCCGGGCTTCGAGTCGAGCAGCTTCGTCTCGACGTCTCGCTGGTTGGGCTGCGGGAGCGGCCACTGGTCGAACACGCGCAACGCGACGCTGGTGCGGTACGGGTTCACCAGCTCGATGGTGACGGCGTAGGTCGACACGTCATCCTTCGAGACGACACCTTCGGTCGCGTCGACGACCGAGACGTTGCGCACCGTCTTGATGGCGCGGTCGAGGCCGAGCGGCAGCGTGACGACTTCACCGGGCGAGACGAGCTTGAGCTGCGCCGTGCCTGCGGGGTCTGCGCCGACCGACAACGTCGCCGGCCCGCCGGGGAGCACCTGCTGCGAGGGGTTCTTCAATTCGGCCGACAGGTACGCCTCTTTCGAGAGCGCGGGGTAGACCTTGCGCTCGACCGTCACCGGCCACTGCTGGCTCCACAGCGCCACGCGGCGGGCGCCCTTCGACGAAGGAATCGTCTCTTTCTGGCGCGAGGCGAAGCTCAGGTCGTAGCCACCGGCGAGCGTGACCGGGCTGTCGGCGCCGTACGACGGCGCGCGGTACCCGGGCGGCGGCATGAGGCTGAACGCGGCCGTCGGCTGCTGCACGCGTGAGGACGAGAAGCCCATCGCGGAGCCAGGGGTGCTGCTGACCGTGCTCTCGGCCTGTGAGAGCTCGCTAGAGATTTCGTCCGAGTCGAAGTCGAAGCGCCCCTGCTCCTCTTTGACGGCCATCGGCATCGGGCTCGGCGCCCTCGGCGCGTTCATCGGCGGCGGCGGCGGCGGCGCAGACTTCGAGAGCTTCTTCATCTCGCCGCGACGGCGGTCTGCCGGCCTCTGGTCGAACTCGAGCGCTTCCGGCTCCTCTGGCTGCGCGGGGAAGGAGCGGCCAGTGGCCTGCGACAACCAGCCACGCACCAGCGACTCTTCGCTGCGCACCAGCACGGGCCTCGCGGGCGACGGAACCCCTCGCACGAAGTCCTGCACCGGGTTGGGCGTCGGAATGAAGCGCTCGGTGGTGCCAATCTTCCAGGTGAGCAGCTTCGGCGCCTTCACCGCCGACGACGGAATCGCCGTCGACAACGTCAGCTGCGCGTCCTCCCAGTCTTCGAGCGAGTCTTGCGACACGAGGCCTGCGAGCGACACCGTGACGAGGCTCTTCTCGGGGTCGAGCTGCACGTCCCAGGTCGGCGTCCACCGGGCCTGACGCACGAGGTAGGTGAGCGAGACGGTGGCGGGGCCTCCGCCGGCGAGCACCGCCGTGACGCGCCAGCCGCTGCGGAACTCGGGGTTGCCCAGCCGGTTCGCCTTGTCGACGAGCCCTTCGCGCTTTCGGGTCGCGGCGCGCTGCGCGAGCTCGACGTCACGCAGCTTCTTCTGCGCCGCGTCGAGCTGCGCTGACTGAAATTGAAGCGCCGTGTTCCAACCGCCCGGCGACAGCCGCACGGCGGGCCGAACGTTGTCGTTGGCGGGGAGCGAGGGGTGCAGGCGCGAGAGCGCGTCGCGGTGTTCACGAATCGCCATCTGTTCGCGGCCCAGACGGACGAGCTCGGTGTCGATGGCGTCGAGCGCAGACAGCAACTGCTTCGCCTCGGCCGTCTGAAAGGCCGCGGGCGTCAGGCGCTCGAGGTCGACGCGGCGCACCTCGGCACCGGTCGCCTCGACCCGAACGGACGACACGTCGATGGTGTCGGGCAACGCGGGGAACTCCACGACGCCGGGCGACGTCACCTGCGCCGAGCGCACGATGCGCGCCTGGTCGGTGAAGACCGTCACCTGCGTCACTGGAGCCTGGACCGCGCCAAGTGCGAGGAGTGATGGGAGCAGCAGCGTCATGTGGTTTCCCCTTCAACGGCCAGCGCGGCGGGACAACACGCGCGACGGCCGCAGGGTTCCACACTTCACTTCGAGGCACAGCCGAAACTGGCGTCAGCGCAGGGCGCGACGGGCGCGGGCTCTTCCTGCGCTCATCCCTGCTGCAGCCGTGGTGGCCAGCCGCTTCGAGACCTTCGACGCGTTGCGCTTGATCGCGCTCATCACCACTTCGCCGACGGTGGGCTCGTGATGCAGCGCCCTCGTGGCAGCGACGCCGACCAGCACGCCGGCACCGACCAGCGCGCCTGCCGTCGCTCCCGGGTACTTCTTCGCGAGCGCACCGGCCGAGCGCGCGGCCTTCTTCAGGCTTCCTTCGGCCTTCTTGAGCTCCGCCCCCGCGCGTTTCTCGAGCTGCTTCATCTGCGTCGGCACCTTCTTGAGCGCCGACAACGCGGGCCCACGGGCGCCGTTCTGAACCTTGCGCTTCACCGACTCGACGACTTTGTTTTCCATGGCGTCCCTCACTCCTTCTTCTTGTTCTGGTTCCAGCCTGCACGAACGAACCGGTTCACGGCCGAGAAGGGCTTGCCAGTCTTCTCGGCGTCCCACTCCGACTCGAGCTTCTTCTCGAGGGTCTCGTCCCACTCGGGGCTGTCCTTGCCGTACTGCTGCCGCGCGCCGAAGCCGTACCGGACCCCGGGCTCAGCGTCCTGCCACGAGCCCTTCGACGCGGTGTCCGTCTCGATGTTCGGCTGTCCCGCCGGCGGAATCGGCTCGGTGCCCGCAGCCTGCTTCACGGTGTCGGGCACGTCCTGCTTGAGGTCGGGGCCCTTGCCGGTGACATCAGTCTTCGTCTGCTCCCAGTCGCGGCTGAACGCCTCGCGAACGCGGCTCCACGCAGAGCCGTGCTCCTTGTTCCAATAGGAGGGCCGCCAGGTCTGCGGGTTGTTGGCCTTGGGTGAGAACGAGGAGGGACTCGACGGTTGGGGGTTCTTCATCAGCGCTCCTGAGGATGGGTAGGACGACGCCCCGTGGAAGAGCAGCGGCCGCGCCACCGCGTTCGCCACCAACCGCGAGGGGTTACCTGCGAGAGCGCATCACTCTGATGTGCCCGGGTGCGCCTGGGCGCTCACGCTGAGGGAGCGAACAGGTGGGAAGTCACGTGCACAGAGGCGTTCCCGACTGGCTCTTCCGCAACGGCCGGCGCTCGCGCTACACGCGCACCGCAGGAGCTCACGTGCACACTCTCGACCGATGGTTTGCCCTGGTGATGGTGGCGATGAGCGCCGCTTGCGGAGCGCCGATGACGTCGGACCCGCTCGACGCTGGCGGCACCGGTGGAGGCACCGCGGTCACCGACGCTGGGCGCTCTGACGCAGGCGCGCCGCTGGACGCGAGCGTGCCCTTCGATGCGGGCAGCTCCGCTGACGCTGGAGTCGTCGATGCAGGCACGGTCGTCGACGCAGGGGTGAGCGGCCCCATGCCGGTCGGCTGCATCACCACCGTCGCGGCGGGCCACCACGCGCTGCGCTGTGACGGCATCACCTGGGAGCTCGAGCTCTCACCCGCGTGTGCACGTGGTGGCTGCGGTCTCGTCGTCGACGTGCATGGGATGACGATGAACGGCAACTCGCAGGACAAGAGCACGAAGCTGCGCAGCCTCGGCCCGCCCCGTGGCTTCGTCATCGCGCAGCCGACGGCGCCATCGACCGCGCTCGGCCCGTCGTGGACGCCCGGCTCCGACGACCCGAAGGTCTGGGCCTTCCTCCAGCAACTCCGCACCGCGCTCGTCATCGACCCGAAGCGCGTGCACATGACGGGGTTCTCTCAGGGCGGCGCGATGACGTGGCGCATGCTCTGCGCGCACGCCGACGTCTTCGCGTCCGTCGCGCCCGTCGCCGCCGCCGATGCGCAGTCGCTCTCGAGCAACAGCCCTCCGTTCGTGCTCGACTGTCCCTTCACGCCCGCGCGCTCGCCGTCACGCGAAGTGCCCGTGCTGCAGATGCACGGCGCCTCTGACGGGCTGGTGCCCATCGCCAAGGGCCAGCAGCAGCGCGACGCCATCGTCGCCGCGTGGAACCTCGGCGCGCCGATGGTGGTGTCGAGCGACGCGCAGCACACCCGCACGCGCTACACGTCGGCCTCGGGCCTCGTCGTCGAGTACCTGCAGCACGCCTACGCCGTCACGACGCCGTACGTGCCGGTCCCGCTCGCGGGGCACTGCATTCCCGGAGGCGATGACCTGCGCTCCAACGGCGCCCTGGGGCAGACCATGTTCTTCAGCTGCGCGCCGCCCAACGCCTTCGTCTGGGGCGAGGTGGTGCTGCAGTTCTTCGTCGACCACCCGAAGCCCTGACGAACACCGTCTCGGCCCGCCAGTGGGGTGACCGACAAACGCACGAGCGCTGCTGTGACCGATGCTCGGGTGGCCGGACCCATCGCGACCCGGTGACGGCTCAATCGCTCGCGCTGCTGAAGGGTGAGCGCCTCAGCCGCTGACGGTCTGCAGGTAGCTCCACAACGCCTTCAGCTCGGCGTCGGTGTACTTCACGCCGTACTTCGTGATGAACGACATCGGTGCCTTCAGCTCGGTGCCGTCCTTCCGCTTTCCTTCGGTGAGCGCGCGCTTGAAGTCTTCATACGTCCACCCGGCGAGGGCCTTCGTCGACAGGTCGGCGGAGGGCGGCCACGAGGGGTCTCCTCCAGCGATGGGCCCGCCCTTGAGCGCCGGGCCGTGACAGCCGGTGCAGACCTGCGCGAGGTGGTGCCCGAACTCCTTCGACGCCACCTCGGGAGGCAGTTGCTCGTGCGCCCGCTGGTGGTCGACGAGCTCTGCGCTGACGTTGATGTCGCCCTTCGCCATCAGAAGAAGCCCGACGGGGCCGAACTCGGGCCGTGGCTGCTCGCGGTCGACGGGCGGTCGAGCACGGACGGAGGTGATGATGTCCGACAGCTCCTGGTCCGACATCGAGAGGAAGTCGACCGACGGCATCACCGTCCCCTTGCCGTCGGGCTTGATGCCGTGACGCACGATGCGGTCCCAGTCGGCGACCGTGTACTTCGAGACGACGCCACCCTTCCCGCTCGTGAGGTTCGGGCCGAAGAAGCGGCCCACGGGCGGAGCGTCCATCATCGTGCCGCCGCCGAGGTCGGTGCCGTGACACTCGAAGCAGCCGTAGCGTGACTCGAGCAGGTGCTTGCCACGCTCGAGCGCGCGCTGGGTCGCGACGGCGGTGAGGTCGACGCCCGCGAGCACGTCGTCGGCGCCAGCGTCCACCCCCAGCGCGGCGCTCTTCTCGGCGCGGAGCGCGGCGAGCTCGGCCTCCGACAGCGGAAACGGCACCGGCAGCTCGATGGTGTGCGCCTGCCACGTCTTGTCGAGACGCCCCATCGCCTTGCTCTGCGCCAGGGCGAACGCACCGCCGAGCGCGAGCACCATGAACGCGACCGTCGCCAGAAGCCCCTTCATCACTCGTTTCATGCGTCCCCCGGAAGAAGACCAACAGACGAGCCGACGGGAACTCCAAAGGCAAGCAGACAGCGCCGTGACTTCAGTGGCGCCAAAAGCCATCGAGACGTCACCGAGCCAGCCCTCGACGAAACGACGCGGGTGAGCGACCGTGCCGCCCGTGAGCGCACGTCGGTGCCACTGGCTGCTGGTCCTCGTGCTCGTCGCCTCGTGCCAGTGCGACCGTGGGCGCGTGCAGGCTGTCGAAGATGCTGGCCTGGTCTGCGACATCGAGGTGTGCGGCAACGACCGTGACGACGACTGTGATGGGCTGGCCGACGAAGGCTGCCCGTGCCTGAAGGTGAGCGACGTCTGCGAGTGTGTGGTGGGCGGGCCGGCGCAGCGCTGCGGCGTCGACATCGGAGCCTGTGAAGCAGGGCAACGGTATTGCTCCCTCGAAGGGCGCTGGGGCTCGTGTGTCGGCGGTGTCGGGCCGGCGGTCGAGACGTGCAATGGACTCGATGACGACTGCGATGGCGCCAACGATGACGAGCTGACCCGCCCGTGCGGAACGTCGGTGGGCGCCTGCCGGCCCGGCGTCGAGGCCTGCACCGACGCGGCGTGGGGCGCGTGCGTGGGAGCGACGGCGCCGGTTCCCGAGCGCTGCGACGGCACGCTCGACGATGACTGTGACGGCATGGTGGACGAGGGCTGTCAGTGTCGTGAGGGTCTGGCCGAGCGCTGTGGCTCGATGACGGGCACGTGTCGTGAGGGCTCCCGCACCTGCACCGACGCCGGCGTGTGGAGCGCGTGTGAGGGCGACGTGCGGCCAGCGGCCGAGGTCTGCGACCGCCTCGACAACGACTGCAACGGCACGGCCGACGACCCGGGCACGTGCCTGCCGCCGGTCGTGATGTGCCCAGCCGCGCTCACCGTCGTCGCGAACACCCCCGTCACGCTCACCGGCGCCGCGAGCGACCCCGACGGCACCATCGCGTCGACCTCGTGGACGGTGGCGGCGCGCCCTGCCGGGTCGACCGCGACGCCTGCGGCACCAGCGGCTCGAGTCACTGGCTTCACGCCCGACCAGGCTGGCACCTTCACGCTGTCGTTCTGCGCCACCGACGACCACGGGCTGTCGGCGTGCTGCACGACGAGGCTGTCGACGACCGCATGTGCCTCACCGCCGTCTCCGCCTGTCAGCACGGCCTGCGGCACCAGCTGGGATGGACGGCCCATCGTCGAGTTCGCCCCGGTGCCCAGCGGCCTCGTCTACGAGCTCGTGGGCCCCTCGAACGCGGTGCTCGCGACGGCGTCTGCAGGCCACAATCACCTGCGCCCTGCGATGCGCGCGGCAGTGGGTGGGCCACCTCCTGGAGGAACCCCGCTCCCGCTCGCCGTGCGCGCCTGTCGCGCCAGCGACCCGACCTGCTGCTCGGCGCCGGCGTCACTGAGCGTGAACGTGGTCGAGGACTGCGCGACGCCGACGACGCCAACGCCCTCGAACGTGTTGATCAGCGAGTACGTGGTGAACGGCGAAGGCTCCTGCCCCTCGCCGAACTGCGCGACGATGGACACCTGCCAGGCTGGCGAGGCGGTGGAGATCACCAACCTCTCGAACTGCCCCGTCACGCTCAACGGCTTCCACTTTGCCTACCGCAACTCGACGGCCTCGATGGCCAGCCTGAGGTGGATGAACTTCGGGGCGGCCGACGTCATCCCTCCGCGTGGCGTCTACGTGGCGATTCGAGGGCGCCCGTACGCGCCGACGTGCAGCGCGTCGCTGGGCCCCGACAGCCCCGGCTTGTTCGGTCTTCGCGTCTCGCAGCTCGCGATGCTGGGCTCGAACCTCTGCAATGGCTGGTTCAACAACAGCGGCGGTGGTCAGAGCGAGCTGCGCCTCGCGCCGGGCTCGATTCCCACGGGCTCGACGCCCACCTTCGCCGCGTCGGCAGCCATCTCGCGCATCGCGCCCTACCTCTCGGCGTCGGTCGACTGCAGCGGCATCGGGTTCGACGCGGTCGACTCGTGCGGCACGGTGATGGGCGGCAACCAGCCCAACGGTATTCTCGCGCCCAACCAGCTCGGCCGACTCTGGCACCCGTGCGACGCCGTGACGGCGCCCGTGCCGGCGTGCGTGCGGAACTGAGACGACAGTGCACGCGAGGTGTCGTCCCCTGAGCGCAGGCGGTCGGAAACTCGCAAGTCCACCTGAACCGGGTCCCTGCACCAGACGCCACGCGGCAGCAGGCCCCGAGAGTGCGCGATGCGAACGTCGCGAAGCACACCGCACAAACGAAGAGGGCCCCCTGAAACCAGGAGGCCCTCTCGATGCAGCGTCGCCGTCTGTGTTTAGCGGAGCGCGCCGATGGAGTTGCGGAGCGTGTCACCCATCGACTTCAGGGTGTTCTGCATCATCTGCCAGTACATGTTCAGGTTCTGCGACTGCTGCTGGAAGTTGAACATGTCTTCCTGGAACTTGTTCTGCGCCGTCAGGTCCTTCGGGTCGCTCGGCGGCGTGGGGTACTTGGCGAAGCCGCCCGAGGGGGTGGCGCCTGATCCGACACCCGTCGCGCCGCCAGTGCTGCCGCCCGGCGTGGTGGGGACCGGCATGGTGGTGGCGTTCGGAGGCGTCGGGGTGGTGCCCGTCGAGCCGCCCGTGCCAGTCGAGGGGCTGGTACCAGAGGTGGGGGGCGGAGGAGGCGCCGTCGTCACCGGCGGCTTGGGAGGCGTGAGCACCGGGGGCTGCGGCATCGGCCGCGGCCAGCGCGGACGAACCAGGACGCCGTCACCCGTGAAGCGCGAGCCGGGGAGCATCGACAGGATGAGGCGGATGTCCTTCTTCGCCTCGGCGCTCACGTTCGGGTCCTTCAGCTTCTCCTGCAAGTACTTCTTCTCCTGCGGCGACACGTTGCCGTCCTTGAAGACGTTCTTGAGGATGGTGCCCATCTCCTTCTCACCGATGCGGCCGTCGTCCTTCTTGAAGTGCTTGTCGAGGGCGTTCATGCGCGCCTTGTCGAGGCCGCCGGCGAAGATGCCGAGGCGCTGCGGAAGGTTCGCCTCAGGAGGCAGGCGGCCCGACGCGTACGACTTGTCAGCGCTGTTCCCCAGGAAGTTGTTCAGAGCGGCCTTCGCGCCAGCGTCGAACTTGTTGCTGTTGCGCGACTCGAGGGCCAGGGCACGGAGCGCAGCCAGCTCGGAGGGCTGCACGCCACCGGACTTGGCGCGGGCGATGAGCGCGTTGGCTTCCTGCGTGGTGACCTTGCCGTCAGACTTCGCTCCAGCAATCTGGCCGCGAGTACCGGCGCCCTGGATGATGTTGTTCAGGTTCTTGTTGATGAGCATGTTCGTGTTCCTCAGTGGACAGCGAGTATGGGGATAAGACTCGACAGCCGATTTCCGCGGGACATTTCGGGGTGAGAAACGAAGAAGAGACGAAATTCAGAGGGGTTACAAGCCCACAAGTGCCCACCGTCGTGGATCAGGAAGACGGGTTCTCGAGTTCTGGCTCAGAGTTCAGGCACTTGGCGGTGAGGCGGTCAGAACCAGCGCGCGAGGGCGCCGATCACCCGAGCGGCTCCGCCGGCCAGCATTCGGTGGGACGGAGGCCCCCGAATGACGGTGCGCTCCCACTCGACCGACGCGAGGCGCTCCAGCAGGCCCTGCTCGACACACCCTTCCAGGCTGAAGATGAACACCTCCCGCGCGTGACGGGCTGCGACGACGAGGTCGCGCTCCAGCTCGGCCCAGCTCAGCTTGGGAAACGGGTCGATGCCGCCACCGGTGCTGCCAACGGCGATGGCGCGGCAATGAGGAGCCCAGTGCTCCAGCAGGCCCGGCCCCGCGGCGCCGAGCAGGCTCGTGTAGACCATCGCCACTTCGCGGTCGGCCTCCAGCGCGAGCGCTCCCATCGTGCGCTGCCAGAAGTCAGAGGCCGCGCGGCGGTCATCGATGATGACGGGGAATTGGTAGGTCTCGACGCGAAGGCCGTCGCCGCGCGCACGCTCGACGAGGCGCTGGTACGCGGCGCGAGCCTGCTCGACGAGCGGTCCTCGCCCACGCCGCAGCAGCCACCGCGCCAGGGTCAGCCCGGGGCGCGACATCAGCTCGTCGAGCTCTCGAAGGTCGGGCTCGAAGTCGAGGCCCAGGCCCGCGATGCGGAGCTGGTGATGGCGCGCCCACTCCAGCAGGCGCGCGTACGCCCGCTCGACGGCCTCGACGTTCGTGTGTGTCGCGAAGTAGCCCTCGTCTCGCGAGAGCAGCAGCCACGCGGTCACTGGAATGTTCGCGCCGTTGAGCTGGCGAACCACCTCGGCGCGCGCCGACGAGAGGTCTCGCAGGCCCATCGAGACGCCCGCTTTCAGCAGCGAGAGCTGGGTGATGACGACAGGGCTGAAGGTCGCCGCGAGCGAATCGGAGTCCTGCTCGTTGAAGAAGAAGAGCGCCGGGCGGGGCATGACGACCGTTCACGAGTTTGCGAGCGCATCGAGACGGAGACGAGGAGATTCTGCTCGCCAGACGCGCGTCGCAACGAGAGGCTTCGAACCCATGGCCCGACGACCTGCGCCCGCGAAGAAGAAGAAGACGCCGAAGACGCCGAAAACGCGGAAGCCGAGGCCGACGACGACGCTGAAGACGTCGAAATCGAAGCCGAAGCCGAAGCGGGCGACGACGAAGAAGACGGTGACTCGCGCGAAGGCAAGGCCCGCGCCGAAGCGCACCACGAAGTCAGCGCGCCTCGAGGACCACCCCGCGTTCATCAGCCTCACGAAGCGGCTGAGGCCTGGCAGCTACGCCGGTGGGCTCCTCGTCATCACGGCGCCGGGAGCGCTCGACGACGCGCTGCACGACTGGCTGATGGGGAACGTGGCCGGCCGCCGCTCCATCGGGCGCACGGCCTTCGGAGAGCTGCTGGTGTTCCGCGACCTGCGCGAGCGCGCGCACGAGCTCGGGGTCGGCGACCCGGAGCGCGAATCCGACGTGGCGCTCATCGACGTGCACTTCAAGAAGATGACGGTGCTGGGCAACTCCATCGAGGCATTCCTCGACAGCCTCGACGACGCCGACTTCCAGGAGGCCTTCCTGCGCCGCTCGATGTTCGCCGAGGTGAAGCGGCGGCTCGGGCCGTGCGCGCCGAACGAGTGTTACGGCTTCGTGCCCGCGCTCTCCCTGGGAGGCAGCGAAGACGCCGCCAGCGTGCAGCGCCTCGACTGGCGGGTGCACCAGTCCATTCTGCTCCAGACGTGACCGTGCGCCGGCGCGCGGCCGCGGACATACAGACGACGTATGGAATCGAAGTCGTGTGCCGTCTGCGGCCGAACCATCGAGTGGCGCAAGAAGTGGGCGCGCACGTGGAACGAGGTGAAGTACTGCTCCGAGGGCTGTCGGAAGCGCAAACGTCAGGCGGGCGACGACACCCTCGAGCGGCGCATCCTCGAGGCGTTGTCACAGCGAGCCGGCGACGCGACCATCTGCCCGTCCGAGATTGCGCGGTCCGCAGCGCCTGACGACTGGCGCCCGTTGATGGAGCCCGTTCGCGAAGCGGCACGGCGGCTCGTCGCCACCGGAGTCCTCGACATCACGCAGGGCGGCCGGGTCGTCGATGGTTCCACGGCGCGCGGACCGATTCGGCTTCGCCTCAGGCGTTGACCGAGTTCTCGAGCTGCCCAGCGGTCTTCGAACGCGGTAGCCGAACTGTCGGGTCAGGCGGTGAGGGTCACGGCCGCGTGTATTCGATGTTCAACGAGAAGCTGCCGGCGGCGTAGCCCTGCACCATCACGAAGGCCTGCGTCTGGCCGGCGGGGACCGTCAGCGTGCACACCTCGTTCGCGCCGTTGGCGTAGGGGCGGCAGTCGAAGGCGGTGACCGTCGGCGCGGCGCCGAACTTCACGTAGAGGTCGGGGTCGCCCGTGCCCGTCATGGTGACGACGAAGCGCGTGCCCGGCACCACCGCGATGCCCGGCCAGGCCTGCTGCGTGCCCTTCACGATGGTGTTCGAGACGGTCGACACGGTGGGCGTGCCCGTCGAGGGCGCCGGCGTCGGCGTTCCCGACACGCCGCCGCTGATGAACTCGAGCTGCAGGGTGTACGTCGCCGCCGAGTAGCCGACGATGGTGATGTACGCGCTCGCGGGCGTGGTGGGCGAGGTGAGGCGGCACTCTTCGTTCGAGTCGCCGAGGTACGGGCGGCAGTCGTACGACGAGGCGGTCGGCGAGGTGCCGAAGCGGACGTAGAGGTCGGCGTCACCCGAGCCGGTCATCGTGGCGCGGAAGGCCGTGCCGGGCTGCACCGCGAAGGGGCCGTACGTCTTGTTGGCGTTGGCGGCGACGGTGTCCTGGAAGTTGCGGATGGTGGTGGCCGGGTTCGGCGCGGGCGTCGGCGTCGGGTTCGGCGAGGTGGCCGGCGCGCCGTAGAGGGCCTGCACGCCCTGAATGTCGAGCTGCGTGAGCGGCAGGTTCCAGGTGTTGGTGCCGTTGCACTGCGGGTAGTGCATCACCGAGTTCGAGTCGTACGCGGTGACGGCGCGCCAGGCGTTGTCCTCGAAGCAGGTGCCGGCCTCGGGGCGCGTGTGCTCGTGACGGAAGCCGAGGATGTGGCCGAGCTCGTGGCGCAGCACGCCGGTCACCGAGACACCGCCGCCGAAGAGCGACGCGTCGATGACGAGCTCACGGGCCGAGCGGCCGTTCGAGGGAAAGAACGCGGCCGCGAGGTACGAGCCATTCGCGTTGATGGGGCGCACGTTGAAGAGCACGTTGGTGTTGGTCCGCGTGCAGCTGCCGTCCTGCGCGGCGACGTAGAGGAACTTCACGTTGGCGACGGCCATCCACGACTGGGCGGCGGCCTGCATCGAGCTGACGACGGTGGCCTTGCGGGTGCCGAAGTCGTTCGAGACGCAGTACGAGAGGTTCTGCCGGCGCGAGGTGTCCCAGAGGTCGTCGGTGTTGCCGACGCGGTTGACGATGAGCTGGCCCTCACGAACGTTGAGCTCGTAGAACTCGCGCAGCTGCTTCTCGTTGACGAAGACCGTGTCGCCGTCGGCGATGAAGACCTGGCGGTCGGCGTCGAAGTGGGCGTAGCGCGCCTTGAAGTCTTCGTAGCTGAGCCGGGTGCCCGTCGCGGTCGTCACGTCTTCTGCTCCGCCCAGCGTCGCCTCGTTCGTGCCGCAGGCTGCGAAGAGGATGACCGTTGCTGACAGGACCGACCGATTCATGAGCACTCCTTGATTCAGACAGCAGGAGCCCAAAGCAGCTTCCTTGCCACGTCCAATCCCATGAATTTACTGGATGTACGCCTAAGTGCCCGGAAAAGCTCCGAGTCCATGTGGTTGTATCTGAACTTTCCAACAATCGTTCTCGACGTCTAAGAATCAACCGAACATCAGAATGTTATCGTGTGTCAGAATCGTCTCATTGCGAGACAGATTCATCGATGACGGGTGGCCTGAATCAGGTCGATGCGAACTGACATGAACAGGAAGGAGACAGGGGCGATCGTCGGCTGATCGGCGGAGGGCGCCCACAGCGGATCACGCGCGCGCATGGGAGGCGAGCCAGAAGGCGCTTGAGGCCCCCATCACGCCACACTCAAGTGCGCCGAATGAACGTCAGGGTCGTGGTGATGTCGGCGCTCGCGCTGTCGGGCTGCTTCGAGCTGTCGCTTCCCGGCACGCCACCGCCAGCAGGACCCGGGACGATTCAGGGAACGCTGAAGTACTCGGAGCCGGGTCGCGCAGGGTTGCTCGCCGCGCGGGAAGGCCGCGTCGCCCTGCTGGGCTCGTCGCTCGAAGCGCGCACCGACGCCGAAGGCCGTTTCCTGCTCGCGGGTGTCACGGCGCCCACTGGCATCGTGCGCTTCACCGCCGACCTCGATGGTGACGGAGCTCCCGACCGCCAACGCCTCATCGCCATCGAGACCATCAACGCGGGGCCGGGTCGAGACGTCGCGTTGGGAGACGTGGTGCTGGGACGCAACGGCCGCCTCTCGGGCCGCGTGCTTCGTCAGGACCTCGGGCCCGACACGTTCCACCTCGGCACCACCGTCTTCATCGCGGGCATGGAGTTCACCACCTTCAGCGCCGACAACGGCAGCTGGACACTCGACGGCTTGCCCGAGGGACCGCTCACGGTGGCGTTCTTCCGTCAGAACTACCTGGCCGACGCGCGCGAGGTGGTGCTCGAGGCGGGGGAAGACAAGCGCCTGGCCGACGTGCTGTTGATTCCAAGCCCGAGCGAAGCCGCGACGACGACAGGCCTGGTGACGTCGGCGAGCGGGCCGGTCGCGGGAGCGCGGATTCGCGCCGTGTCGTTCCTCGGCTCGGCTGGTGCGACGACGAACGCCGAGGGGCGTTTCCAGTTGGGGCCGGTTCCTTCGGGCGCGTGGGTGGTGGGCGTCGAAGCGAGCGGCTTCGTGAGCGCGAAGCTGGGACAACGGCTCTTCCTTCCCGGGGCCAATGACCTCGGGGTGATTGCCCTCGCGCCAGGCACCTCGACGGTCCTGAGCCTCGACGCAGGGCAAACGCCGCCCACGCCTGATGGTGGCGCCGCTCTCGACGCGGGCGCACGCGATGCTGGCGTCGATGCTGGCGCTCCCGACGCGGGCGTCGATGCAGGCGAACCCGACGCTGGCGTCGATGCAGGCGAACCCGACGCTGGCGTCGATGCTGGCGAACCCGACGCTGGCGTCGATGCAGGCGAACCCGACGCGGGCGTCGATGCTGGCGAACCCGACGCTGGCGTCGATGCTGGCGCTGCCGATGCTGGCTCCGTCGACGCGGGCGCTCCGCTCGACTGTGCCGGAGCGTGCAGCGCGGGCTTCTTCTGCTCCGCCTCCATCGAATGCCAGAGCGCGGCGTGCGGGCTGCAGAGCTGCGCGGCCTCCTGCAACGACGGCCGCTGCTATGGCGCCTCGTGCGGCGCGACGACGACGTGTGGGGTCGGCGAAGTCTGCGACGGCGTCACCTGCAAGCCGTTGGCGTGCGCCGGAGTCGCCTGTGCCTCGGGCGCACTCTGCGCGAACGGCCGCTGCATCTCGCAGCTGTGCCGCTACGGCACGTGCGGGCCCGGGACCGTCTGCGTCAACGCCAACTGCCAGGACGTGCGGTGCGTCGACGTCACGTGCGCGCCACAACACTCGTGTCTGGGTGGCGTCTGCCTGCCGACCTCGAGCCAGACGGGCACTGGCTGTGCGCCGGGCTTCGTGTTCCTCGGCGGGCGCTGCGTCGACCAGGCGTGTCAGGGCCTCACCTGCCCCGCCGGCTCGTTGTGCCGCAATGGCCAGTGCAACTCGACGGGCCTCTTCGTCGCTGGCCTCACCTACCCAGAGGGCCGCACCAACCTGACGCCTGAGACGGTCATCGCCACGCTCACGCCGGCCGGGTGGAGTCGGGTCAACGTGACCGCGCTCCCGCCGGTGATTCAGCTCGTGGCGTCGGCCGATGGGCAGTGGCTCTTCGCAGTCACCGACGACGTCGCGGCGGCGCCCGAAGAAGGCAGTCTTTGGCGCTCACCCGACGGTGTGGGCTGGGCGAAGGTCTTCGACGGCTCGAACCGAAACGTCACCGGCGTCGTCGCGGCCGCCGCGGTGGACTTCGTCACTGGAGCCATCACCATCGGCGTCAACGGCGGCCCGGGGAACACCTTCGCGGGCGCGCTGCGCAGCGCGGACAACGGCTCGACCTGGCTGCGCGTAATGAACGGCGTGGGAGACGGCGCTGGCAATCGCGCCACCGTCTCAGGGGTCAGCCCTGCGCTGGTCGTCATCCCCACATCCAACAACAACCAACAGAACGGCCTGTTTCCCACCGATGGCGGCGTGAGAATTTCGAACATGTACGGTCCCGCCGGCACGCGGCTGCTCTACGACGCGCTCGGCCAGGGCACGCCGTTCGTCGCAGCGGCCGACCTGCGCTTCCTCGACGGCGGGAGCGCAGGCCCCATCGGCGGCACCTGCGCCGACTGCGCCGTCTACGGCCCCGGAGACTCCATCTTCGTCACCTCGGGCACGGGCGTGTGGTTCAGCGCCAACCGCGGCGCGGCGTTCTCACTGCGGCCGCTCCCGACGACACCGGTGCTGTCACTGAGCGGAATGGTGCGAGGCGCCGACGACGCGCTCGTCATTGCGAACCAGAACGCATCACCGCCCCTCATGACCTCGAGCGACGAGGGCCTCACGTGGACGCAGCTGGGCACCGACTGGTTCGCGAGCAGCGACCTCGGCGACCCGGTGCCCGTGTGGCAGCCCGATGCGTCGTACGTGTTCCAGCAGCGCGTGCGCCCGGCCGTGCCGAACGGCATCATCTACGAGCGGTGGGGCTCCTCGACCCAGTCGGGGTCCGTCGAGCCGCCGTGGACGCCCGATGGCGGCGACGTTCGTGACCCGCAGCGAGACCAGGTGTGGCGGTACATCGCGCCGCACCTCGGCATGCGCGTGACGGCGATGGTGTCGCTGCGTTGCAACTCGGGCCAGCAGCGGTGTGGCGGAGCCTGCGTCGACATCACGACGAGCACCGCGAATTGTGGCGGCTGTGGCCTCGTCTGCGCGGGGACCTGTCGCAACGGCACCTGCAGCGTCGTCGATGCCGGCGTCGTACAAGCGGGCTGCGCCGATGGAACGCGCGAGGGCTTCGTCGACGACGTCGCGTGGCCGAACATCGCCGCGTGCCAGGCGACGTGGGCCGGAGACCTGTCGGCCGCGACCGATGCGGTGTGCGGCGCGAACTTCCACGTCTGTACGCCAGCGGACACCGAGCTCTCGACCGTGAACTTCGCGCAGGCCACCGCCTTCGCCGGGTGCTTCGCGTACCGCGCGTCGAACGACGGCTTCGACGGGTGCGAGCCGCTCGAGTGCCAGGGCAACCCCGCCCGCGACGACATGGCCGGCATGGGCCGCGGCTGTCTGCTCGTCTCGGGGGTGAGCCGCGCGCCGTCGTCGATTCCTGATGGAGGAGCCACGTGCCTCGCCGACCGAAGCCGCATCGACGCGCAGTGTTGCGCGGCGTCGGTCACCATCGGCGGGCGTGCGTCTGGCTGTCGGCAGCGCGGTGAAGACGGCGTCGTCTGCTGCCGCGACTGACGTCAGCCTGGCGCGGAAACGCCCGCGTCGTCAGGGCGCTCGTCGCTCGCTGATCACTTCGCGGGCACGGTGATGGTGTGAACGTGGCCCCGGGACGCCGAGGGGACGGGCGTTCCGTTCTCCACCGTCGCGAGGTTGGCCTTCTTCTCCTCGAGCACGTCGAAGTCATCGGCGTTGCGAACGGTCACCGTGACGTCACCTGCTCGCATGGCCACGGCGAGGAGCACCGCCTCTTCGGGAATGACGAGCAGCCACACCACCGTCTTTCCTGCAGGCGTCTGGTCGACCCACACCACGACGCAGTTCTGCAGGAGCGTCGAGCTCATCACCTCGGCGCCCGCGCCCGTCGCGCGCAGCACGTCGAGGTGGTCACCGACGCGAATGCCGGTGGTGAAGGGAAGCTCCAGCGGGTACCCGCGGGTCTTCTTCGGGAGCGCGTCAGCGATGACGCCCGCGTCACGAACGACGACGACGACCGCCGCCACCGGAGCCGGTGCTGCAGGAGGCGACTGACAGGCCGAGAGGCCGAGCGACAGGGCGACCGTCAGCGCGCTCCACCTCAGCTGAGACTGCGACTCGTGCCGTACAGCCCGGAGCGTCATCTCTGCGTCATACCGCTTCATCACGACGGTGCGCCAACGAGCCTCGAGCGACGACGCGAGCCGTCGCTCGAGGCGTGAGGCGTGATTTTGCGCGAACGGGGTTCGGCCTCGCGCTAGACGACCGGCGTCTCGTTTCCCTCTGGAGTTTCCATGCGACATCACCCGACTCACTCGGCGCAGCGCCTGTTCCTCGGCCTCACCGCCGCGACCGCCCTCTCGTTCGCTGGCTGCGCCAAAGAAGCCGTGAAGGAAGAGCCCAAAGTCACGGCAGCGGTGGCGACGCCTCCCACTGCGCCGATGGCAACCTACGACCGCCTCTCGCGCATCGACTTCAACGTGCGCGCCCAGGAGCACTTCCTTCCCTTCTTCTGGCGTGACGACAACGACGGCAACAAGGTGCTCGAGCCGGCGGAGCTCGCGATCCTCTGGGGCCCGCAAGACGCGATGCGATCCACCTTCGTCGACGAGAAGGGCCACTTCACCGCGGCCTTCCTCGCGGCCTACGAGACGATGCTGAAGACCGCTGACGACAAGGCGCTGCCGGCCGCAGAGCAGAAGCGCCTGAGCCTCGTGCGCCTCGAGCTCTCGCAGGGCCGGCCCACGCTCGTCGAGACCGACCTCTCGAAGGGCACCGACGAAGACAAGGCCATCATCCAGCACGTCTTCGCGGCGGCGAACGCCATCGAGCGCATTCACGCGAAGCAGCTGGGCACCGACGGCATGGTCGCGAAGGACGCGGCGTCACGCTCGCTGCTCCACCGCAACCAGGGCCCGTTCTGCGCTGCGCCGAAGACCGAGAACGAGGCCGAGTGCATGGCCATCGCTCCGAAGCCGCCGCGGCTGTCGGGCCTCTACCCCGCCGCGATTCAGGCCGACCCGAAGTTCTGCGAGACGCTCTCGAAGGCGAAGAACGCGAAGGACCTGATGGGCCACTTCTCGGTCGTCGTCGCCGACGGCACGGGCTTCAAGGCGGTGCCGTACTCCGAGGCGTACAAGGCCGACATGGAGTCCATCGCCACCTCGCTCGAGGCGGCTGCGAACGCCATCACGTCGGAAGGAGAGAAGGCGTTTCAGAAGTACCTGCGCGCGACGGCGACGTCGTTCCGCACCAACGACTGGGAGCCCGCGAACGAAGCGTGGGTCGCCATGGGCCCGACCAACTCCAAGTGGTACCTGCGGCTCGCGCCCGACGAGGTCTATTACGAGCCGTGCGCGTGGAAGGCCGGGTTCGCGGTCAGCTTCGCGCGCATCAACCTCGACTCGCTGGCGTGGCAGCAGAAGCTCGAGCCGGTGAAGGGCGAGCTCGAGAAGGCGCTCGCGACGCTGGCGGGGCCTCCGTACAAAGCGCGCGACGTGAAGTTCAAGCTGCCCGACTTCATCGACATGGTGCTCAACGCCGGTGACGCGCGAAACGCGCACGGCGCCACCATCGGTCAGTCGCTGCCCAACTGGGGCAAGGTCGCCGAGAAGGGTGGCCGCACGGTGGTGATGACGAACCTCTACACCGACCTCGACAGCCAGAAGGCGCTCGAGGCGCAGATGGCGTCGCTGTTCTGCAGCGCGCTGATGACGAAGGCCACCACCGACGCGAAGCCCGCCATCATGAGCGTGGTGCTGCACGAGGCCTCGCACAACCTGGGCCCGAGCCACGAGTACAAGGTGAAGGGCCAGGAGGACGACGAGATCTTCGGCGGCCCGCTCGCCTCGACGATGGAGGAGCTCAAGGCCCAGACCTCGGCGCTCTACTTCGCGCAGTGGCTGGTGACGAAGAACCTCATCACCCAGGCCGAGGCCGATGCGGCCGTGGTGCGCGACGTCGCGTGGGGCTTCGGGCACGTGAGCCGCGGCATGTACACGGCTGACAACAAGCCGCGGAACTACAGCCACCTCGCGTCGATTCAGCTCGGCACCTTGATGAAGGCCGGCGCGCTGACGTTCAAAGCCGACGAGAAGACGGCCAACGGCGCCGACGTCGGCTGCTTCGACATCGACTTCGCGAAGTGGAAGCCCGCGGTCGACGTGCTCGCGAAGCGCGTGCTGATGGCCAAGGGCAAGGGCGACAAGAAGGACGCCGAGGCGATGGTGGCCGAGTTCGTCGACGCGAAGGACGAGTGGGCCAAGAAGCGCGAGCTGATCACCGAGCGGTGGCTGCGCGCGCCGAAGGCGACGTTCGTCTATTCCGTGAAGCGCTGACGGCCCGGGCCTCCGACTCCCCAGAACCATCAATCGTTCCGGGCACCTGGCCCGGGGTATCGTCGTGCGCCTGAACTTTCGCAGGCCGCGTCGAACTTAATTCGTCGTGGTGTTTCTTAAGCGCCACGAGCCAGGGGAAGGCGCGTGGTCCCGGGGAGGGATCATGAGCACGGAGGACAACCGCACGGATGAGCGGACGGACGGGGCGCTGGTGCTCGGGCTGCGCGACCTGGGAGACGCCATGGCGTTCGAGGTGCTGATCAAACGATACGAGCGGCCGCTGTATGGCTTCATCGCGCGGCAGCTGGGCAACCGCACCCACGCGCGCGATGTGTACCAGCAGACCCTGCTGAGCATCCTCGACCGCATCGACACCTGCAGCTCACCCGAGTCGTTCAAGCCGTGGGCCTTCACCATCGCGTCGAACCTGTGCCGCAACTTCCGCCGCACGCAGAGCCGCGCGGGCGAGCGCTCGCTCGGTGCCGTCAGCGCCATCGCCAGCCGCCTGCCCGACCCCGAGCAGGCCGTCGCCGCCAACCAGACAGGTCAGCGCATCGCCGAGGCGCTGGCGACGCTCCCCGACGTGCAACGCGAGGTCTTCGTGCTCCATCACTACACGCAGCTCTCGTACGAAGAGGTCGCCATCGCGACCAGCGCACCGCTCGGCACCGTCAAGTCGCGCATGAACGCCGCGCTCGTGCACCTTCGTGGGCTGCTGGCCGGCCTCGGTGAGGAGCTGTCATGAGCCACCCACTCGAAGAGACGCTGCTGCAGTACCGCTTCGGCACCCTCGAGCGAGACGAGGCGGCCGAGGTCGCGGAGCACCTGCGCACGTGTTCCGACTGCACCAGGACCTACGCGAAGCTCGGCGAGCGCATCGAGCGCCTGGGCGCGTACGACGTCGAGGGCACGGCTGACGAAGCGACGCTGGCGAAGGCGCTCGAGCGCGCCACGGCGGCCTTCGAGGTCAGCGTGCGCAAGCGGGCGACTGGAGAAGCGCATCCCGTCGCGCCTGCCCCGGCGCCTGCGCCCCTGCCCGTCACGGTCGTCTCGGCCGAGCGCGCCGACGAACCGTTACCGGGCTTCTGGGCGTGGCTCGGCGTGACGGCCGGAGGTTCTGCGCGGCCCCTTCGCCTGGCGACGCTGGCGCTGCTCGTGCTGAGCCCCGCGTTCATCGGCGGCAGCAGGCTGTACCTGTCGTCGCGCCTGGCGCCGATGGAGACCATCATCTCCGGCGAGTCGTCGCTGCAGGCCGGTGGACACGGGCTGGTGCGCGTCGAGGTGCGCCGCGAGGGCGTGGCGATTCCCGACGCGCCGCTGTCGCTCGCGCTGGTGACGAGCACCGGCCGCATCGCGCTCACCGACGGGCGCACCGATTCTCTCGGGAACGCCGAGCTCAGCGTCACCGTGCCGTCGACCGCCGAAGCGTCGCCGCTGCTCGAGGTGACCACGCGCGCGGGCGACGAGACCGACGTGGTGAGCGTGCCGCTCCAGCTGCAGCGCTCGTACAAGGTGCACCTCAGCACCGACAAGCCGATGTACCAGCCGGGCCAGACGATTCACCTGCGCAGCCTGGTGATGCGCAGCCCACGGCCCGAGCCCGCCTCGGACAAGAGCGTGCTGTTCGAGGTGCGCGACGCCCGCAACGCCCGGCTCTTCTCGAAGAGCGTGCCCGTCAGCAGCTACGGCATCGCCAGCACCGACCTCGAGCTGTCCGACGACGTGGCGCTCGGCGCGTGGAAGCTGACCGCCACCGTCGAGGGCGTCACCGCCGACGCGCAGGTCGAGGTCGGCCGCTACACGCTGCCCAAGTACAAGCTCGCCATCGTCCCCAACAAGGAGACGTACCTCGCCGGCGAACGAGTGAAGGCCCGCGTCACCGCGCGCTACTTCTTCGGCAAGCCGGTGGTGGGCGCGCAGGTGCAGGGCGTGCTGTTGAAGCGTGACGGCGTCGTGCTCGCCGAGCTGAAGGGCAAGACCGACGGCGATGGCACGCTGACGCTCGAGGCCGAGCTGCCCTCGACGCTGGCCGCTCCCGGGATGCCGGAGGGGGTGGTGCTGCAGCTCGAGGCGAAGGACGTCGCAGGTCAGCAGGAGCACACCGAGCGCGCGCTCACCGTCTCGCGCGAGCTGTTGATGGTCGACGTGCTCGCCGAAGGCAGCGCCGTGAGAGGTCTCGAGAACACGTTCTTCGTGGTGACGACGAGGCCCGATGGCCGGCCGGTGCCCGCGAAGGTCGAGGTGCAGCCGATGTCGGGCTCGGCGGACCTGTCAGGGCTTGCGGCGCTGTTGAATCCCGCGAGGCTGACGAGGCCGCCGGGGCCAGGCCAGGTCGGAACGGCGGCCTCTCGCCAGATCAGCGTCGTAGGCGGCGCGATGGACAAGGAGATGTTGGCGAGGGTCATCAACTCGAAGCTGGGAGAGGTGTCGGCGTGCGCCGAGCGCGCCCTCCTGAAGACGCCAGACGTCGCGGGAAAGCTGGTGGTCGAGTGGCAGGTCTCGAACATCGGCGCCGTGAAGTCCGCGCGGTCCAGGTCCTCCACCGTGCGGAACCCTGAGCTCGAGGCCTGCGTCCTCGCTCGGGTCAGGACCTGGCGGTTTCCGCAGACGAGCAGCGGCGGCACCATCGTCTTCCCGTTCATGTTCAGAGACCTGAACACGTTCGCGCACGTCGCGCCGTGGAGGCCCAGCCTCCCACCCGTCTCGGCGCCGCTGGCGGTGGGCCAGGCGATCTCTGTGCGCACCGCCGAGAACGGCCTCGGCCGGTTCCAGTTCCGGCCGGAAGGCGAGCTGGTCTTCCAGGTTCGCGTCGAGGACGCCGAGGGCCGCAAGACGAGCCGTGAAGTCGTGCTCTCGAACGGCTCCGGTTCGTTGCTCACGACGGACAAGGCCTTCTACCGTCCGGGCGAGACCGTGCTCGCGGAGGTGCAGTCGAGCGCGGTGGCCCTCGTGGAGCTGGAGGCCCGCAGCGAGGGTCGACTCATCGCCCACACGCCGATGAAGCTGATGGGTGTCGAAGGGGCCCGAGCAACCGCGTCACTCATTCTCCCGAGAGACTTCGTGGGGACGCTCGAGCTGAGGCTGCCGAACCTGAACGCCTCGCGACGCATCGTCGTCGCAGAGCCCGCTGCGCTCTCGGTCGCGATGAGCACCGACAAGCCCACCTACCGGCCGGGTGAGCCCGCCACGCTGCGCTTCACGGTGACCGACGCCCAGGGCAAGCCGAAGGTCGCGGCGCTCGGCCTCTCGGTGGTGGACGAGAGCCTCTTCGCGCTGACTGCGAACACGCCCGATGTGGTGCGCGCCTTCTTCCTCGTCGAGCGCGCGTTGCTCACGCCGCGCTACGGCCTCAACGCCGGCGAGCTGCTCTCGTCGAAGTCGTGGACGGAGGAGCAGCAGGTGGCGGGCCGGCTCCTGTTGTCGATGAGCGCGAACCAGTTCAGCCTGGCCGCCACGCCGCAGCGCTACGCCAGGTCCACCGTGGCCGAGAAGCTGGTCGCGCGCGAAGCCGAAGAAATGCGGTGGCGTGAGGCCGCGCTGGTGGTCGGGCCCGGCGCTGCCTTGCTGCTGCTGCTCGTGCTCGTCGTCAGCCTCTCGGTGCGCGTCGGGCCGGTCGCGGGCGGCATGCTCGTGGCGGGCTCGATTCTGGCCGCAGGGTGGCTGCAGTTGCCGTGGCTGCCGCAGCTCGTCACCGGGGTCGTCATCGCTGGCGCCTCGCTCTGGGCCCTGCGCGGCCGACACGCAGAGCTCCGGTCGGCTCTGGTCGTCATGCCCATCATCGCCCTCGCCGCGTCGTTCTGGACCCGAGCGCCCGAAGAAGACGGGCTCTTCTCCACGCGGCTCGAGGAGAAGCTGGTGGCGGCGACGCCGTCCGCCCGGACCGCAGTGGCGGAGAGCGTGGACACGAAGAAGGAGGAGAAGAGGCCGGAAGCGAAGAGGGTGATGAAGCAGGTGGGCACGATGGGCGTCCTCGCGCTGAGCGCCGATGACATCGGCTCGCTGAGCGCTCACGGCCCGAAAGCAAACGCCCTCGGCATGGTCGCACCAGCACCAGCGCCAGCAGCCCCCGAGCCGCCGCGCCGCGAGGTACGCGTGCGCCAGCACTTCCCCGAGACGCTCTACGTGCACCCGCAGCTCATCTCGGATGAGAAGGGCGTGGCGGAGCTGACGGTGCCGCTGGCCGACTCCATCACCGCGTGGCGGGTGAGCGCGCTCGCCTCGTCGGCTGACGGAAAGCTCGGCTCGATGGACGCGCCGCTGAAGGTCTTCCAGGACTTCTTCGTGGACCTCGACGTGCCCGTCGCGCTGGTTCGCGGCGACGAGGCCACCGTGCCCATCGCCATCTACAACTACCTCGAGACGTCTCAGGACGTGCGGCTCGAGGTCGAGAAGGCGCCGTGGTTCGAGCTGCTGGGCGAAGCGCCGAAGAAGGTGACGCTCGCGGCTGGTGGTGTCGAGGGCCGCTCGCTGCGCCTGCGCGTGCTCGAGCCCGGCGAGCACAAGCTCATCGTTCGCGCAGACGGCGCCAGCGAGAGCGACGTCGTCGCCAGAGAGTTGTTGGTCACCGAGGCAGGGCGCGAAGACCAGGTCTCGGTGTCGGGCAGACTCACGGCCGGCGCGGCGACGAAGGTGTCGTTGCTGGTCCCCGAGGCAGCGACGGGCGCGACGCAGGTGCTGGTGAAGCTCTACCCATCACTCGCCGCCACGGCGCTCGACGGCATCGAAGGCACGCTGGGGCAACCCACCGGCTGCTTCGAGCAGACCTCGGCGACGACGTACCCCAACGTGCTGGTGGAGGAGTTCCTGCGCCGCGAGAACCGGCTGACGCCAGAGCTCGAGCGCCGCATCACGCGCCTGCTCTCGCTGGGCTACCAGAAGCTGGTGGCCTTCGAGGTGCCTGGCGGCGGCTTCGAGTGGTTCGGCCGCGCGCCCGCCAACCAGGTGCTGACGGCGTACGGCCTGATGGAGTTCTCGGACATGAAGCGGGTCTTCCCCGTCGAGCCGGAGCTCATCGAGCGCACGCAGCACTTCCTGGTGTCGAGGCAGCAGTCGGACGGCTCGTGGGACGTCGACACCCAGATGATTCGTGATGGCCTGTTTCGCTCGGAGCACCGCGGCCGGGTGACGGTGACGGCGTACCTCACGTGGGCGCTGACGGAGTCGGGCCTCACGTCAGAGGCCGTGGAGCGCGCGCAGCGGTTCCTGGTCGAGAACCTCGAGGGCGCTGACGACCCGTACACGCTCGCGTTGATGACGGCGGGCTTCGCGAAGACACGCCACCCCGAGACGGCGCGCGCGGCGGCGATGCTGACGAAGCGCGCGAAGCAGGTCGACGGGCTCGTCTTCTTCAGCCCCACCGGCGCGACGGCCTACTACGGGCGCGGCGCTGCGGCCGACGTCGAGACGACCGCGCTGGCTGCGTACGCGTTGGCGAAGGCCGGCCGCGAGCCTGCGCTGGTGAAAGGCGCGCTCGACTTCCTGCTGGCGCGGCGATTGGGACACGGCGCGTGGGCCTCGACGCAGGCCACCACGCTCGCGCTCAAGGCGCTGCTGGCGGGCACCGAGTCGAAGGGCGTGCCGAAGGTGAACGTCTCCATCAACGGCACGGCGGTCGGCGCGTTCTCGCTGGCCGACGGGAAGCCGAAGGTGCTCGTGCTGGGTGACCGCGCGCGCAAGGGCATCAACGTGGTGGAGCTGTCGTCAGACGTCGACGCGCCGTTCCTCGCGACGGCGACGTTCACGCTGCCCTGGCGTCAGCAAGGTGAAGACGACGGCAAGCCGCTCGCGCTCACGGTGGACTACGCCGCGCGCAAGGTGGACGTCGGCGACGTGGTGCCGGTCGACGTGTTGCTGACCTATCGCGGCAGCGAGGCGTCGGGCATGGCGCTCGTCGAGCTCGGCGTACCTGCGGGCCTGACGCCGATGATGGAGGACCTCCAGAATCTGAAGATGGGCCGGGTCGCGAAGTTCCAGGTGTCGGGCGGGAAGCTGCGGCTCTACCTGGACCGGCTGAGCCCTGGAGAGCGGCTGAAGCTGTCGCTGCGGTTCAAGGCGACGATGCCGGTCGACACGAAGGGCGCGGGCAGCCTCGCGTACCTCTATTACGACCCGGCGGTTCGAGCGTCGGCGCCACCGGTGGCGGTGGCAGTGCGGTAGACCTCCCGAGACGAGCACCTTCCAGCCCTCTCGAGACGACAAGCAAGAGACCCCGGGGGCCGTTGGCCGAACGCTGACTTCCGGGTCATACATCAATGATAAAAACCAAGTGGTTGACCGTGGTTACTGTGGGTGCATCTGCCCTGTCGTGCGTTCTCCCCACTGACAAGCCTGTCCCGCCGGTGATGTGCGAGGTGGCCGACGCAGGCGCGCCCGGGGCAACCGACGCAGGGGTGGCGCTCGTCGAGCTGAGCTACCGGTTCATCAACCTCTCTGGCGCCCCTGCCACGGTTCGGCTGAGCGGCGATGACGCAGGCCTTCAGGTGGGCCCGTTTCAGGAACGGAAGGTGGTCGAGAAGGCCACCAGCGGACTCAAAGACACGCTCAAGACGCAGGTGCGGCTCGCGCAGGTCGACGGCGGTGTCGAAGACGTCTCGCTCGAGACCGAGGTGCCGGCTGGCGAAGAAGTCACGCTGGTGTTGTCGCCGAGCGAGGCAGCAGATGGCCGCATCTCGATGAACGTGACGGTGCCGAAGCAGACCCAGGGCGCGACCTTCGGAGAGAAGGTGAACGCTGGCCTTCACGCCGCGGGCGGCGCGCTGGCTCAACGCCTCGACCTCGACGGCGACTGCAAGACCGACGTGGGTGGAGCGGTGGGCACGGTCGCGACGGTGCAGCTCCTCGCGAGCCCCGACGGGTTGATGCCGTGCCCCGAGGCCCATGTCTTCGTTCGGCCGGGCGACGTCGACGCCGAGGCCATTCCGTACCTTCTCTCTGCCGACGGCAGCCCGGCCATCGCCTGGGTGCGCCCCTCACCGCCGAGCGGCAAGACGAGCCACCTGCGGGCGACGGTGCTCCAGCGCGCGCTGCCCGACGTCTACGTGCTGAACGTGAACGCCGAGCGGCAGCCGGCCACCGTGCGCTTCGACGGCATCGAGCTCGCCGCCGACGTGCCGGCCGCGAGCCTCACGCGGGTGTCGACGGCCGTCGTCGCGCGCGCTCTCCTGGCGCGTGGTGCGCTGCCCGGTGCCGGCATCGTGTCGGCGGCCGTCTCGAGTGTCTCGTCGACGTTCGGCGGCACCACGTCGACGACGGCGCTGCCTGCGCTCCACTGTGGGCCCGGGCTGACCTGCGACGCGCTGGGTGGCGAAGACCTGCTCATCATCGCCTCTGAGAACGCGCCGCTCATGCTGCGCAGGAAACATGAGACCGCCAAGAACGCCGTCGGCAACGTGCGGCGGCCCCTCGTGTTCACCAGCACGTCCACCATGGGCTCGACGGGCTGCATCGCGGCGACCCTCGGCGACGACGCGTGCATCATGGGCGCTGCGGCCGTCTCGTCGGTCTCGTCGCTCGGCGGCGGGGGAGGCGGTGCCGCGGCGGCCTCGTACGCGCGCCAGCTGCTCTACCCCCCCACCGTCGCGCCGCTCTCGCCGCAGGGCACGCCCGCTCCGTTGTCGTTCACCTACCTCGAAGGCGGCCAGCGCTTCGTCTTCGAGCTGCCTGTCGACGCGCCTCCTCGAATGGCGTCGCATGGCGGCTTCGTGGTCGTCGGCGCAGGGGGCTCGGTCGACGCGACGGCGATGGGGAAACGCGCGGCGTTCTACGTCGACACCTCGCAGACGCCGTGGCGCGAGAGTCACCTGCTCTCGCTCCGCTGACGGGGTGAAGACGCTGGTGACCTCCACGAGTCCTCGGAGGCACCGGCGCCCCGACGTCAGCGCTGGAGCAGCGACGTGTCTCCGAAGAGCTGCGCTTCGGTGCCGGCCCACAGGCCCGGTGGATCGAGGTGCGGCCCGCCGACGGCATCGAGCCCCCGCGCCAGGCCCTTCATCATCGAGCCCGTGAGGTCGTCCTTCGTCTCGGCGTTGCCATCGTCCACCGCCTTGTGCAGCGACGCCCCACCGACCCACCGCGAGAGGAACGCGCGGTAGAACAGCGGCGCGACGTTGCCTCCCGGGTGTCCGACGTACGCGCGCACGCCGAGCCGGAGCATCGACGGGCCCTGCGACGCGCCACCGGCACCGGTGCTGTAGACGAGCCGCAGCTTCTGCCGCACGGGCGCCTCGAGGTCTCCGAGCCACCGGGCGTACGAGTCGCCGTTCGAGAGGAAGAAGACGTCGACCGTCGCGTCGGCGGCGGCGCGGGCACGAACGGCGTCGAGGCACCGGACACGCCCGTCATCGGTCGGCGTCGCTTCGAGATACTCCACGTGCTCCCACGCACTCCCGAAGGCCGACAACGTGTACTCGCGTGAGGCGACCCTCTGGTAGCCGGGGACGAAGTCGCGGAAGAAGACGGCGCCGCGTGTGGCGATTGGCGCGCGGGCCTCGCGACACCCAACCAGCATCAGCACCACCACGGCCAGGCGCATCGGCGCACTCTGCTCCATCGTCACGCCCGCCGCGACGTGCTCTCTTTCGCGGCCATGACCCCGGGCCCGAACGCTCCTCCTGCGCCGCGACGCTGGTTCAAGAAGAACCTGAAGTGGCTCATTCCGGTGGGCTGCGTGGTGCCGGTGCTCTGCTGCGGTGTGTTCGGCACCGTCACCCTCGTCGGGGTCAGCGCCGCCATTCGCAACTCGAGCGTCTACGCCGAGAGCCTCGCCCGCGCGTCAGCCAGCGACGAGGTGAAGAGCGCGCTCGGCACGCCCATCACCCCTGGCTTCCTTGTCCAGGGCTCCATCGAAGAGGCGAACGGCGTCGGCGAGGCAGACCTCGAGATTCCGCTCGAGGGCCCCAGAAAGGCGGCCACCTTGTACGTGGTGGCGAAGAAGAGGGCGGGCGGCGCGTGGGAATACACGCGGCTCGAGGTCGACCTCCGCATCAAACGGGTCGACCTGCTCGAGGTCACGCCATCAGAATGACGAACAGGCCCCTGACGCCAAGTTTGCGCGGGGAAAGTGCCCAGCGTCAGTCCTGCGCAGCCCCTTCTCGTGATCTCCAGCAAGTCCGAGGTGGCACGCCCGGTGCTCGGCAGGTCGCCATGCTCGAGGAATCAGTCACACGATGCAGTGAGTGTGCAGTCGGTGCAGCCAGTCCGTGCCCCTTCACGACGCGCAAAGTCAGAGCCGGCGAACAGCTCTGGCTGCAAGGCGACGTTCCCCAGGAGGTCCTCTTCGTTCGCGACGGGCTGCTGAGCATCTCGACGACCGAGCCGAGCGGGAGCGAGTCGTTGTCCGCCGTGCGGGGTCCGCGCTCCTTGCTGGGGACCGAGAGCCTCGCCAGCCGGCCAGCGCACTCCTCGGTCGAGGCGCTCACCGACTCGACGGTCTGCACCAGCCCACCCTCGGCCCTCAAACAATGGGTCGGCCCCACCACCCCTGCTGCCTCACTCGTGGGTCTGCTCGTCGACGAGAACGCGCGCGCGGCGCGAGACACCAACCTGCGCAGCGGGCCGTCCCTGGCGAGGCTCGCGCGGTTCCTGCTCGAGTTCGCGAAGCTCGTCGACGCAGGGCGAAAGGCGCCGTTCTCGAAGCAGCACGTGGCGCGAATTCTCGGCATGCGGGCCGAGACGTTGTCGCGCTGCCTGCGCCAGCTCGTCGACATGGGCGTCATCGAGTCGGGGCGGCACGTGCGCGTGAAGGACCCGGTGCGCCTGGGCATCATGGCGCAAGGGAGCAACTGAGCTGACCTCGCCTCGCCGCGCGCCCTTTGCTGGTCGACACCGTCTCGACGGCTTTGCGCTCGCCGAGCACGCGGGTGACGCGCGTGTCGTTGGGTGTGACGAGCCTCCCGTTTCGTTCACGGCGCTGGGTGTGCCGTCTTCACGAGTCGGCCCGTCTCGTACCCCTTCGCCTCGAGGCGGGCGATGATGCCGTCGTAGACCTCGGGCTGGACCGTCGGCGTGCGGCTGAGAATCCAGAGATAGTCGCGGCTCGGGTGGCCCACGACGGCGAAGGCGTACTCCGGCTCGAGATCGATGACCCAATACGGGCCCCAGAACGGGCGGAAGAAGCTCACCTCGAGGCGCGCGTTGGACTTCGAGTCGACGACACGCGCACGGCCGGTCGCGACGTTCTCAGGGCCGTCGAGCGCGCCTTTGCGACAGCGGTTGGTGACGTCGATCTCGCCATCGTCACGGAGCGCGTAGCTCGCCGTCGTGGCGGTGCAGCCCTTCTGGAACGACTGCGGGAAGCTGGCGAGCTCGTACCAGGTGCCGAGATAGCGGCTGAGCTCGACGCGCTCGACGGTCTGCAAGGGCGGGAGCTTGAGGCGCTCGGTGCTGGAGACCGCACAGCCTGTTGCGAGCATCACGGCAGAGGCGAGGCAGAGCGTCTTCATGTCTGCACGGTAACCAGCCTTCGCGGCTGACGCCTGCGATTGACGGCGACAGCGCTTCCCTCCACGGTGCGCCGCCGGGAGGGGCTTTCCGTGACCGCACGCCTCATCGCGCTGCTCGACAAGAACTTCGCGACGCGCATCGGGAGCACGCTCGGGCTCGTCGCCGGCACGCTCGTCATCTACCAGTGGCTCAACGCTGCGCTCACCCCGCGCTTCGACTTCTTCGTGCCGCTCGACGGGTGGATTCCGTTCCTTCCCCTCTCGTGGCTCATCTACGTGTCCTTCTACGTGATGCTCCCGCTCGCCGCGTGGTGGGCGAAGCCGGGCGAGTACCCGAAGACGCTCGGCGCGGTGCTGACGGCGAACGTCCTGTGCTGGCTCGGCTTCGTACTGGTGCCCTCTCACTACCCACGGCCGTCACTCGATGGTGTCGACCCTGCCTGGCTGCACGCCGCGCTCGCCTCGATGTGGAGCGACGACCTGCCCGGCAACACCCTGCCCTCGATTCACGTCACCACGTCGACGTTGGTGGCGCTGCGGCTGCGTGAGGCGAAGGGCGGTCCGCTCTGGCTCCTCTGGGCGCTCGCCATCGCCGTCTCGACGCTCACGGTGAAGCAGCACTTCGTCGCTGACGTCGTCGCCGGTGGGCTGCTCGCGTTCGCGGTGAACGCGGTCTTCTTTCCGCCGCGCGTCGAACCAGCGCGTCCGGGAGCGCTCATTCCCCGCCCGCCCTCGGGCCTCAACGTGGCGCTCGCGCTCGGCATCATGGGCCTGCTGGTGAGCTGTCAGTGGCTCGCTTCGCGGTCGAGCTCCACCGTGGGCCTCGTCTTCCCCACCATCGCCTTCGCGTTCCTCTTTCTGCCTGCGTACACGCTGCTGCACGACGCGGAGCACGGCATCTTTCACGAGACGCACTGGCTCAATGAGACGTTCGGGGTGCTGCTCGCCTTCTGCTTCCCGGGCAGCTTCAGCTTCCTGCGCATGTGCCACCTCGGGCACCACCGGCGAAACCGCAGCGAGGTGGAGCGCTTCGACATTCTCGAGCCGCACGACGACGTGTTCGCGCGACGGGCGTACTTCTATTTCCTCTACCTCGGCGGCTTCTGGGCGGTGGTGCCGCTGGCGACGGTGTTGCTGGTGGTGTGGCCACAGGCGCTGCGCACGAAGTTCGCGCCGCTCCACGCCGACGCCGACGCGATGGTGAAGGGCGTGACGGACTCGGTGCTGCGACGCGTGCGGCTCGAGGCGCTCGGCGCGGTGGTGGTGCAGACGCTGGGCGTGGTGACGTTCGGGTGGACGTGGGCGCTGCTCCAGGCGGCAGGCGGGCTGTGCTGGGCGTCGCAGCAATACGTCACGCACGCCGGTTCGCCTCGCGACGCGCTCGACGGCGCGCACAACCTGAAGGCGCCGCGGCTGTACGAGGCGCTGTTGCTCCACTTCAACTGGCACCTCGCGCATCACCAGCACCCGAAGGTGCCGTGGCTGTATCTGCCGTCGTTCGACGACGCGTCGCGACGCCGGCCGCCGTACCTCGCGTCGTTCATTCGCTTCTTCGTGAAGGGCCCCCAGCCTGAAGCCATCGCCGTGCCGCGGGCGGACGAAGCCGAGTCACTGCCGTTGACGGTTCCCCGCTCGACCTGACCGCCTGCCAAGCTCTTCTCGTCGAAGCGCGATGACCATTCAGTGACGGTGTCGGTGCGACGATTCCTTTGATGACGATGACCGCCGATGCCGTGATGGGTGCGACAGAGCCCGAGAAGGTGAAGCCCGCGCTCCGCGGCGTGTTCCACTTCCTCGGCTTCTTCGTGGCGCTCGGGGGCGCGGTGGAGCTCGCCTTCGCCCCACAGTCCGGCTGGCGATACGTGGCAGGCCTCATCTACGGCGCGTCGGTCGCCGGCATGCTGGGCCTCTCGGCGCTCTACCACCGGCCGATGTGGAGCCACGCTGCGCGCGCCCGCCTGCGCCTCGTCGACCACTGCGGCATCTTCTTCCTCATCGCGGGCACGTACACGCCGTTCGCCGCGCTCGTCTCACCCCACAGCTGGACCCTCGGCCTCGTCGGCATGTGGCTGGGCGGCGTCGCCGGCATCGTGCACGCCTTCGTCAACGACCATGGCCACCGCGGCCTGCGCGCGGGCGTGTACGTGGTGCTGGGCTTGTCGGCCTCGCCGCTCGTCTTCTCGTTGCCCGCGACCATCGGCTGGGGGCCCGTGTCCCTCCTGCTCGCTGGCGCCGTCGTCTACATCACCGGCGCGGGCGTCTATGCGAAGCGGTGGCCGAACCCGAAGCCGTCGGTGTTCGGGTACCACGAGATCTTCCACCTGCTCGTGCTGCTCGCGGCGGCGCTGCACTACGCGGCGGTGTGGCGCATTCAGCAACTCCCATGAGCTGACCGCACCGTCGGGGCGCGGCGCTGTGCGATGCTCCTGCTCGTGCTCACGCTCCTCGTCGCGCTCACGCTGTGCCAGCCCACCACCATCGACGACCCGAAGATGGCGGACCAACTGATGGGCGAACACGTCTTCAACCTGCAGTGGATTGGCGACCCGCCCGGAGTGGCGAAGCTGACTGAGCCGACGAAGGGTGAGCTTCAGCTCGAGGCCATTCAGGAGAACGCCAAGGGCGACTTCGCGTCGGTGAAGGGCCGCATCACGAAGGTGACGGCGAAGACCTTCGAGCTCGACGGCACGGTGACGACGAAGGTGAGCTACGTGAACGGTGGCCAGGTCTGCGAGCGGAGCGGGCGCTTCACCTTCGGCATCACTGGCGCTCGGAAGTACTGGCGGCTGAAGGAGATGAGCAACTGCGAGGGCAAGAACGTCGTCGACTACGTGGACGTGTTCTTCGCGCGGCCAAAGCCAAAGAAGCCGTAGGCGAGGGGAGCCCCTTCAGGTCGTGTCGCCGTCGCTCGTCCTCGCAGCCGTCTCCGCGAGAACGCTCCGCCCTGTTCGCTGGGTGCTGCCGCAGAGCAACTCCCTTCGACTTGACTGCCCTGTCGTGTCGAGTGACTCACGCGCATGCGTTCTTCGCTGCTCGTCCTCGTGCTGAGCCTCGTCTCGTGCACCCGCTCACAGCCCGCAGTCACGGCGCCGCCCCTTCCGACCGTGCGCGTCGATGTGTGGCACGACACCATCTGTCCCTGGTGCCGCATCGGCTTGCACAACCTCGACACCGTCGTCGCCGAGACGAAGGACGTGCGCGTCGACGTCGTGCACCACGCCTTCCTGCTCGACCCCGAGACGCCGGCCGAGGGCCGTGACTTCCGTGCGCACCTCGGCGCGAAGTTCGGTGGCCTCGACCGGCTCGACGCGATGTTCGAGCGCGTCTCGGCGGCGGGCGCTCCGTATGGCGTTCGTTTCGCGTGGGACAAAGTGCGCGTCTCGCCCGACACGACGGCGTCGCACGTGCTGCTCGCGTGGGCTCCGGTCGAGCAGCGCGCGGGCCTGCTCGAGGCGATTCATCGGGCGCACTTCGAAGACGGGCAGAACCTGGGAGACGTCGAGGTCCTCACCGGGCTCGCGCGCGCCCGTGGCCTCGATGCCGACGCTGTACGCGTTGCGCTGAATGACCCTGCCCGTCGAAACGCCGCGCGCGCCGAAGCTGCTGCCGCGACGACTCGAGGCATCACCGGCGTTCCGCACTTCGTCATCGGCGGTCAGTCGCTGAACGGCGCGCAGTCGCCCCAGGCCCTCGCCGCCGCGATTCGGGCCTCGGCGAAGTGATGCGCCTGCTGTTGGCTCTGGTCTCACTCCTGAGCAGCCAGGCATTCGCCAACCTCGGCGCCGTGACGCGCGACCCGGCCATCGGCGGGCTGACGGGCACCGCTGGGACTCCGCTCGAGGTGCGCGCCGAGACGCTCGACTTCAACTGCAGGGCGGTGGGCGAGGAGCCCATCTGCCGCTTCGTCGCCACGTACGACGTCGTCAACCCGACGACGCAGCCCCAACGCGCGACCGTCGCCTTCATCGGCACCCGCACGGACGAGGTCGAGGTCGTCGAGAGCGCGAAGGCGATACACCGCGTGTTGTCGGCAGAAGAGGCCGCGCCGTTCCTCGCGGAGTGGAATGACGCCTTCGACCCCCGAGCCGCTGCGCTGGAGTTCACGCTCGAGCCCGGCGCCGCCACCACCATCACCGCCACCGGCATCTTGATTCCGGGCCGGCTCACGGTGCCCAGCTACCTGCGCGACGCGACCGTCATTCGCCACCCGCTGTTCGGTGCGCGCACCTCACGGCCCACGACGTTCGACCTCGACTACCTCATCTCTCCGCTGCGCAGCTGGGCTGGCTCGCCGCGCGTCTCGGTCTCGGTGACGACCCCTGACGCGTGGGGAGCGCCAGAGGTCACCGTGAATGACACCGGCGCCTCGTCGCCGCGGGTGGTGACGGGCACCGACTTCGTCCTCGAGAGCTCGGTGACGGAGCGCCTGTCGATTCGCGTGACGCTCCCTCGCCCCAGGCTCTTCGCCGGCGGAATCATGGTGGGCCTCGGAGGCACGGTCCTGGCGCCCTCTGGCCTCAGGTTCCGCCTCGGTGGCGAGTTCGCGGCGCCGGGCTGGCTGCTCTGGTCGCTCTGCGTCGAGACCAACTTCACCAATCAGTACGTCGTCGTGCCGGCGGCCGAGGCGGTCGTCGACTCGCTGCTCAACATCATTCCCTCGTTCGGCTTCGGGCTCGGCGTTCCCGTGCGGATCATGCCGTCACCCGGCGTGGGCGGCCGGGCGCAGGTGTCGCTCCACTGGCCGTGGGTCGGCGCGGTGTTCGCGCTCGACGTCTTCCCCGCGCAGCGGAGCGCGGTGCAGTTCTCGATCTACGCGCAAGTCGGCCTGTGACGGCTCACCGCATCGACGGGCGAACCAGCAGCACGCTGCGGTTGCTGTGGCTCGTGCCTGCAATGACATACAGGAGGTGGCGCTCTGGCGTGGCGCCGCTCGCGGGCACCACGACGTGGCGCAGGGCCTGCGGCAGCCGGGCCTGAATGTCGGTCGGCACGGTCGAGCTCGTCAGCTCGATGGTCTGAATCGCCCCGCTCGAGAGCTCGACCCGGTACACGTGCGCGGCGTCCGAGGCCCCGCAGTACAGAAAGCCGGGCTCACCGAACTCGAGCGAAGTCAGGCGCGGCAGCCCGGTAATGACGCGAGAGAGGCTGCCATCGCGCGACTGCACCGAGAGCGACCGCTCTGACAAGGCGGGGCCGACGGCCGACACCGCGGTCACGTTGCCGTCGTCGCTCACCGCCACCGCATCGAAGAACGCGCGTTCCCGCAGCGCTGCGGGGTGGAGCGCCACGAGGGAACCCGCAGCGGGTGCGGCCGGCAGCTCGACCAGCTTCTGCACGCGGCTGCGCCGGTAGAGATAGACGAGCGTGTTCGACTGGCCGGCCTGAAAGAACGGGTACCCGTCGAACGCGGTCACCTCGTTCTCGCTTTCGAGCACCACGGGCGCTGGCTCATTCGCGCCGACCGTCGACGACACCCGCATCACGAGTGGGCTCGACCCGCGCGAGATGCCCGACACGAACTGGCGATGCCGCCTGCCGTCGGCCGTGAAGGCCACGCCCATCGTCTTCCCCGTCTCCACGGTGTCGAGGAGCAGCGACGGCGCGCCAGTCACCGGGAAACGCACCAACCCATGCACCACGGGAGACCAGGCGACGTTGTCGGGCCCGCGCACGACGGGCCCCTGCGTGTTCGCGCCGGGCGCGAAGTTGGTAGGAGTGCCCAGCGGCGGCGTGTACGGCGCCGACTCGGAGGTGTGTCGGCCGAGGGCCAGGTCGTACTCCGACACAAAGGTGCGCTTGACGCCGCCGTCGGACTCCGTGCGGCGGTACAGCAGCTTGCGGCCAGAGAGCTTCGACCAGCCCGAGTTGAGCGGCTTGAGGCGCTCCGGGTTGAGGTCGACACAGAACCCATCGGCCTCCAGGCAGGGCCGGGTGAGCGGGTGTGGCGGCGCGCCGAGAAACTGGCTCTTCGCACCGACGGCGGCCTGCACGAGCGTCGTCGTCTCGACGGTCACCGAGCCTTCCGTCGTCGACACGGGCGTGGCCTGACCCCACGTCGCATCGGCCGCACGCAGCCACATCAGACAGTCCGCGGTCGTCTGCTCCAGACGGACCAATCGCGTGGGCGCCACCGGCAACGTCAGCCTCACGGGCTTCGCGAAGGTCTGTGCGCGAGGCGAGAACTCGAAGCTCGGCCCCACGAACTGCGCGCCCGGTCCAAGCTCGGGCTCTTCGTCGGTGAAGACGGCGTCGATGGTGACGGTACCGCTCACCGCTCCCGCGGGAATCTCGAGCCGCACACCGTCGAACTCGGTGCCCGCAGCCCCTTCGATGATGGCACCGCCCGGGCCAACCTCGAGCGGGAAGGTGCCGGTGGCGGGCGAAGGCGCTGCGCCGCAACCGAGGACGAGGCACACCGAGAGCGGCAGGACTTTGAGCATCTGCAGGCCCAGAGCAACCCCCGCGCCAGCCGCCGTGGCCGTGCGGCGCTCACAAACCTGTCGGCTCGACCCGACAGCGCTGGTGGGCCGAGGCGACATTCAGCGAGTCGGAAAAGCAGCACACTGAATGTCGAAAATTTCGGAGTCGATGGTGCGCGCTAGTGGTTCCCCCGCTTGGTGCCCCTCGACAGGCCTGCGCCGGCATGGCCCGAGCGGGGCGGGTGCAGCGCGAGGAACGGGTTGGTCGCCGCCTTGGCCGCAGGCGTCTTCGGAGTCTTCTTCGCTGAGGGCTTCTTCGCGTCGGTCTTCTTCGGAGTCGTCGGCATCAGCCTTCGTAGCGCGTCCCTCGTGATGGCGTGCGTCATTCGCTGGCCGGCCGGGGTCTCCAGCACGGAAGGCGCGCGGGTGTAGCGTCACTCGTTGATGGACTTCACGCGCTCCACGGAAGACCTCGACGCCACGCTCGACGCGGCCAGACGCGTTGGTGACGTGCTCGCCGACGCCGCCGTCGCGGAGTTGATCAGCGCCGGCGCCATGCGCGCAGCTGGAGGCGACCTCGTCGGTGCGCTCGAGCGTCACGCGAAAGCCGGTGGCCGCGCGTGCCAGGCGCTGATGGAGCACTGCTTCACGGTGCCCTCGTGGGTCCGCTTCCCCGAGATGAAGGTGGGCGCGCAGCTCGGCCTGCGCACGCCAATGCAGTCGTCGGTCTCTCTCATCCTCGGCAGCCTGATGGAGAGTTACGGCTCGGCGAAGGGCGCCAAGGTGCTCATCCGCGGCGGCATGCTGACGAAGCACGTGCTCCAGCGGCTGCGCGACACCACCACCTTCGTGCTGGAGATCGCCGCCTCACGTGCGCCGATGCCGGGAACCACCGCGCACCGTCACGTCGTGCGCACGCGCCTCGTCCACGCCTTCGTCCGCCACGGCATGCTCAAGCGCGGCGACTGGAACGGCGCCTGGGGCCACCCGGTGAACCAGGAGGACTCGGCCTCGACGCTGCTCGTCTTCTGTCACGTGTACCTGCGCAGCATGGCGCGGCTGGGCGCGACCCCGACCGCCGAAGAAGAAGCGTCGGTGCATCACCTCTACCGCTGGGTGGGCCACCTCATGGGCATCACGCCCGAGCTGCTCACCGTCGACCGCGCGCAGGAGCAGCAGCTGTACGCGCTCATCACGCGTCGCCAACTGCACCCCGACGACGACAGCCGGGTGCTGGCGCAGAGCCTCATCGGCGCGCTGGCGAGCCGGCGTCCGCTCTTCCTCCCTGCCAACGCGCTCGCCGCCATCTCTCGCCACCTGCTCGGCGATGCGCTCGCTGATGGACTGGGGCTGACGGCCTCACGAAGCTGGACGACCGTCGCGCACGCCATGCCGCTGCTCTGCCGCGCGCAGCTTCGCGTCGAAGAACGCGCGCCCTTCACCCGCTTCCCGCTCGAGCACCTCGGCGAACGCGTCGCCCGGCTGGTGTACGAGCGCGGCTTCGAGCTGCCCAAAGAGCCGTAGTGTTCGTCGTGGGTTGTCGCGAGCGCCGGTCGAAAACTCGCCGCCTCGACGCTCGCTGATACCGTCTGCAACAGGTTGCTTCACGCCAGTCGCACCGGCGCTCCTCCTCACTGCCGTCACCAGAACGCCCGGGAAACGACGCGCGTCGCTCCCGAACGGGAGAGTCATGCTCGCACGCCTCGCGTTGGTCGCCGTGCTGCTCGCCGCATCGTCCGTCAACGCCGCCTCGCACGGCCGCGTCTACGCCGTGCGCTGGGAGCGTGGTGGAGACGTCACGCCAGAACGACGCGCGCTCATCGAGCAGGTCGACCGTCGGCTCCGTGAAGAGCTCCGCCGCCGCGGCGCGACCGTCGTCGAGACGAGCTCGGAGTCGGCGCTCATCGTCCTGACGCCGAGCCTCGAGGTGCTCCCGAAGGGCCTGTCGCTCAAGCTCGTCGGCGTGCGCGGGGTCGACCGACGGGTGCTCGGCGCGGTGTCGATGCGCGCCTCGGGCGGCAACCGTGATGCCGTGCTCCGCGCCATCATCGCGCGCGCGTGCCTCGAGGCCGACCAGCTCGAGTGAGCGCCTCGCTGAAACACCGGCAACGTGCGCTCACGATGCGTTCGACGTGCCGGCCTCGGTGATCTCCCGCACGGAAGGCTCAGCGTGATGCGAGCAGGAACGGAAGCGACAGCGTGCTGAGCCCGACTGCGAGCGCGCCGTGGAGTGCTCCGAGAGACAGGCTCCAGTCGGCGACCGCGGGGAGCACGGCACCGATGGCCAGCGCGCTGACGAGGACGCCCACCACGGCTCCACACACCTGGAGAACCGGCGCGAAGACGGAGACGCGCCGACGTTCGGCCTCGAGGGCGCTGCGCAGTACCGACCGGCGGTCGACCCACTCGCGGTGCTTCACCTCGAGCGCTCGGAGCTGCACTCCCAGACTCTGCTTTTCAACCTCGTCGCCGGGCACCGGCTCGTCTTTGCGATAGCGGCTCCACAGCTCTGCGACTTCCTGCTTCAGCGACGACAACTCGGTGGCTCGTTCAGTCATGACGACAGCTTCCTCAGGGGTCAGCGACGGCTCAGCGCGACGACGGCGACGACGGCGAGCATCGCCGCCAGCCGCAGTGGATGTTCCGCAGGGGCGTCCGGCGTGAGCAGCGTGAGGCCCACCACCCACGTCATCGCGGCGACGCCGAGTCCCGCTCCGCGCAAGGCGCCCATCATCACCAGCGCGACGGGTTGCCGGGGGCGGCGCACGGTGTCCTTCTCGAGCGTCAGCACCTCACGCTCGAGTCGCGGCAGCTCACGCTCGACCATCGCCACCCGCTCGCGGAGCACCTGGAGCGGCCCATCGCGTCGTCGTCGAGCCACGTCAGCGCGGCGCGCCATCCACTCTTTGAGGACCTGCGCCTCGGCCTTCAACGAAACCAGCTGCACCTGCGTCCTGTCATCCACTCCACTCGGCATGGTCCGAGGCCTGTGCAGCGCCCGTGCCTGCAAGGTGCACTTCCCAGCCGGGAAGGATGTCGAACGCCGAGGGCTTCACGTCACCGAGCTTGAGCCCACGGGCCTGCATGACCGAGCTCCAGCGACGCCGGCCGTCGTGTACGCGATGGAGCGTCAGCGGAGCGAGCTGCCCCAGCTCGCGGCAGTAGCGATAGTGGTGCTCCTCGAGGAACGCCGTCTCCAGCGTGGCGCAAACCCGTTCGCAGTCGGCCTCGGATGCCACGGTGTCGAGGAACAGGGCGTAGTGCGGCGACGGCGTGAGCGACGGCGCGACCAGCACGAAGTCGACCGGAACGTCACGCAGCACCCGACGCAGCGCCGCCTCGACGACGACCGCCGACAACTTCTCGCCGCGCAGGTCGCTCGTCTTGTCGAGCCGGCCTTCGAACCGCAACAACGGGAGCGCGCGCCACTTCCCGACACACCGCACGACGTCGGGCAGCCGGTAGCGCACGAGGCCTCCGCGCGTGGTGATGATGGGTGAATACGCAGCGCCTTCGCGCAGCTCGTCGACGAAGCGCGCGGGCCGGCCGGAATCATCGAGGGCTTCGAACTCGAGCAGGTGGCTGGTCACCGCGGCGACGGGCGCTGGCACACCCCAGAGCGGGAACGAGACGACGCCTTCGGTCGCGAGCAGACCCTTCCCCTGAAACGGCGTGCGCGGAAAGGACTGGCGCAGCGCGGGCACGGCCTCGGAGGCCCAGCCGTCGGTCCAACACGAGACGAGTTGCAGTGAGGGCCACAGCACCTCGGCGTTCAGTCCACCGTGACGGTCGAGCGAGGCCTGAAGCGCTGCACGGCGCCGCATCGTCAGCCTGGCCTCGAGCGACGTCCACCGGGACACCAACGCCTCGAGGATGACGGTGAGGAAGGACGGGTTCCAGATGCTGATGAAGCCGAGGTCTTCGGCCTCGAGCAAGTGGAGCAGCGTCTCGTCCCGCCACGTCTCGATGTCTCTCGAGCGCGCGACCGACGACGGCACCGCCATCAACTGCTTCATCGCGAGGCGCGTCGCCGGGCCGAAGTACTCGGTGTCGTCTTCGAAGCCGACGCGCAGGCCAGATGGCGTCGTCTCGGGCGCCCTCGCCGCAGGAGACACCGACCAGTACTGACGCGTGCGGAACATCGACGGGAAGTGACGGAAGAGGTCGTCGAGCCAGGGCGCGGTCGCAGCAGAGAAGTCGTCGAGCAGGCCCTGCGTGTACGGCACCCGCTTGGGGAGCGAGGTGGAGCCGCTGGTGCGCTCGAAGACGAGCACCGGGTCCGTCGTCAGCACCCGCGGCTCGCCGTTCGCGATGCGCTCGACGAACGGCGCCAGCTCGTCCCACGTCACCAGCGGCGCGCGATGCCTGAAGTCTTCGAGCGACGTCGCTCCACTCAGCCCGAGCGCCACGCCACGCGCGCTCTCGGACAGTGACGACGACGCACGCGCCAGCCACTCCTCTTGAGCGCGTCGCGGCTCACGAGAGGCCTCGTCGAATTGACGTACGGCCGCTCGGCGACTCACCGCCCACGCCGTCGTCAGGAGGGTCGTCACGGCCGCGCGGAGGTCAGCCGCCACCGAACTCCTTCACGTCCCGAAGAGGAATGGGCGGCTTCGGCGGCGACCGGGTCGTCGTCCGCGTGGGCTTGCGACCGGTCGGCTTTCCTTCCTCGTCCTGCTGAGGCGGCTCTTCCTCGACGATGGTGACCCCGGTGAGCAGGTTGTCGCTGCGCGTGCGACCCTCGCCGCTCAGCGTGTCGCCGCTCCAGTGATCGACGCCGATGAGCCGCACCAGGCCCCCCTCGAAGCGGAAGCGGTGCGTCGCGCTGTACGACTCGCGCGAGCCACCCATCGACGTCACCGTCAGCACACGCTTCTTCACCGAGAGTTCAGGCGCCCCATCTCCGCCCTTCATCCCGAGGCACTGCATGCAGGCGAGCAAGCCCACGTTCGAGTCGATGAGGGTGAACCCTCCCTTTGCGCGACCATGGAGCCAGACCAGCGCGCGCGGCTGATCGACGTCACCGGGGCCGAGCAGCACGACGACGAGATCGGGCGGCGCGACACCGTCGAGGTCGGCCGAGAGCGTCGACTCGACCTTCCAGCCCTTCAGCGCGAAGTCAGCCGCCGTGGCGCCTTCGGACTGGACGCCGTCGAGTGGTTTCGCTGCCACCGAGGCGGCGAGGACGATGCTCAGCGCGGACAGCAGGCGTGCACGACCCATCGTTACCATTCTCACCTCGACCGGCACCCCACCGCGTCACCGCCAGGAGATGGGGTCAGCGCTCGTGTTCCACCCATCACCACCGGCCACCTTGCGACCATTCGAGTTGTAGAGCTCGATGTTGAACGAGTCGTGGGTGAACTGCGCCACGACGGTGAAAGGCTCGCCACCAGCGGTGAGGCGCCGCGCGATGGGCGGGTCGAGCAGATCGCCGCTTTGTACCGCGCGACGGGCCATCGCCTCGAACGACCTGCGCGCCGAGGGCGACAGCGCCTCGACAGCGACCGCCGGGAGCGCGTTCGGAGCCCACTTCGGAGACACCAGCACCTTCGCTGCGTCACGCGCTGCGTGGCTCGGGGTGCGGAAGGTCTCGGCGAGGGTCGCGGCGAGCTGCCCCACCTTCCCCATCTTCGCGCGCTCCGCTGGAGAGAGGCCGTTGCGGTCGAGGTCGTACGCGCTGACGAGCTTGTCCTTCGCCTCGGCCAGCGCCTTCGCGACGTCGCTCTTCGTCACCACCGCGCCGGGCTTCGCGTCGCGATGGTCGATGAACCGATAGAACGTGTCGACGAGCTGGCGCTCGACGCCGGTGAGCTCCTTGAGCTTCTGCGTCACCTCGGCGCGGCTCGCGCGACCGTCGTTGCCGGCGGCTGCGGTGATGGTCTTCGCCGCTCTGTCGAGAGCGTGGTGGATGGAGGCACGGCTGACGTTGGGCATGGGTGGAGAGTACCCGGAAAGTCGATGCTGCAACCCGCCAACAACGGGAAGGATTCGAAGTTCCGGCCGGTTGCGAAAGGCGATTGAGTCGCGCACGCGACGCGCTGCCGCTGCATCAGCGTCGTGAACCTGCTGAATCCACCCATCCAACCGGAGCCTCACGATGAAGAACGTCGTTCTCACCGCCGCCGCACTGTTCGCTTTCACTGCCTTCGCCGATGACGACCTCAAGCCTGCTCAGGAAGAGGCGAAAGAGGCCTTCGAGAAGGAGATCGAGGACAACGTGAAGACGGCCAACGAGAAGTGCGGCACCAAGCTCGCGATCCCCACGGTCGACTGGAAGAACTACAGCAAGGAGGCCATCGGCAACACCTCGCTCTCGAGCTACTGCAGTGCAGCCCTCGTCGACACCCTCTCGTCGCTCTGTGACCGTCCCGCGTACAAGAAGGTCGTCGTGAAGAAGGTGACGTCGCTGCGCTGCAACGTCGCCGGCGGCAAGGCCCCCGCGAAGGACGAGAACTACAACGCCCACACGCAGGCGCACATCAAGCTCGACAAGGGCGTCTTCAGCTACACCTTCCACAAGGACCACTCGAACCTGACCGACAACGGCAAGGCGGTTCTCGAGAAGGCGTTCAACTAAGCCATGCTCACGCTGCTCGTCTCGATGGTGACGTCGCAGGCCCTGACGGCGCAGAGCCTCAAGGTGTACCGCGGCAGAGATGGGCAGCGGGTCGAGGTCGTCGCGCTCGCTCCGCAGCAACCAGGGAAGGGGGCGACCCCGAACGCGCTCGTACGCGTGACGGGCTCGGGGAGCGAGCGTGACGGACTCGTCTTTCGCGGCACCCTGCGTGAGCAGGGCCGCTCGTTCGTCATGAAGTACGCCGGGAAGGACTGGACGCTCACCACCAACCGCGACGGCGACGTCGACGTCTCGATGCCAGGCCGCAGTGAGTCGTTTCGCGTGAAGTACGACGAGGCCTCGACGACGGCCGGAAACCCAGCCGAAGTGGTGAAGGTGCACCTCTCGCAACTGGCCGACGACTCCATCGCGCTCGCCGAGAAGGCCGAGTGGCCGAACATCGTTTCGAAGTACGAGAAGAAGGCCGCAGAGGCTGCAGCGAGCGTGTCGAAGTCGTGCGGCGTCCAAAGCACCGTGACGTTCCGATGGGCGACGTTCGATGACGAGACGATGGCGAACGTCGACGCGTGGAAGTTGTGCGCGCCGATGGTGGCCGCGCTGCAGTCGAAGTGCGCCGCCGTGAAGCAACGCCCGGCCGTCGTCTGCCAGCTGGGCGCGACGCCCGCGGTCGAGCGGCTCGAGGGTGTGCTGCGCATCACCACCACCACCAAAGGCGTCACCACCGCCTTCGTGCAGCAGGAGCTCGGACGATGAAGACGCTGCTGCTGTCGATGCTCCTCGCGCTGCCGGCCTTCGCTGGCACGGCGACCCTCGAAGACCTCGAGGCGCTCGCGGGCCAGTCGGCGTGGGTCGAGCTGCTGGAGCGCGCCGAAGACGTGCCGCCGGCGAAGCGCAACGACGCGTGGCGCGGCCTGGTGACGAAGGCGGCGACGGCGGTGGTGCAGACCGACGAGTCGCGCGCGCAGGCCCTGTCGACGCGCTACGGCTTCCTCGCGAAGGAGCCCGGGTTCTCGAAGCTGCAGGGCACCGCGTCGGTGGCGACGCTCGAGAAGTGCCTGCGACGTGACGACCTGAAGGACGCGTTGACCGAGTGCGTGTCGACGTTCCGCAAGACAAACCCGAAGGCCGACGCGCTGGTTGAGGCGGCACGACTCCTTCGCAAGCAGTGGAACCCGGCCGCGCCCGTCGAGCTGTACGCCGACGCTGCGGCGAGCGCGAAAGAGACGTGCTCCGACGCAGGCCTGTCGGAGTCGGTGCTCGCGGCCCTGGAGCTCCCTCGTGACGCGACCCGCGCCGCCGCTGCACGCAAGCTGGCGTTCGAGACGTGTTGGACCGCGCTCGCGCCGGCGATGAAGCAGGCCATGGTGCACGCGTCGTCGTACCTGTTGAAGAACGCGTGCGAGCCGCTGCGCGCGAAGAAGGCGCTGACTGAAATGCAGGACGAGCTGTGTCGCGACGAGGCCGCTCGCTGACCTTTCAGAGGAACGTGCGGGTCGTCTTCTGCACGAACAGGTCGTCAGCCGCCGCGAGACAGCAGAGTTCATCACCTTCACGCCATCGCGGATTCGTCGCGAGGAAGAACGCGACATCGGCGTCTTTCAGCAGCCGCGCGGGCACGTCGGCCAGGTCCTCGGTCAGCCGCACCACGTCACCGGTGAAGCGCAAGAGCCCCGACTGCTGGTCCCACGAGGCGCCGAACTTCCGCGTGCACAACGTGTCGAGCAGCCCGCGCTCGAACGCCGGCGTCGGAGCGTCGTGCCTCGGCCAGTGCGTCGGGAAGTAGCGCGTGAGCAACAGGTAGGTCCGGTAGCCCTTGGTGATGAGGAACCAGAACACCGGAAGGCCGCGCTTGAGCCGCTGCGCCATCAGGTACCAGATGAACGCGCGCTGGAGCGCCGTCTGCCCCCAGAAGCCGGGCGCGACGATGGTGTCTCCCGAGAACACGGCGCACCACTGGCCGGGCTCTTCGATGGCCAGCAGCGTCGAGAAGCCCTTCACGTTTCGGTCGACGTCCTTCATCACGATGACGTGGTGCTTCTCGGAGAGGTCGCGGTCGAAGTCGGAGCGCCTCGCCCCGTCGTACGAGGCCGCGAAGAGCACCCACATCGCCTCCCGCTCTTCTGCGCGCAGCGATGCCACGCGCCGCACCCGTGCCTGAAGCCCACGCCCGGGCCGGAAGAAGCCCCGCTGGCGAATCAACGCGCGGCTCACGGTGTCGTGCTGAGACTTCGAAGACGTCACGTCGCCCGGCAGCATAGCGATGGCGGCGGTTGCGGGCCGGAAAGAAACGGGACAGACGCGTGGCCATGCAGCCCGCAGCACCTCGTGACCCGCCACGCTCGACGCTCCAGCTCCCCGGCGTCACGCTCTCGTACACCGATGAAGGCACGGGGCCGGTCGTCGTCGGGCTGTCGGGGCTCCCTGGCGCGCACCACCACTGGCGTTGGCTGGCGACGCCGCTGTTCGACTGGGCGCGCTTCGTTCGCCTCGAGCTGCCGGGCTTCGGAGCGGCGGCGATGCCAGGGCCGGTGAAGGCGCTGTCACTCGAGGCGCGTGGAGAGTTGGTCGCGCGCGCGCTCGAGGCGCTCGACCTGCACGACGTCTCGCTCGTCGGTCACTCCATGGGCGGCATCATCGCGCTCGAGGTGGCGGTGCGGCACGCGCGCCGGGTCCGCTCCGCCACGCTGGTCGCGACACCCGGGCCGACCGCGCACTACCCGGAGCACGCGTGGCGCGGCATGGCGAACGTCCTGAGCGTTCGTCCGCTCCAGCCTGTGCTCAGTCGCGTCGCGCGCTTCGCCTTCGGGCGCCTGGGCTTCTCGTTGCGCGACATGACGGACGAAGGGGCGCTGCGCACCGTCGTCGACGCCGCCCACACCAGCTTCACGCGGCACCGCGAGAACATCGCGCGCACGAAGGTGCCGGTGCTGCAGACGTGGGCCGATGACGACGCCCTCGTGCCCCGGCGTTTCCACGAAGAGCTCGCGCGCGCGCGGCCCGACTGGCAGCACCTGCAGTTCCCCGATGGCGGGCACGACGTGCAGAAGTTCCACGGCGTCGAGGTGGCCGACGCGATGCGACGCCTCGTGCAGCAGGGCTGAAGGACGTCAGAACGTCGAGATGACCCGGCCGATGGGCGGCACGCGGAACGGGTTGGTGTCCTGCGGGCACTTCACGATGGCGTAGGGGTTGTGCACCACCACGACGCCGCGGCTGCTGACCCCCACCGCGGGCAACGACGGCCACCACGACGCCGACTGCGAGGTGCCCGAGCAGCGGGTGCCCATATCGGGAGGCAGCGCTGCGTTCATCGCCGTCGCGCTGTCTGCGACGACGCCGGCGACCCACGAGGCCGCCAGGTGGCAGTCGCGCTCACACCCGCGCAGGTTCAGGTCGAACTGCGACACGCTGGCCAACGCGACGCCCTCGTCCGAGGCCTCGAGCCACGCGCCTTCGACGCCTTCGTTGAGCACGCCCAACGAGATGCTCGACCAGGTGTTCAGGTCGAGGCAGTTCGCACCCGCGCAGGAGTTCACCATCATCTTCTGGTTCTCGGACGTCGAGACGGTGATGACGCCCTGGTTGTAGGCGATGAAGACGCGCCCGCTCGCCGTCGCGGTGAGGCTCGCCGAGTAGTCGTTCGCGTTGTGCAGGAAGCCCAGGTTCGAGATCTGCCAGCTCGCGGGCACGGTGCAGTTCGACGCGCAGCGGGCGTACTTGAGGATTCGCTCGTTGGCCGCCGTCGTGCCGCCCCGGAGCAGCACGTGCGTGACGCCGGTGCCGTCGACCGCAGCGTGGAGCACTCCATTGTTGAGCGAGACGTTCGCCGACCAGTTGCTCAGCGTCGTGCAGCCGCTGGTGCAGGCGAAGTACACGCCGGGGTCCGAGGTGAAGAACGACACCCGCCCGCTCGGCTCGACCATGAAGGGCCGCTCCGTGAGCACGGCGTTGTGGCCACTCGACACCGACGAAACGTCGAGGAACGTCCAGCTCGCGACGTTGCCGCAGGCGCTCGAGCAGGTCGCGTAGACGAGCGCGTTCGCCGACTGGCCGGACGTCGTCACGCCGCTGAGGAGAATGTGGACCCGCCCTGTTGAATCGACGCCGATGCCGTAGGGGCCGACGGTCGCGAGCCCGAGCTGCGTGTTGCTCTTGAGGAGCACCGGGCTCCACGACGCGGGGTCGCCGCAGCGGACGTCGCAGTGTGCGTAGTACGCACGCTCGGCGGCGCCATCGAGGAAGGTGAGGTGCATCGAGCCGTCGGGGCCCGCGGCGAGGTACTGGTTGTAGAAGCCCACACGAATGAAGGTGCCGACGCCGCCGGTGCTCGCCGTGCCGCCGCCAGCCATGCCACCGCCCATCGCGGTTCCACCAGCCATCGCGCTTCCGCCCGCCATGGCCGTTCCGCCTGCCGTCGCGGTTCCGCCTGCCATCGCGCTTCCGCCTGCCATCGCGCTCCCGCCAGCCATCGCGCTCCCGCCAGCTTGCCCACCGGCAGTCGCGCTCCCGCCAGCGAGGCCACCGCCGACGGCAGCGTTGCCGCCACCCACACTGGCGACGCCACCACCGACGCTCGCCGTGCCTCCACCAGTGGCAGACGGGCCTGGCGCCGGCGAACAGCTCATCGACAGGGAAATGCAACAGAAGGGAAGGAGAGCTCGCATGGTGACTCCGGGCTGGCGACGACGCTCGTGCGCGACGAGCGGGCGACTGTGCCACGGAAGCAGGCCTCGAACGAATCGGCGCTCTCGCGAGTTCGAGGTGAAGCGCCGCGCGGCGCAGAAGTCGCGCCATCGCCAGATGCCCTGGCGACCAGACACGCCGTCTCGAGGTTTCTCGCGAGAGGGAGCATGCCGCGCCGCGGTCGAATTCACGCCCGGGTCCCTGCATACCTTCCCGAAGAGGCACTGCAGGAAAGTGATAGACCGCACGCGGGCGCGGCTCCTCACGCTGGAAGGCGGCCGTCGGGGGCGGGCAGGCGTCGTGAGGCGCCTTCGAAGCCGCCGCGATCCTGTCGCCCAACCGGCACTGGACGCCGCCAGGTTGCTCACGTCCATGTTGGGCGCGAGGGCGCTCCGCCCGGCGACCTCACGCCTCGCCGCGCTTGAACGGATCGATGTCGGGCGCCGGGTCGTGCCGCACGAGGTCGACCAGCCCGCGCGTCAGCGCATTCACCACGGGTACGCGATGGCGGACCCACATGAACGTGTCGACGGGCTTCGCGCCCATGCGCGCCTTGGGCTCCAGCGCAGTTCGGCCGAGCACCACCCGCGCACTGCCGCGCTCGAGCCCGACCTCGACCGCGGTGTGGAGCAACCGCAGGTAGAGCGGCAGGTCCTTCGCGGCCTCACGGTCGAAGCCAATCTGCGCCGCGCGCGACTCGTCGCCATCGACCTGCACGAGCAGGAAGCCGAGCACCTCGTCACCTCGTATGATGGCGTTGAAGACGTTCGCCTCCGTCAGCCGCGCCATCGCTGGCCAATACGACGACGACACCGTCACCGGCCGCACGCTCGCGTTGTCCTGCACGGCCAGATGCAGCGCCTGGAGCCGCTCGGCGTGCCGCTCGACCTCTTCGACGGACAGCCGCACCACGCGACACCCGGCCTCGAGCACCGGCGCGTACACCTTGCGCTTCACGGCGCTGCGGTACTTCGAGACCATGCTGGCGAGGTAGTCGTCGTGCGTTCTCCACGCAGCGTCGAGCGGCAGCACCATGGTCGGCCCACCCTCCATCACCCGATAGCTGAGCGACTCGAGCGCGCGGCTCTCGTCACGTTGCCCGGCCGAGAGGTCTTTCACGACGACGAGGTTGGTGTGGCCGTTCAGCTTCTCGGCGCGGCGCACGCGATAGAGCACCTCACCGACGGCACGAAACGCGAGCGCGGAGTCCAGCGTCGTCGCGACGCCATCGAGCCCTGCCGAGAGCAGGTTGCCGCAGACCAGCACGCGCTGACGAACCGAGTGTTCGAGCGCCGCGGTGTCGAGCCCTTCGATGACGCTCTTCGCTGCCGCGGGCCGCAGGCGGTCGATGCTGACGTCGAGGATCTGCATCGCCATCGCGAGGACCGGCCGGGCGCCGTCGAAGCCGAGTGCGTAGCGGTGCTCGACGTTCGGCGTGGCCGCGCCTTCGAGCGCCTCGAGATACGCGCGCGACAGCATCAGCCCCTTGCCCGCCGTCACCTCGTCCCACGCGGTAGCGTTGAGCGCCGAGAGGGAATCAGCGAACGCGAACCGCAGGCCCGTCGGCGCGCGCACCGCCTGCCGCCGCTCGAAACCAGCGAAGGCGTCACGCAGCGGCGGGGGCAACATCGAGTCGAAACGAAGACGGGCGTCGGTGGGCATGCGGACGGAACGAGCCGTCGGCTTCGTCATTCCGGCTGCGCACGACCCTGCGCAACGCCGTCGGATGGACGCCTGGTTCCGGGCGGTGTCGAACGGACTCGACTCGTCGTCCCCTCCTGCCTAACGAGCGACGCCATGCGTGTTCTCGCCGGCCTTCTGATGGTGTCGACGCTCCTGACGTGTGGCCCGGTGCAGCAGCCGTGTAGCCCTCGAACGTGTACCGGCTGCTGCTCGACGACGGGCGAGTGCCTCCGTGGGGGCGAGCTCGCCGCGTGCGGGTTTTCGGGAGTGGCCTGCGCAGCGTGCAGCGTTCAAGAGGACTGTTCGTTCGGCCGCTGCACTGGGCGCCAGGCAAACGCCGGGGGCGGGACGTCAGGCGGACTCGTCGGAGGCGGGAGCTCGACGGCTGGTGGAAGTTCGACGGCCGGAGGGAGCGGGGTGGGTGGCGGAATGACGGCGGGCGGCGCGGCCGGAGGGGGCACCGCAGGAGGGATGGCGGGCGGAATGGGTGGTGGCCTCCCGAGGCCACATGAGGCGTTCCCAGGCGCCGGAGGCCCTCGCTGCGGAACCGACATCGCGGGCTCGGCAACCTTCTGCCTGCCACTCGCCGTCTGCTCGACGGCTTCGACGCGCACCTGCACCGTGTCGGCATCGAACTACGAGGCCTACCCGGGCGCCGGCGGCCCTCGCTGCGGTATCGACAGCAGCAACAGCTCCACCTTCTGCCTGCCACTCGCCGTCTGCTCGACGGCTTCGACGCGCACCTGCACCGTGTCGGCATCGAACTACGAGGCCTACCCGGGCGCCGGCG
>JAUXRI010000128.1 GCA_030681895.1 Myxococcales bacterium | reverse complement strand
TCACGCAGGCGACGAGGGCGGCGATGAGGCGCATGGGGCCGCCTCGCCATATCGCAACCACGGGCTGTGTGGCGAGCAGGTGACGGCGCGCGTCAGGGGGCGTTGCCGAGCGCCTGGAGCAGGTCGGTCGAGGTGACGATGCCGATGGGGTGGTTCTTGCCGTCGACGATGGGCACGGCGTCGAGGTGCAGCTTGAGCATCACCCTGGCGAGGGCCGGCAGTGGCGTGTCGCGCGACCGGGTGACGGGCGCGGCTTTCATGACGTCGCGCAGGCTGACGCTCGTCTGGTGGCGCTCCTGGCCCAGCGAGAGAATGTCGAAGTCGGACACGATGCCGATGAGCTCACCGCGGCCGTTGGTGACGCAGACGTGGCGAACGCTCCGCGCGCGCATCGTGCCCCAGGCCGCATCGACCGACGTGTCGGACGGAAGGTGGAGCGCAGAGGGCGTCATGATGTCGGCAGCGAGGGCGGCCATCGAGCCGAAGGCTGAGCACCTTCGGGGCCAACGCCGTGTTCTCGACGGTTGCTGGGGTCGCGACCCGTCACGGCCGACCCGCCCCGGCCCACTTCTCTGGAGTTGGAGCGACCCTGCAGGTCCGTCGCACCCGGCTAGAGCGCCGTGACGGGCCGCGGGAATGGGCCGGCGCCCGGTGAGCCGAGTTGACCCGCGTCGTTCGACCCCCAGCACCACACCGTTCCCGACGAGTAACGAGCGCACGAGAAGCTCTCGCCGAGGCCGAGCTCGACGGGGGCGCCTGCGTCAGTGGGGAGCCCGGCCACCACGGTCTCGAGCCTCGGTCCGGCCGCGGCACCTGGCTCGGACTGGCCGTCGGCGTTGTAGCCGCGGCACGAGACGGCCGAGCTCTTGACGAAGCACGTATGAAACTGACCGGCCCCAGCGGCAGACACGCCAGTCGCGACGACGATGGGCGAGGCGACCGCTCCAATCATGTCTCGCAGCTGATTCACCGTGTTGGCGCCCCAGCACCAGAAGTCGTTGGTGACGGTGAGTGCGCACGAGAAGGCCCGGCCGCAATGGACCCTCGTGCTCGCGCTCAGGACCGCCGCGCGTTGGGGCATTTCGGTCCACATCGTCGCCGTGGGGCTCACCTGGTTGTCACTGTTCCGGCCGAAACAATCCACGCCGCCGTCGCCCCGCGCCAGACAGGTATGCGCCTCGCCGCCACACGCTGCTGCGATGCCAGGCTCAACGGTGGCGCCGAGGCCGGGCAACGTCGTGACGCCCAGCTGGCCGAACGTATTGTTCCGCCCAAGGCAGTTCAGCCCGATGGACGGAATCAGCGCGCACGTGTGCTCGGCTCCCGCGGCCAGGCCGGATGGACTCTGCGCAGGAAAGCCGGCGTCGATCGCGACGGGCGAAGGCATCGCTCCAGGTGGCCATTCGCCCCAACACAGCGAAGGCGTCGCGGCCTGCTGAAACCACGCACAGCTGTGGCGGCGACCGGCAGCCAGCCCTCGTGCCGGAAGCGGCAAGGCGATCGGTGACGCACACGCCACGAAGGCTGACGCCATTGCACCGCCCGCTTGAAACGTCGCGTTCTGGCCCCAGCACAGCACGCCGCCGTCGGTCAGCACGACGCACGCATGCTCCGCGCCCGCGGTGAGCGAGACGACGTTCGTGAGCGGCCGAGCAGTCGCGCAGGTCGGTGGTGCGCCGCCCGACGTGCCGCCTCCCGTCCCTCCACCACCTGCCGTGGCGCCTCCCGACGTGCCGCCTCCGGTCGAACCACCGCCCGCCGTGGCGCCTCCCGACGTTCCGCCTCCGGTCGAACCACCGCCCGCCGTGGCGCCTCCCGACGTTCCGCCTCCGGTCGCTCCACCGCCCGCCGTGGCACCTCCCGACGTTCCGCCTCCGGTCGAACCACCGCCCGCCGGCCCGGGCCCGCCTCCAGACGCTGCCCCGCCGGCCGTTGGCATCACACACGTCGAGGGAGCGGCTCTTCCCGGCAACAACCGGCACCGTCCGGGTGGCGTGATGCACTCGTAGCCCTCACAGCACCGTTCGTTGGCGTCACACGGCCGGTCTTCGAGCGAGTCTGCTGGGCAGCCGAGAAAGACCGCGAGGGTGACGGTGACGCAGAAGGCCCGGAACATTCGGCTGCACCATACGCCGCGAGTCATTCCTCCGGCACGTTCAAGCGAGGCTGGCGAGCGTCCGAGCCAGGTGCTTCGCTCCGGGCATGTTTTTCTGGGTCGTCGCTGCGATCGCCGCGGCTCCACAACCAGTTCTGGTCATCGCTGACGATGCCCGGGCATCGCTCGAAGCCACCGTTCGACTCACTGAAGACGGCACCCTCGTCGACGCCGACGAGCGCTTCCGAACGCAGGCGGAGGACTCGACCGACTCGCTCGAACGCAGCTTCGCCGAGCTCCCTGCCCTGCTGCGCGCGCTCGACTTCGCGGGCGCTCGAGCTCGCCTCGAGGCTCTTCAGAGGACGTTGTCGTCGTCGGACTGGCGCAAGACCGCCACGCTCTGGCTCAAGCTCTGGGCGCTGCAAGGCTTCACGAGCCACCTCGAGCACGAGAACGTGCCGCTGAGAGGAACGGCTGAAGTGGTCGCGGCGTTCTCCATCGACCCGACGCTGCAGGTCGAGCTCCCCAAAGCCGAGCGCTTCGGGCGGTGGCTCGACGAGCAACGGGCTGAGGCCTCACGCACCACTCGCGTCGCGCATCGCATCACGAGCGCCGAGCCGATGGTGGTGTGGGTCGATGGCCGGCTTCGTGGCGTCACGCCAGTCGAGGTGACGCTCGCGGCGGGTCCGCACCTGATGGTGGGCGCCGCCCGCTGGCGTGAGCGCGTGCAGCTGCGCGTCGAGGTCGTCGCGGGGAGCGTCACGGAGTTCCCTGCCGGGGCGCCGCTCACCGAAGCGGCAATCGCGCAACGGACCGCCCTGCTCGAGGCGGTGCAACGAGAAGGCGCGCTGCCAGCAGCCTCGTGGCCTTCGCTGGTCGTGGTGCGGCTCGGAGGTGCGTCGTCGGCCCAGCGCTTCGGTGCGGACCGGGCGACGGCTCCAGTCCCCGTGGAGCTCTCGAACGGCGCGAGCGTGTTGGCCGCGCTCGACGCTGCAGCGCCTTCGCCACCCGTGGCGCGGCATCGACCCGCATCACTCATCAGCTTCGTCACTGCCGGCGTGCTCGCGCTCGGCGCGGGCGTGGCGTTCGGGGTCGCTCAGAGCACGTTCGGGAGCGCCCGCGACGTGCCGCAGCTCGACACCGCGCTGTACGGCCGGCTCATGAACGACGGCCGGACGGCGATGGCCGCGAGCGGAATTCTGCTGGGCGCGGCGTTGCTCGCTGCCGGGCTGGGGTTCTTCTTCAGCTTCGACTGACGACGCGGTCGGATGGCGACGGCGCAGCTGCTCACGGTGCATCAGGCGATGGAGGCGCTGGCGAGATGTTCACTCGCGGCGAAGCGTTCCGTCCTCGGTGTTCGCCTTGAGCCTCACCACGTCATCATCGGACTTGAAGGTCACCTGGAAGCGCTTCGTGGAGCGCCCCGAGCCGCCCTTGACCTGAACGAAGCCGGCGGCCGAGCGCACCCCGTTGATCGGCGCGTCCTCCGTGAGGCCACCGGGCAGCGTCACCCGGCACGGGTCTTCATTGCACGTGACGAAGAGCACCCCGCGCACCGCGGCCGCCTTCTTGACGGCTGGTGCAGGTTCGACCTTCTTTCGAGCGAGCCCCGCGTCGAGGGTCTGGAGCGTCGCTGGCTCGCCGTCGACGACCCGGGCACCCGCGTCGACGACCAGGACGGGCTGCAGGGTCGGAGCGGCCAGCTCGACCCTTGCTGCTGCGCCTGAGGCATCGACAGGGCCCGCAGCACCTTCGGAAGGCGCCGTCGCGCTGCGCTGCTGAACCACCCACGCGCCAACGCCGACGCTCGCGACCAGCGCGACGGCGATACCGGCCGCGGCGCCGAACCGACGGGGAACGACGGTGGTGTCTCCCTTCGGTCGGACCTGCGGCATCGCTTCTTCGGTGAGCGCGCTGGTCATCGTGGTGGGCGCGGTCGCTCCACCCGGCGGCGCGGTCGGCCCCCACCCGCTCACCCCGGAGTCTGCCTCGGCGGTGCGCTCGGTTCCCGGCTGGGCGCGACGAGGCAGCTCGGTCAACGACGTCACTCCCGACGAGGCGAACGGCTCGAGCTCTTCCGCGAAGGCGCGAACCGACGGGTGGCGCTGCGTCCGGTCTGGGGCCATCGCGCGCGCGACGATGCGGCTGAGCAGCAGCGGCACGTGGGGCGCCACGGCGTCGAGGGGCTTCGCTTCGCCTCGAAGTGCCATCGCCGCGAGCTCGGCAAAGGACTCGGCAGCGAACGGCGGCGCCCCCGAGATGGCCTCGTACAGAATGATGGCGAGCGCATAGACGTCGGTGCGCTCGTCGACGTCTCTCGACGCGCGCATCTGCTCGGGCGACATGTAGAGCGGCGTGCCGAGCGCGGTGAAGGTGTTCGTCACCTTGGCGTGCCCGGTGAGGAGCGTGTCGAACTTCGAGATTCCGAAGTCGAGCACCTTCACGAAGTGATGCCCGTCACGTTTGAGGAGGAACAGGTTCTCGGGCTTGAGGTCGCGATGAATGATGCCGGCGTCGTGGGCGGCGGCGATGGCGTCACACACCTGCATCATGAGCCGCGTCGCGACGCCGACGTCGAGCCGCCCATTCCAGCGCAACACCACGTCGAGGGACTGGCCCTCGAGCAGCTCCATCAACAGGTACGGGCTGCCGTCTTCGAGCGTGCCGGCGTCGTACGTCTCGACGATGTGCGGGTTGCCGATGTGGCCTGCCGCAGAGGCCTCGCGGAGAAAACGCTCGACCAACTCGGTGTCGGAGCGCCACTGCGCCTTGAGCACCTTCAGCGCCCGACGATGACGCGTCAGCAGGTGTTCGACCTCGTAGACTTCGCCGAGCCCGCCCTGGCCCACGAGGCGCACGACACGCAGCTTCTGCCCCAGCACCGTGTCACGCGCGTACGCCATCGAAGGAGCGGCACTGTACCAGCGCTCGCGAGGTGTCGCGCTCCTTCCTCGGTCGGGTTCGCTACGCTGCCCTCGTGCCACCGTTCATCAGCGCGCGCTTCCGCCTCGGCCTCGCGGCGAAAGGCGTGCTGTTGCTCTCGCTCGGTGTCGTCTTCGGAGTGGTGGCCGCCGGCGCGATGGTGAAGCCCGAGTGGCCCCCTGCCCTGCGCGTCGCCGTCGCCGTCGCCTTCGCGCTCGTCGGCCTCTTCCCCGCCTCGCAGTCACGGTTTGCCCTGCTCGACGCGATGCTGGGAGAAGCTGTCGTCGTCGACGGCGCGGTCGCGCTGCACAGCCGAAGGTCGGGGCTCTCGTTCAGCCTGCCGAACGGCGGCTTCGGTGAGTTCCTGCTGTGGAATTCGTGGCAGGCGCTGGTGCCTGGCGCGACGTACTCACTCGTCCTCGCGCGTCGCTCTCGCGTGCTGGTCGAGGAGCCGCGCAAACGCTGACGTCACGGCGCGCCGCACGCGAGCCACCTCAGCAGCCGCCGGCGTTCGGCCAGCGCGAGCGTCGAGCCCGGCGTTGTCACCGCGCTCGACCACGACGCGAATGGCGTCAGCCAGCCTCGCAGCATTCGAAGAACCAGCCATTCCTCGCCGCTCGTTGCTGTGAGCCGACTCGAACGCTGACATTCTGAGACCCTCGTGCGCTTCGCCTCGTGGATGTCGGTCACCTCGCTGACGTTGTGCGCGCTCGGCGCGACGTCGACGCTGTGGCGGCGCGTCACCGTATTCCCGCTGGAGCACCTGATGTGGTGGGCGACGACCGGCACCGTCTTCGTGGCGTGGCTGGTGGTGGCGCTCGCCGTCATCGGCGCAGTGGTGAAGCGGCCGGCGCTCACCTTCACCGTCGCGCTCGCGCCTGGCGTGATGCTGATGAGCGGCGGGCTCGCGGGCCGATTCTCGTTCGAGCTCACCGACGGCACCTTCTTCGGCGCGCCCTTCGCGGTCGGCACGCTCTGGCTGCTCACCACGTTTCGCTCGTACCGGGAGTTACCCACTCGACTGCGATGGATTCTCCTGGGCGTGAGCCTGCTCTTCGTTCCTCTTGGCGTGGTGCAGCTCCGCGCGCGTGTACCAGCTCCAGCAGCAACGACGCCCAGCCTGACCGAGCTGCCGCCGCGCGGAGCACCGTTCGTTCTTCCTGAAGGGGTCAGCCTGTCCGAGACGGCCTCGCTCCACGCGCCGTGCGGTCACGGCACGGTGACCATCGCTCCGCTGCTGACGTTTCAAGACGCGTCTGACGACGGCTTCTGGCCCATGGGGCACACGCCCACCACGGAGCGCGCCATCGAACGCCCTGCCCTCGATGGCCCGCTGCGTCGCGCGTCGCTTCAGCTCGAAGTGCTCGATGGCGGAGCGCTGCTCCTCGACACGGCGACGCTCGTTCCGAAACAGACCGCGTCGCACCTGAACCGCTACACCGACGTCGTCGCCATCGGCCTCGTCGCGCCGCGGCTCTCGTTCGGGCCGACCGGCAGCACGTCGTTCGTGGTGGAGCCGTTCGACTACCCACGCGGACGGCCGGCCCAGTTCGGTGCGCTCCTGGGCTCGGGTGACTTCGCCATTCTTCGCGCGACCAACGCCGAGAAGGGCCCGTTCCGTGAGCTGGCTCGAGGCCCGCTGGCGCGCGGCGCTCCGCTGTCGGTGACGTTGTTCGATGGCGACGCGCCGCAGTGCCGGCTGACCTGGCTCGACTACTCGGCGCAAGCGGACGTGACGGTGTCACCCGCGGCTGGTGAAGGCGTGCCGGTGAACGTGGTGCAGTTCGGCAGGCCCGCGAGCGACGAGTCGAAGGTCGTCATCCTGCTGTCTCTCGCTGCGACCGGCATCGGCGAAGGCCTCGACACCGTGTTGCACACGAAGGGCGTGTACCGGAACCGCGTGCTCCTCGAGTCCCTCGGCCCACGCTGACGCAGTGCTGCGTCAGCGGAAGTTGAGTCGCACCAGGCTCGCGTTGATGCCGTTGCTCGATGACATGAAGAGCTGGCCATTGGCTGACACGAGGCGAGCGGTTCGCGCAACGAGCGGCACCGGAATGGGCGTGCTCCACGTGCCGCCGTCGAAGCTGCGCAGGTTGACCTGGGTGGGGTTGCTCGAGTCCGTGAAGACCTGCGTGAGGCCGACGACATCACGGAGCACCGTGCTCGGGTAGGAGCCCGGCTGTGCCCCTCCGAGATCGACGGCGAGGCCACCGTCTCGCGTGAGCGCCGTGTGAACGCCTGCTCTCGCCCCGCCCTGAACGTGCCAGCTGGTGACGATGCGGCTCGAGTCACCACGAACGTCGGCGACGACATTCAACGTGCCGCCGACCCCGCCCTCGAGGAAGCCCAGGTCAGGCACGCCACCATCGAGCACGACCGCCTGAATGAGCGAGCCAGTTCGATTCATTCGGTTGACCATCAGCAGGCCTGCACCGGCACCGACTCGAATCGACGCGCTCGAGCCGCCCGGCATGGCGGCAGCCACGAGCATGCCTGCGGTCCCGAGGCGGTACACCGTCGCGTAGTGATCGTTGAGAATGAACTCGACCAGGGCCAGCACCGGCACGTCGCCGTCGATCGTGAGGTCGAGCGCGAGCGCGGGAGCAAGCTCGGTGGTCGGCCGCTCGATGAAGAAGCTCACTTCCCACGCCGCGTTCACGAAGCGCATCACCCGGACCTGCCGCGTAGTCGCCGACGCCGTCACGAAGCCCACGTACGGAACACCAGCCGACGTCACCACCATCGCCGGGCAGATGTTGACGTTCGGGATCTGGTCAACGGGGTTGAGCAATCCTCCGACGGGCACCCAGGTCGAGCCGGTGAGTCGAACGACACGAACGCCAGCCACCGACGGTGTGCTGTGGGCGAGGAACACGGTGCCGTCAGCGGCCACTCCGAAGGCGGGCGCGCATGACGGGTAGTTGTGAGGCAGCGTCACGGTGCCGTCGTCGACGGACTCGACGAGCGGAAGGCCTGCATCGACACCTGCGTCAGTCGAGCCTGCGTCAGTCGAGCCTGCGTCGATCGACCCTGCGTCCATCGCGCCTGCGTCCATCGCGCCTGCGTCCATCGCGCCTGCGTCCATCGCGCCTGCGTCCTGGGGACCGGCATCAGTCCTGCCGCCGCCGCCATCGGTCTGAGTGACTGACCCATCAGGGCCTGCGTCCATCGGGCTGTCGCTGCCGCAATTGCAACCACTGAGGGCCAGGACGGCCGCCACCATCAGAAACCGAGACACGACGGCGTTCGAGATGTGCATCGTCAGCGTCTACAGGGTCGGAGCGCGCAAGGCGATCTCAGCCGCCCTTGAACTTCTCGTAGCCGCGCTGCGCCTCGACGACGCGCTTCTCGAGCTCGCTCAACGCAAGGGACGTCACGCCGTCGTCGACTGCGCCTTTCGCGTTCGCGCCATCGACCGCCAGCCAGTGCACGCCGCAGCCATTGAGAGAGAACTCCGAGCCGCGCTTCGAGAGCACCATCACCACGCGCTGGCCCTTCTTGAACTCGCGCACCGACGCGTTGCAGTTGCCGCCGTCAGCGCCCTGCACCACCACGACGCCACTCACCTTCGGCCCGGCGAGCTGCTTCTCGATGCTGACGCGCACCGCTCGTTCACCCGGTGCGACGACCGTCACCACCACCACCTCGCCGCTCATCGCGTTCGAAAGGAACGGCGAGCTCGTGTCGCACTTGCACGCGATGGCGTCAGCGACGTGGAGCAGCACCACCAGGACGAGCGCGCGGAGCATCGTTCACCTCGGAATGTTGGCGCCAATGGCCTTGAAGGGAGCAACCGACTCGGTGGGCACCCGGCGCAGCGTGCCCGGCTCGATGGTGAACAGGCCGAACTGCGCGTCATAGCCCTCGGCCCACTCGAAGTTGTCCATGAGGCTCCAGTGCGCGTAGCCACGCACGTCGGCGCCGTCACGAATCGCGCGCTCGATGGCCGTCACGTGCTGCACCAGGTACGGCGTGCGCAGCTTCCCGGAGCGGTCCGCGAGCCCGTTCTCGGTGACGACCATCGGCCAGCCATACGCCGCGAAGCGCGTGAGGAAACCGTGAAGCCCATCGGGGTACAGGTCCCACCCCAGGTCGTTCACCGCGCGGCCTTTGCGGTACGTGAGCTGGGACAGCGACGCCGAGCCGAGGTCGGCCCGCACCATGTCGCGCGTGTAGTAGTTGAGCCCGAGCACATCGATGCTCCCCGCGAGTCCCGGTACCTGCTCGTCGATGGTGATGGCTCCCGGCACCGAGAGCAGAATTCGCCCCGTCTTCAGCGCGCGTGGAATCGCCTCGTTCGAGTAGTCGTCGGTGAGCCCCGCGATGGCGGTGTCGAGCGGGCTGGCCGTCGCCGGTTGAAAATACCGGACGTGGTGCGCGACCGAGAGGCGCGTGGCGAACCCGTCTGCATCGGCGTCGACGTCGTCGGCTTCGCGAATCGCCACGGCCATCTTCGCGTGCGCCTTCAGCATCATCGCGATGACCTTCGTCTGCGTGACGGTGTCGTCCTTCTTCCCCGGCGGGAAGACGCCGACGAGGTAGCCCTGCACCGCGTAGACGTTCGGCTCGTTCAGCGTCACCCACCAGTCGACCTGGCTCTTCAAGTTGGTCGCGACGCGACGGGAGAAGCGCTCGAGATCTTCGATGACGGCCGGGTTCTCGAAGCCGCCCGTGTCCGACACCCAGCGTGGCAGCGAGAAGTGATGCAGCGTCACCATCGGCTCGATGCCCGCGGCGCGCAGCTTCACGCACCACTCGCGGTAGCGCTGCATCGCGGCGTCGTTCCACTCACCCTTGCGGGGCTCGAGGCGGCTCCACTCGACCGAGAAGCGGTAGGTGGTGGAGCCGAGCGCCTTCATCGCCTCGAGGTCATCGTCGAAGCGGTTCCAGCTGTCGGTCGCGACGGTGGAGCGGTCTTCATTCCGGATGTGCGGCTTCCCGTCGGGGGTCGAGCCGGCTTCGAACTCGGTCCAGCTGTTGTCGAGGCCGCCTTCAATCTGATGCGCAGACGTCGCCGTGCCCCAGAGGAACCCTTTCGGCAGCCCGCGGCCGAGCGAGCCGACTTCGGCGCCGACGTCGTCGAGGCCCGCGCGCGGCTGGCAGGCGGTGAGCAGCACCAGGAGGAGCGCCCGCTTCATCGCGCACCTCCGAACGTTCCGCTCACGAGCAGCATCGCCGACTCGACGTTGTTGAGCCGGTACGCGAAGCCGGTGACGCGCAGCCCGAAGCCGCTCGCGATGGGGACGTCAGCGGACCCGATGAGCCCGAGCGGCGCGACCCAGCCGAGGCTGAAGCCGCCGCGACCCTGGAAGGGACCCAGCTCGACCGAGAGGTGCGCCGGCACGAGGCCCAGGTGGTCGAACACGCCGAGTGACAGCCCCGCCTGCCCGAACGAGACCTGCGCGCGCAGCGACGGGAGCAACTGCATCGCCGGCGTCGCCTCGGGAGCGGCCTGCGCCACCACGCCAGCCAGCACCGCCCAGCGGTGGCCCGAGAAACCGACGCGCGCTCCGCCAGTGACGGTGAGGAGTGTGCCTCCGCGCATCAGCGCCGATGCGACGTACGCACCGCCTTCGATGACGAAGCCTCCGAAGACGCCGCGCGCGGTGACGGTGGGGAGCAGGCCGGCTTCACCGAGGCGGGCGCCGAAGACGGTGTAACTCGTCGCGAGCACGCCGACGCCGGCCGAGACGTTCGAGTCGAGCAGGCGCTCCGAGCCGGGGTCGACACTCAGCACGAGAGCCAGCAGGAGCGGCGCCATGCGGCGCACCATCGCCTACGCGTGTGCGCGTTGGCCAGCGAGACGCGATGCGGCCCGCCAGCGTCACGACAACAGGAAGAACGTCGGATTCACCTGCTCCGCGGCCGCGTCGACGGTGCCGACGATGCTGCGCGCGGTGTCGACGCCGAGGTCGACGAGATACGACGCCGGGCCTTCGAGGGTCCGCACGACCCGCACGACGGGCTGCGCGGCACGGCCTGCCTCGGTCGGCACGTCGATGACCACCGCCACCGCGCCATCGTCGAGCTTCACCATCGAGCCGATGGGGTAGATGCCGACGACCGACACGAAGAGCGTCACGAACGCCGCGTCGAAGCGCACGCCCGCCTGGTCTTGAATCAACCGCAGCGCCTGGTCGGGCGTCGCCGCCTGGTGGGGAGGACGAGGCGAGGTGAAGCGCTCGAACGCCGACGGCACCGCGATGAGGCGCGCCAGGGCTCCGGGCCTCAGCAGGTCCTTGTGCCAGACCGGCAGCCCCGAGCCGAACGCCGCCTGCGCGTGCCACGCCGTGTCCACCCGCACGCCATCGGAGAGCGCCGTCAGCAGCGACAACATCGGCGCGCGCTGCGACTCGAGGTCCGCGTCCTGCTCGGGGTGATGGTCGGGGTGCGCGAGGCCGAGCTGATGCACCAGCGCCGCCAGCACCAGGTCGACGAGCGCCACCTTCGAGAGCCCGAGCCTGCGGCCCATCACCAGACAGTGCGCGCCGACGGCGGCATGAAAACACCCGAGGTCTCCACGAAAGCCGGGGAAACGCGTCAGCCCCGTGAGCAGACCCTCGTGCTCTCGCGAGGCGTCGATGAGGGCCTGCACCACCCGGCGGGCCTGCGGCGAGAACGGCACCTGGCCGGCCTGCACGCGCGTCACCGCATCTCGCGCGAGGATGGTGAGCCGCGCGTACGACTTGAGCAGGTGCTGGCGCGCGTCGATGGTCGCGCCCGTCATGCCCAGCTCGTCGGAGGAAGAACCCAGCGTCGCCAGCCGCACCGCGCCCGCAGGCTCCGCTTTCAGGGCCTGCGGCGTCGGCGTGCGCCAGTGTTTCTGGAACGTGAGGAGGAACGCGCGCAGGTCGTCTTCCGACGTCGACGGCGCGAAGCCCATGCGCTGAATCGCGAGCCGCGCGTACGTCTTGCGCAGGCCGTCGGCGGCCTCGGCCAGGCCCGCGGGCACACGCACCAGGGCCTTGTTGACGAAGAACGACTCGGCCACGAGGTCGACGCGCACCTCGGTCTCGGCCTGGAGCTCCTTGAGGCTCCGGGCGAGCGCCGCGATGGGCGGGTTCAAGATGGCGTTGGTGGCGTCGTGCACCTGCGCCAGCCGCATCAGCACCGCGACCTGGTTGAGGAGCGCCGCCGCCGGGCTGACGACGGGCGCTGCCGCGGCGTTGGTCGTCTGCGGCTCGTTCACGTGACGCCCCGCTTGCTGAGCCGCTCCAGCGCGGTGCGACAGGCCGTCTTCAGCGCCGGCACCGTCAGCAGCTTCGCGGCGGTGGCCGTCAGCGCCTCACGCGCCGCGGGAACGTTCGCCGCGCCGAGGGCGAGCGCCGCCGCGATGCGCCGCACGCCGACGCTCTGGTGGAGCTCGTTCACCAGAAAGTCCATCGCCTCGCGCGAGCCGATGACCGAGATGGCCTCGAAGAGCACCTCGAGCTCGGGCGAGTCGATACGAGGCCGCTTCGCCAGAGACAGCAACGTCGGCAACGTCGATGGGTCCTCGAGCGAGAGCACGACTTTCAGCATCGAAACGCGCACCTCGGCGTCGTTGTCCTGCAGGCGCGCCAGCACCAGCTGATGCCGCAGCAGCGGCGCGCGCTTCGCCGTCAACGCCTTCGCGCCGATGCGCCGCGTCGTCACGTCGTGGCTCGAGAGCAGCCGCTCGAGAATGTCGCGGGCCTCGGCGTCAGGCATGGTGGGAATTCGCACCACCAGCGAGCCCAGGTTCGAGGTGTCGCCCACCGCCGCGGCCGAGCTCGCCGCAAGTGCCGGGTCGACGTCGCGTACGAAGCCCAGCGCCGCCTTCCGTGCCACCTCGTTTCGTGAAGCGCTCGCGTACTTCAGCACCGCAGGCACGGCGGCCTTCCCCATCAGCTTCAGCGCGTCGAGCGTCGGCTCACGGCCCGTCTCGCTCTCGAGCCCGAGCATCAACGCGTCCATCACCTCGGGGCTCACCAGCGTCGCCTTCCACTGCTTGAGCACCTCGATGCGCCGGGCGCCGAAGATGGGGTCGTTGCGCGTCTCGGCCACCAGCCGTTGCCAGGTATGGAGCGGCAACGCGTAGTCGCCCAGGGCCAGCGCCGACTTCACCAGCGCCGCGAACGCCTTGAGGATTCGTGGCCAGTCCTCCTCGCCGTTGAGCACGGCGGCGTTGAGCAGCGACGCGCCGAGCCCCTTCATTGCGTGCTGGCGCTCGGCCTCGAGCTCGTCGTGCAGGGCCTGCGTCGTCGCGGCGTCGAGCCCCGCGGTCTTCGTCTGCGCGCCCTCGTGGGAGGCCAGCTGCGCCGCGGTGATGTTCCGCAGCGCCTCGGAGCGCAGCAACGCCACGTCGTCGGCGCTCACCTGAATGAGGCCCTGAGACACGAAGCCGCCACCGCCGTCTGCCGCGAGCCCTTCGGACGAGATGGCCGAGACGAGCGCGTCAATCTGCTCTCCGACGCTCAGCGCGCGGGAGCTGCCGGTGCGGGCGGCCGACACACCAGTGCCGTCTCCACCTTCTTGCGCACCGTCGAAGGTGTCGAGCAGCACCAGCTTGAGGCCGCGCGGCTCGAGCTCCCACACGCGCGAGGCGACGTTGCCCCCGAGCGGTGCGTTGGCCGCTTCAATCCACTCGCCCAGCAGCGCGCTCGCCTCGGTCTCGTTGAGCGTGGTGAGGAAGCTCAGCCGTCGCACGCCTTCGTTGAACAGCGTCGTCGCCAGCGGGTCTCTCGTCTTGCTCGCCGCGCCCTGCACGGTGAAGGGAATCGCCTGCCCGTCGAGGTGGAGCGCCGAGGGCCCGACGTCGAGCTGCAGCTCGGCCTTCGACGAGAGCGCGAGCAGCCCGGCGACACAGCGCTGCTGGGCCTCGACGGCCATCGGGTGCGCGCGCGAGTACTGGCGAAACGGCTCGAGCGCCCGTCGCACGCCATGCAGCCACTGCACGACGTCGTTGGCGCGCCGCTTCGCCGGGTCACCGAGTACGCCTGGCGATGATGGCGACGACGTGAACCCTGACGGTGATGACGTGATGCCCGACGGAGAAGAGCGGAACCCCGGCGGAGCGGAGGGCATCGGCGCGATGGCCGACGGGGACGACGGCCGGACACCCGGGGCTGGCGACCCTGACGGAGACGACGTGCGGGTCCCCGCCTGCGTGATTCCAGAAGGAGATGATGAGCGTGGCGGAATTTCGTCACTCATCGCGGCGGCTCCACGCGGGCAGCCGGCCTCGCCGCAGCCGCCATCGCTTCGCCCTCTTTCCACCCGATCTCACGCGACCGCAGCGCGACCTCTCTCAGCTCACCGTCGGCCTCGGCCGCCTTCCCCGTCGCGCGAAGAAAGTTGGCGTGGTTGTACTGCACACGAATCGCGCCGAGACGGTCTCCGCCTTCACGCGCGTGGGACAACGCCTGCGCGTAGAGCCGCTCGGTGAGCGCCTTGTCGCCGCGCTGCGCGGCCAGCACCATCTGATTGGCGAGCACGCGCCCCTGCCCCGCGGCGCTGTCACATTCCTGCGCACTCACGAGCGCGTTCTCGAAGAAGGCCTCGGCCTCGGGCACCTTGCCGAGACGGAGGTGCACGCGCCCGAGCTGGTTGAGACACGGCCACAGCGCAGCAGGGTTGGCCGGCCCTCGCGCGCTCATCAACTGCATCGCCTGCATCAGCTCGGCGGTCGCGGGCGCCAGCTGGCCTGAGGCCTCGAGCGCGCCGGCGAGGTCGGTGCGCAGCGTCACCACCAGCGCGCCGTCGTCCGACGCGGTGAGCAACGCGAGCGCTGCGCGCAGGTCCTTCACGGCCTCGGCGGGGCGCGACAGCTTCAGCTGCAACAGCCCACGTTGCCGGAGTGCTTCGGCGCGCGAGCGGCCTCGCCGCGTCTCGGGAACGGCAGCGACGGCTTCGTCGAGGAACGCGAGCGCGCCTTTCGGGTCGTCGAGGCCAGCAGCACCTGCAGCAGCGGCGGCGAGCTCGAGCAGGTGACCCGACGTGACGTCGGAGAGCGGGCCGAGCCGCGCCGCTTCCCTCGCGAGCAGCGCGTGCGCCTCACGGTACTGCCGCGCGGCGACGTCGAAGGCGTGCTTCTCGACCCAGCGGTCGGCCGCCTGCCGCAGGTACTTCATCGCCTTGCGGGGTTGGTCCGAGCCGACGAAGTGCCGGCTCATCGCGTCGAGCGGGTGCTCGGCGCCTGCGGAGCACCCACGCTCGAGCGCCTCACCCACCATCTGGTGCAGCCTTCGGCGGTCGGCGGGCGCGAGCCGCTTCAGAATCGTGTCGCGCACGACGGCCTGCGAGAACTGGAGCGAGCCCGGCAGGTGCTCCGTGCGCTCGAGGAGCCCACGGCGCGTGCACTCGGTCACGGCCGCCGCGATGTCGATGGGCGTCTCGACCGCGGCAGACACGAGGTCGGTGGTGAAGGTGCGGCCGATGACGGCGCCGATGCGCAGCAACGTTCTGGCGTGAGGCCCGACACGGTCCAGGCGCGCCGCCACCACGTGCGCGAGCGACTCGGGCAGCTCGGCGTCGCCAGTCTCGAAGCGCCACGCGCCGGTGGCGAAGTGCAGCTGCCCCGACTCGAGCACCGCCGTCACCAGCTCGCGGCAGTAGTGCGGGTTGCCCTCGCAGCGCGCCCAGATGGCCTCGACGAGGCCCGACGGCGGGTGGCCCTTCTTCAGCTGCGAGCCAACGAGAGAAGACACGTCGGCAGGCGCGAGCGGACCGACCTCGACGCGCTTGAGCCGGGGGAGCACGGCGTCGGTCTCGCCCGCGCGCGCGGCGGCGAGCAGGCCGAGCGGGTGCGTCGCGCTCGAGCGGGAGACGACCTCTTCGACGATCTCCAGCGACACGCGGTCGGACAGGTGGGCGTCGTCGATGATGAGGAGCAGCGGCTGGTGCCTCGTCGCGCGGGCGAACACCTCGAGCAGCGCGGCGCGGTCGTGGTAGCGCTCCTCGTCGGCGGCAGGGCTCGCGCCGGGGTTCGTCGTCGACATCGAGAACAGGTTCTCGAGGCGTTGAATGTCGGCGGGCTCGAGGCCGAGCTTCGCGAGCCCCTTGAGCGTCGTGCGCGCCACGTCTTCGGCCTGGCTCTGGTCACGATCGTTGAGCGAGTGCACGAGCTGGCGAACGACGTCGAGCGGCGCGGCCTGCCCGAGCCTGCCGCCACGCGCCCGGGCGACGGCGATGCCGCGCTGGCTCGCGAGGTCGATGGCGAAGCGCAAGAGCCGGCTCTTGCCGATGCCCGGCTGGCCCAGGAGGAGCGCGCCACCGCTGCGCAACTGCGCGAGCCCGTCGATGAACCCGGTCAGCAGGGTCTGCTCGCGCGCCCGCCCGGCGAGGACCTCGGCCTTCTGAGCCTCCTCGGAGACCTCCGACACCAGGCGGAACACCGGCTCACCCAGGCCCGGGAGCGTCGGTGCTTCGGTCGCCGTGACGCCCTTCGCGGCCACGCGCACCGAGCGCGTCATCAGGATCTCTCCGAGCGCCGCCGCGCCCTCGACGCGCCTGGCGAGGTTCAGCACCTCGTTGACGGCCGGGCTGTCCTGCAGGCCCGCGGCCGGGTCGAACCCCGTCACCGTCGCGGCGCAGATGCCGATACGAACGCCCAACGTCGTGCCGGCGTTCTGCGAGAAGTCGCTGGCGAACGCGCGCGCGTCGCGGGCCGCCCGAACGCAGCGCAGCGCATCGTCTTCGTGCAGCTCGTTCACGCCGAAGACGGCCAGCAGACAGCTCCCGAGGAGCCGCTCCGCCAGGCCGCCCTGCGTCGTCACCGCGTTCGCCAGGCCCGCGAAGAGCTGCGACAGCGTCGAGGCCTTCACCTGCGAGTCCGAGCTCCCGTCGTGGTCGGCGTTCACCTCGAGGAAGAAGGCGTGCAGCGTGCGCTTCTCGGAGCGCGCCAGCTGCGAAGAGAGTGAGCGCGTGTACTGCGCGAGCTGCGACGGCAGCAGCTTGCTGAGCGCGTCGACGGTGACCGGGCTGACGGCGCTCATCGGCGCGGCGAGCTCCCCGGGCGCCGGGGCTGCCTCGAGCATCGACGCAGGGACGGGCTGTGACGCTCCACGCAGGCCACCCGTGATGAGCTCGAGCGCGCGGCGGAACTCGAGCGCCGAGGCGAACCGCTTCGAGGGCTGTCGCTCGAGCGCCTTGAGGCACACCTCGTCGAGCGAGGGTGGAATGGGAATCGACGAGACCGACGAGGGCGACGAGACCACCTGGGTCAGCTGGCGATTGAGCGTCTCGAGCTCACTCTTGGCGGCGAACAGGCGTTTGCCGGTCAGCAGCTCCCACAAGATGACGCCCGCCGAATAGAGGTCGGTCGCGGGCGTGACGGGCTCGTTGGTCAGCTGCTCCGGCGCCATGTACCCGGGGGTGCCGACGACGAGGCCGGTGCGCGTCAGGCCCCGCTCCGCGCCTTCACCCGAGGTCAGCTTGGCGATGCCGAAGTCGACGACCTTCACCATCTCGCTGCCGTCACGGAGCTTGCTGACGAGCACGTTGCTGGGCTTCAGGTCGCGGTGCACCACGTTCTGCGCGTGGGCTTCATCGAGGCCCGACAACATCTGGCTCATCAGGCCGATGGTGCGCTCGATGGGCAGCGGCGCGTCTTCGCGCAGCACCGCGCGCAGCGTGCGGCCCTCGACGTACTCCATGACGATGTAGAGCGTGCCGTTGTCGGTCTTCCCGAAGTCGAGCACCGTCACCACGTTCGGGTGGCGCATGCCGGCGGTGGCCAGGCCCTCGCGCTCGAAGCGCTGCACGACGTTCGGGTCCTTCGCGAAGTGCGGGAGCAGCGTCTTGATGCAGACCGCGCGCTTCAGCCGCTCCTGCTCGGCGCGGTAGACCTTCCCCATGCCGCCTTCGCCGATGAGCGCCATCACGCGATAGCCGCCGATGAGCTGGCCGATGAGCTCGTCGCTCGACGAGGCCACGCCCTGCACCGGCGCACCACACTGGCCACAGAACCGGGAGCCCGCGGTGATGGGCGCGCGGCAGCTGGTGCAGAGCAGGGCGACGGACGAGACGGTCGACATCGAGGGACTCGAAGGAAAGGACGTTTCTCCCCCTCGAACAACGCTTGCGCGCACTTCCTGTGACGCGGCGATCTCGCGTGAGGGCCTTGACTCCTGCGCTCGCCTTCGAGCCCGTGCTTGTGACAGAGAGCGCTCGTGTTCCTCGCCGGCCTCTACTCGGAGCTGCTCCTCGCCTCGACCTCACCTGCGCGCCGCGCGCTGCTCGACGGGCTGGGGCTCCCCTATCGTCCGCTCGCGCCCGAGGTCGACGAGGTGGTGCCCGAAGGCACGCCGGTGCTGCACGCGGTCGCCCAGCTGGCGGAGCGGAAGGCGCGCGCGGTCTGGGGCAAGAACCCGCGGAGCCTCGTCATCGGGGCTGATCAGCTCGTCTCGCTCGACGGCCAGGCGCTGGGCAAACCAGCCGACGAGGCAGCGGCGTTCGCGCAGCTGAAGTCGCTGGTGGGGCGCTCGCATGAGATCGCCACCGGGGTCTGCGTGATGGGGCCCGGCTACCTCGTCACCGAGGTCGACGTCGCGAGGCTGCACGTGCGCGCGTTGTCGGACGACGAGGTGCGCGGCTACGTGTCGACGGGCGAGTGGCGCGGCTGCGCGGGCGGCTATCGCGTCGAAGGGCGCGGCCAGGCGTTGTTCGGGCGTCTCGAGGGCGACCGCACGTCGATTCAGGGCCTGCCGATGCAGCGCGTGGTGCGGCTGCTCCGGGAAGCTGGCGTGCGCTTCTTCTGACCCGTCGGAGACAGGCTCGGCGCCGTTCGAGTCGGAGACAGGCTCGGCGCCGTCTGAGTCGGAGATCCAGCCTGAGCAGCGAGGTGGAATCTCGATCACTTCCGAAACCGGTGCGGTATTGCAGCGGCCATGTCCTCGACGACGCAGACCGCTCCGCTGACGTTCGACGTGTTCTGGCGATGGCTGGCCGAGCACCGCAACTGCGTGCTGCGCGCCGGCGCCGGTGACACCGTGCTGTTCGACCACGAGCTCGGCCACTGGGAGTTCTTCGACGAGCCCGACAACCGCGCGGTGGTGCAGCTCATCATCGGCAAGAGCCTGGTGGGCGAGGTCATCATCGAGCGCAGCGACGTGCTCTTCGTGCAGGTGCAGCCCGACGTCGAGGACCCGAACCGCGGCTCGTTCATCTTCGACTGCATCGGCGGGCCCCGCGACGACAGCTACCCGCTGTACCACTTCGTGTTGAGCCACAGCATGGAAGGCGCCAGCGGCCAGCACGCGATGCTCAAGCACTGAACGTCAGCCGCACCGACGTCGCTCCGTCTGCGCTCACCATGCGAATCGACCTCGAGGGTGTCTCGTTGCGGCCGGTGGCTCCCGCTGACGCCGAGCCCTTCGCCACGCTCGCGAACGACCGCGAGGTCTGGCGCAACCTGCGCGACGCCTTCCCGCACCCGTACACCCTGGAGCACGCGCAGCAGTTCATCGCGCGGCAGGCGACCCCGGGCGACGCGCGGGTGTTCGTCATCGAGGTCGACGGCGTGCTGGCCGGCGCCTGCGGCGTGCACCCGCTCACCGACGTGTATTCGCGTGGCGCCGAGGTCGGCTACTGGCTGGGTCGTCCCTTCCACGGCCGTGGCGTGATGACGAAGGCGCTGCGCGGCCTCACCTGCTTCGCCTTCGACGTGATGAAGCTCGAGCGCCTGCAGGCCGGAGTGTTCGAGTGGAACCAGGCGTCGATGCGGGTGCTCGAAAAGGCCGGCTACGTGCGCGAGGCCGTGCTCCGCAAGAGCGTCTTCAAGGACGGCCAGCTCATCGACTCGGTCCTCTACGCGAAGCTCAAGGGCTGAAGTGACGTCGCGCCGATGCGGCGGCCATTTCTAACGTCGAGGCGCTGCAGCCGCATGGAGAACCCGCGGGTGCTGATCAGCCGCAACGCAGCCGGGCGATTACCCGCCCCGCGCCCTTGCTGCGCAGGCGCACCGGCGGTTACAGCCGGAGGACGTCGAATGAAGTGCGCCGCCTGCCAGAAGGACGTCCTCACCGGAAAGTTCTGTTCCGAGTGCGGAGCGCCACTCGCGACGAAGCCCCGGTTTGGCGACTACGAGGTGAACGAGATCATCGGTGAAGGGGGCATGGGCCGGGTCTTCAAGGCCATCCAGCCCCGGCTCAAGCGCACCGTCTGTGTGAAGACGCTGCTGCCGCAGTTCGCCAAAGACGAAGCGGTGATGACGCGGTTCGAGCGCGAGGCCACCACCACCGCGGCCCTGCAGCACCCGAACATCGTCAGCATCATCGACGTCGGCCGCGCCGATGACGGCAGCCCGTACATCGTCATGGAGTACGTCGAGGGCCGCTCATTGCGACAGGTGCTCCGCGACGAGGCGCCGCTGTCGGCCGCGCGGAGCGTCTCGCTCCTGGACCAGGTGCTCGCTGGCCTCGCCGAGGCGCACGCCCACGGCGTCGTGCACCGCGACCTCAAGCCCAGCAACGTGCTGGTGACGCCGCTGAAGGACGGCTCGGAGCACTGCAAGGTGCTCGACTTCGGCATCGCCCGCACCATCACCACCGACGAGTCCGACCCGCAGCTCACCCGCACCGGCATGATGCTCGGCACGCCCGGCTACATGGCGCCGGAGCAGATCAGCTCGCCCGACTTCGACCACCGGGTCGACCTCTACGCGGCGGGCGTCATCCTCTACGAGCTGCTCACCGGCCACCGCGTCTTCCGCGCGCCGAGCGAAGTCGAGCTGCTGAAGAAGACGTTGCTGGAAGACCCGCCGAAGCCCTCTTCGCGCACCACCAACAACATCTCCGATGCGCTCGACGAGGTGTGTCTTCGGGCGGTCTCTCGCGACCTGAAGATCCGCTACGCGTCGGCGACGGACTTCCGCGAGGCCCTCTCGAAGGCGATTGGACCGGGCGGGCCGACGTTCGTGAGCGGTCCGTCGGGCATGGTGCTCGAGATGACGCCGCTGGCCTCGGCCACGTCGGACGGTGGCTCGAACAGCGCGACGAACCCACGCGCGCTGCTGGCCGCGGTGCTCGCGACGACCGACCCCTGGGAGCTCGCGCGAATGCTCGAGGCCTTCGAGCGCTCGGTGCAGGGTCTGCTCGCGGGGCAGGCGACCGAGCCTCTCGGCGTGCTCCTGCGTTCGTTGCAAGACGCCGCGAAGGACCACGCGCAGAAGGAGCCCTTCAAGGCCGTCGTCAATCTGCTGCGCAACGCCTTCATCGGGCGCCTCGACACGGTGCTCGAGTGGTCGTCGAACCCGGAGCACGCCCTCGTCTCGCGGTGGATGATCAAGCTCATCGGCCGCGAAGGCACCTTGCCCCTGCTCGAGCGGCTGCAGCAGCAGGGCACGCCCAGGGAGCGGCTGGCGTGCGTGCTCGCCCTGCGGCTGGTCGAGCCGAAGGTCGCCGACCTCGTCGAGCGGGTGCGCCTGCTGCCGCCGCAGGTGATGAAGGCGGTGATTCACGACGTGGCGAAGTGGCCCGAGAACGACGCCCTCGCCTTCGCGACCGCGGCGCTCGGCTCTCCCTCGGGAATACACCGGCTGGCCGCGCTCGAGGGGCTCGACGACTCGCTCGCCCTGCGCTGCGGCTCGGTCATTCGAGTTCGCCTGCACGACCCGGCGCCGATGGTTCGAACCGAGGCGTTGCGGTGGATCTTCAAGCTCGAAGACGAAGGCGCGGTGCCCGACCTGATGCGACTCGTCGCGAGGCCGACGACGGCGCCGACCGAGCGCCGCATGCTCTACCGAACGCTCGCGCACCTGGGTGGCAGCGCGATGACGCCGCTCGTGCGGGCGCTGGGCGACGAGACCGACTCGGCGAGCCTGTCGGAGCTGGTCTCGTTGTTGACGCGAACCGGAGACCCACGCGCGTTGCAGGCCCTCAAGAGCGCCGCAGAGGACCCGAAGACCCCGAAGCCGCTCAAGCAGCTGTGCGTCGAGAGCCTTCGTGCGGCAGCGCTGATGCGGCCCGGCCCGCCGGTCTGAGACTCACGGGAGCGCCTCGGTCTGTCCTCGCGGAAACTGCGCGGCGAGCCTGGCGGCGTCGAAGGCACCAGTCGCTTCCCACGAGTGCGAGAACCCGGGCTCCACGGCGCCGTAGGCGTCGGTCGGCCACCAGTGCGCCTGACTGCCGGTGAGTCCCGTCGGCTTCGTCGAGGTGTTCGTCACGTCGAAGGTGTGGGCGGCGTCGACGGCGACCTCGGTGCCCGGAACGCCATCGCCACGGTTGAGGAACGCCTCGGTGAAGTCGGCGCGCGTGCCGAAGCGGGTGCGGCCCCAGTCGAAGTCGAGGCCCTTGCCGAGGAACGGGTCGAGCAGCGTGAGGTGCAACGTCGGATGCGAAGGCCATGAGGCCATCGCCTCCTCGAGCCCGAAGGCGACGTGCGCGCCCGCGGAGTGCGCGATGACGTGCAGGTGAGAGAGCGCGCGCTCCTTCAGCACGGCAGCGATGGCAGCGCCTTCGGCCTGGCCGCGTTCTGCCGCGCTGAGCTTGTCGACGGCACCGGCGCGCCAGTCGTAGGCCACCCACTCGACGCGAGCCGGGAGCTTCACGCGAGGTGACAGACGGTCGATCATCGGCGCCGCCCACCGCTCCGGGCCGTCACCCGAGCCGTGCACGACGAGCACCCAGACGTCACGTCCAGCCGCAGGGAGCTGCGCCTCCATCGTCGCCGGCGCACCGCAGCCAGCGAGCGCGAGCCACAGCCACGACGCTCTCATCACGCGAGCCCGAGGCCGCGGAGAATCTGCACGAGGCCCAGGCCGATGACGCCCGCCGCAAGTCCGAGCCTGAGGTTCTTCTGGTCGGTCGCCTTCGTCGCGGCCAGCAGCGCGAGCGCACCACAGAGGGCCGCGACGGGACCCAGCGCGAGCGCGACGTAGTCCCGCCGGGAGCTCGCTTCGACGACGCCGTTGATGGTCATCGAAGAACTCGTCGAGAAGCTCAGTCCGAACGGCAGACTGCCCAGCACGACGCCGACGATGCCCACCGGCGCGAGGGGCAGCGGCGTCGCCTTGGGAATCGGAGGCGCGTCATTGCACGACGCACAGACGAGGCCGCGCGGTGTGGCGAAGAGGTCCTTCTGCGCGAACGTGGTGTTGCACTGCGCACAGCTGGTCGTCGTCATGCGGGCATCGTGGCTTTGGTTTCGCGCCCGAGCAATCACGGAGCCGGGCTACACAGCCGGGATGAGCTTTGTCTCGACGCTGCTCTCGAAGGGCCCCTCGACGCCGCTCTCTCGCTACACGACGTTGAACGGCGCCTTCTACATTGCGAATGGATTGCTCCTCTACGCGTGGCCGGGCGCGGCGCAGGTGCTGTTGTTCGCCGAGCCGTTCGAGGCCGGAGAGGCAGGGCTGGTCCGCCTCGTCGGCTTCACGCTCGCCGTTGTGGGCTGGTTCTACGCGATGGGCGGGCGCACCGGAGCTGACTCGTTCGGGCTGGCGACCGTCGTCGACCGTGTGCTCGTGCCATTCTTCCTCGTGCCGCTCGCGCTCACCGGCGCCGTCGACCCGCACGTGGTGTTGCCGATTGCCGTCCTCGACCCGGTGCTCGGGCTCGGCGCGTTCCTCATCTGGAAACGCCAGTCCGCCGCCGTCAGCCGGTGAAGTCGACCCGCTTCATCGCTCATGGGCGCGGAACGAGCCCGGTGTTCGACCGATGGTGGCAGTGAAGTCGCGCGTGAAGTGCGCCTGGTCGGCGTACCCGAGGTCGGCGGCGAGGCGGGCGAGTGAGAGCTTCGGGGACGTCGTCAGTCGCTCCGCAGCTTCGTGGAGCCGGTACCGGCGGAGCACCCACTTCGGCGTGACGCCGACATGAAGTCGGAACAGCCGCTGGAGCGCTCGCACGTCGAGGCCGACCGTCGCGGCGGCCTGCTCCACGCGGCACAAGGAGTGGTCTCGCTCGAGGCGCTCGACGAGCTCGCGGACCAGGATGACCTCGGCCGAGAGCGCCGGGAGTCGTCGCTCGAGGAACGTCTCACTCCGCGTGATGCGCGCTTCGAGTGAGTCCGCGCGTTGAACGTCACGCTCCCATGCGCCGGCTGATGGGCCGAAGACCGTCGCGAGCGGCACGCTCCGGTTCGACAGACTTCTCATCGCAGCAGGCCACAGCACAGAGAACGCAGCGGGCCTGAACTTGATGCCGAAGACGAAGCCGCTGCCCTCGAGAGAACGCTCGAACCGCTCTTCGCTCACGCCGTGCACGACGCCAGACCGGCCCGACTCGAAGAGCAGATGCACGCACGGATGCGGCAGCGTCGAGACCTTCGACGGCGTCTCGACGTCCCATCGCACCCACCAGAAATGGGCGATGTGCTCCGCGAGGGCTGGCGACGGGCCGACGCGACGATGTTCGACGGAGCCCGCCACGGCAGATGGCAACACCCCGCGCGCCCGCGACACAGTCCTTCGTGGTGCTGCGTCGCGTTTCTTCAAGACCCGTCGCTCCTCTCACAGCTACGAGCGTCGCATGCCCACGCTCACCGGTTCCTTCGACGTCACCATGCACGCAGAACCGCCGTACGACACGCGAGACGGCGTCATGCTGGCGCGCGCGACCTTCGACAAGACGTTCCACGGAGGCCTGAACGCGAAGGGCCTCGTGCACATGCTCAGCGCCCGCTCCGGCTCGAGGAAGGACTCGGCGGCGTACGTCGCGCTCGAGCGCATCGAAGGCACGCTCGATGGCAAGCGCGGGACGTTCTGCGTCACTCATCAAGGCACGATGAACCGGGGCGCCGACTCGCTCGTCATCAGCGTGGTGCCGGACTCGGGCACGGGTGAGCTCGAAGGGCTCAGCGGCTCGATGCGCATTCGCATCGTCGACGGCAAACACTTCTACGACTTCGATTACTCGCTCTCCTGAAGTCGACCGCGTCTGCTGTAGGTTCTCGCCCATGTCCAACGGCGCACTCTTCGGCATCGCGGCGGTGGTCATCTACGGCGTCGTCCTCGCGTTCATCATCCGGGCCGGCATTCGGTGGTCGCGGCGGACGGCGCAGACGAGAGCCAATGTGCTCAAGGCGGGCATCGAGACCGCCGGCGGCAAGGCGCTCGTCGAGCGGCCGGTCACCAAGCTCTACGAGGTGACCGAGTCGGAATACGAGCTCGACGGCCAACGCCTGTTCGTCAGCTCGACCTTCGTGAGCCGCAGCTGGATTCGGCTGAACCTTCGCGTGCCGGCCGGGGCGCTTCCGTCGTGCGTGGTGTTCCCCGAAGGGGGCGTTCAGAAGTTCGGCAAGGTGCTCGGCCTCAACCGTGAAGTGCAGACGGGAGACCAGGCCTTCGACGACGCGGCGTACATCGATTGTCACGACAGCGCCGAGCAGGTCGCGAAGCTGTTGAGCGTGCCAGCGGTTCGGCAGGAGACGAAGACGCTCCTGTCGCTCGGCTATCAGGTCGAGTTTTCGAAACGGGGTGTCGAGGCGTTTCAGTTCGTCACCACGCTCCAGAAGATCAACGCAGAGTCCGTGCCTCAAGCTGCTGCAGCGCTGGGACGACTCGCGCATCACGTGCCGTCATTTCAACCCGAGGCGCTCGCGCCGACTGGCCATGCGCTGCCGACCATCAACATCGTCATCTTCAGCGGCCTCATCCTCGCCATTCCTGTTGGCGTTGGTCTGGCCTCGACGCTCAGTCAACTGGTGCCGCCGATGGCAGGGCCGCTCGTCTTCCTCGGCGTGGGTGGCGCGGTCTGGGTGCTCGCCTCAATCGGCTTCGCGCTGGCGAGCCGCGGAACGTCGTACGCCTTCCCACGCGTCGCGTGGTTCGTGGGCCTCGGATTCATCTCGCTGCCGCTACTGACGGGAGCGCTCGTGATGGCCGCGAACGAGAAGCTCGATGGGTCTGCGGGCACGGTGCGTTCGACGACCATCACCCGCATCGGGCATTCGCGGGACCTGCACCGGCTCTACCTGCCCGCGTTGGTCGACGGCGCCCGGCAGTCGTCGGTCGATACGAGCTGCAAAGTGCTCTCAGCGTTGAAGGTCGGCGATCCGGTGACGGTCCGCGTGCACGACGGCGCCCTCGGTATTCAGTGGGTCGAGCTGGTCCCGTCGAGCTGAGCTACGGAATCGTGAAGTCCGCCACGAAGCGGCCGGCGCCGCCGGCTCCACCCGTCGACTGATTCGGCTGAAAGCTGCCGCAGTAGTAGCGCGTCTGCCCGTTCGCCCGCACCTCGACCTCGTACGGCACGGGCGAGCTCGCGCTGCAGTTTTGGTAGTAATTGACGCGCACCACATATCGACCGGGCGTTGCGAGAGCGCCGCCGGAGTAGATGATGTTCTCGACGTTCACGTTGTCGATCATGCAGCCCGCGTTCGAGTCGAGGTCGAGCCAACCCTTCGCGCCGCAGTTCGGGATCGGGAACGGGGGCGGAAACGGAAGCGGAGGAGCCGTGGGGTTGACCCCGGGCTGGCCGTAGAAGATCTCGCACACGCCTCCATCGGCCTTCGGCTCGACGAGGTAGAGATCGAGGTCTTCGGCCACGGGGAACCGCAGCGTCACCTGGACCGGGCCGCTCGAGCCGCGCAGCACGCACCGCCCGCTCTGACAGACGTAGCCCTTGGGACACTCGGTCGTGCACTGCGTCGGCGTCGGCGTGCTCCCGGGCAAGCAGCGATTCGTCACGCCACCGTCTCCCCAGATGACACCGCCACCACCACCTGCGCCACCACCGAAGCCACCGTCATTCACCACACACGAGCGCGAGCCGAAGACGTCGCAGATCGTGCCAGGCACGGGACAGTCAGGCGTGTCGCGGCAGCCGATGCAGCCAGCCGACGGGTTGATGGTGACGTCACAGAACGGCGCGGCGGCAGTGCAGCCCGTGTTGTCGTCGGTGCAGACCTGGCACTTGCCGAGCCCGCCCTGCCAGAGCCGATTGCAGACCGGCGTCGCGCCCGAGCAGCCCTGCGTCGCGGTGCACGCCACGCAGCGCCCCACGGAGCGGTCGCAGATCGGCGCGTTGCCGGCACACGTCATCGGGCAGCTCAACGAGCCCGCGTCGGCGCTGTCGCCACCACCTGAGCCGCCAGCCGTCGAGCCGCCACCGGTCGCATCGCCTCCGCCCGTGCCCGACAGTCCACCGCCGACGCCCGAGAGTCCTCCGCCTGTTCCGCCGAGCACGCACGAGCCGGTCGTCTTGTCGCAGGTGAGCCCGGGACCACAGCGCGTCCCTTCGCAGAGATCAGCCGGGCCGCACTGACAGGCCACGAAGCTGATGGAGAACGCGGAGAGGACAAAGAGCAGACGGCGCATGGGAGGAACTCCTTCGAGGGCGCACGTATCGCACGACTGAGACGACAGGAGCCACTCACTCCGCGACGCCGTGCGCTACCGGGTCTCTCAACCCCGTCCTGGTGAGGGATATTGTCTCGGCGCAGCGGCGACCATTGAGCGCAGAGGACCGTCTCGCTTGAGCGATAGGCGAGCGCAGACTTGCGGCATACAAACCCGCCCGGGAGACTTCATGAACGCACGCATCATCCGCCTCGGCTGCATGCTGACGGGCCTCATCGCCCTCGCCGCGCAGGCGCAGACCCAACCCATTCCGGGCTTCGAGCTCGAGCGCTTCACGTTCAACCCCGGCTCGCGCGAGACGATGACGATGGGCTCGGGCGATCTGCTCGACGCGAAGCGGCTCAAGCTGTCGCTCGCCGGCCACTACGCGCACCGCCCGCTCGTCTTCACCATCGACGCGCGCGACTCTGGCGCCCTCGTCGCGAGCCGCTTCACGATGCACCTCGTCGCCGCGTACGGCATCTTCGACTGGCTCGAGGTCGGCCTGCAGCTCCCGGTGGTGGCGTTCCAGGGCGGCGACGACTTGTCGGCGCAGGGCCTCGCGCCGGTGACGTCAGCAGGGCTCGGAGCGCCGTTGCTCCAGGGCCGCGTCGCGTTTCTTCGGCAAGACAGGAAGCAGCCGCTCGACCTCGGGCTCACGCTCGGCGTGACGCTCCCGCTGGGCTCGTCGCAAGCGTTGACGAAGGACCCTGGGCTCGGCCTCGCCTTCATTCCCCGCCTCGGAGCCGGCTATTCCTTCGGCCCCGTGCGCCTCGGCGCTGAAGTCGGCGCCGCCATTCGCGGCAGCACCGTGCTGAGCCCGACGAGCGCTGCCGTTCAAGACGAGATCGGCAGCCAGTTCACCTTCGGGCTCGTCGGCTCGACGACTCGCGAGCTGTCCTTCATTCGTGGAGAGGTCGGACTGCGCGGCCTCGTGCCCTTCACCCGTTCTGGAGCGAGCGCAGAGCTGTTGTTCGGCGGGCGGGCGGGCTTCCTCGAAGACGAGCAGCTCGAGGTGTTCGTGCTCGGCGGGCCTGGCTTCGGTCAGACTCCGGGAACGCCAGCGTGGCGCGCCATGCTCGGCCTCGCCTGGGCGCCGTCATTCGCCGAGAAGGCTCCCGTGTGCGTCGAAGGCCAGCCGTACAGCCTCGCGGAGTGTCCCGCCCTCGACCGAGACGGCGACCGCGTGCCGAACGGAAAAGACGCCTGCCCCGAGAAGGCCGGCCTCGCCGCGAAGCAGGGCTGCCCGGACACCGACTCCGATGGAGACGGCGTGATGGACCTCGTCGATGCGTGCCCGAAGGTCGCGGGCCAGTCCCTCTACAAGGGCTGCCCGCCGCCTGACGAAGACGGTGACACCGTGCTCGACCCCGACGACGCGTGCCCGAAGGAGAAGGGCCTCGTCGAGCGCAAAGGCTGCCCGGTGCGCGACGCCGATGCCGATGGCTTCGAAGACGACGTCGACGTGTGCCCCGCCGAGAAGGGCATCGCCGAGCTCAAGGGCTGCCCCGACCGCGACACCGATGGCGACGAGGTCGTCGACCGCTTCGACAACTGCCCGAAGGAGAAGGGCGAGAAGGCGAACCAGGGCTGCCCGAAGAAGGACAAGCAGCTCGTCATCATCACCAGCGAGAAGCTCGTCATCCTCGAGAAGGTGTTCTTCGCGACGGGCCGGTCGAGCATCTTGCCGAAGTCGTGGCCGCTGCTCTCGCAGGTCGCGCGTGTGCTCACCGAGCACCCCGAAATCCGCAAGGTGCGCGTCGAAGGCCACACCGACGACAAGGGCAAACGCGAGATGAACCTGAAGCTCTCGCAAGACCGCGCCGACGCCGTGAAGACGTTCATCTCGGCAAAAGGCGTCGACGCCTCACGCCTCGAGGCACGCGGCTTCGGGCCCGACCAGGCGGCCGACTCGAACAAGACGGAGAAGGGCCGCGAGAACAACCGGCGCGTCGAGTTCGTCGTCGAGAACTGACCGTGGAGATCAAGTTCTCGTCTGATGCATGCGGCCTGTTGGGCGTCCTCCCCTTCTTCGCCGCGGGTGCGTACTCCCTTGCCCTGGGCGTGAAGAGTGTCGGTGAACTGCTCCGGCGACGAGCGACGTGGAGACATGCCATCGCCACCGTCACCCTCGTGTACCCAATCGGCAGCGGCAAGCGTGAGAGGTTCGCGCGCAAGCTGCGCTTTGATTCGCCGACCGGACCCGTGGACTTCACCACCGTGGCGCAGTCGTCGTTTCTCGAGGCCGGACAAGAGGTGCCGGTTCGGTACGACCCGCAGCGTCCGCAGAACGCGATGATCGACGGCACGTACCACTGGGTGATGCAGCCCGTGTTCTTGTTCTTCTTCGGAGCGGTCATGATTCTCACCACGCTGCTCCTCGCCATTCGCTGAGCATCACGTCGTCTCACCAGCGCCGCTTCCGCAGAGGACGCCCATGAAGATCGTCGGCATCGAAGGGTTGTCCGCTACGCAGCTCCGCGACGAGGTCGACCGCGGCGGCCGCTTCGTCGTCTACGGCTGGTGCGTCTCCTTCATCATCCTCACGCTCAAGCGCTCGAGCGACATCACCTTCGTTCGCGCAGGCCACAGCCGCGTCGGCGCGGGCCTCGGGTGGACGGTGTTGTCGTTGTTCCTCGGCTGGTGGGGCTTTCCTTTTGGCCTCATCTACACGCCGATCGTCTTGATTCAGAACCTGGGCGGCGGCACCGACGTCACGCCGAGCGTGATGGCGTCGCTCGAAGCAGAGCTGGGCCCCCCGCGCACCGCTCCGCGCTCGGTGCCGAACTGGGACCCGCCAGACGAGCCGTCTCCACAGAGCCCAGCCCCCGTCCCCGTCTTTCAGCCACCCATCGCGCCCGTGAGCATGTCTTCAGCGTCGGGCCCGTCTTCGCGCGACATCGGCGCCGTCGTGATGGCCACGCTCTCGCTCGCGTGCTGCGCGCCGCTGGGCTGGGTCGCCGCAGTGCTGGCCATCATCTCGATTCGGGAAGCGCGCGCCGCGAGCCGGAGCACGCCCGTCATCTCCATCATCACGCTCGTCTTGAGCAGCGTCTCCTCGTTGCTGCTCGTCGCTGGAGGCACGGCGTTCGCGGTCGAGATGGTGCAGTCGGGGAACCTGAGGCGTGAGGCGCTCTCGCGGGCCGCGGCGGGCAGACTTCAGCCCACGCTCGACGTGAAGACCGCGTGCGCATTGGCCGAGGCGTCGCTGCGTGACGGCCTCGTCGAGAGCCGCAAGACGTGGGACGACATTCGGTGCGACCCGTCACTCAGTGACGACGACTCGACGCCGTCGCTCGACCTCACCACCGAGCACGGAGGAAAGACCGAGCGCCAGACCGCGTGCTTCGCGCGCTCCAACCGCCGCTGGTTCGTGTTGACGATTCGCCCCTCACCAGGGTGCCCCGCCGCGCCGGAGCTCTCGGTACCGCTGAGCGCGAACGAGAAGGAGCTCGAGCGCGAAGAGCGAGCGGCCCAACGCACCGCCGAGCACGCCCCGCTGAAACGAAGCGGGCCGCTCGTGCAGCCACTCCTCGGAGGTGACACCGAAGACGACTGGCCGCGGCTCGACCTCGTGGTGACGAACGTCGCGACGAAGCAACAACCAGGCGACAGCCCGCCCTTCCACAAGCCCGGCGGAGACTGGACGTACTTCGACCTCGCACCTGCCGCCGACCCGACCGCGAAGGTGCGCCTCGGCATGAAGGCTCCGAAAGCGACTGACAGCCCGTTCTCATTCTCGGAGCTCAGGCTCTCGCCGCTCGACCGCGCTTCGAGCACGCGCTTCGTGGCAGCCGTGGCGAAGGCGTTCCTGGTGCCGGTGCCAGCGGTGGCTCCGAAACCGCGCAAGCTGGTGCCCGTGAAGCTCGCCACTGCGGTGCTGGGCCAGAGCATGGTGCGAGAAGGGACTGGAGGCGGGTTCTCGGCGCCAGCGAAGGGCGAGACGCCCGGCACCTGGACGACGACGAAGGTCTTCTTCGAGAAGGACGAGCAGTACGCCGAGGTCTTCTTCAACGTCGACCTCGAGGCCGGCGTCGCGGAGCTCAGCGAGAAGGACGCCGACTATCGCGACGGATTGCTGGCGCTGCTCTCGAGAGCGCTGCTCGACGGCTGGTGACTCACTCCCGTACGTCGTTGACGTGATTGAACGGTGTCCCGGCCGGCACCGTCACGCCGTTGATGACGCGTTCTCTCGTCGAGATGGACCACACGTCGATGGTGGCGTCGGCGTCGAGGTTCGCTCCAGCGACAGCGCTCATCGCGCACGACTCAGGGCAGTTCCCATGCACACCGAGGTCCTGCCAGACGTTCGGCGGTGTGGCGCGCTCGAGCGCTTCGACCGTGACCCTCGCCGAGCTCCGCTCGTCTGCGTCGATGCCGGTGTGCTCCGGCGCTGGTGATGGATCGAAGGCCACGACGTGCTCGAGCGTGGGCGCAGCGTTCAAGAGGTAGACGTACCGGCTTCCCGCGACAGGCACGAAGCCGATCTGCTCGACGACGTCAGAGTAGCGACGGTTCTTGGTGAAGAACGAAACCTCACCCGCGAAGACCAGCTTCAACCGCGTCTTCACCTCGGCCTGCTTCGCCAGCGTTCCGTAGGAGAGGAACCTGGGCACGGCGATGGCGGCGATGACGACGACGCCCAGGAGCCCCGCGCACAGGCCGACGACGACGCCGATGGTGGTCGCGCTCAGGCCAGGACCACGGGCAGACGGCCCTGACGTCATGGGAGCGCGCCTCTGGTGACGCCAGCATCAGCGGCAGCCTCGGGCTCGAAGACCAGCTCGTGCGGGCGCGCGAGGACGGCACGAACGCGCGTATGCACATCGGCTTCCACCGCCACGAGCCACTCGCGCTGCAGGGAGGAGAGCCGCTCGAGATAGCCGGGCACCGCGTCGGGCAACCCGCGCGTCTTCTCGTGCCGCATCGTGATGCGCAGCTGGTCCTTTCCGAAGAGCAGGTTGAAGAGACACGAGACGTCGTTCGCCCACGGGTTTCCCGTCGTCGCGTCGCAGATGGCCAGGTCGGCGCGCTCGGGGCCCGGCGCGACGCGGGGAGGCGCGGTCTGCATCAGGTCGACTCCGGCGCTCAACTGCGCACCGGTGAACCGACCGACCTCGAGCGTTCCAGCGCGCACCACGTAGCGACGCTTCGGCGCGAGCCCGGCGACCGAGACGGTGAGCGACGCCAGCGAGACGAGGCTCTTCGAGTCGAGCAGCTTTGCGTCGGCGAGCGGGAGCACGAACGGCAACGGCGCCTTCACGCCCGCGAGGTCGAGCCGCAGCGGCGCCTCTCCATCCCACGCGACGCCCGCGTCACGGCCTTCGACTCGTGCGGCGCCGTCTTTCACGGTCACCTTCACGCGCGCCGGCGTCACATCGAAGCCAGTCGCCGCCAGCGCCTCGGCTGCCATCACGCCGTGGAGAATCGGGCCGGGGTGAATGCGGTCGGGGATGAGGTTCTCGGTGCGCTTCGCCGCCTTCCACGATGCGATGGCGCGCGTCACCGCGTCGTTCGCGAGCACCAGCGGCAGGTTGCGCTCGGCGGCTGTCTTCTTCGTGAACTCGAGCAGCTCGGCGATGCGCGCGACGCGACGGCGGTTGAGCTGATTCCCGGTGCCGACCGACGTGTCGTAGGGCGTGGTGTCGAGCCACACCACCCTGCGCACCTGCGCCGACGCGAGCGCCTGAAGGAGCGCCGTCATGTTCTTCTCGAACGCCGCGCCGCTGCTGCCCTCGGGGAACGACGCGTCGTTCATTCCGAAGTTGAGGAAGACGACGGTGGGCTCGTGCGACAGCACGTCGACGTCGAGCCGCGCGAGCCCGTCTTCGGCCGTGTTTCCACCGATGCCCGCGTTGATGAAGGTGAGCGTCCACTCGGGGTGACGCAGCCGGACGGCGACCTCGACCAGTCGCGTCCACGTGTGCAGCACGGTGATGCTGTCGCCGAGGAAAACCACACGGTCGCCGTCGCGAAACACCGGGTCCGCAGGCGCGGCACTGAGGAGTAAAGCGAGGGCGAGCGACGTCATCGGCGCGACGAGCGTAGCCTGAGCTGCCGCACAACCGGGTCTTCGTCACGTCACGGGAGCCTGGGCTCGCACGCCTCCGCGGCGCCGATGACCGACGCTTCGGTCTTCACGGCTTCACGGGGCGGTGAACAGGCAGCGGGTGATGGGCAGCATCACGTCGGCCGTCACGTACAGGTAGTACTGCTGGCCCGACACCAGCGCCGCGGGACTTCCGCTCGCGGGCACCTTCTGTCGCAGCCCGTCGGGCACCACGCCGTACTTCACCGACTGTGAGACGAGCGGCGTTCCATCGTGCGGCACGTCGAGGCGCCAGCGGGTCCCGACAGGAACGTCGAGGTTCGGGAACACCGTCGGCGCCTTCGAGCCGACCTCGAGCACGTACACGTACCTCGCGCGGCCCTTGCCCCAGGTGATGGTGCCGTCGGCCGCGATGCCCTCGCCACCCGCACACGCCGAGGGCTGGTAGTCGCGCTGCTCCGAGAGCGGGCCGAAGCCGTCGGGCACGCCTTCGAAGGTCGCGGCAGTGAGGTTGCGGTGCTCCTGCTCCTTCACCCAGAAGCGCTTCATGCGCGCCGGGTCGGTGCTGAGGAACACCGAGAAGTCCGGGTGCACGAGGTCTGACTTCTCGAAGCCGTTGTTCACCTCGGGTGGGAAGCCTCCGAGGGGAATCGAGTTCACGAGCCCCGAGCCGTGCGCGATGCCGCGGTCGGTGAGCTGGTTCGCGAGGCTGCCGTCGCGGTCGACGTCGAAGATGGAGGCTCCGTTCGGCGCGGCCGCGGAGTGACAGCACACGCATGAGCTGGAGTTGATCTGCGCGCGCACCCACGCTTCTTCGGCGAGGTAGACCTGATCCGTGCGCCGCGAGTCCGGCATGCCGAACCGCGCATCGGCGTCCTTCGGGTAGTACGGGCGGCCGCCGCGCGAGTTCTCGCATCGCGCGTCGGTGCGGAAGGAGCGGTTCTCTTCTGTCGACCCGTGAATGCTCTCCCAGACGCAGACCTGACCGGTCGCGTTCGGAGCGCGTGGCTCTCCAGCGTCTGGCGTGAAGCAGACCTTCTTCGGTTCCTGAAACGCGTTCTCGAGCACGACGATTTCATCGTTCGCGCCGCCGCAGAGCGACGAGGGGTTCCACTTGCCGCCACCAAAGAGCTCACAGCCGGTGCGCGCGCCGCTGCACTTCGAGACGTTGTCGCTCGCGATGTACGTGCGGTTCTGCGCGGGGCTGGTGGCGAAGACGCAGAACCCGAGCGTGACGGGCGGGGTGCAGACGGTGCCTCCGACGAAGGTGCCCTTCAGGTCGCCGCAGTCCTTCTCACTGTCGGCCACCTTCCACGCGCCGAGGTAGTCCTTGCACTCGGCCAGCTTGCTCTGCGGGCCGGTGTACGAGCAGCGGCCGATGACGGTGGTCGAGAGTTCCGACGGGGCCGCTGGACAGCCGACGAGGAGGAGGAGGACGAGCGACGCGAGCAGGCGAAGAGGCATGGTGACTCCAGGGAAGACCTCACGACGGTAACGCAGACCCTGGTCGGACGCCCCGAAACGAGTGTCACGTCTGGTGCGGTTTCCGCCCGACGCGTGACAGACGGCCGCGTCGAGCGAGGAGCGTCTCTGTGCTTTCGCCCTGCATCGATCACTCAAAGAACTCAGCGCCCGCGGCCGAAGACGACACCGCCATCGGTGAACGTCACGGTGGTGAAGAGCGCCAGCTTGAGGCGACCCGCGTGGTACGGATCATTCGCCGTCAGCGTCGCGTTCTGCACGAAGACATCGGTGATGCGGAAGCGCTTCACGAGCGCGGCGACGGTGTCGAAGTACATGCGGTAGTCGACGACGACGACCTGCTCGAAGTGCGGCAGCAGCAACGGACCGAGCGGGTTGCCGAACGAGTTCTTCACCAGCAGCGCGCGACGGCCGTTCTTCACTGAAGTCTTCGCGGCCATCAGCGCTGCATCGCCGCCCATGAAGACGAGATAGCCCTTGGCGTTCTCGTCGATGAACCGTCGCTTCTGCGGCACGTCGAAGCGCGCGCCCACGTAGCTCACCGACTGATACTCGACCGCCGGCATCGGGTACTCGGTGAGGTCGGCCACCTTCGAGAGCTGCGGATCCTGCGTCATGCGGAACAGCGAACCGAGCACCGGTTCCTGCGTCCGTCTCCACTCGATGGCGTCGTGCGCGAGCGGCTCGATTCCCGCCGCCTCCATCATCGCGCGATAGCCGTAGTACGCGCCGAGGCCGGTCCAGTGGTGGTCAGTGCGGTAGTAGATGGGCTCCTGCGCGTGCGACGCGAGCGCACCTGCCACGTCGACCCACGACACCGAAGCAGGCAGCGCCGTCTTGATGACCTCGAGGTTGTGCAGCTCGTCGGCGCTCCGATTCTTGTGCGAGGCCGGCAGGTAGAACGCGCCCGCGCCCGGCACCATCACCGCGTAGACGCGCGCCTTCGGGAACGCGGCGCCGTACGTCGCGAGCACTCTCGCGAAGCGCCGCGCGGTGTCGTCGGTCGCCGACAACAGCATCATGCCTCGCCCGTTCTGCACGAGCGCCCCGCCCTTCTCGGTCGCCGGCGCCATCTCGAGCTCTTCGACGCCAGCGTCCTCCTCCAGCTCCGCGACCAGCACGCCGGCGTCTTCTTCCTCTTCAGGGACGCCCGCGTCCTCGTCATCGAAGAAGATGTCCTGCGTGACCGACGCGTCGGGGACCTCGACGACGAGCGGCTTCCAGTCCTGCGGCTGCTCGAGCCCACCGAGCGCTCCGCCATTCGACGCGTACACCGTCGACGTGCGCCGAACGCCGAACCGCGCGCGCAGCCCGAACGTGAAGGACACGAACGACTCCCGCAGCGGAAAGTGGTCGGCCACCGCGAGCTCGAGGGCCTTCGTGTAACGGCCCTCACGCAGCTCGACGAACGAGAACGTCGGCCAGCGGGCGAGCGCGCGGGCTTCGACTTCGGACACGGTCTGCGAGGCAGGCGCGACCAGCAACCACACGCCCAGCACCACCAGGAGCACCGGGACCGCCACCGCGCTGAAGAGTGCCGAGGCGCGCATCAGAACCGGTAGTAGAGAAACGGGTTGTAGCTCTTGCCCACCAGCATCGCGGTCGCGAGCAGGGTCAAGAGCACGGTGGCGAAACCACGAGAGAGCGCGACGCGCGCGCCGTGAACGTGCGTGTCCGGAAACACGAAGCGCTCCACCGGCAGACACAGCACGATGGCGAAGAGCAGCCAGAAGGCGTGCGTCACCACCATCTGCACCGTGTCAGGGCCCACCAGCGGCGCGGCGCTGAAGCCAAACGCGAGGGCGAAGAAGCCAGCCAACTTCGCGAGGTCGGTGAAAAAGAACAGCGCCCACCCGAGCATCACGACGAAGAGCAGCCACACGTGCTGGACGACCCGTGGCAGCTTCTCGAGCAGCGCCGCGAGGAACAGCCGCTCCGCCGCGATGAGCACGCCGTAGAACAGGCCCCACAGCACGAAGTTCCAGCTGGGCCCGTGCCAGAGGCCCGTGAGCGCCCAGACGATGAAGAGGTTGCGGTACGGCCGGCGCTGTCTGCCCCCGAGCGGGATGTAGACGTAGTCGCGGAAGAACGTGGACAGCGAGAGGTGCCAGCGCCGCCAGAAGTCCGTCACCGAGCGCGCGGTGTACGGGTGGTCGAAGTTCTCGAGGTAGTGGAAGCCGAACATGCGCCCGAGCCCGATGGCCATGTCGGAGTAGCCCGAGAAGTCGAAGTAGATCTGCAGCGTGTACATCGCGAGGCCGAACCAGCCGTCGAGCATCGAGAGCCCGGCGAAGTCGGGGCCCAGCGTCTTCTGGCCAATCGTCTTCAACACCAGCTCACCGGCGATGTTGGCGATCGCGACCTTCTTGAAGAGCCCCAGCGCGAAGCGCATCACGCCCGACGCGAACAGGTCGACGGAGTGCCGGCGCGTGTCGATCTGATCCGCGATGGTCTGGTACCGCACGATCGGCCCTGCGACGAGCTGGTGGTACAGGCTGACGAAGAGCAGGAACTTTCCCCAGCTGCGCTGCGCCTTCACCTCGCCGCGGTACACGTCGACGACGTACGAGATGGTCTGGAACGTGTAGAACGAGATGCCGACCGGGAGCGTGAACGGCGGCGCTCCGAGCTTCGTGCCGAAGGCCTGGTTCACCGTCTCGACGAAGAACCCGGCGTACTTGAAGACTGCGAGCAACCCGAGGTTGACGCACAGCGAGCCAATGAGCGCAGCCTTCGCTTTCGCCGTGCCGCGCCAGCGCTCCACCAACAACCCGATGCTGTAGTCGACGGTCGTCGAGAGCAGCAGCAACGACACCCAGACCGGCTCGCCCCACGCGTAGAAGAACAGCGAGAAGACGATCAGCAGCCAGTTGCGCCAGACCGGGTTCGACCACGCGAAGTACAGCACCAGGTTCGCTGGCAGGAACGCGTAGAGGAAGACGAGGCTGGCGAAGACCACTCAGGCTGCAGTTCAAGCAGAGCTGCGGCCGTCGTCCATTCGGTGGCTACGCGGTGCTCAGCACGCTCAACGGCCCCGAGCAGTACGCCGGGTTGCCGAAGGTCGTCGGCGTCAGGCCCATGCCCTGAATCAGCGACAGGAACAGGTTGTTGTGCGGCACCGTGCCCGGGAAGTTCAGGTAGCGGCCCGTCTTGAAGTACCCGCCGAGCCCGCCCGCCATCACCACGGGGATGTTGTTGTGCGAGTGCGTGTTGCCCTTCGACAGCTCGTTCACCCAGACGACGCAGGTATTGTCGAGGAGCGTGCCAGCGCCTTCGGGCGTCGAGTCGAGCTTGCCGAGCAGGTACGCGAACTGCTGCGCGTACCACTCGTTGATCTTGATGAGCTTCTCGGTCGCCGGCGCGTCGGAGTCGCCCGCGTGCGAGAGTTCGTGGTGGTACTCGGGGAAGCCCAGCCAGGGGAACGTGGTGCCGGCCTGCGCGGTGCTCCACTGAAACGTCGCGACGCGGGTGAGGTCGCACGCGAGCGCGCGGTGCAGCAGGTCCATCTGCAACTGGCCTTCGGCGCGGAAGTCGGCCGGCGCTCCAGGCCTCGTCGGCACGGTGCAGCTGAAGGTCGGCAACGTCAGCGCGCGGCGCTCGATCTCCACGAGGCTCTGCGCATGCGCGTCGAGCCGCTTCTTGTCTTCGACGCCTACCGTTCTCCCGAGCGCAGTGAAGTCGGCGTTCACGCGATCGAGCGCGAGCTGGCGCTTCGTCTTGAGCCGCTGTGCGCCGTTCGGGTCGAGGTTGACGTTGGTGCCGAACAACCGATCGAACATGCGGCGCGGGTCGTTCTCGGGCTGCACCGGCTGAAACTGCCCGCGGTACACGAGGCGGCTCGGCAGCGGCATGAAGATGTTCTGCGCGCGCACGCCGAACTCGAGGCTCTGAAATCGCGTGCCTGCGTTGAGTCGTGACGCGATGTACTGGTCGATGCTCGGCCCGCCCGCGCTGCCGTCGACGAGGTGGCCGAAGTCACCCGCGCCTTGCGGCCCCGGCACCAGCTCGGTGCCCGTGAGCAGGTGGCCCATCGAGAGATCGTGCCCATTGCTGCCAGGCCCGTGGTTCGCCGACTCGCAGTCGATGCCGTTGAGCACGAGCAGCTTCGACTTGAAGGGATTGAGCGGCGCGAGGATGCGCTTGAGCGCGAAGTTCGTCACCGTGCCGGTCGGGTTCCACTCGTTGAAGATGGTGCCGTTCGCCGTGAACATGATGACGAGCCGCTTCGGAAACGTCGTTGCCTGACCGAACGCCTCGAGCCAAGGCAACGAGATGGCCGCGCCGGCCGCCTTCAACATCGTTCGACGATCGAGACGGAACTTCATGGGTTCACCTTGCGGTAGCGAAACGCGTCGGACGTGGTGAGCCCGACGACGAGCTCCTTGAGCGAGACCGGCCCGTCGCCGAACGACTTCTCGAGGCGGTACAAGCTGCAGGTGTCGGCGTCGAACTCGTGCCGCGCGATGAGGAAGCGGAACGTCTGCTTCCCCATGCAGGCGTTGACGTCACGACTGGTCGAGAGCTTCGTGGCCAGCTGCTCGACGCCATCGAAGGCACCGGCGGCGCTCGTTCCGAAGACCTCGCCCGTCGCGTCGACCGCCACGCCTTCGTCCCGGTCTCTCCACCCGCCGACTGCGTCGAAGTGTTCGAAGCCAAGGCCGATGGGGTCCATCAAGAGGTGGCAACCAGCACACTCGGGGTTCGTGGAGTGTTCGGCGAAGCGCTGCCGGGTCGGCACGCCGGGTTTGATGTCGGGCGGCACGATGTTCGCGTTCTGCGGCGGAGGCGGCGGGGGATTGCACAGCACGTTCTCTCGAATGAAGAGGCCGCGCTGCGTCGGTGACGACTGGTTCGTCTTCGCGCTCACCGACAACACCGCGCCCTGCGTCAGGAGCCCGAGCCGCTTCGTGCCCACGAGCGAGACGCGCTGCCAGCCAGTGACGGGAGGCAGGCCGTAGTGCTGCGCGAGCGTGGCATCGACGAAGGTGTGGCGCGCCGTGAAGAGCGACTCGACCGAGCCCGCTCCATCGAAGAGCACGCTGGTGAGGAAGCGCTCGTTCTCTTCTTTCATCGACGTCCGCAGCGCGCTCCAGTTCGGGAACCGCGCGGCGTCCTTCGTCACGTCGTCGAGCTCGTTCGCGCGGGTGAACTCGCTGTAGAGGCGCACCAGCACCGGCCGCGCCTTCGGGTCCTCGACCATGCGTCGCGCCTGGGCGCTGATGCCCGCGGGCTCGTCGAGCTCTCCACGCGCCGCCGCCATCACCAGCGTGTCGTCAGGCATCGACTGCCACAGCGCCGTCGCGAGCCGCGCCGCGACACTCGCGCCGTCGAGCTTGCGAACACCGGGCACGACCTCGGGCCCGAGCTCCACGTGATAGAGAAAGTGCGGCGACTGCAGCACCGCGAACACCACCGTCTCGAGCGCGCCGGTGAACCCAAGCTGGGTCGTCGCCGTGGTCATCAACGCCTGGTAGCTCGCCGCTTCGTCGATGGTGAGCGGCCGCCGGAACGCAGCGGTGACGAAGCGGGTGACGAAGCGCCGGCCACACTCCGCTTCACCGACCGACGCCACGTCGCACTGCACGAGCGCCGGCACGTTCTTCACCACGTCGGCAGCGATGAGCTCGGCAGCGTCGAAGTACGCCTCGGCTTGAAGCTCTCCGACCGTCTGCTGCGCGCTGCCCGTCGTGAAGCCGTTCGAGCGCGCCTGCGAAGGGAACGCACTCGACGGCCGCAGCGTGGTGCGAAGGAGCGTGCCGACCGAGTTGTCGTACTCCTCGTGCGTCACTCGACGAAGCGGACCCCACGCGGCACCGAGCTCGTTCTGGCAGCGCGCCTCGCGGGGATCAGGCTCGGGCTTCGTTGGATCAGGGTTCGTCGGATCAGGCGGCGTCGTGCCCGGAAGGTTCGGCAGTCCGAGCCCACCGCGGCCGAGAATGGCGCCGTCACAACCGGCCAGCAGTGCGACAGTGAGGAGCCAACGCATGCCTGCATTGTGTCGTTCGCAAGCCCTCAGAACAACTGAGGTGTCGAGTGCACACTGAGCACGGCTGTTAGCGGCAATACCCCGACGGCTGGCAGGTGCCCGAAGCACACGGAATCTGCTGGCACCGAGGCACACAGATGCCTTGCGAGCCGGCGCCGCCCGACGCTTCGCAGACGTAGTCCGCGCGGCACGTCGACTGGCCAGTCCCCGGACTGGTGCACTTCTGCAGACACACGCCGCTGACGCAGTACCCGGGAGCGATGATCGGCAGGCCTCCGCAGTCGTAGCCGTCGAGCAGACACGAGCTCGAGCAATAGCCACCGTTCGGCCACGTCGCGCGGCAGGTCGCTGGGGAGAAGGTGCCTGAGTAGCACTGCGACGCCATCGAACACGGCGCGCCCGTCGGCCTCGGCGCATCGACGCACGCCGCGCTCTGACACTGTTGGTATTGCCCACACACCTGGCACGCGTTGCCCTGCTGGCCGCACGCGGTGTCTTCGGCGCCGCCGACGCATTGGTTGTTGGAACAGCACCCGGTGGGACAGCGGCTCGGGTTGCACGTCACCTGTGCGCCGACGGTGGCGGTGATGGTGAACGGGCCCGGCGAGCTGCCCTGCGCGGAGTCGACGATGACGTACGCGGTGACCGTGGAGCCAGAGACGTTGTTCCAGAAGGCGACGTCGGCGACGCCGCCTACTCCGGTGTTCGCGCCTGCGACGCACTGGGAGCTGCACGAGGTGATGGCCGTCGCGATGGAGATGGAGGTGTCGAGCATCGCGCCTTGCGGCGTCACGCGAACGTCGAGCCCCTGACCCGGGCCAACCTGAATCGCGTACACGACGTCTGCGCTGAGGCGTCCGACCGAGGCGCACGCGAACCCGGCCGTGTAGTCGTTGGTGAAGCCGAACGTGGTGTCGGTGCGCGCGACGCCCGACTGCAGCGCGTACGGTGCTTCGCAGCGGTCACCGACGGCGAGGGGCGAGATGTTCCAGCTCAAGGTGAACCCGCCGACCGACGTGCTCGTGGAGTCGACCACCACGAAGACGTCGTCTCCCGCGGTCGCCACGTCGATGGTCTCGGAGTTGCCCGCCGTCGCTGCGTCGACGGCTGCGTCACAGGTGCGTGGAGCGGCGGCGCAGCGAGCGAGGCTTCCGACCGTCGCGCTCATGGAGACGTCCCACGAAGTCGTCGGCGTCACCGTCACCGACACGCGCGCGGCCGCGCCGACCTGCAGTCGATAGACGCGGTCGGGACCAGCTGCGGAGAGACACGCGGAGCCTGAGCCGTAGTCGTTGAGGGCGCCGGTCAGCGTGCCGCTTCGAGATCCCGGAGAGGTCAACACGATGGCAGCCGCACACGTCTCTCCATTGCCTGAGACGACGCCGCCTGCGGTGCCTCCTGCCGTTGCGCCACCTGCGACGCCACCGCCGGTCGAGGCGCCGCCACCACCGAAGCCTCCGCCCGTCGACGCTCCGCCACCACCGAAGCCACCATCCGTCGAGGCGCCGCCACCACCGAAGCCACCGCCCGTTGATGCGCCGCCTCCAGCGAAACCTCCGCCCGTCGACGCTCCGCCACCTGCGAAGCCTCCGCCCGATGCGCCGCCGCCTGCGAAGCCGCCACCCGTCGACACGCCGCCACCCGTCGACGCTCCACCGCCTCCGAAGCCACCACCCTGCCCACCGTCAGGCGACGCCGTGCAGACCGCGCTCACGCAGGTCTCGCTCGCTGCGCACGTGGAGCACTGCGCTCCACCCGACCCGCACGAATCGCGGCCCGAGCCCTCCATGCACGCGCCCGAGGCACTGCAGCAGCCTCTCGGGCACGTCGCCGCAGAGCACGAAGGCGCTCCACCGCCACCGCCCTGGCCACCGACACACGCGCCATTCACACAGGCCATCGACCCAGCACACGACGTACAGGCCGCGCCGACCGTCCCGCACGCGCTGGTCGTGACGCCGCGCTGGCACGCTCCGTTGGCGTCGCAGCACCCTGTCGGACACGTCGCGACCGAGCACGTCGACGCGCTGCCACCACCGGAGCCTGCCGTCACGCACCGGCCGCCCTGGGCGCTTCCATCAGTCGCTCGCGGAAAGGCAGAGCACCGCAGATCACCACAGGCCGTGCACGACGTTCCGCGCGAGCCACACTCGTCGTCGAACACGCCGAGAGAACAACGACCTTCCGAACAACAGCCCGCGCAGCTCGACGCTCCGCACGCGCCACTGGACCCACCACCGGTCGCGAGCCCACCACCGGCGCCCGCCATTCCACCGCCAGACGAGAACGACGTCGGCTGCACGCACTGGCCGAGCTGACAGGTGAAGCCCGACAACGAGCAGTTCATGCACGCCATGCCCACCGAGCCGCACGAGCCAGGCTCGATGCCTGAGACGCATTCACCCGACGAGGTACAGCACCCCGTGCACGAGCCGGGGCCGCAGCCGCCCGCCTGCACCGTCGTGTCACACGCCGTCGCCACCGCCATCAGGACCAGCACGAGAACTGCTCGCATCACTGCCTCCGGGTGCGGCATCACGCGCCGCTCGAGGAGTGTTGGAACCAGCCCGGTGGTTTTGTTGCGGCGCATGTCCAAGGGGCTCCCTGACAGAGAGTGAGCGGCAGACACAATGGAGGCACCCGTCTCTTTCAGGTGACTCATCGCGAGTCCCTGCACTGGCCGTCCTCGCTGCGCCAGACGTCGACGTCGTCGACCTCGATGGTCGTGCCTGGCGTGTGCGAGCGCTCGACGAAGACCAGGAAGCCCTCGTCACCCACCTGCCCCGTCGCGTTCACTGCCGCGAGCGTCGGCGGGAGCCGCGACCAGGCACTCACCGGTCCGGGCAGATCGAACACCTCACCGGCCGCGGTGCCGGGAGGACCCAGGTAGAGCCGCAGGCTGATCACCGACGCAGACCCCTTCACGAACGCGCGCGCACACCAGGTGCCAGCCTGCGTGACGCGAAACCGCCAGGTCGAAGAGAACTCGTTGTTGAAGAGCCCCGCCGCGACGGTGAAGCGCACCGCGTGCCCGCTCCTTCCGGCGATGAGCTCGACGCGCCCGCCTCCGCCCGAGGACTGGTACGGCAACGCGCCACACTCGAGGTCGCCGTTGAGGGCGTGGTTCCGGGGCACCACCGTCGACGTCGGGCAGACCAGACCGGCGTCGGGAGCTCCCGCGTCCATCGGCTGCGTTCCTGCGTCGACCTCACGAACACCCGCGTCGACCGAACCTGAGTCGATTGAACCTGCGTCGACGTGCAGCGCCGGCATCACTGCCTTCACACACCGGCCATCCGCGCAGGACGCACCGCTGCCACATGAAGTGCATCGATCGCCGCCGATGCCACAGGACGCTGTTCCTGCGCCGACGCAGCGGCCGCCGACGGAACAACACCCGGAGCACGTCGATGGCCCGCACCCGGGCGACGGCGCTTCAGGCATCGGTCCACACGCGACGAACGACATCAACACGACGAGCACCTTCCACATACGGCCTCCATTCGCGACGCGCGCCGCGATGACTTGTGTTGGAAGGGCCCGTCGGAAATTCTCTCCGCCCGCGCGCGCATGCTCACCACCGTCGTCTTCAGCGTGTTGCTCGCGGCGACGGTGCCGACGACGTTGTCGTTCTCGTCGGACGGCACGTGCGGCGACGAGCGCGGCATTCGTGACGCCATCACGGTGCGGCTGGGCCGCGACGCCTTCCGTGACGGCACGCCGGGGCCCTCCTTCGTGGCCACCATCACCCGCCAGGGCGCCTCGTGGACCTCGACGTTGTCAGTCGACGGTGGCACCGCGCGAAAGCGCACCTCGTCAGACTGCCGCGAGCTCAGTCAGTCACTCGCGCTCGCCATCGCGCTGGCGCTCGAGCCCGCAGTGATGGCGCCAAAACCACCACCTCCGCCAGAGCCCGTCGTCGAGCCCGAACCGCCAACCGTGCTCTTCAACGTGAGCCCGTCGGTCTTCGCGAGCGCAGGCGTCTCGCCGCACCTCACCGCCGGAGCGGCCCTCGCGCTCGGCCTGCGCGCCAACCGCTTCGTCCTCGACGTCGAGCTGCGCATGGACGTGCCGGCCGCGACGTCACTCGGTGGCATCACGTTTCGTTCGTTCCCAGTCGTCCTGATGGCGTCACCCGGCTTCGCCGCCGGCCCTTTCCGGCTCGCAGTGCCGGTGTCGCTCGGAGGCCTGTTCGTGACGGGCTCCAGCTCGGGCACCAGCGCCTTGTTCCTCGCCGGCCTTCACGTCGCAGGCGTCATCGCCGTCGGAAACCGGTGGTTTGTCGAGCCCTTCGTGCGTGTGCAGGGCAGCTTCATTCGGGTGACGGTGCTCTCGGGCGCCACGCCGGTGTGGACGACCGGGCCCGTCGTCGGGCTGGCCGGCGTTTCGATGCGACACGAATTCCTGTAGGCCGGCAACAAACCCAGGCCCGTCGTTCCAAGAGTCGAATGAGATGACGATGGACCCCCAGACCCTCGAGCGCGTGTACCAGGCCGAGCTGGGCGCGGTGCACTCGTTCCTGGCCAGGCTCGGGGCTCCGTCGGGCGACGTGCCTGATCTGCTGCACGACGTCTTCCTCACCGCCGTGCGCCGCTGGAGCTCGTACGACCCACAGCGCCCCGTGCGTCCCTGGCTCATGGGCATCGCCTTCAACGTGTACGGCGACTGGAAGAAGACCGGCGCGCGACGCTTCGAAGAGGGCC
>JAUXRI010000126.1 GCA_030681895.1 Myxococcales bacterium | reverse complement strand
GCGACGCTCCACCTAGTCATTCTGGCTGGGGTGTATCAGAGCAGCATTGCGCAGGCGATGCGTCAGCTACCGACCCTTAGCGGAAGCTCTGTTCAGTCGGAGGGCAAGACCGTATGTCCGCTGAGCCGGGGTGGCTCGTCCTACACTGCGCCTTCGAGGGTTGCTCGGAGTGGCCGAGCCGATCCTCATCGCAGGAGGACGAGCCGTGGGACATTGTAGCGAGATTTTTGTCGGGATCGATGTTGCGAAGATGCGGAACGCCATCGCCGTGGCCGATGGTGAGCGCGGAGGCGAGGTGCGCTTCGTCGGCGAGGTGGACGCCTCGGATGAGAGCATGCGTAGGGTCGTGAACCGGATCGCCGCGAGCTGCGATCGGGCGCATTTCTGCTACGAGGCGGGCCCGACAGGATACGGGCTGCATCGCCTTATCACCTCTCTCGGCCATCCCTGCACGGTCGTGGCGCCCTCGCTGATCCCGAGGAAGCCTGGTGACCGGGTCAAGACTAACCGGCGCGACGCCATCGCCCTCGCGAGACTCTTGCGAGCCGGAGAGCTCACGGCGGTGTGGGTGCCCGACGCAGGCCACGAGGCGATGCGTGATCTTGTTCGTGCCCGGGCCGCCGCGGTCGAGACCCAACGAGTCCATCGCCAGCAGGTGAGTGGGTTCATGCTCAAGCACGGCCGGATCTTCTCGCGGACGAAGGCCTGGACCATGCGCTACCTGAGGTGGTTACAGGAGCAGAAGTTCGATCACCCCGCTCATCAGATCGCACTGCAGGAGATGGTCGAGGCGGTCCGTATCTCAAAAGAACGCGTGCAGAGGCTCGAGGCGGCGATCGAGGAGTTCGTGCCGACCTGGTCGCTGGCACCCGTCGTGCGGGCGCTTCAGGCGCTCCGCGGCGTCGATCTGATCGTGGCCGTGACCTTCGTCACCGAGATCGGCGACCTGAGCCGTTTTGAAAGTCCCCGCCAGCTCATGGGCTATCTCGGTTTGGTGCCCAGCGAACGCTCC
>JAUXRI010000125.1 GCA_030681895.1 Myxococcales bacterium | reverse complement strand
ATAACGGTAATGATACATCACTTCCGAATTCAACGGGAGGTCCTCATGGTTCAGGTCGACGTCTTCTGGTCGTACGGCATTGGCGCAGGGCTGGGGTTGGCGAGCGCGGCGAAGGGGCTGGCGAAACCGGAGCGGCCCATCGAGTCGCTGAAGAGCAGCGACGCGTTTCACACGCTGCTGTTCCTGGCGATCGTCTTCGCGCCGTCAGGTTTCGTGCTGCTCTGGAACTTCCCGTCCTGGGAGACGATGCACGTCGGCACGCGCGAGCTCCCGGGTTGGCTGGTGGCGATCTTCGGCGTCACCAACATCACGCAGGGCCTGCTGGGCTTCGTGGTCGCGCGGTACCTGTCGAGTCGCGGGAGCGCGTTCAGCGCGTTGCTCCACTGGCTGGGTGGCTACTTCGGCATGTTCTTCATTCTCGTGCACGGATGGGACGGCTCTGGCTACCAGCGCTTCTTCTCTCCGACGCGTGAGGCGCTCGATGGGTGGACGTGGAGCACCGCCGCGTCGTGGCTCACCTCTGATGTCGCGCTGACGTTGATGGCGATGGGCGTGGTGCTGATTCCGTGGCTCGTCGGGCTCTCGGTCGTGTGGCTGCGCGCGTCGGGTCGTGCGCCGTCGGCGGTCGTGTTGTCGGTGGCGATCCTCGCGCTGTTGGTGGTCGGCGTTCCCGCGTTCGCGGTCGTCTCGAGCCTGTTGGTGCGTCAGCTCGGTCCCATCGGTGGAGCGGTGTCGACGTTCGCCCTCGCGCTCGCCCTCACCCACCGCCGCTTCGGCCCGCTCCGGAAGCTCTTCACGTGGTTCGGCTTCCCGGCCGAGCACGAGCCTTCGCTGGTTCGGGTGGCGGCATGAGCTCGGTCCTCATCACTGGCGCGGGTGGCGGAATCGGCCAGGCGCTCGTCACGCGCTTCACGAAGGCCGGGTGGACCGTGCACGCCTCGGAGCGTCGCGGCCCGGGGCTCGAGCTCGACGTCACCAGCGAGGAGTCGGTGCGGAGTGCGAAGGCGCGCATCGGGGTGCCTGACGTCGTCATCAACAACGCAGGGCTCGGGCTGTTGCGCCCGATGGCTGAGACGAGCGACGAGCTCATCGTTCGCCAGTTGGACGTGAACGTGCGGGGGCTCGCGAGAGTCACCCGCGCCTTCGTGCCCGACATGTGCCGCCGCGGCCATGGGCGCATCATCAACGTCGGCAGCCTCGCGGGCGTCTTCACGCTGCCGTGGTTCGGCTCGTACTCGGCGACGAAACACGCGGTCGAAGCGATGAGCGATGCGCTCCGGGTCGAGGTCGCGCAATTTGGCGAGCAGGTCTCGCTGATCGAGCCGTCCATCGTCGGCACGGGGTTCGTCGATCACGCCGTCGCGTCGTTGGAGCGCGCCGCTCCAGGTTCTCTGTGGCACGACGCGATTCACCGCACGCTCGCAGGTCGCGCCGCGTTCTCGGCCGTGCAGATCACGCCGGAGCAGGTCGCCGAGGTCATCTTCACCGCTGCTACGGCTCGCCGCGCGAAGGCCCGTTACCGCGTCGGCTTCTGGGCGTCGGTCGCGCTCCGGGTCGCCGCCTTTCTCCCCACCCACCTGACGGACGTCGTGCTGCGTTCGATCGGCCATCTTTCCAACGCCCGTCCCTTGCCCACTGATTCCCAGGAGCCCAGAGTCATGCCCTTGCCCGTACCCCGCGACGGAGTGTCCCCATGATCAACCTCGAAGGCTTCGGCTTCGAAGCGCCTGCAGGCTTTCGCACGGAAGAAGTCACCGTCGGACTGCGCATGGGCCCGCCCAACAGCGGCCCCGGCCCCAGCTTCATGCTGCAGAGCAAGGCGGCCAGGCAGGGCGCGACGTTCGAGGAGCTGGTGAGCGAGACGATGGTCGAGCTCGCCGCCACCATCGGCAACATCAAGAACCTCACCCAGGGCGCCATCACGTTCACCGACGGCGGCACCGGCGCAGTGCTGGCCTACAACTTCCCGACGCAGGCCGGCGACATGCGGCAGTACTTCGTCATGCGGCTCTCGGCCGGGCGGCTGTGCAACATCACGCTCACGCTGCCGCAGAGCGCCCTCACCGATTCCAACGCCTCGATGTTCATGAAGGCGATCGCTTCACTCAAAGCGCTGTGACCCAGAGGACCCACCATGGCCAACACGATCAACCCGAAAGCGCCGCCCACCGTTCTCTCGACGCGCACTGCTGAGGCGAAGCCGAACACTCCCGCCGTCGCCACCCAGGCCAACACGCCCACCGCGAAGGCCGGCTGGCAACCTGGCGTCACCGGAAAGCCGAGCGCTGCGGCGCAGGCCATCGCTCCGGGCTCTGGCAACAAGGAGATCATCTGCCCTGTGCTGCGCGCGATGGTGAACGAAGGCCGCGTGCAGATGAAGCCCGACGGCTCGGTGAAGCTCGATGAGCTGAACAAGGCGGTGCGCGATCTCGGCGGCACGCGCACGCTCGGCGCGGCGTCGTGGGGCATTGGCGGCATCGGCAACAAGCCCAGCGACATTCTGCGCAACTTCACGCACGGTGAGATGAACGTGGTGAACCTGCCCGAGGGCATCGTCCCCCACCCTGCCGACACGGGCATTCTGCGGAGCGGCAAGTTCGACGAAGCGAAGTTCAACGCGCTCGCCTCGCACGCCGAGAACGGCGTCATCACCACTGACGGCTTCGCGCGCGCGATCGCCGACAACTATCGACGTGACGTGAGCGCCGGAGCACCGGTCATCGACTCGACGGTGCGCGGACTCAACTTCGCGCAGCTCGAGTTCGCGGGCCTGCTGTCGGTCTTCGGGAAGAAGGACCCCGCGACGGGGAAGACGGGCATCAAGGTCGACGACCTGCGCGTGCTCTACGAGAAGGGCACGATTCCTCCGGGCATGCTGGGCGGGAAGGCGAGCGTGGTCGAGACGCTGGCGCTGCAAGCGTCGCTGGCCATCAAGTCAGACGCGAACGTGGCGAAGGGCGCGATGGGTTCGGTGTTCACGGCGACAGGCCTCGCCAGCGCGGGTGCACGGCTGGCAGGCGCAGGTCCCGCCGAGTCCGAGCGCACGGCAGGTCAGCTCGCGTCGATGGGCGCAGGGAAGGCCGCGTCGTGCCCGCACATGGCTGGGGCGAAGAAGATGCCGACGAATCCACCCGACGTGGTGAACGCGCATACGCCGGCCGGCGTCGGGCGCTGAAGCGATCAGCGCTTCTCTTTCGTGCACCGAGCCTGCCGAACCGGGCCTTCTGGACCATGCTTCACGACGAGCACTCGCTCCAGTCGGTGCCCCGTTCCATGTCGGAAGACCCGCAGCATCTCGACTGCGGCGATCCGCTCAGCCATCGGCCGTGTCAGCCAGTAGCCGAAGTCCGCTGCCTCGGCTTCTTCGAACGACTTGAAGACCCTGGCGACCTTCTTCACGCCGCCTCAGCGTCAGACTTCGTCGGAGCGGCTCAACATCGACGGCCGCTTCAGCAGCTTCCGCTCCAGCGCTTCCATCTTCCTCGCGGCGGGCTTGCTCTGGTGATCATGCCCGAGCAGGTGCAGCAGGCCGTGCGCCAGATAGAGATCGAGCTCGTCTTCCAGGCTCGAGTCGAAGTCCTTCGCGGCGAGGCGCGCGGTGTCGACCGAGATGACGACGTCTCCGAGCGCGCGACGGCCCGGCCCCGGCATCTCACCACCGGGAAACGACAGCACGTCGGTCGTCTTGTTCTTCCGGCGCCACAGGGCGTTGAGCTCTTTCATCTCGTCGTCACGCACGAGGCTCAACGACAGCTCGACGTTCGTGAGCTTGAGCGTTCGGAAAAAGCGCCCGGCCAGCTTCACGAGCCGATCACCCTGCGCATCAGCGCCGCGCCCTCCACGAGAGGAGTCGAGCCACACCTTGTTCGATTGGGTCTTCGGCACGACGAGCCTCTTACTTCGTCACCGCGATGCTGACCCGAACGTTGTTTGGGGCCGGGCTGGCGCTGGTGGGCTTCAAGATGACGTCGAGCTGCTGGGTGAAGCGCAGCTGAGCGCCTCCACCTGACGTCGCCACCCGCCCGGTCACCTCGGTCACCCGGTACGTGAACATCGGAGGATCGATCATCATCGCCTTCGACGCCACGAAGCTGTTGCCGCTCGGCGTGTCGTTCACCAGCAGCTCCGCCGAGAGCACGTCGTCGACCCACGTGTACGACTTGTCGGGCTCGGGCTCGAGCGCGAACCGCACCGAGAAGTTCACCTCGGGGTTCCGGTCTCGCGTGTTGCCGGTGATGGTGACGGTGGTGTTGTTGGGGCCGCCGCGAACGAAGACCGCAGTGGCGTCGCATTCGAAGTTGCCGGTGACGGCGCCCACCAACGAGGCCCGGCACGACAGGTTCTGTCCGAGCGAGCCGGCGTCGCCCGCGGGCATCATCATCGTCGAGCCGCCATCAGGCGTCGGTACGTTGGGCCCACACGCAGCGAGGAACACCAACAGCGGCCACACCTTCACGCGCCCGCCTTCTTCGAGTCGTTCGCCTCGTCATTCTTCACCACCACCAGGCCCGGGCCTTGAGGGCGAACGGCTCCCGGCGGGTACTCGGGGCGTGCGTGGTAGATGCCGTCGAGCGTGCGCACCATCGACTCGGCGATCTGCGCGAGGTCCTTCAGCGTGAGATCACACTCGTCGAGCTGACCTTCGCTCGAGACGAGGTTGATCATCTTCTGCACCTGCGCCTTCAGCTTCTCGGTCGTCGGCTCGGGAATGCTGCGGCACGACGCTTCGACGGCGTCCGCGATCATGCAGAGGGCCGCTTCTCGGAACTGCGGACGTGGGCCGGGATAGCGGTAGATCGACTCGTCGATGGGCGGCGGGTTCTCTTTGCCGTCCTGCTCGCGTTGCGCCCGGTGGAAGAAGTAGCCGACCAGCCGCGTGCCGTGGTGTTGCGGAATCGCGTCGGCGACCTGCCGCGGCAGCTTGTACTGGCGCGCCATCTCGAGGCCCTCGGTGACATGGCGCTTGATGATGACGGCGCTCATCTGCGGCGCGAGGCCGTCGTGCGCGTTGGAGCCCTTCTGGTTCTCGCCGAAGAAGCCCGGGTTCCGGCCCTTTCCGATGTCGTGGTAGTACGCGCAGCTTCGCGCGAGCAGCGGGTTGGCGCCGATCGACTCGGCCGCCGCCTCGACGAGCGAGCCCATGATGATGCTGTGGTGGTACGTGCCGGGCGCCTGGAGGACGAGCTCTTTGAGCGCGGGGTGGTTCAGGTTCGCCAACTCGAGGAGCTTCAAGTCCGACGCGTAGCCGAACGTCGTCTCGGCCACCGGCGTCAGCGTCAACACGATCATCGGCGCAGCCACCGCGGCAGAGATTGCCGCCAGCAGCGCCGTCCACGCCGACTCGGAGCCGAGGCCCCGACCGGACGCGAGGCCCATGAAGAGGACCATGCCGATGCCGACGACGCCTGCGATGGCGCCTGCACGGAAGAGCCCTGCGCGATCTCTGACGCGTGACATGCGATCTGCCGCCACCAGCGACGTGACGAGCGTGAACAAGAACGCGCCGAGCGAGTTGCCCAGCATGATGCCGGCGAGCGCCGCGAAGCAGATGGCGAAGTAGAGCGACGCCTCTTCGGACAGGACGAAGCGAACGAGCATCGCGCCCGCGGCGACCGGGAACGCGAGGTGCAACGCCTCGAGAGGCACCACCGGGTAGCGATCGTGGAGCGCGTCACACACGGCCAGCCAGAACTGCAGCAGGCCCAGCAACGCGATGGCGGTGAGCCCCATGAAGAGCGCGTCGCGGCGGGTGGGACGGAAACGACGCAGCGCCGTCTGGAAGAAGAGCCACGCGCCCGCCAGCACCAGCGCCACCATGCCCGCGCCTCCGATCTGCAGCTGCAGCAGATCGAACTCGCTCATCTGCTCGCGCAGGTGCTTGAGGAGCAGCAGGTGCGTCTCGTTCACCAGCTCTCCGTCGGCGATGACGCGCTGACCCTTCTTCACCTGGAGCAACACGGGCTTCACGGCGGTCGCCGCCGCGTCTCGCCGCGCTTCGGTCTCTGCGGCGTTGATCGACAGGTTGGAGCGGATCTGCCGCTTGGCGAGCCTCAGCACGGCGCGACGAACGAGCGGCGGCGCTTCGGGCAGCAGGTTTCCCGGCACCGACGCGAAGCGGTCGAGCTCGGCAGAGACCTCACGCACGTCGAACACCTGAGGCAGCCCCGTCGCCTGTTCGCTCTCACTGCGGCCACCCAGCATGCGCACCGTGATGCCGTTGGCGTCGACGCGCGAGAGCTCGTCCCGCGACGGCACCACCTTGCCTCGCCAGGCCAGCTCGAGGAGCCCCATCGTCGCCTGCTCCACCTCGAGCGAGAAGCGCGCCAGCACCAGCACCTCGAAGTCCTCGTCGTCGGCCAGCGGAGCGACCTCTTCGAAGCGGCGCCGCGCGTCGCGGAGCGCAACCGTCAGCTCGGCCTCGAGCTGTTCCTTCGTAGGCTCCTTGACGGCCACCGGCGCGGGCTTCGGCTTCGGCGCGCCAGGGACCGGAGCAAGGGGCGCGACGACCGGCGGGTGTGCCGCGCGGAACTCGGCGACGAGCTCCTGCATCGCCGAGAAGCCCGAGCGCACGTCACGTTTGGTGCGCGTCTCGATCGTCGGGTCGTAGTCGAAGACCGGGCGCACGCGCTGGCGGGCCTCGGAGCGGCGCAGCGCGGTGCGCTCCTCGTCGACCACCTCGAAGTCACGCGAAGCCTTGAAGCCGGCCGCAGACGCCGCGCGGAACGGCTTGCCGAGATCTTCGGCGCCGAGCTCGGGCACCTGCTGCGTCGAGAGCCCCGATGACAGGAAGAAGCCCGACGCCAGCGACACCAGGGCCAGGACGCCGACGAGCGCGAGCGAGTGCCGAATGCCGCCGATGGCTTGACCCGGGCTCATGAAGTTCTCAGCTCCTGACCGACGGCGCCGACGCAGCGAAGAGGAACAGCTTCTTGCCGACCTGCGCGACCGCGAAGTGCTGCTTCATCGGGCGGCGCTCGTTCGACACGAAGGCCCGAAGGCCCGGGTACAACGACATGAGCGTCTGGAGCACGTCGGCGACGTCACTCGTCGGAGGGACGCCGAGTTCGATCTTCGCCCGGCCCTCGCACGCAGCCTGGAGCAGTCTGGGAATGATGACCGTCACGTTCATTCGTCGTGCAACTTACGCCGAACGGCAGGGACGGTGACGGTCTTCACCTCGTGCACCGACGACGACGCGAGCAGCGGCGTCAAGAGCGCGCTCTTCTCTCCACTCGGCAAGAGCGTCACCTGCGCCCCAGACTCGAGCAGCTTCTGCGTCTCGAGCAGCTCGAACATCGACTCCATCACCTCGGCGTCGGCGGCGATGCGGGTGAGGGCCTGCCCGACGATGAGCGGGCGCTGGGCGGCGGCGCGGGCGAACTCGGTGGCGGCCTGACGATCGGCCGTCGACTTGATGATGTTCACCTGGTTGCTGCCGTCCTGCTTGATGGCGCTGGTCACCTGGCGCAGGCGGTTGACGACCTTCTCTTCGATCTGCCGAATCATCGCGAGATCGCGGAAGTGCACCTTGCGGATGTAGACGCTGCCGAGCTGGTAGCCCCACTCCTCGGCGCGCGGCTGCACTTCTTTGCGCACGGCCTGGCTCATCACGTGGCGGGTCTCGAGCATCGCGTCGAGCTTCATGTTCGACAGCGCGCGCACGGCGGCGTTCGAGACGTTGGCTTCGAGCGAGCCGCGCGGGTCGGCGTTCTTGAAGAGGAACGAGGCCGGGTCCTTGACGGCCATCTCGTACCAGATGCCGATGCCCATCGGAGCGCCCTCTTCCGAGTTGACGGCCTGGCTGCGCAGGTACTGTTGATCGAGGCGCAGATCGACCGTGTACACCTTGCCGAAGATGGGAATGAGCGCGGCCTTGATGCCGAGCTTCGTCCACAGCAGGTGCAGGCCGGGCTCGTCGATGGTGCCGATGACTTCGCCGAAGAGGCTGAAGACCTTCGCCTTCCGTTCATCGACCGCCACGTACAGGCCGAAGGCTCGGGCGAGCGCGAACGCGATGGGAACACCGATGAGGCAGCCGAAGAACGCGAGGATGGCAGAGATGAGGAAGTTCACTTGTTCAGCTCCATGAACGCGGCGCGGGCCTTGGTGAACAGCTGCAGCTTGACGTTGCGGACATAGGCCTTGAGCAGGCCCGGCCCGGTTCCATTGCGCTTGAGCTCCGAGAGCTGATTGGCGAGCTGCAGGAGCGGCTCGACCTCGGCCTGTGCGTTGAGGGTCTCGATCTCGACCGCGCGGCGCGACTGCACGATCTTCTGATCAGCACCGGCGCGCGCGAGGCTGACTTCGCTGCCGACGTGGTTGTGCGCCGTGTTGATGGCGGCGAGCGCGCTCTCGACCTCGGCGGGAGGATCGATGCCGGTGATGAGCGACGCGTCGAGCACGATGCCGTAGCGGGCGGCCGACGAGAGGCACTCGCGGTCCATTCGTTCGTTGAGGTCGCGCAGGTTCTTGCGGAGGTCGTTGATCGAGATGCCCTCGGCGCCCTTGAGATCGACGTTGATGGCCGCCTGTTCACCAGCGGGCAACGCCTTGAGTTCCTGCGTGGGCGCTTCGAACGAGGCGATCTTCTGCCGAAGAATCGAGATGAAGTAGCCGAGCACGTGGATCAGCGGGCGCTTCACGGCGAAGAGGTACGCGTAGAGGTTCTGCTCCGAGACGCGCCATCGCAGCTGGCCGACCAGGCCGATGTTGAGCTGGTCCTTGGTGACGGCCTCGAGCATGGCGCCGCCGCGGTTGGCGTTGGGGTCTTCAGGGTCGAACGCGAGGTTGGCGGTCTC
>JAUXRI010000119.1 GCA_030681895.1 Myxococcales bacterium | reverse complement strand
AGGGTGGAAGCTTGTGGGACGCGCCGAACGGCTGCTCCACCGCGGACCCGACGGGCCGGCCTGAAGGTGTCGTGAAGGTGCGGCTCGCCGAGCGCGCGAACAAGCTGACCTTGAGCACCATCGGCGCGGGGACGAACTTCGACACCACGCTGTACGTGCTGCCGAGCTGTGGGGCGGAAGCCAAAGACGCGATGGCGTGCTCCGATGACGTGCCGGGTGCTGCAGGTGCGTCGAGCCTCGTGCTGACCGATCTGCCCGCCGGCGACTACCTGGTGATCGTCGACTCGTTCGACCTGATGGGCGGAGCCTTCGAGCTCACCGCGACGGTCGAGTGACGCGCTCCTACTTCCCGCCAGGCTCCAATTCGAAGTCGACCTCGATCGAGACGGTGCTGCGTTGGGCGCCAGTCGCTGAGGCTCCAACGCTCACGCCACCGCCGGTCGAGTAGGCCTGCATCGTGGCGCGTTCCGACGAGGGCACTGCTCGCAGGAGCCTGCCGACCTTCGAGCCGACGGCGCTGGCGAGCTGCTCAGCCTTCTTCTTTGCGTTCTCCATGGCCTTCACCGCGAGCGCGTCTTGCTGTGTCTGGAGCGCCTGAGAGACGAACTGGATGTTCGACACCACCGCCTTCGCCTTCGACAACTCGATCAACAGCGCGTCGAGCTTCGCGGGAGCCCGCAGACACAACACGAACTGCTTCTGCACGGTGTAGCGAGGACCCTTTGGGCGCCCTTCACGATCGTATTCCTCACCGGCCGTGACCGAGACGCTCGAGAGCTGCACGTCGTTGCCCGCGATGCCTGCGGCTTTGGTCGCGCTCATCATCGCGGTGAGGCGCGTGGCGTTCTCGGCCATCGCCAGCTCGACCGAGGGAGCGACCGTCACGAGCTGAATGAACATGTCGATCTTGTCCGGCGCAGCCTCGGCCGTGCCGACTCCCGTCACGTGAATCGAGGGTCGACCCGAGACGACGTCGACGTCGGCGAAGGCAGGAGCAGCAGCGATGACGAGCGCAGCGATCAGAAGTCGGCACATGGTCCGCGACCGTAGGCCGAGAGCCGGGCTCAGGTCCTCCACTCGTCGATCAAGCTCGCGACCAGCCCCGTCCACCCTGTCTGATGGCTCGCGCCGAGACCCTCGCCAGAGTCGGCGTGGAAGTACTCGTAGTAGTGGAGCAGGTCCTTCCAGTGCGGGTCCTTCGCGAAGAGTTCCGCGCGGCGGGTTCCTCGAGGGCCGTGGCACGGACGATAGCCGTCAGCGTCGGGAAGGAAGATCGAGATCATGCGGTCGGCCAGATTCCTCGCGAGCCCGTTGAGCGTGACGTGGCCGACCTCGTGCGTCTTTGGATCAGCGACCTCGATGGTGAGCCCGGAGCCGAAGCCCTTCTCGAGTTTTCGCAGCGTCTCGATCATCAGGAAGCTGGTGGGGAACCAGACTGGGCCGCGCCAGTTGCTGTTGCCGCCCTTGAGCTTGCTGGTCGCCTCGGCCGGCTCGTACTGCACGACCGCGTTGCCGAACACGAAGGGGTTCGCCTCGTGGAACTTGCTGAGGCTGCGCACTCCGCTGGGCGAGAGGAACTCGTCAGGATCGGCGAGGCGCTTGAGCAGGCCTTCGAGTTGGTGACGATCGACGACCGACAAGACGTGCGTGACGTTGTCGCCTGAGCCGACGGTCGTGACGGTCTGCCCGGTGATCTCCGGCCGGAACTTCATGAACCAGCGGAAGTTTCCGCTGAAGACGGGGAACGGCTTGATCCACGCTTCTTCGAGGCGCTCGACGGCGAAGAGAGGAATGAGGCCGACCAGCGAGCGAACACGGAAGGGAATCGAGTGGCCGTCGGGGAAGCGGAGCAGATCGTAGAAGAAGCCGTCGTCTTCGTCCCAGAGCGTGCGGCCGAGGCGCTCCATCTTCATGGCTGCGCCGATGTAGACGTAGTGCTCGAAGAACTTGGTCGCGAGGTCTTCGTAGACGCTCCGGGTCTTCGCCAGCTCGAGCGCCATGCGCATCATCACGAGCGAGAACATGCCCATCCACCCGGTGGCGTCGCTCTGCTCCAGCGTCGCGCCTTCAGGCAGCGGGTTGCTGCGATCGATGACGGTGATGTTGTCGAGCCCGAGGAAGCCGCCTTCGAAGACGTTGTTGCCTGAGCGGTCGACCTTGTTCACCCACCACGTGAAGTTGAGCATCAGCTTGTGGAAGCAGCGCTCGAGGAAGTCGATATCGCCCTTGCCGTTCTGAAGGCGGTCCATGTTGTAGACGCGCCAGACGGCCCACGGATGGACCGGCGGGTTGAGATCGGAGAACTCCCACTCGTACGCGGGGATCTGCCCGTTGGGGTGTTGGAATTGTTCGAGCAACATCAGCTCGAGCTGGTCCTTCGCGAACTCGGGGTCGATGCGCGCGAAGGGGATCATGTGGAACGCGAGATCCCACGCGGCGAACCAGGGGTATTCCCACTTGTCGGGCATCGACAGCACCCGCATCGAGTTGAGGTGGCGCCAGTGTTGGTTACGCCCCTTCTTGCGCGCGGCGGGAGGTGGGTGCGCAGGGTCGTCACCGTCGAGCCAGGTGGCGACGTCGAAGAGGTAGCTCTGCTTCGACCAGATCATCCCGGCCCAGGCCTGGCGCTGCACCTGGCGCTCGATGGGCGTGGCCTTCGCGGGGTGGAGCGCTGCGTAGAACTCGTCCGCCTCGGCGCGGCGGCGGGCGACGATCGAGTCCATCTCGTCGGCAGACATCGGCGAGGCCTTCGCAGGGCCGAGCCGCATTCGCATCACCGCGGAGCCGCCTCCAGGGACGAGGAACCGTTGTCGTGCACAAGCGCGCGTGCCCTGCATGGCTGGGTTCACCGCGCCGAGCTCGTCGTTCACGATGCGCCGGTGGAAGGCGTCTTTGACGTACGGGCTGCGTGACTGGGCGGTGCCGCCGTAGACGCGTGAGCCGTTGGTCTCGTTGTCTGTGAAGAAGAGGTCGGCGCCGCTGGGGAACTCGAGCCGTTGCGGGCCCAGCCGGGAGTCGGCGAGCAACCCATGGAGCGGCGGCGCGGCGGAGTCGTCGGCGAGGAGCGCGGTCACTCCGGGGTGAGATCTGTCGATGGTGATGATCGGCTGCTGACGGTCTTCTCCGTCCCAGCTCCAGGTGTTGCGGAACCAGAGGTGCGGGATGAGGTGAATCGGCGCGGCGTCGGGGCCGCGGTTGTGCGCGGTGACGCGGAAGATGACGGAGTCGGGGCCGTCTTTGGCGATGTCGATCTCGACGTCGAAGTAGCGGCGTTCGTCGAAGAGGCCGGTGTCGATGAGTTCGTACTCGGCGCCCTGCCCTGCGCGTCTGCGGTTCTCGGCGATGAGCTGCGCGTACGGGAACTCGGCCTGCGGATATTTGTACAGCATTCGCATGGACGAATGGCTGGGCGTGCCGTCTGTGTAGAAATAGCACTCCTTCACGTCTTCGCCGTGGTTGCCCTCGGTGGGTTCGACGCCGAAGAGGCGCTCCTTGAGAATGGGGTCGCGCTCGTTCCACAGCGCGAGCGACCAGCAGAGGATCTGGTAGCGATCGCAGAAGCCCGCGATGCCGTCTTCGCCCCAGCGGTAGGCCTTCGAGCGCGCGAGATCGTGCGGCAGGTGCGCCCACGCGTCGCCCTTCGCGCTGTAGTCCTCACGCACCGTGCCCCAGGAGCGGTCCGACAGGTACGGCCCCCAGTGTCGCCAGCGACGAGCGTCAGGGCCGCGGAGGCGTTGGTGTTCAGTCGATCGTTCGGGGGGCACGGCGCGAGTGTCGCGTCGGAGTCGGGTGCACGCCAGCATCACGTGCGCTTCGTGCGTCACCTCTTCGCGTGTTTGAGCACCGCAGCAGCGAAGTCGGGCACGAGCTTCGCCAGCGCGCCGACGATGTCCTCGAAGGTCCGTGGAGGCTTCTTCAGATCGGCGGCCTGGCCCTGGACGATCTCCGTCAGCGAATCGCCGTCGAGGTCGAAGAGGTTGCTCAGGAACTCATCGGGATGCTGCGCCTCGATGCCATCGGGCAGGTCGCGAAAGTCGCTCAGGTTCATCGTGACGATGACCTGCGCTCCGGCCTTCACCGCGGCCGCTGCAACGTGCCGGTCCTTCTCGTCGTTCTTCATCGCAGCGATGAGCGACTCGTGACCGGTCACGAGGGCCTCGGGGAACGCTTTGTCCATGGCCGCACGCAGACGTTCGGCCTGCTCAGGCGTGATGATGCTGTCGGCAACGAGGTTGCGCGTCGCCTCCTCGAGCAACAGCGCCGACCAGTACGCCTGGAAGAACCCTGCAGCCGCCGCGCGCAGCAGCGTGTCTCGAAGCGTAAACGGGTACAGAACGTTCGCGTCGAGGACGACCTTGAACGGTGCGACGAGCATTCGGACCGGCGACGCTACTTCAGCTCTTTTTCGTAGCCACCGAACTCCTCGGTCAGTTGAGACAAGTCGCGGAGCGCATTCTTCCGCTCGCCATCCCGTCGCTCCTTGAACGCGAGCACGTCTTCGATTCGGAGTCGGCGGTGCTTGCCAGTCTTCGTGTACGCGATGCGACCTTCGTCGAGGAGACGGACCAGGTACTGCCGTGACACGTTGAGGAGGTCGGCGGCCTGCTGCGTCGTGAGCGCCTTCCCGACCGGGACGACCGTGACCGAGTCGCCGCGCGCAAGCACCTCGACGACCCGCTCGAGGACGTAGAAGACCGCGTCAGGGAGCGCGACTTCTTCCCCCTTCGGGCCGACGAGGCGGCACGCCGGGGCGCGTGTTGGCGCGTGGGCAAGTCCTCCGAGCACGCGGTGCAGGTTCACCATGTCGACCTGCTGAGCCGGCGGCGCAGAGACGGGAGTCATGCGCCGGATCTGGTCTTCAAGTTGGCGAAGAGTGGTCTGCATGTTGTGAAAGTACGCAGCAATCGACTCAACCGCAACCAACATTCGACCTAGACACACCTTCCAGCGGCCTCACGGGACGTGGTTTCGAGATCTTAGGCCGAGTCGAGGCTCGCGTTTCGGCCGCGCGATGAGCTCGGCTTCAGATGATCGTCGGTGCTGGTGATCGACAGGCGCGTGGACCCGATCGACGTGATGCCGACGCCGCTGGTGAAAGCCATGGTGCACCACCGACAGGGTCTCGGTCGGGCTGGTGAAAGCGCTCCCATGGCAGCGACGTGGCGATGGTCGCGAAGGGAAAAGGAGCAGTCGCCCATCGACAGGGTGCTGCTCCACCACCGACAGGGCGCTGGTCGGCCTGGTGAAAGCCGTGGTCCACCAGGTGAAAGCCATGGTCGGGCAGGGAAAAGCGGTGATCCCGAGGGAAAAGGGGGGCTTTTCAGCGCAACCGCCCGTTTTGTATCGTGTGCGCCGCTGTATCCAACCCGGGGGAATTGCAATGACACTTGACGCAGAGCTGGTCGCGAAGGGCAAAGGAGAGCCGTTGGAGGGCGTGAAAGCGCAGGGGCGGGAGCACCTGACGCTGATCGACAAACACCCAGAGCTGAAGGACTTCGGCTGGGAGGATGCGGGCACGACGCAGCTGGCGAAGGACGTCGAGTTCATCTCGACGACGGAGGCAGCGCGGAGCGAGGCGTCAGACTCGTCGGCGATCGACACGCTGACCCAGGAGGCGCGGATCGACGACTCGAAGAAGCTCGTCCGGTCGATTCGCAACGTGCTCCCGGCGGCGCTCCGCAAGGCGAAGAAGGATGGCGTGGTGATCGACAAGAAGCTGCTCGCGTCGGGTCGGCTCGGCCGCGTCGTGCCGGCGATCGTCTCGTATCTGACGACCGTGGAGCCGACGGTGAAGCGCATCGACAAGTACCTGCAGCCCTACCTGAAGGTGGTGCCGTCGACGCGGATCAACGAGGTCCGCAAGGCGCTCGAGGCGGCCGACACGAAGCAGGAGGCCTCGCTCGGCGCGACGACGGAGTACACGGCGAAGCTGAACGAAGCGAAGGGCCGCGTGGTCGAAGCGATCGAGGAGCTGAACGGGATCGCGAAGAACGCGTTCGATGGCAACGCAGCGGTGATCGGGAAGTTCAGCAAGGACCTGTTGCTGCGGGCGAGGCGTGAGCGCGCGGCGAAGGAAGACCCGACGAAGAAGTGAGTGGTGGAAGGACGGCTTCGGCACGCATCCACGGTGCCGAAGCCGGAGTACCGAGGCCACTCTCAGAGGAGGGCCCACCATGCACGGATCGGCGGGTGCTGGTGGAAGGTGAACGTGGCAGTCCACATGGCAACGGGTCGGGTCCAAACGCACAACGTCGGCTTGAGCAATGGCGCTTCAGGGCCACACTTCGCCCACCGCTGTCATACTCGCCGCACAGTAGTCGTCATCGACGCTCTCTCGAAAGCACGGCGTCAGGGTGGCAAATGACAACCGAAGTCGTACTGGATACCAGCGTCCTCCTCGACCTCTTGTCCGATGCGTCTCTCCGCAGCGCGTTTGTCGCGAAAGCCGCGAAGGGTGATGCTCTCGTCGTTGTTCCGCTGGCCGTCCTCGATGAGGCCTTCGTCAACAACAAAGACCGCTCGGCCAAGGCCGCGGCACTTGCCGAGCTCGCCGATCGCGTTCGAATGCGCTCGATGGATGGCGTTGCGTCTCTCGTTTGCCTTGAACACGTGCTTGGCGGGCTAGCCAAGACTGCGGTTCATGCTGAAGAGTGCACCATCAATCTGGTTTCGGAGCTTGCGTCAATGCGGCAGCGCCAACGTGTGGAGCAGGCCGTTCAGCACGTTTCTAAATGGAAGCGTCGCGCGAAAGTAGACGACAATCAGTTCAGGAACCGCCGAAGACAGGCCGAGCCTGTCCGCCAGTTGCTTGAGATCGTCAATAGCCTCACCCCGCTTAGCCTTCCGTCGTGGGTAGTCGAGGCGTCGCTCTCAAGGTGCTTCGAGCATCTCGCGGAGCCAAGCCGACCCGCTGCCCGAGAAGTGCTCCCCCTGCCCCTGGCAAGGCGCCGCGCCCTACTTGCCTGGAGCGGATTCGCCTTCATTGCCTTTGTAGCCAACCTCACCACGGAGCCCGAATTGACTCCGTTCCCATCGCTCGCGTTCCTGCGCCGTGACCGCAACGACTTCTACGACGCCAACATCGCTGCCTGTGCCGCATACGCTGACCTGCTGCTAACCAAGGACGCTAACTTGTTAGCGCGCGCTGAATTCCTCCGAGCACGAGCCATAGTGTCATTCGGCGCGCAGGACCTTGTGGGCTTCGTCGCCAACGCTTCATCCACTTAGCCTTGGGCAGGTGAACATCGCCGAGCAGAAGCTGAATCTGGCAGGGTCCACGGCGGTGGTGCATCGGAGGCCGCTGTGAGAGCCTTGGGGGATGCTTGGCTTGGTTCTGACCTCATTCCTTCACGCATCGCCAGAAACATTCAGTTTTCGAGGGCTTTCATGGGGGAGCAGTCCCGAGGTCGCCATTGAACGGCTACCCTTCTTGTCGTTTGCCCGCACGAACGAGAACGCGACGGCGTTCGCGAAGCATTGGAAAGTCAGCGACCTGACAACTCTCGTGGGTCGCGACGAGATCGACGGCACCACCGCGCAGCTCTCGTTGACGTTCCACAAGGGGCGGCTACTCGCCGTGGCTCTTGTTTTCGTGCCACCCAATGAGCGGACTGCCCTCGTCGACGACTTCCGTCGGAAGTTCTTGCTGCTTGAGGAGAAGTACGGCGCTGCGAACCGAAGCTTCCTGCAGTGCATTTCGCTCGCGTCAAGAACCTTGAGTGAAGCCAACTGCTACGTCACGCCGGACCTTACATTGTCCGGATTTTGGGCCTTGTCAGACACGACGATCACACTGTTTGCTGGTCAGGTTGCAGGCAAGAAGCCCGAGTACGCCATTCGCTACATCGACGCAGTCGAGCTGAGAACAAGGTCGTCAGCAAAGGATCGCGCCGTGGGTGAGAAGCTGTAAACCAATCTCTTGGAGGTGCAATGGCATTCTACAGGTGGGACGGGCATCCAGAACGTGAAGTCGAAGATGACGTTGAGGTGCTCATCAACGGTCAAAGTCTCTACGGTCAGGCTTTCGAATTCACAGATGAGCAGCTCAGGCAAACCGTTCTCGACTCGTTTGCCAATGCGGGTCAGCCTGTCCCTCAAGTCGACATCCGTCGGCTACTTCCGCACCGTCCCTAGACCAATCTCTCAAAGGGCTCCGGGTTCGGTCCATGCGCGTTCCCTATGCGACCGAGAAGCGGCCAACAAGGGCGTGAGCCTCTAAGGCCTGGAGGAACGAGGCGAACCATGTGGGCACCGCGGGTGAGGTGGGAAAGCTGGGTCGCAAAATGGCTAGAACTGCGGTCCAACGAAGCGGACCGTGCGAGGCATCTGCATGCCGTCGCGCTGCGACTGGAAGCCAGTCGGATGGATGCGGACTACAGGACTCGGCAAGAGCGCCAGGTGCTCGCCGACGCTGCGGAACATGAGTTCCTCTTGCACCTACCTGCAGACGTTGGGGACTCCTTTCGGTCAGCACTCCTCGAAGAGCTTGAGGAGCGTGAGTTGAGGCGCCGTGCAGGCCTCAACTCGAGCGACCTTCCGCCAGTTGAAGAACGACTCTTCGAGCTTGAGATCAAACGGCGTCGCAGGCGGTTGGAGGAACTCGACGCCAGCATCTTCGATTGGTGCTCGGGTGAGGCGCGCGAGAACGCGCAACGACTAGCTGATCTCGAAATTCACCGAGTGCGCGATGAAACACACATGGCCGCCAGCCCGATCGCGAGCCGTCGACTCGAGGATGCTCGCTCACGAATCGAAGGAGAAGTGCTTGTTCCGCAGCATCCTTGGGTTCATCAGTTAATCGCTGTCCCGTATTGGGGAATCTGCACCGTCGTCGGCGACGCACCATCTTCCACTCACTCCCCGGGACGCCTTGGGCGCACGCCAGCGAAACTGGTCGGCTCGTTGCTCTTCACTCTGGTGTTGGTCTGTGCCGTGCCGCTGCTTCTATGGCTCACGCTCGGAGTAGTGGGCGGAGGACTGTACGTGCTCGGACGCTGGTTAACGCATCACCGAGAGCGCTATTTGAGCTTTGGTTGGGGAAGGGACCGTTCGTCACTGTCGCGGACGTGGTTCGTGATTGCTCAGAGTCTTGTCTGGTTGGGGGTGGTCGCTGCTCTCTTTGGAGTCGCCGCAGGCCTGCTCTCGGTAGGCGACAGCGTCACACGCGAATTCTTCACGCCACTTGCGCTGCAGAAGCTACTTCTGGATGTGAGCGCCGAGCATTGAACTCGCCGCATCGCGGACTGCGGGCTCAAGGCGAAGAAGGTCGGCCTCGAGGCCCGACCGGAACCACGACGCAATGACCAACGCCCCTGAACTCGTCGCCCTGCTCAAGCGAGGTGACGTCGGAGTTGCTGGTCAAGGAGCGCCGGCAGTTCACGTGCTGCTCAACGACGTTCCGCCGGGCCCGTAGAGACGCAGGACTCCGAACAGCAGAAAGCCGGGCAACCGACTGAGGTTGCCCGGCTGTCAGTGTGGAGGCGGTGGGAATCGAACCCACGTCCGAAAGCCTTTGGCTCTGAAGCACTACATGCGTAGTCCGCGATTTAGTGACGCCCTCTCGACTTCCACGGACGGAATTCGAAAAGGCCTAGCTGGATTTGTCTCGCCTCTCTCCGTCCAACCGCAAGGAGAAGCCAGCTCGCATTGGTTCGGTCGACCCTGGGCTCACGAGCAGAAGCTCAGGCGACCGTGCTTGACCGTTTTTTAGGCGGCCAGAGCAAGCTCAACGTTGTCGTTGGCTTTTTTGGTTTTTGCTCACTTTTATTAACGAGTGTGGTGTGCCCACTCGGCACGCGTTTCAGGGCCTCCATGCCCCCGTCGAGACCAGGTCGCCCCCGGTTCGAAGTTGATGTCGCCAGCATCGTCACCTGGCGACAGATGTCAACCGTGACGGGTCGAATCTCGCGAACTGACTCGCTTTTTCGCCTCAGCCCAGATCGAATCGCCCCCTCGCGCCGTTCAAGGGGGCCTCATGCACGCACTCCGTTTCGCCGGTCTCGCAGGGCTCGTCGTTCTCGCCATCGGAGGCGCCTCGCCGCCCGCGAAAGATCCCGCCACCACCGATCGCGTCGGCGGCCCCAACCGCTTCGTCACCAGCGTCTCCACCGACAAGTCCATCTACAAGGCCGGAGAGACGGTCTTCGTGCGCGGCGTCGTGCTCAACGCCAACTCGCACGTCCCCGCAGGCAACGGCTCGTGGTCGCAGATCGTCGTGAAGGGGCCGAAGGGCGAGGTCCTCACGCAGGGCCAATCGAACGTGCAGGACGGAGCGTTCGGCTTCTCCTACGTGCTCGGGCCCGATGCTCCCGGTGGCGAGTACCTCGTCGAAGCACGCGGCGTGATGGGCCACGCTCCCGGCGCTCGCAAGTTCGAGGTGCGCGCGTACCGGCCACCACGCCTCAACTCGCAGATCACGTTCCTCCGCGATGGCTACGGCCCTGGAGACACCGTCTCGGCCACGCTCGAGGTGAAGCGCGCCGAGGGCGGCATTCCCACCGGCGCGAAGGTGACCGCCGTCGCGCGGGTCGACGAGAAAGAAGTCGCGCGCGTCTCGACCACCGTCGACGCGTCGGGCCGTTGCTCGGTCTCGTTCCCGCTGCCCAAAACCATCGAGCGCGGTGAAGGCACGCTCGCGTTCACCATCGAAGACGGCGGCGTGCTCGAGACCGCGACGAAGACCATCCCCATCCTCATCAACTCCATCGACGTCTCGATGTACCCGGAAGGCGGCGATCTCGTCGCTGGCCTCGCCAGCCGCCTGTACATCGAGGCCCGCACGCCTGCGAAGAAGCCGGCCGACATCGCGGGCGTGATCGTCGACAGCAGCGGCGCTGAAGTCGCTCCCTTCCGCACCGAACACGAAGGCCGCGGCCGCGCGCGCTTCACCCCGAAGAAGGGCGCGACATACTCCCTCAAGGTCACCGAGCCCGCCGGCATCAACAAGCTCTTCCCGCTTCCGGCCATTGCGAACGATGGCGCCGTCATCACCACCGCCACCGACGTGATGCCCGCGAAGGAGCCGGTGAAGGCGAACATCGCGTGGACGGGCGATCGCATCGTCTCGGTCGTGCTGCGCCAGCGTGACGTGGTGCTCGACACGCAGACGATCGACGCCGGCAAACAGAAGGGCGCGGAGTTGTCGCTCAAGGCCGGCTCCGCTGATGGCGTGCTCGTCATCACCGTGTCGTCGAAGTCCGGTGAACCACTGGCGGAGCGCCTGGTCTTCCGTGAGCCCGAGAAGCAGCTCGGCATCGAGCTCAAAGCCGACCGCGAACGGTACGTGCCGGGCGCTCCGGTGAAGCTCACCGTGAAGACGACGCTCGATGGGAAGCCCGCCAGCGCCGTCGTCGGCGTCACCGTCAGCGACGAGAGCGTCTTCGAGATCCTCGAGCGCCGGGAGCAACCGCCCGCGCTCCCCGTCATGGTGTTGCTCGAGGCCGACGTGCAGGAGCTCGCCGACGCGAACGTCTACCTGGACGCGAAGAACCCGAAGTCGAAGGTGGCGGTCGATCTGCTCCTCGGCACGCAGGGCTGGCGGCGCTTCGGCCTCTTGAGCGTTCAGGAGTTCCTCTCGAGGTACCAGGACAAGGCCGTGCGCGCGCTCGCGCTCGCCCAGCCCCAGCCGCGACCGATGGAGATCGCCGAGATGGAGCCGATGGCCGACATGGCGCCCGGCCGACCGGTGCCCGTCGCGCCCATGCCCGTGCGCGCCGCGCCGATGCCGGTGAACAAACCGGCGCCCCCGCCGAAAGTGCCGATGGCCGTCGCAGTCCGCCCTCCACAGCCCGCGCCGCCGCCGCCGCCCGTTCAGGTCGCGAAGGCACCGCTCGCGAAGAACATCGTCGCGAAGCAGGAGGTCGCGAAAGAAATGCCCGCGCGCAAACCAATGGCCGAAAAGATGGCGATGGACGAAATGGGTGAAGAGGCCTTCGGCGGACTCTTCGCCCGCAACTTCATCTCGGTCCGCGAGTTCGCGCACCAGGTCCGCCCCGATCGCAAACCGAACGACCGCTTCGACTTCGCCGAGACGCTC
>JAUXRI010000083.1 GCA_030681895.1 Myxococcales bacterium | reverse complement strand
AGCGCAGAAGCACAGCCGCCGGCCTCGAGACGAGTCAGCTGCGCGGCCCGGGGCTCAGGTGCCACGACGGCGCAGGTGCGGCGAGCTCGACGCGGTGACGCCGACGACGAGCGTGCACTTCGGCGAACGAGGCGCAAAACGACGAAAGGCACCAGCCCCTGTGCGGTTCGCCCGCGTGCCGACTCGTCGCGCTCCTGCGCGGCCGACCTTCCAGACACGTCTCGTCCGTGACGCGTGGCGCATCGCGGTTGACGCATTTTCACGTCAACCGCGAGCTCACCGGAGTCCGCGCGATGACGTGCTCCAGACCTCGTGCTCCAGCGCCGCTGCTGGCTTCCACCCGACAGGACCCAGCACGCGCGCTTCACTGTCCGCCAGCCAGTACTGAGCGCCGGTCATGGCGCGCCCTTCGCGGCCTCCAGCGCGGCCTTCATCACGTTCGCAAGCGTTGCGCGCGAGGCCGAATCGGGACGTCTGGTCCTTGTGCTCCCACGGCATCGACGCGGCCACCTGCGGCAGGCAGGGCGCACTGGTGACGACGGTGTGGCGCGGCTCGCCGAACCCATGTCTCGAGGTCCTCATCACGCACGTCGCGCGGCACGCCAGCCAGCGCCCGCGTCAGCGTCTTCGAAGGAAGATCATCTGCTGCACCTTCACGCCAGCTCCGATGCGGTCGCCCACGCCTTCACCCCGCCGACGCGGTCAGGCTCAGACCTTCGCTCTGGGAGCCTCGACGGTCGTCGGCTGTGCCGACCTCGACTCAGGCACAGGCGTCGTCCCGGTGATCAACCGCGCGCCTCGGCCATACGTGAACCAGGCCCACGCCCACTGGAACATCACGAGCAGGCGATTGCGGAAGCCGATGAGGAAGAGAATGTGAATGAAGAGCCACGCGAGCCAGCCCAGCATGCCCGAGAGCTTCAGGGCGCCCGCCTGCGCGATGCCCGAGGCCCGGCCCACCGTGGCCATGATGCCCTTGTCGACGTAGTCGAACGGCTGTCTCGGCTTCCCGGCCAGGGCCGCCTCGATGTTCCGCGCGACGTGTTTCCCTTGCTGCAACGCGACTGGAGCCAGGCCCGGGAGCGTCGTGCCGTCGGGGAGCGTGAAGCACGCGAGATCGCCGATGGCGTAGACGTCGGGGTGACCCGGGAGCGAGAGGTCGGCCTGCACCTTGATGCGGCCGGAGCGGTCGAGCTCGACGCCCAGGGTCTTCGACAGCGGCGGCGCCTCGACGCCCGCGGCCCAGAGCACGGTGCGCGCAGGCAGAAACCCGTCAGGGAGCTGCACACCTTCGCTGGTGACGTTCAGCACGCGGGTCTGCAGCCGCACGTCGACGTGGAGCTTCTCGAGCGACGAGCGCGCCTTCCCTGAGAGCCCCGTATCGAACGCCGCCAGCACGCGGGCGCCGGCTTCGACGAGCACGATCTTCGCGGTGCGTGGGTCGAAGCGACGAAAGTCCTTCGCGATGGTGAAGCGCGCCAGCTCGCTGATCGCGCCGGCCAGCTCCACGCCTGTCGGCCCACCACCGACGACCACGAAGGTCAGCCACGCCGCCCGCTTCGTCGCGTCGTCTTCACGCTCCGCGTTCTCGAAGGCCAGCAGCACGCGCCGCCGAATCTCGAGCGCGTCGTCGAGCGTCTTGAGGCCGGGAGCATCACCTTCCCACTCACCTTTCCCGAAGTAGCTGTGGCGAACGCCGGCCGCGAGCACGAGCGAGTCGTACGAGAGTTCACCATCGGCCAGCTTCACGCGTTTGGCTGCGAGGTCGACCCCGGTCACCTCGCCCATCCGCACCTCGACGTTGCGGTCGGTCGCGACGAGGTTTCGAATCGGTGAGGCGATGTCTCCGGGCGAGAGGCCGGCCGTCGCCACCTGGTAGAGGAGCGGCTGAAACAGGTGGTAGTTCTGCCGATCGACCAACGTCACCTGAAGGTCGGGCCGGTTCAGCCGCCTCGCGGCTTCGAGCCCACCAAAGCCGCCACCAACGATGACCACGTGATGCGCCATGCTCGCTCTCATGGCACCGAGGGCTGCGCTCCGCCGCTCTTTCGTCGCGGGTGGAACTGAGCCGCGGTCAGGGCGTCAGCGACATTGACGCGTGCACGCCACGGCGCACCTCGTCGACGTCGAAGAGCATCGGCACCAGCTCGCCCCGCTGCCAGGCTTCGTACTGATCGCCGTAATGCGCGGAGCCCGGCCACCCGCTCGCGCCGGTGTCGATGACCCACCAGCCGTGAGCGACGTCAGCGAGATCGACGACGCTCCGGTACACCGGGCCGGCCACCACCTTGAACGGGTTGGACTCGTTGCCCAGGTCGAAGTGCGTCTTCCACACCGAGTCCATCTCGCCGCCGGTCTCGATGCGCGCGAGGTTGACGGTGCCGTCGAGCACTGCCTTTCCTCCGAACGCGTGCGTGGGCCGGTGCCAGTGGAGCTTGCCCCAGCGCCACGCGTTCACGTCGGGGCCCTGCTGCTCGACGAGCTCGGCCACTGCGCGGTTGAACGCGGCGCGCACCACGTCGTCGCGGGTCTCGACCGCGGGCGTCTGGTGGTCGTCCCACACCACGTGTTTCTCGTCTTCGAACCAGAGGTCCGCCGTGTTGGTGGAGTAGCGCTGCCCGAGGAAGAACTTCACCGCCGGCGCCGGCAGCTCGTCGGTCACGGCCGCGACGACGGCGTGCCGGTAGGTCAGAAAGAAGATGGCGGCCTCGGGGCCATCGGCCTTCGCGTCGAAGCTCCACGCGCCCAGGCGGCCGAGTGCGGCGCGCGCCACTTCGGAGAACCCATCACCTGCGCCGAGTGACTGCTTCATGAAGGGCCACACCTGCGCAGCCCGCAGAGAGAACGTGTCGGCGAGCATCGCGCGGTACGAGCCGAGGTCGTGCTTCGGCGTCGCCTTCGCGAGGTCGACGATGCGCTGGTGGCGGAACGCAGGCGCGGCGTCGACGTGAATGCGGGTGAAGTCGGTCGCCCCGGGGTCGGTCATCAGGTTGTTCGCGTGCGCGATGACGCCGTCGGCCGGATCGACGACGTGGGGCAGCTTCGAGCCCTCCGCGAAGTCGCTCCACTCGTACTTCTTCGTCCACCCGGGCACTGGAAAAGTGCCGCGGTGATTGGGGCGAACCGGCACCTGACCCGAGGGGAACTGACCGATGTGGCCATCGACGTCGGCGACCGTCCACGTGTTCCAGGTCGAGGGGAGCTGCGCGACCGCCACCCCGAAGTCTTCGACGCTGGTCGATTGATCCATGCGCAGCAGCGCGCCCATGGCCGTCTCGAGGCCCGTCACCCGCCAGCGCAACGCCAGCAGCGGCGCTCCCGGTGGGAAAAGGTGCGGGAGCAGATCGTTCATCAACGGCCCGTTGCAGGTCGCGCGGAACCGCACCGTGCGCTCGAGCAGCTCACCGCCGTCACGCACGCGCACCAGCTCGTTGCGGGTGGTGATGGGGCACTCGCGCGACTCGTTCTTCACGAAGCCGGGCCGCGCGGCGTCTTCCTGTTCGACGACGAGATCGATCACGTCGGACATCGTCGACGTCATGCCCCACGCCACCTTCGCGTTGTGGCCCGAGAGCACCCACGGCACGCCCGGCACCGTGACGCCGATGACGTCGAGGCCTGGCGCCTTGAGGTGCTGCTGCACCATGAGGCTGGGGAGGAAGTGGGCGAGGTGGGGATCGTTCGCCACCATCGGCTTGCCTGACTTCGTGCGCGCGCCCGAGACGACCCACGCGTTCGAAGCGCCTTCGATCGGCATCATCGACAGCCACGCCGACGGAGCGCTCGGCGCAGCAGGCTGGAGCTTCACGGGAAAGAAGCCCGCGAGCTCTTCGGCGACGGCAGGCGGCAACGGCTGGAGCGCCGACGTCGAGGCGATGCTGCGGCCACCGCGCACGGGCTCGTTCGGATACAGCGCCTCCATGCGCTCGACGCCCTGGTGCATCGCGAAGAGAAAACGTGCGAGCTCCTGCTGGTAGTTGTGGGTGACGCTCCAGACGTTGAGCAGCCCGACCGCGAGCGAGTCAGACGCCTTCCACGGCTCCGACTCGAGCCCCAGCAGCCGGTACTCGACGGGCTGCCACTTCACGCGCGCCGCGTTGACGCCATCGGCGAAGGCCTCGAGCAACGCGCGATCGGCCGCGGGGATCTTCTCGAAGTCGGCCAGCGCTCGGCCCTCGATGTCCCAGCCGCGCATCGTCTTGTCGTATTCGACGGTGGTGCTCGAGACGAGCGGCTGCTCGCCGACGATCTCCGAGACGCGGCCCTTCGCGAGCCGGCGCATCATGTCCATCTGGAAGAAGCGCTGGCGGCCCTGCATGAAGCCGGCGGCGCGCGCGAGATCGGCCAGGTTCTTCGCCTCGAGGTGCGGCACGCCCTGCGCGTCGAGCGTGACGCTGACGGGCTCCTTCAGGCCTGGCACCTGGAGCGACTCGTCACGATCCTTCGGCGCGTTGGGCAGCACCTTGTACCCGACGAGCGACATCACCGCGCAGCCGGCGCTGCACCACGCCACCATCACCAACAACACGACTCGACGCATGGGTCACCAGAACTTCACGACGGCGCGCACACCGCCGGTGAAGACGTTCGCGGGCCGCGTGTAGCGCCCGGGGATGATGTCTTGAGTTCGATACGAGGCGTAGAGCTGCACGGGAACGCCGAGGCGGAAGAAGCTGATGGTGCCAGTGAACTTGAAGATGTTCTTCTCGCCGGCCTTCCAGAGCTTCTCGCGGTCCCAGTCCCACAGCTTGCTGTTCGACTGCCAGTCGCTCTGCATCGTCGCGACGTACGAATAACTCGCGCTCAACGTCAGCATCGGCGGCAGGGCGTGCGCCTTCTCGAGGCTGCCACCCGAGACGATGGAGGCGAAGGTCGGCCCGATGAAGGGCACCACGTCGACGCTCACCGTGCCGGCCACCCAGTCACCCGGATCGATCCAATACGTGTCGCCCACGTAGAAGGCGTTGTTGTTGAGCAGCGGGTTCTTGAGCCCCTTGCCCGCGGTGTACAGGCGCGGCCGGAAGAACGCGTAGAAGACGTCGGCGCCGACGTTGAGCCGGTAGATGCCGTGGTCGTCGACGAAGAAGTGTTTGTCGGCCGCGACGTGCGCCTCGACGTCGCCAGCAGCGTGCAGCTCCCAGAGGTTGGTGCCGACCGACACGGCCTCTTCAGGGTCTGCGTTGCTGCCCGTGGGGAGCGCGACGTTGAGCTGCGCCGACCAGCGAAAGTGGTTCTCCTTCATCCACGTCGAGCGGGGCAGCAGGTACTTCGCGCCCAGCACGATGTCGGCGACGCGGAACTGCGTGTTGACGGCCCGGTCGGTGACGCGCGGCTGGCCCATCGAGTCGGCCCACGACCAGAAGTCCTCGAGCGAGTACGCGCGGCCGAGCTGCGGCTGGTAGTCGCCCGGCTCCCACGAGAGGTTGGTGGCGATGGTCGACCGCATGAGAATCGGCACGTTCACGCCGACCGAGAGCGAGTCGGTGACGCCGTAGAGCGCCGAGACGAGCAGGAAGTCGAACTCGGCTACCGGCTTCGCGCGCAAGATGCCCTGCAGGCCGCCGCCCGGCTCGTAGCGGGGAATGTCGTCGATGAGCGACAGGGCGCGACGATCGCCGCTCCACTGTTTGTCGAGCGCGGTTCGCAGGTAGCCCACGTCGACCGAGATGGCGCCCTGCGGCAGCACCTGCGTCTCCATGGCGACTGCGAGCGTCGGCACGAGGAGAAGAAGGAGTGCGCGCTTCATCGGCCCAGCTCCGTCGCGACGAACGGTGAGGCGGTCGCGGGGATGGTGCCCATCGCCGAGTGCACCGTGCGGTTCTTCAGGTCGAGCACCACCGCGTTCATGCTGTCGGAGCGATCGATGACCTCGGGCTCGGCCAGCAGCGCCTCGAGCCACGGCACGTCGACCGGCTCCGTCCGCGCGGCGAGGCGCCTGCTGACGTTGTCGATGACACGGCGGCTGCGGAAGAAGAAGCCCGACCAGAAGCGCTGCGGCACCACGCGCTGGCCGGCGAGGTTGAGCGTGATGCTGTCGTCGACGTTGCGCGTGTACGAGGAGCCGCTGATCACGTCGTCGTCGGTGAGGCTCGAGTAGCGCCGCATCGAGGGGTCGAGATCGGTGGGCCCATAGCGGTACACGCCGCCCTGGCCCTGCTTGAAGACGTCGGAGTCGAGCTCCACCACTTCGAGGCCGCCCTGGTCGTCGGCGATGGTGCAGTTCCACCCGTACACCGGGTCGATCTCGGTCAACGCGTCGATGCCTTCGGCGACGTTGCTCGCGCGCTCGAGCACACGCTTGACGAGGAAGCCGACGGGCAGCCCGCTGGCGAGCAGCTTCGCGCGCGAGAGGTCCGCGACTTGATCGAGCACGGAGCCCACGACCGAGTTGTCGAGCGTGTCAGACGGGTTGCACGCCACGCCGACGCCGCGCTCGTTGAGGCCCGAGATGCCGTACACGATGCCGGCCCAGCCGACGGTCGCGTACGCCGGGCCCGTGTCGGGGCGATGCATGAGGAGCACGGTGTGCTTGTGCGCGGTGTTGGCGTCGAGCAGCGCGAAGCTGTGCGCGAGGAGAGGCCCCGACGCCGCGCGCGAGCCACGCACGCCGAGCGTGAACGGCGGCGGCCGGGTGCGGTTGTCGGTGAGCGCCGGCCGGCTGATGTCACGTGGCGCGAGCCCGGCCCCGCGGGTGGTGACGACGAACTCCTCGTCGCGGCGGAAGCTGGCGCGCGGCGGCCCGGGGATCTCGATGATGCGCTTGTCTCCGGCCGAGACGACGAAGGTGATGGTGCTCGCGGCCGGGAGCGGCTCGATCGGCGTGAACGTCAACTGCACGTGTGTCGCGTCGAGCTCGACGATCTCGAGCGAGGGGTCTCCGAAGATGAAGAGGCCCTCGTTCATGCGCACCCGAACGGTCTGCGGGTCGACGCCGTCGGGATCCGAGAAGGTGACGCGCAGCTTCGTCCGCACGTCGATCTCCACCGCGGCCGCGAAGTACGGCGGCACGAAGGGCTTGATGACGCCTTCATCGGTCTCGTCGATGGTGCCTTCGCCCGAGTTGTCGACACGATCGCTGCCGAGCCCGAGGAACTCGACCGACTCGACGACTGGCGCGCGCCCCTGACGAATCGCCAGCCCGATGCCACGAACGGCCAGCGTGGTGTCGACGAAGGTGTTGAGAATGAGCACCTCTTCGTAGGTGAGCCCCGAGCCGTCGGCGATGCCGCGCAGCTCGTCACGCCCGCTGCGGCCGAGGTTGCGCTCGAGGTTCTTCGCGCTGTCGAGCAGCAGCTCGCGCGCGAAGCCGCCGTTCTTGTAGCGGTCGGCGTCGTATTCCTTCAGCAGCGTGGCGATGTCGGGCTGCTCGCGCGAGAGGAACGGGAACAACGAGTTCGTCATCAGCGTCGTGTAGAAGCTGCGAATCTTCGAGCGCAGCTGCGTGCCGTGCTGCAGGCCGCGGTCGTACGCCGTGCCGGTCAGCACCAGCGTCTCTCGGGTGGGTGGAGGCGTCGCTGGCGCGCAGGCCATGACGAACGACAGGAGCAGGAGCGGGAGTGACGGCTTCAAGGCGCGCGCACCCTACCGGGCCACGTTGACAGTGCAAACCACGCCGACGACGAACATCCATTCGCGATGGAACGGAGCGTCAGTGCTTCGTCCGTCCCGAAGTGCTGCACCAGCAAGTTGTTCAACGAGCCTGCCGTCCGCGCGTTCTTCGCCCTGAGGCGAAACTCAAACCACCTCCCGCGGAGGACCTCTCGACCGCCTCGAAGTGCGCCCGCGGCCCAGGAGCTGAGCCGCTTCGCGAGGGCGGTCGCCTCCCTCAGCGGCGACGATTGCGCAGAATCAAACCGAGGAGCAGGAGCAATTGGCCGGTCCCGGAGCTGGTGCAGCCGCATCCCCCTGCGAGCTTCCCGATTTCAGGCTGAACGATGGCAAGAGCGCCTGCATCGGCGTCGTCGACGTACCCAGCATCCACGGTGAGTCCGGCGTCATTCACCGAGCCTCCGTCTTCGTGGCCCGCGTCTTCGCCAGGTCCCGCGTCACCGACATTCACGGACCCGCCATCTTCGATTGAGCCGCCGTCGATCGCTCCCGCATCTGTCGGGGGGCCCCCGTCGGTCCCAGCATCGGGAGTTCCGGAGTCGCCGACTCCCGCATCGCCAACGACGAGCTGAACCACGGCAGGCAGAGACAACAGGACCCCGTCGCGCGCCTGAAACACGAAATCGTCTCGTCCCTCGAACCCCGCGCGGGGCGTGTACACCAGAGCAGGCGGCGATCCGCTCAGGCTCCCAGATCGAGGGAACGCCACGAGCTCATACTCGAGCGGGTCGCCATCGGCGTCGACAGCGGAAAGCATGACTGCAACTGGAGCGTCTTTCGGCGTCTCAAGCGACTGAGCGGTCGCCACCGGTCGAGCTCCGTCAACGAGGAAGCGGGCTTTGACCCGGGTCCCGCGAAAGGCGGGTCGGTAGTCGTGCTCAGAACTGACCGCGAGGCATTGACGCGACTTGCCGCAGGCGATGTCGACGTGGTGTCCGTTGTAGTGGCTTGCGCCGATCCGCGTGCCGCCGTCATCGAGGACGACGCCCTGCGGACTGACTCGCGCGAACCTCGCGGCGTAGCCCCAGTCGGCTTCGGACCCGTCCCAGACCAGCACGAAGTCCTGGCCGTTCCACGCAACTCCGCCCGGGGTGGCAGCAAACACGCCGTTCGTGACCTCGATCGGCTGTGAGTCCAGAACCTGCCCGGAAGAGTCGACGCGCACGGCCCTGGCATCTCGGCTTCCCCAGTTCCCATCACCCCACGCGACCAAAAAGCCTCCGTCCCCCCACGCAAGCACTGGCCACCACTGCGGGCCTGGTGCACGGCTGACAGGAATTCCAACGGGGTCGAGCACTGAGCCGTCTGGCGACACCCTGGCGCCCACGACGTCATCCACACCCAGACTCCTGTCACTCCAGACCACGAGGTAGTTCGTCCCATCCCACGCGACGTCTGACGGCACCTGAACGTGAGTGGCTGTGGTGACCTCGATTCCGTCCAAATCAAGGAGGCCTCCATCGAGGTCGAGGCGGGCCGCAACGACATCAGACAGACCGGTACGCGGGTCGCCCCACACGACGAGGTACCCACTCCCGCTCGAACTCACGATCGGCGCTGTGTTGGTATTCAGCTCGGTGACGAGAATGGGCGCGCCAACGACACGTCCGCCCGGCGTGACACGCACCGCACGCACCGCCCATCGGACCCCGCCATCGACCTGCGGCCCGGGCTCGCACCAGACGACCAGGTACTCCCCAGCTCCCCACGCGACGCTCGACAGGCCCTGGCCCGAGTTCGGAGCAACCGTGAAGCCCATCGGATCGAGAAGTTCGCCCTGACGACTGATCCGCGCCGCGCGCAGCGACGATGACTGGTACCAGGTCATCAGGAAGTCGGAGCCATTGGTCGCCACCGCCGGATAGTGCTGGGCTTCAGCAGCCAACGAAATGCTGGGTCCGGCATCGCTGATCGAACCGGACGGCGAAACGCGACGCATCGTGATCGCCGTTGCCGGGTCGAACACGACCGAGTCGGCGTTCGTCGACTGAACGACCGCCTTCGGTCCCCAGGACGGCGAGAGACCGAGATTCAGCGGCGCGAACTGCCCGTTCTGGTCGACCCTGACACCCGAAACGAGCGCACCCGACCAATCGACCCAGGCGACCACCCACCCCGAACCATTGGCTCCGACAGATGACGCGACCTGCCGACCGGGCGCCGACCAGAGTGGTAGCCCCGGTCTGTCCAACTGTTGGCCTGAGGGACTGACGCGCGCTCCGTAGAGGTCGACCTCCGGAAAGAGCCCTTGCGACCAGGCGACGAGGAACGATGAACCGCTCCACGCGACGGAAGGATCGACTTCCGCCATCCCAGACGACGACACGAGCCATCCCCCGTCGTCGAGGTCTCTGCCAACGAGGTCGAAACGACCTACGCGCACGCCGTTGGGCGTGGTCCAGGCGAGCAGGTGCGTGGCTCCTCCCCAGGCGATGGCGGGGTTCTGACCGGTGCCCAGCCGGACGGGTTGGGGGTCAAGGAGGCTTCCATTCGGTGCGACCCGCGCGCTGAACAGCTCCTGACCGGCTTGCGCGAAGTGGGTCCACGCCACGAAGTGGCTCGCGCCATTCCACGCGGTGATTGGCTGAGCCTCGCTTGTCAGTGAGCCGCTCGCCATGATGGGCATCCCGTCAAGCAGGACCCCGGCTGGAGAAACCCGTACGGCCTTGAGGGTCGAATCGACAAACCCAGGATGAGGCGATGCCCGCCAGACGACGAGGTAGTTCGTCCCATCCCAGGACACCGCAGGGCTGTCTTCCCAATCGCGCGTTCCCGCGAGGATGAAGCCCATCGGGTCCAGGCTCTGTCCTGTAGAAGTGACTCGCGCGGCCCTGATGTCAGAGCCGTTCTTCTGATCAGTCCAGACAACGAGAGTGTTCGTTCCGTCGAAGGCGGCGGCCATTCCTCCAACGTTAGAATCGGGTGTTCTCGTCGGTTCATCGACCGAGAGTTCGGGCGTGATGATCGGGTCGAGCACCGCCGGGTACGTGCTGCTCGCAACGACGTCGGCAGGCACTTCCATGTGGAGCGACCCGCTCGTAAAGACCGCCGGAACCGGGGTTCGGATGCCGCGAGCGTCGACCCACGTCGCGTGACCGTATCGAACGAGCAGAGAGCCGGCTGCGAAGTGCAGTCCCGTCTCGTTCGACTCGACCAGCCGGCCAGCGACAGCCATCTCGACATTGAGTCGGCCGGGAGGTCGTTCGAGAAAGGTCCACTCCTGGCGAAATCCATCGGGCGCGCTCGAGAGTTCCTCCACGCACCAACCATGGTCGACACGCAGGAGGTTGCCCTTCGCTGTCACCATGGGGCGGCCTGTCTCCTGCTTGTGGCCTCCAGCGGTGATGGCGCTCCGGCCAAACACCACAGGGCTCTCGCGCGTGGCGGAGCCGATCGGCGCGTGCTGGTGAATCGCTGTCAGTATCAAACCGCGCTGGCCGTAATCGGCGAGCGCCGTCGGGTGCTCCGAGCGCCAGCTACCGTCCGACTGGGTCCACTGACGCTGCATCTGCCTTCGGAACTCAAGTGGCGTCGATGCCCCAACCAATGTCGCTGAAGAGGGAACCGGGACCTCTACGAGGTTCCGAGCGGGCAGCTCCCGCGGCCCGATAAGAAGGAGCAGAATCAACCACCTCAGGCGAACGCCGCCGCGCCAGCTCATTCCGAGAGTCTAGACCAACGCGGGCTGGTCGAAGTCGGCATCCAAAGCAGCCCATGTTCGTAACTCGTTCGACGCTGAACACGCAGCTGCGGCTGAAGGCGCCGGCCAGCACTGCTCCATACGCAATGCCCGAAAGGTCGCCGCCCTCCGCCGTCAGCGCGACCTTCGACTACTCGACGGCCACCTTGATGGCGCCCTGCGCGACACCTTCGACGATGCCCGCGAAGAACGCGCCGGTGAGCTGGTAGCCCTCGGGCGTCGCGCTCACCAGGCCTGAGACCTCGAGCGCGGCGATGGCGTCTTCGGGCACTTCACCTTCTCCGCCGACCGCGAGCAGCTCGCACAGCGTCTTCTCGGCAGGCGACATCGCCGTCACCAGCGTCCGCAGCGCGTTGTCGATGAGCGCCTGGCCCTCTTCCACCTCGGCCAACGCGTCGAGGCTCACCAGCGCTTCGATGGCATCGGGGCCCACTTCTCCGGTGAAGCCCTTGGGCAGCCGCTTCGCCGCGAGGTAGCAGAACGAGAGCGCTTCCCACGGCCGGTTGCCCGAGATCTCGGCGATCGCCCCGAGCGCTTCATCGGAGAACTTCACGCCCTCGGCGAGCGCCGGCGTGTTCACGAGGGTGACGAGCTCCTCATCAGAGATGGGCGGCACGAACGCCGACGCCATGCCCGGCCGCTGCACGATGGCCGTCTCGAAGAGCGCGTCGACGTCACGGTGCCGGTGCGCGATGAGCCCGACGCGAACGTTCTTCGGCGTCGTCAGCAGCGCGTCGAGGAGCGTCACCATCTTCTCGGGCCCCAGCGAGAACAACGAGAGCACCTCGTCGAGCCCGATGAAGATGGGCGCGGCGAGCTCGCCCAGCACCTCGAGCGGCGCCTTCGGGTCGGCCTTCAGCTCGGTCGCCCCGACGCGCGCGAGGAACTCGGTCACCTTCTTGGTCAACCGCTCCACCACGGCCTCGATCGACTGAGGCAGGCCGTCGTCGCGATCGGGATCTCGCAGGTCCAGGAAGATGGCGGCGCCGCCGCTGCGCTCACACGCGCGCTGCAGCACACCCTTGAGCATCGTCGTCTTCCCGATGCGCCAGAACCCGCGAATGCAGACGTGGTTGCCGGCGGTCAGCTGCGCGGCGAGCTCGTCTTCGAGATCCTTCCGGGCGCGAAGTTCAGCAGTGGGACCGTCGTAGATGAGATCGAGGTAGCGGTCGGCCAGCGGGTGCAGCTCGGACATGACGCCTCTCCATAGACCATTTTCATGGCCGGTCACTGCAGATCGAGCCGGGCGCGTGGCGCCCGCGTCTTCATTCTCATCACGCCCTCGAACAGATGGCGCTCGGTGTAGTGCGCGCGGTGGGTGGTGCGCTCGGTCGGCAACCAGCTCTGGGGCTTCTCGAGCCACTGCAGCACTCGCACCTCGCCGTCGTACGAAAAGCCCTCGAGCACCTCGGGTGGAATGCGCTTCCAGTACCGGCGCTCGATGGGGCGGAAGGCGGCCTCGAAGTCGTCACCTGCCTGTGCGTGGCGCCGCTGATGGTCCAGGGTGCCGTCGAAGGCCGGAGCAATGTGGAACAGCTCGTGGAGAATGGTGGCCACGCGTTGCCGCGGCGTCGACTTGCGGAAGAAGAGCGGCCTGAGCGTGATGGCGTAGAGCACCCGGTGGCCGTGAAAGGTGACCAGCGGCTTGCGACGGCCGAGGCGATCACGCCGCTTGCCGTTCAGAAAACACAGCGGCTTCACGGTGCCCCGCGAGGCCCGGCGCGCCTCACCCGCCACGACCAGAATGGCGTTGGCGTCGATGTGACGGAACTCCTTCATCGTCGCCGCGAGGTGAGCGATCAGCATTCTCACGCTCTGGCTGAAGTCGGGACGGCGCGACACGGCGTCACCGTAGCCCGACGCTGCCACGCTCACGTGCGCAAACCATTCGCCCGGCCCGCCCACAACCACCTGACTCACGTGGGGAGTCGACTGGTGCGCGAGATGCACTATAGAGCCGCGTCGTCTTTGCCTCTTGGGGGTCTCATGCGCCTGCTCGCCGCTGTGCTGTGCCTCACGTCGGTCTTCGCCAGTGCTCAGGATTCCGTCTTCCCCACGAAGGAAGAGAAGAAGATGGCCCGCATCATCGAGCAGCAGCTGGTCACCACCGAGGTGAAGGCCTTCCTCAAGGCCAAGATGAAGCTGCACAGCAAGGACATGCGCGATCTCGTGCTGGCCGTCGCGACGCTGAAGTACGACGAGGCGAAGCGCTACGCCCAGGGCATCGCCAACAGCCCACGGCTCACCGAAGAAAACGTCCCGGCTCCGGCGTTCAAGGTCCTCCAGGACAACCTCCGCAAAGACGCCAACGCCGTCATCGCCGCGTGCGACAAGAAGAGCCCCGAGGAGCTGTCGGTGGCCTTCGACTCGATGATCGCCACCTGCATGAGCTGCCACAACGCGTACCTCGTGCCCATGCGCGAGCAGAAGAAGGTGGAGAAGGGCGAGAAGCCCGCCGCGAAGTAGTCGCTGATTCAAGTCTCGCCCGTCGACGCCCGCCGGGCGATATTGCGCGCCGTGAAGCAGTTGCCCGCAGTGACGGTCTTCTCGAGCGCGCTGCTGCTCTTCCTGCTCGAGCTCCTCGTCGGCCGCATCGCGCTGCCCCGCTTCGGTGGGAGCGCGGCCGTCTGGACGACCTGCCTGCTCTTCTTTCAGGTGATGCTGGTGGCCGGCTACGGCTGGGCGCACCTGCTCGCCACGCGCGTTCCTGCCTCGAGACACGCCGTCGCGCAGTTGGTCCTCGGTGTCGTGGCGCTTGGCTCGCTCGGCTGGCAGTGGCTGACATGGGGCGCGCCGCTGGTGCCCATCAGCCCGCAGTGGAACGGCACGGCCTTCGACGTGCTCGTCTTCCTGCTGCGTACGACGGCGCTCCCGTTCCTCGTGTTGTCGACGACCGCGTCGCTGGTGCAGTCGTCGGTCAGCGAGGCGCGCGGCACGAAGGCCTTCCGGCTGTACGCGGTCTCGAACGCCGGAGCCCTCCTCGCGCTCCTCATCTACCCGGTCGCCGTCGAGCCGCTGTTCGGCATGCAGCTGCAGGCCAAAGGGCTGACCGTCGGCTTCGTCGTCTTCCTCGCCTGCCTCGTCGCCACGCTCTGGGGCCGTCAGGCCGCGGCGACGCCTGCGAGGTGGACGGGGCTGCGCACCTCGTGGCTGGTGCTGCCTGCGCTCGGCACCGCCCTACTCTCGGCGGCGACGAACGCCCTCTGTCAGGACCTCACGCCCACCCCGCTGCTCTGGGCCTTCCCGCTCGCCGTCTACCTCGTCACCTTCATCGTCGGGTTCGGTGATGCGTCGTGGCGCAGGCCTTTGCTGTCCGCCGCGCTCTTCGGCATCGGCACCCTCGGCCTCGTGCTGACGACCGCCGTTCGCCCCGAGGTCGACCTCGCCTTGTCCATCGTCACCTTCGGCCTCGTGTTGTTCGGCGGCTGCTGGTGGCTCCACGCCGAGCTGCACGAACGCCGGCCCGCGCCCGAGGCGTTGTCCGGGTTCTATCTGCAGCTCGCCATCGGAGGTGCCCTCGGCACCGCGGTGGTCGGCGTGCTCGCGCCCGTCGTCTTCGAAGACTTCTACGAGCTGCCGTTGACCGTCGCCGCGGTCGCCGTGGCGATGGTGATGGCGTGGCCGCGGGGCACGAAGTTCCGCGCGCTCGGCTGGATCGCCACCACGCTCTCAGTGGTGACGTTCGCGTTGTGGATCAAAGGCTCCGAGGGCCAGCGCGAGTCGATGCGCTCTCCGTACGGCGTCATTCGGGTGCAGGAAGAGAACGCGCCGGGCACTCCATTCCACGCGTTCGCGTTGCGGCACGGCGACACGCTTCATGGCTTTCAGCTGCAGGCGCCCGAGAAGCTCGATGAGCCCACCGCCTACTTCACGCGCACCAGCGGGCTCGGCGTGGCCATCGCGTCGCTCCACCAGCAGCGGCCTGGGCCGATTCGCGCCACCGTGTTGGGCCTGGGCATCGGCGTCGCGGCGGCGCTGTTCGAGGCTGGCGACGTCGTGGAGTTCATCGAGCTCTCTCCCGACGTCATCGAGCTGGCGAAGCGTCGCGACCGGTTCAGCTTCCTCTCGCGCTCGAAGGCCACCGTCACGGTGCGCGAGGGAGAGGCCCGCGGGGCGATGGTCGCCGACGAGCTCGCGCATGCCGCGCCGGTCGACCTGATGGTGGTCGACGTCTTCTCGGGCGACTCGGTGCCGGCGCACCTGCTGACGGTCGAGGCGATCGAGCTCTATCGACGCCGCGTCACGCCAGGTGGGCTCCTCGCGATTCACGTCAGCAACCGCTACCTCGCCCTGGCCCGGGTGGCCGCGGGCGTACTGACGGCCGCTGGGCTGCCGTACGTGGTGATCGCTGGCCAGCGTGGCGACCTCGCGACGTTCTCGGTCTGGGTGCTCTCGTCGACCGACGAGGCCGTGCTCGCGAGAGTCCGCCAGGTGGGCGCTCCGGAGCTCAAGGGCACCATCACCGACCCCGTGGTGTGGACGGACGACCTGCAGAGCGTGTTGCCGATCTTCACGCTCACGCAGTGACCTCTGGCGGTGACGCTCGTGGTGGTCGACTCGTGCCCCGCACACGCGTTAGACGCTCCGCATGCGCTTCATCGCTCTCATGTCTCTCGTGGTGCTGGCGGCCTGCGGGCCGGTGAAACCGACCTCTGACGGGGGCTCCGTCGACGACTCGTGTGGCATCGACTGCGTGGCCCAGACCCGCTTCGGCATCATCGCCAACCGCTGCTTCGAGTACTCGGTGAGCGACTCGATGAAGAACGACCCGCCCAAGCTCGGAGCGCTCGTGAAGCCGGTGTTCACCCTCGAAGGCGGCGTCAAGGTGATGCCCGTCGAGTACCGCGAGGGCGGCCAGACGTTGATGATCGACAACTTCAGCTTCGAGAACGGCAACCTGAAGCTGCTGCGCCGCGAGTTCCCCCGGCAGGGCCGCTCGGTCACCTTCCGCAACGACGCCATGGCCATCACCGGCGTCACCTGGCTGCTCTCCGACGCCGCGCCCGGCCAGAACCAGACCACCAACGTGCAGGCCGACAGCGTCGATCAATCGGGCATGCACACCATCGAGGCGGCCTCGTACCGCGTGACGACCCAGTCGCCGACGCCCGTGCAGCTCAAGACGCCCCTGTCGGACTACTCGAGCGGGCTGCGCATGTTGACCAGCCAGATGCCCGACCGCGGCGCTGACCCGATTCGCACCTTCGTTCCCGACCTGGGCTTCATCACCATCACCAGCCCGTTCAACTACGCCGGCGGCAACCCGACGCCCGTTTTCCTGCAGCGTGTTCGTGACATCGGCTCTGCTGACGCAGGCAGCGAGCCCTGCTCCCTGGGGATTCCATGAAAATTCGTGCGCTGTTCGCGGCTGCCCTGCTGTGCCTCGCTGGCTGCAAGTCGGCCCCCGAGACGAAGGCCGACGTCAAAGAGGCCGAGCTCCCGAAGCAGGACATGCAGATCGCCACCCAGTCGCTCACCGACGTGACGGTGAAGCTGTCGGGCGAGATCCTCGCGGGTGACGAAGCCCTCACCATCACCGGCGCCGACGTCGAGTTCGTCGTCGATGGCAACGTGCTGTCGACCAAACCCGAGACGCTGAGCTTGAGCATCGCCGCGGGTCAGACGGCACCGTTCGGCTTCGAAGAGACCTTCACCTACGTGAAGGACGGCGAAGACCTGAAGGCGATGGATGCGCGCGGCGGCTCGATTCTCATCGCCCTGCGCGGCAACCTGAAGGGCACCGTTCAGCGAGAGGTCGCTGGCGCCGATGGCAAAACGTCGATGCAGGCCGTGGCCGTCGAGCTCCCCTTCGCCCGCTCGCGTGAGGTGCGCACGCCGCGCCTGCCGCACCTGAAGATGGGCGAGTTCGAGGCGGGCCGCTTCTCGGACTCGGAAGTGCAGGCCGTCTTCCACCTGCTCGTCGTCAACACCAACAACTTCCCCGTGACGATCTCGGGCATCACGTACGAGGTCTCGCTCGCCGGCAAGAAGGTCGCCGAGGGTACGCACGGGGTCGGCATCAAGACGGCCATCGCCTCGACCGACGTGTTCGACGTCAGCGCCGTGATGAACGAAGAGTCGCACGGCAAGGACGTGAAGAAGCTCATCAAGGGCCTGGTGGTGCCGTACGAGATGAAGGCCGAGCTCAAGACGCCGCTGTACTCCGAGCCGCTCTCGGCCAAAGGCGACATCAAGCTGACCGTCTCGAAGGACAAGTAACGGTCCTGGAGCTGCATGCACTTCCTCGGTGCCGACCCCACCGCGTTCCCGCCCGCGACGAACGCGAACGAGGACGGCATTCTCGCGGTGGGCGGAGACCTCTCGCCGCAGCGGCTGGTGGCGGCGTACCAGCGCGGCATCTTTCCCTGGTACTCCGAGGGCCTGCCGATTCTCTGGCACTGCCCTGACCCGCGCTTCGTGCTCGAGCCCGCGAAGCTCCACGTGCCGAAGAGCCTGAAGAAGACGCAGAAGGCCGCCCCCTACCGCCTCACCCTCGACACCGCCTTCGAAGACGTCATCGATGGCTGCGCGGCGACGCGACGGCCCGGTCAACGCGGCACGTGGATCACCCGCGACATGCGGCAGGCGTACGTGACGCTCCACCACCTCGGCCTCGCGCACTCATGCGAGGCGTGGCTCGGCGATCAGCTCGTCGGCGGGCTCTACGGCGTGTCGCTCGGCCGCGTCTTCTACGGCGAGTCGATGTTCGCCCGCGCCGACGACGCGTCGAAGCTCGCCTTCGTCACCCTCGCCGAGTGGATGCGCGAGTGGGGCGTGCAGCTCATCGACTGCCAGCAGGAGACGGCCCACCTCGCGCGGTTCGGCGCCGAGCCGTGGCCACGCCCCCGCTTCCTCGCGACGGTCGCGACGTTGTCGAAGCTGCCGACCAAGCGCGGGCCGTGGCATTTCCCCGAGCAGGCTGCGCCCTGAACGTCAGCGGAACCAGCCCAGGCGCCAGACGATCGCGACCAGCAGCAGGGCGCCACCGACGCCGATGGCGACGAACCTCACCGCAGGGCTCACGGGCTGAGGCACCAGCTTCTCGGTGACGAAGGGCATCGGGCGGGGCGCCGACTCCGAGTTGGTGGGCTCGAGCGATGGCTCGCTCACGGGGCCGACGGGCGTCTGGCCAGACACGGCCCCTCGGCCCTCGGGCTCGGTGACGATCGGCCGCGAGCGCCGCGCCTCGAGCTCGGGGTTCTTCTTGCGCCCTGACTCCTCACCGCGCTCGAGCTCGGGGTTCCGCTTGCGGCCCGACTCGTCACCACGCTCGCGATCGAGCTTGCCGCGCACCTGAATGCGGTTGCGGCTTGGCCGCTCGTCGTCCTCGTCGACGCGGGTCTGCGACGGCGCTGGCTGAATCGGCGCCTCGACGGTCGTCTTCCGGCCCACACGCTCGTCCGGCACGGGCGGAGCGGCCACCATCTTCCGGCTCGGGCGATCGTCGTCGGCGCTGCGCTTCTTCGAGGGCCGGTCGTCGTCGAACACCTTCGCGACCTTCGGCGCAGAGCGGTTCGTCGGCGCGGGCGACGCCCACGGCACCATCGCCTGGCGACCGCTCGTCTTCACGGCTGGCGTCGCGGGCTCGGTCTTCGGCACCAGGCCTCGCGCAGCGGCAGGGAGATCGAACCCGCCTTCGGTCTTCTCTTCACCACCACTCCCCGCGGCTGGGAGGCGATTCGACTTCGGCTCCGGGGCGAGCGCGACGACGACGCGCGTCGGCTTGAAGTCGCCGAACGGGTTGGCCTCGGGCCTCGTCTCACCGACCTGCGCGTTCGAGAGATCCTGAAACGTGGCGGCGGTGTTGACGACGTCGGCCGGCTCGGGCGGCAGGAGCGGATCGAACCGCAGCGACATGGCGTACGTCTCGGCGCGCGCGAGCTGCGTCGAGGGTTCGCCGGCGAGGTCCCACACGTACTCAGCACCGTGCAGCGACTGCGGCGGCAGCAGGGAGTCTCCGATGCCGCGCTCGAGCGCGCTGCGCAGCTCACCTTCGTCGAGCCCCAGCACCTCGACCTGCTCCGGGCCGGGAATGCCTTCGGCGAGCCGCCACACCACACGCTCGACGATCTCCTCAGGGAACACACGCAACCGCTCGAGCCACTGCCGCCCTTCGGCGACGGTGCTGTCGGTGCTGGGCCGCTCCTGCTTCGAGGGCCGCTTGTTCGCCTTCGCGAGGCGGCGCGCCACCACGACGGCGTGGAGCACGAAGCCCGAGTCCTTCGTCACCTGCTCGGCGTTCGCCATCACGGTGTCGAGCGCCTCGGGCATGAGCGCGTTCGCAGCGTGATGCGGCATGCGCGCGAGCAGCGCACCGTGAACGAAGGGCGTGACGAACTCGCGCAGACGCTCCGTCGCCGCTGCGTCTCCCGTCCTCCACCGCTTGACGTCGTCGAGCCACTCCACGCGGCTTCGAGTGTAGCGCTCAATTCACGAACGACGAGCGCTGACACGAAACTCGAGAGCGCGCGCAGATCCCCGAGCGTGCGGGCGCGCGCAAGTTTCGGCGCGAATCGTTGATGAATTTGCCGCCCACTTCGAATCGAAGGACAACTTCGCGCACATGGCGGACATCATCGACCTGTCGCTCATCGCTGCTTCGCGTCGAACGCTGGACAAGCTGCTCGACGCTCGCGGCATCAACTACTTCCTCAAAGTCGACGCGCGGCAGCCGTTCAGGCTCGACCCCACGCGCGTCGATCTCGTGATTCGCACGGCGGCGAAGCTGGGGAACAAGACGCCGCCGCCGAAGGCGTACGAGCACGCGCGCAAGCTGATCCGCCGCGAGCTGATCCGCCGGGTCGTCGGCGAGATGTTCCAGATCGGCCTGTAGCCGTCACTCGGCGGCGCAGTCGACGAGGGTGGGCGTGAGCACGCGCACCAGCTCGGCCGGCGTCATCGAGACGAGGAAGCCGCGGCCGCCGCCGTTGATGAAGAGGCGCTCCAGGGTCGTGATGGAGCGCTCGCACGCGACCGGCAACGCCTTCTTCGTCCCGAACGGTGACGTGCCGCCGACGAGGTAGCCGGTGTGCCGCTGGGCGACCTCGGGCGCGCAGGCCGCGACGGTCTTCTTGCCGAGCTGACGGGCGAGCTGCTTCGTCGAGACGCGCTGATCTCCATGCATCAGCACCAGGAGCGGCTGCCTGCGCTCGTCTTCGAACACCAGCGTCTTCACCACCTGGTGCTCGTCGACGCCCAGCATCTGACTGGAGTGCTTCGTGCCGCCGCCCTCGACGTACTGGAACTGGTGCGTCTGGTAGGCGACGTGCTCGGCGTCGAGGCGCTCGGTCGCCAGCGTCTTCACTTGGTGAAGCTGCGGGTGAAGAGCACGTTGCCGGTCTCTCCGTAGAAGGTGCCGGTGAAGGTGCGGCCGTTGAGCTCGATGTACATGAAGCCCAGATCGGTCGTCTGGAAGTGAACCGGGTTCTTCATGTCGACCGTCGTCGCCGCCGCGCCGCCACCCGAGACCATCAGGTGCGTGCCACTACACGTCGGGGTCAGCCACTGCATCGAGTGGTCGTGGCCTGACAGGTAGACGTCGGCGCGCCCGCAGACGATCGACTCCATGAAGGTCTTGATGTGGCGCCCATCGGTGAAGAGCGGGAGCGACACGCAGTTGCCCAGCACCTCCCGACAGTCGTAGTTGCCGGCGTTGCCGTGCGGGCCGTTCGACTTGTACGGGTGATGGCCCAACGCGATCTTCCACGTCGCCGTCGAGGAGCCGAGCCACGAGGTGATGTCGGCGCGCGTCTGGGTGTCGCCGCTGCCATTGCTGCCCCAGAAGCTGCGGTTGGTGTCGAGGGCGAAGAACTCGGCGTGGCCCTGGGTGAAGCGGTAGTGCACCGCGGGCATGCGCCACTTCGGGTTGGTCTGGCTGTAGGCGACCTGGACGTCGGCCTTGTTCGCCTCGTAGCCAGCGCCATCGCCGCCGTAGTCGTGGTTGCCGAGCACCGCATAGAACGGCGCGTTCACGGGGGCGTAGGGCTGCACGAAGGCGGTCTGCCACTGGGGGTCGGTCACCGAGCTGACGCCGGACGGGTAGAAGTTGTCGCCGAGGAGCACCACGAAGTCGCAGCCCCGCTGCGCGCAGATGGTCCCGAGCGCGGTGCCGACCGTGTTCTGGCCCGTGTTGCCCTTGCCCACGTCGCCGATCGCCACGAAGCGCACGATGCCGCCGTCAGCGGGGCCGCCAGCGGTCGAGCCACCAGCCGAGCCACCCGCAGCTCCGCCAGCGGTCGCGGTGCCACCTGCCGTCGCAGTGCCACCCGCCGTCGCGGTGCCACCGGCCGTCGCGGTACCACCAGCGGTCGCCGTGCCTCCCGCAGTCGCCGTGCCGCCCGCCGAACCGCCCGCCGTGCCCGCACCACCGCCTGTCGCAGCGCCGCCTGCGCTTCCGCCCGCCGCCGAGCCGCCTGCGCTCGACTGTCCACCACTCGCGCCTCCAGCCGACGCGCCTGCGGAGCCGCCTCCAGTGCCGGTATTGGTGGGGTTCCCCGTACACGCAGAGACGATGACGAGAAGGGGCAGCAGGACCAGACGCATGGAGACTCCCGGGGAAGAGCCCGTGGGGTTAGCGAAGGGAGGCCGACCTCGTCAATGCACCGGCGCGCCGCATGGCGTTTTGTCACACTGGAGACGTGTTCACGCCACTCCAGGAGAGCGCCGTCTTCGCGCGGCAGGCCGAGGTCTACGAGCGCCTTGGCATGCGCGCCTGGAGCGAAGGCATCGTGCCGTGGCGCGCCACCACCTGTCCGCTCCTGGCGGAGGTCGAAGCGGAGCTGATCGCGGCCTTCGACGTGGACGTGCGAGCCGCGGGTGCGCTGGCGCCTGACGATGTGCTGACCATCATCGACGTCGGCGCGGGCACAGGCCGGCTCGGGTTTCGGCTGGCGCCCTCGCTGGCCGCGCGCGGCGTGCGCGCGAAGCTCGTCCTGACTGACGTCTCTCCCTCGAACGTCGAGGCGCTCGCGGCGCACCGGCAGCTCGCCTCACTGGCCTCAGACGGCCTGGTGACGTTCGAGCACTTCGACGCGCTCTCGCCAACGCCGCTGGGCGACTCCGGCACGCCGGTGCTGCTCGCGCACTACCTCTTCGACACGCTTCCCCACCGCGCCATTCGGGTGACGCGTGAGGGCGGCTTCGAGGGGCTCGTCGACGTCGGGCAGGAGCCGTGGGCCTGGCGCTACCAGCCCGCGGTGGTGCCCGAGGCGCTGACCGCGAGGGGTGAAGGGACCTTCCTGCTCCCGGTCGGCGCAGCGCGGGCCCTGACGGCGTGGCGCGACTGCTTCACCGGCCCGGTGCTCGTCCTCTCGGCGGACAAGGGCGTGGCGCCGAGAGGGCCGACGGAGGACCCGCTGCTGGCTCGCCACGAGTCGGTGTCGGCAGGCGTCGACTTCGACGCGCTGGCCTCGATGGCCCCGGCCTTCAGACACCTCTCGCCCTCGACGCCTTCCGACGTCTTCGCGCTGCACGCGTTCGTGAGTGCGCGCGGCGAGACGCCGAACTTCGGAGAGGCCTGGCGCCGACGTGGCGCGACCAACGAGGTGCTGGGCCTGCTCGAGCGCTTCGCCGCGCTGCTCAAGACCGACCCCTCGGTCGACGCCATGTTCGGGGTGCTCGACGAGAGCCGCGCAGATCCCGACCTCCTCGCGCAGCTCGCCGGTCGCCTGAAGGAGTCGGCGCTGACGTCGTCGCAGGCCACGCACCTCGTGCAGCTCCTCGTGCGCGCGGCCCAGCAGCACTTCGTCTTTCGCCAGCAGCTCGATGTGCCCTTCACGCTCGCCATCACCGCGCATCACGTCGGCGCGCTGGAGCTCGCGGTCGCGCTCTATCTCCTCTCACTCCAGGAGAGCGGGGCCCATGACTCGACGCTGCTCAACCTCGCGCTCGCGCAGCACGCGCTGGGTCGACACGGGCTGGCCTGCGAAGCGCTGGAGGTGCTGCTCGCCCACACGGCCGATCACCCTCGCGCGCGGGCGTTGCTGGCCGACTGGCAAACCGCGCTCGAGGCGTGAGCCCGTCGCAACAGATGTGCTACCTCGCCTCGCATGTCGCTCCGCCTCATCGCCACTCCGCTGCTGCTCCTCCTCGCGTGCTCGAACCCGACGGGCACCCCGGTCGACTTCCGTCGCGCGACGCCGGCCGGCACCAGCGACGGCGCCATGGCCGCGCGCTTCGGCAAAGACACCATCACGGTGACCGAGCTCAACCAGCGCTTCGCCGAGATGAACCCCTACGCCCGTGCGCGCTACCAGACGATCGAGCAGCGGCGTGACTACGTCGAGGGCCTCGCCCGGTTCGAGCTGCTCGCGCAGGAGGCGATTCGCCGCGGCATTCACAACGATCCCGACGTGGTCGAAGCCGCCAAGCGGGTGATGGTGCAGGAGCTGCTGAAGCAGGAGCTCGACGAACGGGCCGAGGCCATCGGTGAGGCGCAGGTGAAGCAGTACTACGAGGCTCACAAGGACGACTACGTGAAGCCGGCGATGACGCGCCTGGCGCACATCGCGTTCTCGAAGGAGCGGCGCGCGCAGGCAGAGCTCGTGCTGGCGCAGGCCCTCGCGCTCACGCCGATGGACTACGCCGCGTTCGGCAAGCTCGCGCGTGAACACTCCGAGGACGCGAAGACGAAGGTGCTCGATGGCGACATGCGCTTCATGTCCGACGACGAGCTCTCGACCCAGCACGGGCCGGAATTGCGCGACGCGGCGCAGAAGCTCGAGCGCATCGGAGACGTCGCGCCCGCGCTCGTCGAGACGCCGAAGGCCCTTCACGTCATCAAGCTGCAGGGCCGCCAGCAGGCGCTCAACCTGTCGCTCGAGCAGGCGGCGACCTCGATTCGACAGGTGCTGCTGAACGAGACCCGGCAGGAGCGCTACCGGGCGCTCCTCGAGAAGCTCAAAGCCGACGCGCGCTTCGAGCTGAACGACGAGGGGCTGGCGAAGGTGGTCGTCGACCCGAAGGCACCCACCCTCGAGGCGAAGGGCCCGCAGCCTGGCTTCGTCCCGGGGCCGCAGTCGCCTCCGCCGTCGCGCTGAAGACCTCGCGGCGCAGATTTGTCTGCCCTGTCGGTTGAGCCCGCGAAGGAAACCACCTAAGCGCGCGACCCATGCGCTCACCCCTGCTGCTGTCCGTCGCTCTCGCCTTTGGCTTTCTGGCCTTCACCTTCACGGCGTGCGGCACGGCCTCGAAGTGTTCGTCGACGACCTGCCCGACGGGCTGCTGTGACAGCTCGGGACTGTGCCAGACGACAGGCTCGGCATCGGCCTGCGGCTCGCGTGGCTCAGCCTGCGCGGTGTGCGGCGTCACGGCCTCGTGCGTCGCCGGCTCGTGCATGCAGAACATCAGCGGCTCGGGTGGCTCGGGCGTCGGCGGCGGCTCCTCGGGTGTCGGCGGTGGCAGCTCAGGTGTCGGCGGCGGCTCCTCGGGCGTCGGCGGCGGCTCCTCGGGCGTCGGTGGCGGCTCCTCGGGCGTCGGCGGCGGCTCCTCGGGCGTCGGTGGCGGCGCCTCGGGCACCGGTGGCGGTTCCTCGGGCGGGGAGGCCGCGACCTTCTGCGCCCGCCTCGGCTCGGCGATGACGCGCTTCTTCGCGGGGCGCACCACCTGTGGGTCAGGCGGCCTCACGCTCAGCAACAACTTCAATGCCTCAGCCTGCCTCTCCGGCTACGGCGCGTGCAGCACGTTCGACAAGCAGGCGCTCACCGCGGGCACCATGTGCATCGAGACGGCGACCATCTGTTCGTCTGGCAACGACACCACCGCGATCAACTCGATCAGCCCCTGCTTCGCGACGATCAGCGACATCTCGCCGACCTGCGCTGCGGCGATGGGCTTCGACTGAACCTGGTCGAGCCCGTGGAGCTTCGCGGCCCCATCGCCCTGCACCCCCTTCCCCTGCGCGACACGCAGGGGAAGCGCTCGACGCGCGGGAGAGGCGGCCGCATTCGCTGCCCGAAGTGCGAGTACGAGCCGAGCGAGCACGAGCGCTGGCAGTGTTCCTGCCTGCACCTGTGGAACACGTTTCTGACGGGTGGCCGGTGCCCTGCCTGCGGGCTGCAGTGGGAAGACACGGCCTGTCCCCGGTGCCACCGCTGGTCGCGGCACGTCGACTGGTACGACTTCGGCGAAGGCCCTGAAGCCTAGACGCCCTTCTCGATCATCCAGCGCTCGGCCTCGATGGCCGACATGCAGCCCGTGCCGGCCGCGGTGATGGCCTGACGGTAGGTCGAGTCGCTCACGTCACCACAGGCGAAGACGCCCTCGACGCTGGTGCGCGTGGAGCCCGGCTGCACCCAGAGGTAGCCGTTGTCCTGCAGCTTGAGCGTCTTCTCGAACAGCTCCGTCGCGGGCTTGTGCCCGATGGCGACGAAGACGCCCTTCGCCGCCACCTGCTTCATGTCGCCGGTCTTGAGGTTCTTCACCACCGCGCCGGTCACGCCCTTCGCGTCGCCGACCACCTCTTCGATGGCCGAGTCCCAGATGAACTTGATCTTCGGGTTGTTGAGCGCGCGCTCCTGCATGATCTTCGAGGCGCGCAACGAGTCGCGGCGGTGCACCACGGTGACCGAGCTGCACAGCTTCGCCAGGTAGGTCGCCTCTTCCATCGCCGTGTCGCCGCCGCCGACCACCAGCACGTCGAGGTTCTTGAAGAAGAACCCGTCGCAGGTGGCGCAGGCCGACACGCCGCGGTTCATGAACTCGTTCTCACCCTTCACGTCGAGCCACTTCGCCGACGCGCCCGTCGCGATGATGACGGTCTCCGAGAGGCACTCCTTCGACTCGCTCTTGATGTGGAACGGGCGCTTCGACCAATCGACCGACACCACGTTCTCGAAGTGAATGACGGTGCCGAAGCGCTCCGCCTGCTTCTGGAAGTGCTCCATCAGCTCGGGGCCGGTCACGCCCGTCGGAAAGCCGGGGTAATTCTCGACTTCGGTGGTGATCATCAGCTGCCCACCGGGCACGCGACGCGAGTCGAACTCGGACGGGCCACCCGCGAACATCACGGGCTTGACGCCTGCGCGAGCAGCGTAGATGGCCGCCGTGTAGCCGGCGGGGCCTGACCCGATGATGGTGATCTTGTTCGTTTCCACGTGTCGCTCCTGGTCCGTTGTCGCCGCATGAGATGCGCAAATGCGGACAACGGTTTCAAGTCTGCTACGAACCGTGGCTGATGGACGTCGAATTCCTCCGGAAAGTGCCGCTGTTCGAAGGGCTGACCTCGGCCCAGCTGCGCAAGCTCCTCGCGGCGCTCAAGCGGGTCGATTTCCCCGGCTCGACGCACATCTTCCGCGAGGGCGACGCAGGCACCTCGATGTTCCTGATCACCGACGGCAAGGTGCGCATCTCGAAGATGGTGCCGGGCATCGGGGAAGAGGCGCTCGCGATTCTCGAGAAGGGCCAGTACTTCGGAGAGATGTCGCTCATCGAGGACGGGCCCCGCAGCGCCGACGCCATCGCCCACACGACCTGCCAGCTCTACGAGCTCTCGCGCGACAAGCTCGAGCAGGTGATGTTCACCGACAAAGAGCTCGCGAGCATCTTGCTGTGGACCTTCGTGAGGACGTTGTCGTCGCGGCTGCGTGAAACCAACGACAAGATCCGGGCGTTCTTCGCGCTCTCGTCGTTCGGCCCGCGCTGAATCACCGTCCGCCGTCGCTCCCGGCGTCTGCAGCCGCCATCGCGCCCCACGTCACGCGCGCGTCTTTCGGCTGACTCGTCGCCCACACCATGCCCCCAGCGTCGGGTGACTCCTTCGGCACCGACTCGAGCGTGCGACGAAGGCCCAGCCACCCCTGCGCGTTGAAGCGGCGCGTCTTGTCGGCCGGCAGCACCACGTCGACGGCGCCGATGCCACGCTGCTCGATGATCGAGAAGTCGAGCTTGTTCTCGCCGGTGACGATGACCTCGAGGCGCTCGTCCCGAGCGATCGGCGCGCCAGTCCAGATGAACGTGTACGGCTGGCCGGCGGGAAGGCTCATCGCCATCGGCAGCGACGTCTCGGGCAGGGCGCTGACCTCGACCTGGAAACGCTGACCCTCGACGTTCGTGTAGCGGAAGGTGCCCGTCACGCGGCCGGGGAGCTGCAGCTCGTGCCAGCCCGGCACCTCCTGGAACGACAGCGCCTTCTCGTTGAACGTCACCTTCGCGGGGTCGGTCAGCTCGAGCACCGTGCCCAGTCCGTGGCCCAGCCGGAAGGTCGCCCGCGCGTACGTCACGTCGGCGTTGGCGTCGTAGAACAACCAGTACTGCGTGAAGACCCGGTCCTGCCTGACGACCGACGAGTCCTCGCCTCCACAACCACGGCTCGACGCGCCAGCCAGCAGCGGCATCGAGAGGAGCACCACCAACAACATCAGCTTCGAGCGAGTGTGTGAGGTCATGCGGCGAAGCCATCGCAAACGCGAGGCCACGCGCCGCTTCGTGACGTCTCGCTGACTTGGCCGGCTCCACGGACGCTCGAGTGCAACCTGGGTCGCGAGGGCGTGAAACCTGAGTCGCTTACCCTCGCAGGAGCTTCCAGGCGAACGCGGCCGAGACCCCGACCAGGGCGGTCAGCATCACCCAGACCCACGGCGGCGTGGAGCGCACCGGCGCCAGCGCGACGACCGAGAGGCGCTCGGGCTTGAGCACCGCACGAACGTCTTCAATCGACGGCCGCGCCTCGGGCTGCTTGGCCAACATCGAGGACACCAGGTCGTCGACGGCCTGTGGCACCGACGTCACGAAGTCGCGCACGCGCGGCGGCTCGTCGTCGAGGTGCATCTTCACCACGTCCTGTGGCGCGGGCGGCGCGAACACCCGTCGGCCCGCGAGCATCTCGAAGAACACCGCGCCCAGCGCGTAGACGTCGCTGGCCTTCGAGCAGCTCGCGCCGAGGAACAGCTCCGGCGCGCCGTACATGATGGTGCCCACGAAGTGCCCGGCCATGGTGCGGTGGTCCTGACCGGGCTGCTCGGCCGTCGACGCGACGTCGGGGCGCGCGATGCCGAAGTCGATGAGCTTCACCTGCCGCTCTCCGTCGGACTCGACCGTCACGTAGATGTTGTCGGGCTTGAGATCGCGGTGCACCACCCCGAGCGAGTGCGTGGCCTCGAGGCCCGCCGCCATCTGGTTCATCAGCGGCAACGCCTCGTCGATGCCGAGCGCTCCGTTCCCCTTGAGCATCGAGTACAGGCTCTCACCGACCAGGCGCTCCATCAGCAGCCACGGGCGCCCGTCGGACAGGTGGCCGAAGCCGAACACGCGCACCACGTTGCGGTGCACGAGCGCCGAGAGCGTCTGCCCCTCCGTCACCATGCGACGCCGCGACACCGGGTCGCCTTTGAGCAGCTTCTTGAGCACCTTCACCACGGCCTGCGTGCCGAGGAGCGGGTGCTGCGCTTCGTAGACGATGCCCATGCCGCCTTCGGCGAGGACGCTCGTGGTGATGTAGCCGTCGAACACCTGCCCGACGACGCTGGTGGTGGAGCCCTTCGAGAGGCTCACCTCGACGGGGCGAACGCCCTCCGGCACGGTGGCCGCCTCGCGCACCCGCACGGCTGGCTCGCCCTTCGGCTGATACGCGGGCTCGAGCACCGTGGACTCGCCGCCGCGGCCGGTCGCCGAGCTGGCTTTCGGCGTCAGCCCCCGACGTTCGAGATCGGTGACGTGGTCACTCGGGTCGTCAATGGAGAGGCCCGACTCGATGAGGGTGCGCACCGCGTGGTTCGCCGGGTCGGTCGCGCGCTCGACGGCCGTCAGGCGCACGTGGTGGCGCGGGCACAGGCCCGCGGTGATGGGGAACTGTTGCCGACACACCGGGCACATGCCGGGCGGTACGGGCACGGGACCGCGCTGCTCAGTCATCGCGCTTTCGCGTCAGCAGTTGTTTCGCGCGCTCGGTGATGGACTGCAGTTTGCGGGTGACCGTCTTGCGCGAGACGTTGAGTTTGCTGGCGACGTCTTGCCGCTCCTCGTCACCGGCCAGCACCGACAACGCGATGTCTCGCGACACCGTGCCGAGCTCTTCGAGCAGCTTGCGGGAAAAATCGCGGGCCTCGTATTGCCCGGTGAGGCGCTCCGAGGGGCCCTGATCTCCGCCACCCTCGCCATCACCTTCGGCGCGCGCCTCGAGCGAGTCGGAGCGGCCGCGCGTGCGCATCATCGTCAGACAGTGGTTGGTCGCCGTCTGGAGCAACCAGCCCAGCTGCGCCTTCGGGTTCTCGATGCGATGCTCGTTCGCGGCGAGCTTCATGAAGACGTCTTGCGTGGCGTCTTCGGCGAGCGCGGCGTCCTTGAGCAGCGTCTGACACCGCCGGAAGACGGCGCTGCGATGCTGCTCGTAGGCGGCCTGAATCGACGCCGGAAACCCACCCATGCCGGCATTGTCGACGGAGTCGGGCTCTGCCGCCACCCCTCATCTGATTGGGATGGCGGCAGTGTGACGTTCAGTCGTTGCCCTTGATGCAGGCGATCGGGCGAAGACGACGGTTCACCTTCGCGAGCCCCGCGAGCTCCACCGCGCCCAGCACCTGCTCCAGGTCCTTGTAACAAGGGCCCGACTCGTCGAGCGGCGTGTTGCGCGTGTTGAGCAGCACACCGAGGCGCGCCATGCGCAGGTCGGTGTCCTTCTGCGAGAGCGAGCGCTTCGCCTCGTTGCGAGACAGCCGGCGGCCCGCGCCGTGGTTGACGGAGTACAGCGATTCCGACGCGCCAGCCTCGGCGAACAAGATTGCCGAGCCCGTCTCCATCGAGCCGGGGATCAGGATGGGGTGACCACTGGCTTCCCACGCCGAGCCCTTCAGCGCCGGGTGCTTCGCCGGGAACGCACGGGTCGCTCCCTTGCGCGCGATGAAGCGGCCGCCCTCCTTCTGAATCAGGTTGTGCGAGATCTCGTAATAGACGTTCGCCTCGCCGCCGAAGACGGCCTCGAGCGCCTCGCACACGGCCTCACCGATGATGATGCGGTTGGCGATGGCGAAGTTCGCCGCCATGTTGTGCAGGTTCCAGTACGCCTTGCCCATCGTCGAGTCGGCGTCGAACCAGACGTGATCTTCGTGACGACCACCGACGAGCCCCAACGCCTCGGCGCCAGCGACGAAGAACTGCTTGGCGATGTTCCAGCCGAAGCCGCGGCTGCCCGTGTGGAGCATCACCCAGACGCGCTGCTCCTCGTCGAGCTGCATCTCGCAGAAGTGGTTGCCGCCGCCGAGGCTGCCGAGCTGGTTGCGCTTGTCCCAGGCGCGGTCGGGCACGTCGACGCGATCGTCTTCGACGGGAATCGAGGCGCGCTCCGCGACGTCGTGCGAGTGGCCCAGCGCCTTCGCGCCGTGACGCAGCACCTCGGGGAGCAGCTTGCTGGCGAGTTTGCGGCCGCTCGACTGGCCGACCCCGATGCCGATGCGACGGGTCACCTCGTCGATCCACTGGCGGCGCTTGTCCTTGTCGGCGACGTCGTCCCACGTGAGAGAGGTCGACAGCTGCACCATGCCGCAGCCGATGTCGTAGCCGGCCGCCGTTGGGAGCAGCGTGCCTTCGGTCTCGATGGCGGTGCCGATGGGGACGCCGTAGCCGACGTGACAGTCGGGGGTCAGCACGACGCGCGTCGCGCCCGGGAACGAGCAGGCGTTCACCACCTGATCGAACACGTTCTCTTCGACGCCCTCGTCGCCGTGCAGCAGCTCGTCGGACAGGAAGAGGTGCGCGTCGCAGCGCATCTGCTTGTTCTTCGGCAGCACCCAGTGGCCGGGGCCGGACTGCACGAGCGTGGACTTCCAGGACATGGTGTTGCCTCCCGCGCAGGTGGACGAGCGTGACGCCACCGACTGACGGCCCAGAGCCTGCCACGCGCGCGCTCGCCACGACGCCACAGACGACATGACCCGGCCCGGAGTACCCTCGCCCACCATGCGCGCTCTCCTGCTCCTGCTCGCCCTTTCCGCCACGCCGCTCGAGACGGCCCAGGGCCACCTCAAGGCCGGCAAGCTCGACGACGTCCTGTTCGCGCTCGATGGCCAGACGTTCACGGGTGACGACAAGGCGAAGGCGGCCAGCCTGTTGGGCGACGCAGCGAAGGCTGCCGTGGCGAAGAAAGACGAGCTGCTCGCGCTCCAGTTCGCCCAGATGGCGCTCAAGCTCGATCCGAAACAACCCGCCGCGCTCGAGGCGGCAGCGCGCACCTCTCAGTCGCAGCAGCAGTTCGAGGCCGCGGAGCGGTACTGCGACACGTGGATCGAGGTGGACGGCACGAACGCTCAGGCCCGGCTGCTCCGCGCCCAGCTCGCCGTCGACAACGCGGACTGGCAGGTCGCGCTCGACCAGCTCGCCGCGGCGAAGCTCACTGGCGCCGACGCGAAGAAGGCCCAGCTCATCAAGACGAAGGCCACCCGAGAGCTCTCGGACAAGAAGAGCAGCCAGAGCGCCATCGCGGCCCTCGAGAAGCAGATCGCCGAGGCGAGCAAGGCCCGCGAGAAGGAGCCCTCGTCGTTCACCCGTGTCGCCGAGCCGAGCAGCAACGACGTCATCCTCTACATGACGACGTGGTGCGGGTACTGCCGCAAGGCACGGGCGTTCCTCACCGCGCGAAAGGTCTTCTTCACCGAGAAGGACATCGAGAAGGACCCCGAGGCCTCGAAGGAGCTCGCGCAGAAGGCGGCCCGGGCCGGCGTGAAGCCGCAGGGCGTTCCCGTCATCGACGTGCGCGGGAAGCTGGTGCTGGGGTTCGATCAGAACGCGCTCGATGGGGCGCTGCAGTGAAGTCCTGATGCGTCGCGCGCTCGGTGGCGCTGCGGTCGTCGTCGCGGGCGCGGCGTTCGCGTTCTTCCTCTCCCAGCGAGAGGCACCTTCGACCGTCACGTCGATTGAGCGCTCACCGAGCTATCAAGCTCAAGCGCTCCTCGAGAAGGCGTGGGCCCTGCCGGTCGCGGCGACGTACCGCGCTGGCTACGACGTGCAACGCAACGCGAGCTTCTGCGGCCCGGCGAGCGTGGTGAACGTGCAGCGCTCGCTGGGCGCGCGGAGCGATCAAGCGGTCGTCCTCGAAGGTACCGGCGTCTCGAGCGTCTTCGGCTTCGTCCCCGGCCTCACGCTGGATGAGTTGGCCACGGTGACGCGCCACCGCACCGGCAGGAACGTCACCATCCTCCGGGAGCTCGACCTGCCGACGCTTCGCACCGAGTTGGCGAAGGCGAACGACCCTGCGGTGCGCTTCATCGCGAACTTTCATCGCGGCCCGCTCTTCGGCCGAGGCGGCGGGCATCACTCGCCCATCGCGGGCTACCTGCCGGAGGAAGACCTGGTCTTCGTGCTCGACGTGAACGCGTCGTATCAGCCATGGCTGGTCAGCCCCGAGCGCCTGCTGGAAGCGATGACCACCGTGGACTCGGCGACCGGTCTCCAGCGCGGGCTGCTGCGCATCGAGCCGGGCGCGCACTGAGAACCGCGCTCGAACTTGCACCGCGGTTTCAACTTCGAGTCCACCGTCTTCCCGCAGTGACGCGTCGGTGCGCGCTTCAGCGATGCGGGATGATCGGCGCCGCGTCGGCCTGCTCGTTCGGCATCGCCTGGAGCATCGCCGCCTCGACCGACCGCATCGCCTGCCCACCCTCGAAGCCACGGAAGGCAATCGTGCGCCCCGGCCTCAGCTGCGAGAGCTCATAGAGCTCCAGGTAGGCCTCGAGCACGACGGGCTGGGCCTTGAGCTCCTCGAGCGCAGCACCGATGGAGAGCGGGTACTGCGAGCGCGCCTGCGCCACCAGCGTCGCGACCTCTCGCGTGGTGTCGGCTTCGAGCTGGGCGACCTCGAGCCGGCCCATGGCCTCGATCTCGGCGGTCGCGC
>JAUXRI010000108.1 GCA_030681895.1 Myxococcales bacterium | reverse complement strand
GCACGCCGGGCCAGGGCTCGGTGTTTCGCGTAGTGCTCCCCGTGCCCCCGGCTACTTCCTGACGACGGTGCTCGACTCGTCGTTCATCGCGCCCGAGTCCACCAGCCCGACGTCGGCCGCGTCCCTGGAGCCGAGGAACACCGACTCGAGCACCTCGGCGAAGGTGCGCCGCTTGTCTTCATCGAAGAGCACGAAGTCGAGGTGGGTGAACCTCGAGCCGCCGAGGTGAAGGTGGAGCTCGAGCGACGCCGCGAGGCTCGCCGCCGAGGACTCGAGGCTGACGCGCGCCGCGCCGGTGCCGATGGCCGGAATCGAGAGCGAGCGCAGGCCTTCGGTCTCGGCCATCAACAAGGCGCGTTGGGCAGCGCGCGCGACGCACGAGACTTCGCTCCACGCGGCGACCGCATGGAGCACCCGGCGGAACGGCAGCGCGCCCGCGCTCGTCGAGATGCACGCCCCGAGCGGCCTGGCGCCTCCTGCCCGCGCTTCGTCTTCGATGCCCTGCCCGCCGGCCTTCACGAGTGACGCGCCGACCCCGACGTCCATCAGGAACTCCGAGTTGGCCGAGCAGACCGCCCCCTCGGTGGTGGCCTTCGCGAGGTCGCCCACGCGCGCCGTGACGTGAACGCCCATGACGTGAATCGCGTCACCTTCACGCGTCGCGTGCAGCGGTGGCCGCAGCAGGTCGGCGAGCTGGCGAAACGTGCGCCGCACGCGCCCCATGTCGCTCCAGCGGCGCTCGGGCTCCTGGTCGAGCATGTGCGCGACGGCCTGTTGAAAGAAGGCCTCTTCGGGGCTCTCGGGTTTCGGGAACGCAGGCGAGACCGACGCGTCGAGCACGTCGCGCATCGTCGTGTACGGCGGCCGGCCGTAGCGCAGCTGAAAGGCCGTCGCGCCCAGGCCGTAGACGTCGGTGCGCCGGTGAAAGACGCCGGTGCGCAGCGTCTCGGGCGCCATGTACTCGAGCGTGCCCGCCAGCTCGAGCGGGGTACCCTCGGCCGAGCCACGCGCCACTGCGACGCCGAAGTCGCCGAGCTGCACGCCCTCTTCTGGCGAGACGAAGAGGTTGCTGGGCTTCAGGTCGCGGTGGAGCACGCCGGTGCGGTGCGCGGCCGCGAGCCCCGACGCAATCTCGGCGATGACCTCGCAGACGTACCAGAGCGGCAGACCGACCCCGAGCGCCTTGCGGCGAGCGGCGTCGAACTCGGCCAGGTCGAGGCCGTCGACGTAGTCCTGCACCAGGTACGGCGTGCCTTCGTCGGTGATGCCGACGTCGAGCGGCCGCACCACGCGCGGGCTGCGAATGCGTGAGGTGATGATGGCCTCGGTGCGCAGGCGCTGGACGCGCTCGGTCGCGTCCGAGTCGACCGACAGCTTCAGCGTCTTCACCACCACGGGTGCGCAGAGGTCGACGTGCCGCGCGAGGTAGACGTCGCTCATGCCGCCGCCGCCGATGCGGCCCCACACTTCGTACTCGCGCAGCCGCGACGACGGACTCAGCATGGGGCGTTTTCCTCGAGGAGTCGAAACGACGAAGCGGCGACACCCGGGCTGCTGGGCGCCGCCGCTTTCTGTCACGACCGACTGGTTACTTCTTCAGCGGTGCGAACGCCTTCGCCACGTCGGGCTTCGCGGTTCCAGACGCGAACGGCGCCATCTCGCCTTCACGCGCCGCCTTCAGCTTCGCGACGCGGTCGTCGGTCGACGGGTGCTTCGAGAAGCCGCCGCCCTGCGCGCCGAGCGAGGCGAGGAACTTCTCGTACTCGCTCGCGTCGTAGCCCGCGAACGCCACCAGCTCGAGCGCGGTGGCGTCGGCCTGGAACTCGTCTTCCTTCTCGTTGCCGAGGACGTCCATCAGCTTCAGCACGGCCTTGACGACGAAGGCCACGAACCCACCCTCGTCCGGCGCGTCGAGATCGACCTTGCCGCCCTTGCCGAACCGCTTCGAGAACTTCAGCGCCGCGCGCAGGTCGTTGGGGAGGTTCGAGCTGCGCTCCGAATAGTACTGCGCTGCCAGCGCGACGGAGCACTGGTCGAACTTCCCCTGCTTGTAGCGTTTCAGCGAGTGCTTGTGGACGATGTGGCCAATCTCATGTGCCAACACCCCGGCGAGCTGGGCTTCGTTGGTGATCTTCTTGAGCAGGCCGGTGGTGACGATGACGTAGCCGCCTGGCGCGCTGAAGGCGTTGGGCGTCTCATTCTCGATGACACCGAACGTCCACGGGAGCTCGGGGCGCGACGAGAAGCGAGCGATGTTGCGACCCGTCACGGACAGATACGCCGTCAGCTCGTTCTTCTCGTTGTCAGGCAGCTTCGCCTTCTTGAGGTCGGCGTTGAGCACCTCGGGGTTCTTCTCGGTCACGCCCTCGATGAAGAAGTGACCGCCATTCATGGCGAGGCCGACGCCAACGGCGCTCCCGACCGCGCGCTCCTCTTCCCACGACAGTTCGTCGGTCTTGATGGGCGCACACTCGTTGTCGCCGTACTTCTTCGCGTCGGCGAGCGTCTGCGCCTCCTTGGCGAGGTCTCCTGCGGCGCCCTTCAGGTTCCCCGACTTCATGTTGTTGATGAACGCACACCCCTGCAGCGCGAACGTCATCATCACCGGCATTGCGATGCGCAGGACTCTCACTTGCCACCCCCCAGGGACTTCGACTTCGCGGCGATCGCCTCAGGCGTGCCCTTCGTCTTGTTGTACTCCTCGACGTGAATGATCTCGGCGGCGGCCTCGAGCGCCTTCGGAGCGTCTTTGCCTTCGCCCTTCGCGTAGTTGATGCCGGCTGGCGTGAGCGCCTTGGTGGCCGCGCCAGAGCTGGCGAAGGCCTGCGGTGACATCGCCGTTCCGCTCGAGCCTGCGATCTCCATCTGCGGCTTGCTCGGCGAGAGGTTCGACATCAGCACGAAGCCCTTCTTTCCTCCGAATTCGACCTCGTGAAACGCCTTGTCCTTCTCGCTGGGCCCGAGCCACTTCACCTCGGTGCCGATGTCGAGCGGCTTGAGCGCCGTGGCGCCTGGCTTCGGGTCCTTCAGCAGCTTCACGTCCTTCGACTTGATGTAGAGACTGCCGCCCTTGGCGACGGCCCACGCACCGCTGGCGCTCAACAGCACCGCTGCGGCTACTGCTCCGTACAGACGTTTCATGATTCCTCCTCGGGAAGACTTCATTTCTCCAGGCTCGACACCCCGTCCCACTCCGGCGCGGGGGGGTGACGCTCGAACTCGATGCACAACGACAGCAACCGCGTGCTGGGGCCGTCACTCTGGTCGACCTCGAGCGCCTTCCCCAGCAATTCCTTCGCCTGGGTGAAGCGGCGGCCACGGTAGAGGGCCAGCGCCTGGGCGTAGAGATCGATGACCCGCCGGGTCGTGGTGGAGATCCCACCCTTCATCGCGAGCAGCTCGTACACCGTCACGGCGTTGCGTTTCCCCGCGACCCGAATGCGATCGAGCTCGCGCGCCTCGACGTGCTGCCGGACGGCGTCATGGGTGTTCTGGCCCATCATGATGAGCGTGCCGTAGATCTTGTTCGCGCCCTCGAGCCGGGCCGCGAGGTTCATCTCGTCACCGATGGCCGTGTAGTCGAGCAGCTGCGCCGAGCCGATGTTGCCGACCATCATGGTGCCGGTGTTGAGCCCCACGCGGGTGTACACGTCGGGCAGGCCTTCTTTTCGCAGCGCGTCCCGGAGCTCGCCGATCGCCTTCTGCACCTCGAGCGCGGCCCGGCACGCGCGCAGCGGGTGGTCCTGGTACGAGACCGGCGCTCCGAACAGCGCGACGACCGCGTCACCGATGTACTTGTCGATGCACGCGCCCTCGGCGGTCAGCTTCGGCGTGACGACCGAGAGGTAGCGGTTGATGAGGCGCATCAGCTCCTGCGGGCGATCCTTGAGCAGCTCGGAGAACGTCGAGAAGCCCTTGATGTCGGAGAAGAACGCCGTGACGTTCAGGTTCTGACCCTCGAGGCTCGGCAGCGTCTTCTGCTCGACCATCAGCTCGACGAGGTCGGCCTCCATGTAGTTCTGGAAGAGCTCCTTGATGCGCTCGCGCTCCTTGCGCGCGAACAGGCGCTCCCACGTGGTGGCGAGAATCGAGGCCACCGTGCCCGCAAGCCCCGGGAGCGCCGAGAGCACGTGAATGCGCGTGGCCACGAGGAAGCTGCCAGTGATGGAGAAGAAGCCGACGTACAGCAGCACCGGCCAGCCGATGTCGACGAAGGTGTTTCGCACCACCAGCACCAGCGTGACCGAGAGCACGGCGATGAAGAAGGCGAAGAGCCATGACGCCCACGTCGGTGCGGCGATGATGAACTGGTCCTTCAGCAGGTTGTCGATGGTGGCCGCCTGCTTCACCAGGCCCGGCACTTTCTGCTGGAGCGGCGTCGCCTTCGAGTCGCCTGTGCCGACCGCGATGCCGCCAACGACGACGATCTTCCCCTTGAACTGGGCGCCGAACGCGTCCTTCGACATGTCACCACCGGCGCAGTCGACGGTCGTCTGGTCTTCCTTGCTGCACACGAGGAAGCGCTCCACGACGTTGACGACGGGAACCATCGGGAAGCGGTCGGCGAGGCGCCCGCCGTAGTGGAGCTCGGCCGTCCCGTCCTTGTTGATGCGGATCTTGCGCGTGCCGACAGTGAGCGCGCCTTTCTCGATGACGACCTCGGTGGCGCCTTCGAGCCTCGCGAGGAGGGCGACGGGAAGGGTCGCATAGGTGTTCGAGCCATCGGTGTACGCGAACGACGTGCGGCGCAGCTTGCCGTCTTCGTCCTCTTCTTCGGTGACCGCGCCGAACCCGTCAGCGCCCTCGAGCGCGGCAGGAATCGCGGCCATCGGGAAGTTTGGAAACTCTTTGCCCGTCGGCTCGCCGTCTTTGTCTCGCTCGATCTCGAGGGGGAACGGTTGAAGCTCGAGGCCCTTGGTGACGACCGGCACCGCGTACGCCTTCGCGGCCCAGGTCACCCGGGTCTCGGCCGCCAGCTTCTCGAGTGTGGCCTTCTCTTCGGGCGTGGGGTCTTCGGGGAACTCGCCCTCGGGCACGACCTTCTGGGGCGGCTCGGGCATCTTTCCGACGGGCCGCTTCAGGCTCGGCTCGACCTTCGGCAGCGGCTTCGCGGTGACGGCGGTGCTGAAGCCGAGGATGACGGGCGTCTCGATCTCCTCCAGCGCCTTGCCGAACGCGAGGTCGCCCAGACCGTTCGACGACGGCTCGTTCATCACCATGTCGAAGACGATGGCGCGCGCGCCGGCCTTCGAGAGGTAGGTGATCACATCGGCCCAGATGATGCGGTCGAACGGCAGGTTGCGGCCGTACCGCTGTGCCATGAACTCGTGCTCAGAGACGTGGGTGAGCGTGCCGTCGTCGAGCGCGACCACCATCACGTCTTCCGAGCGCACCAGCTTGCCGAGCCCGAAGCGCCGCTGCACGAACTTGAGGCCCGCGCGCTTGGGAAGGGTGAAGGCCTTGAGGCCGTCGTCGTACGCGCCGCGCTCGTCGTCGGAGATCTCCATGACGTCGTACTCCCACCACAGCCCCGCGAAGGTCATCGCGACACTCGAGAGCACGACGATGAGAATCAAGCTGCGGCCGAGGCGCAGACGAATCAGCTCGAGCGCGCGTCGCATGGTGGTGAACCCTATTCGCCGTGATGCCGGGAGGAAGCGGAAAGTCGCCGTGGGTGGTCGTTGAATGGAGTTGGTTTCGAAGGCGCCGTCGAGTCGAGTCGGACCATGAGAGCTCTTCTGGTCGGTCTCGGTGTCGCCGCTGGTGCGTGTGCTCCCTCGCTCGAATCGCGCCTCAAGAAGGACAGCATGGCTGGTGCCAATGCGCGCTTGAGCCGCGAGGCCGAGTTGATGACGACGGCCAGAACGGAGTGCGCCTCGGCGCGTCAGCGGGGGCTGCCGGCCGAAGAAGCAGCCACCGCCAGTGGGCGATGGCTCGTCGAGTGGCTCGCGCCTGCGAAGCCCGACGAGGGGCCACGTGAAACGCTGCCCGATGCGCGCGTCACGAAGCTGGGTGAGGCGTTGGCGCCACACTCGGCTGCACGGAACGTGAGCTGGTTCTTCCTGGTCGACGAGAGCCCCGAGGTCGACTCGTTCTCGGTCCCTGCTGGCACGGTCCTAGTCACGCGCGGCCTGCTGCAGCTCACGCCCTCCGATGCGCAGCTCGCCGGTGCGCTCGCGCACGAGATGGCGCACGTCACGCTCCGGCACCAGCTGGAGAATCTGGCGCAGCTGGAGGAGCTCGCCTGTCAGGTGAGGCGCTACGGCGAGCTGACGAGCGCCGACGCGGCCAGTCGTGGTGAGAAGCCCTCGATGCCCGACAGCCTGTCGACGGCCATGGCCGATGGGAGTCTCATGAAGAACAACGCCTCGACGCTCACCATGGCCTTCGGGAAGAAGCGGCAGGCCAGCGCCGCTCAGGAGCTGGACGCCGATGCGGCCGCAGCGCGAACGCTCCACGCGGCAGGCTTCGACGTCGCCGACTTCATCGCGCTGCTGCCGAAGTTCGCCGCGACCACGACCCCGCTGCTCGATGTGTCGAAGCGGGTCGAGGCGCTCCAGGCCGTGCGGGCGTCGCTGCCTCCGCTCAAGCCTTCCGCACCCGCGAAACCTGCTGCACCGGTGAAGAAGCCGAAGCGATGACCGAAGCGAGGCGACGCTCGTTGCTCGTTCCAGGCTTGCTCCTCGGGGCGCTCACCGTCGCGACGTTCGTGGCGTCGTTCGGCGCGTTCCTGATGGGGCGAATCGAAGCGTCGCGGGGCTCGAGCCCCGACGGAGCGTTCGTCGCAGTCACGTCGTTTCGTCGCTACGAGGGGTTGATCCCTCGAGGCCCCGGCTCGGGCGGCGACAAAGCCGGCGCGCTCGAGGTGCTGCGCGCCGATGGAACCTCGTGTGGCCGAGCTGAACTTCCGATGGTGTCGCTCGGGCGAGATCTGCGATGGGAGCTCGGCTCGACGCCACGCACGGCGACGATCATCGGAGCGGCGGTATGGAACCTGGACGCGTGTTCGGTCGACACCTCTGGCTGGTAGCGGTCGCGCTCCTCGCGTGTCGAAGCGCGTCGCCGTCGCGGCCGCTGTTGCACGCGCTGCGCTCCGACGCGCCGCAGGGGCGTGCTCCGGTGGTGATCGTCCTGCACGGCCTCGGCGCGAACGAACGAGACTTGTTCGAGCTTGGGAAGGAAGTGGCGCCAGGGTCGTTGATCATCGCGCTGCGCGCGCCGCTCGAACTCGGCGCTGATCAGTTCAGCTGGTTTCCAGTTCGTTTCACGCCTGAAGGGCCGATGCACGACGTGGCCGCGGCCGAGACCTCGCGGGCCCGCATCGTCGAGTTCGTTCGCGCGCTGAAGCTCGAGGCTGGGGTCGACCCGGAACGCGTGACGCTGCTGGGCTTCAGTCAGGGCGCGATGCTGAGCGAAGCCGTCGCGTTGACCGAGCCGTCGCTCGTTGCGGGCGTGGTGTTGATCAGCGGCCGCACGTTGCCCGAGCTCAAGCCCGTCACGTCGACGAGACGTCCCCGCGTGCTGTTGATGCACGGCACGAGGGATCCGCTGCTCCCGTACGCCGGCGCGGTGCAGACGAACGAGGTGCTGCGTTCAGCCGGCTACGAGGTCGACTTCCGTTCGTTCGACGCGCGCCACGAGGTCTCCGCCGAGATGGTGGCGGCGACCCGTTCGTGGCTCGTCACGTCACGCCAGCACTGACGCCTTGGCGAGCGCCCGGTGCACGGCCTCGAGGGCCTTGCGGGCCTCGAGCAGCTCCGCGCGCTCCTTGGTGAGGTCCGACACCTGACGGGCCAGCGTGTCGCGCTCGCTCTTGAGGGCATCGGCCGAACGACGCAGGCCCGACATGGCCTCGTGCGTCGCCTCGAGCTCGCTCGCCAGCCGCTCTTCTTCCTGCAGTGACGCCTCGAGCTCGCTGTCCTTCCCGGTCAACGAGTCATGCAGCTCCAGCCGCTCACGCTCGCCGGCTTCGATGGCCTGACGCGACTCCTGCAGCGCGAGGAGCGCTTCGTTGCGCTCACCTTCGAGCGACGACAGCTCCCGCTCGAGGTCGGCCAGCAGGTGAACGCGGCCCTCCATCTCGGACGACAGCCGACGCGCCTCGTCCATGCGCAGGCGGGCTTCTTCGGTCGCGCGCTCGGCCTGACGACGGGCGGCCTCGAGGTCTTGCGACAGCGCCAGGTTCACCGCGCGCGTCTTGGCCAACTCGCTCTGCAGCGCGGCGATGCGCTCGACCGCGAGCACGCCGGCCTCGGCCACTGTCTCGGGCAACGGCTCGGGGCGCGGGTTCTGACGCACGGCCTTGAGGCGCTCACGCAGCTTCTCGCGGCGGTCGGCGGCGTCGGGCTGCGGCGCCTCGACGGGCGCGGTCTGCACCTCACGCACCTCGTGCGGAGCCTCGACGCCATTCTTCACGGTCTGCACCACGACGGTCTTCGGCTGCGCCATGACGACCTCCACCGGCTGCTGGGCGACCACGGGCTCCTCGACGACGTGCACGTCAGCGACGGGCTCCATTGCCGGAGCCTTCGCCGCGGGCACCTCGGTCTGGAGCGCCGACGACAACACCTCGGCCGCCGACGGCTTGAACGCGCGCGCCGTGAGCTTCGCCCTGAAGGCCGACGAGAGATCCGCGGGCTCCTCTCGCGAAGGAATCACCGGCTCCTGCGCGATGGCCTGCGCGAGCGACTCGACCGTCTCTTGCGAGACGGACGCGGCTTCACTGGTGCCCAGCATGGCGCCCAACCGCAGCTTCGGGCGGGCTCTCGAGACGTTGGCGTCGAATGCCTTCTTCATGTGTTGTCCTCCGTGAATCGTCGTCACGCCGACTTCGCTTCCACCGGCGGCTGCACCTTCGAGCTCTTCTGAAGACGGCTGATCACTGCGTCGATGAGCGTCTGCACGTCGCCTGCGCCCTTCGAGTCGCGATCGAACGCGAAGATGGGCATGCCTTCACTCGAGGCCTGCGCGAACCGCGTGCACTGCCGCACCACCTGCGGCATCAGGTACTCGGGGTAGTGCGTCTTGAGGGCCTCGAGCGCCTCTTTCGCGAGCTTGAACGTCGCGTTGAAGGCGTTCACCACGATGAAGACGTGGTCGAGCACGTGGCCGAGATCTTCCTCGAGGCTCTGCACCGTCTCGAACAGCAGCTTGAGGCCGTGGAACGAGAGGAAGTCGGCGAGCACCGGCACGATGAGATCGTCGGCAGCCATCAGCGCGTTCAGGTTGAGCAGGCCGAACGACGGCGGCGCGTCGAAGATGATGAAGTCGTAGTGCGCCTCGACTTCTTTGAGCGCGTTCTTGAGCTTGAACTCACGGCCGGCCATCGGCATCAGCGCGAGGTCGACCGTCGACATCGTCAGGTTCGACGGAATGAACTCGAGGTTGGGCAGCTGCGACTTCTGAATCGCCTGCGTGATGGGCGCCTTCTTCACCAGCACGTTGAGCAGCGTGTTCTCGAAGTCCTCGCCCTCGAAGCCGAGGCACTTGGTGGCGTGACCCTGGCTGTCGAGGTCGACCAACAGCACGCCGTAGCCCATCTCGGCGAGCCGCCACGCGTAGGACGTCGAGAGTGACGTCTTGCCGGTGCCGCCCTTGAAGTTGAGGAACAGCTGCTTCCGCGTGCCGACCGACGGCGGGTAGAGGTTGAGCTTCGCGCGCAGGTCCCACACGTCTTCGGGGCTGAACGCGTCTTTCTCGAGTGCGCCCTTGAGCACCTTCGGCGTGATGCGCAGCAGCTCGGCGGCCTGCTTGGGAGTGTAGGAAGGGGTGTCCATTCGGTCCTCTAGGCGACGAAGTACTTGTGGCCGCGGCGAACGACCTGGCCCTGCTGCATGAGCGCTCCGCAGGCGGCGCGAACCGTCTCGAGCGAGGTGTTGAGGGCTCCGGCGAGCGCGTCGGCCGGCTGCCCACGAATCGCGGCGCGCAGCTCGGTCATCACGCCGTCGAGCACCGCCGGCTCGAGCACCGGAGCGGGCGCTTCTTCTTCGATGACGGCGACAGCGGTTCGCGCAGGCGCCGCCAGGATCGCGATGCTCGCCGACGCGGGCGGCCTTGGCGCGACCACGATGGGCCGGGGCGTCTCGACCACGGACGCGCGAGCGTGGATGACGGTCGCCGGCGCGACCTGCGCCACGGTCTCGACGACGGGCGCAGCGACGACGGTCGGCGCGACCTGCGCGACGGTGGAGCTCACGTCCTGCCGAGCAGCGACCTGCGAAACGGGAGCGTGAGCGGCGCCGTTCGTCGAAGCGACCTGCGCCATCGTGGACGACCTCGGCCGCTCGGCGACAGGCGCGACCTTCGGCAACGACGCGACGAGCTTCGCCTTCACCGGGTTCGACGGCACCTGCGAGAGCCGGCGGACTTCACGCCGACGCTGGGCCTCGTCGAGATCAACCAACTGGCTGACGTCCTGGCCGAGCAACCGTGAGAGCGCCTGGCTCGCCGAGCGACGCACCCGCACCTCGGGGTCACGCATGGCCTGCATCAGCCACGTGCGCGCCGACTCCATGCCGCTCGCGCCGAGCACCAGCGCCGCCAGCGACCGCACGTCGGGGTTCTCGTCGCGAATGGCCGTCTCACCGAGCTCCAGCGCCGAGGGGCCGTGCAGGCCGAGCGCGAGCAGCGACGCACGTCGGCGCACTGCGGAGTCCGGGTCCTTCACGGCCGCAGCGAGGTGAGGGCCAGCCTGCGTCGGGTCGAGCTTCAGCAACGCCTTGAGCGCCGCGATGCGCACCTCGGGCGCGGCGGCGCTGAGCTGCGGAAGAATGACGGGAATCGCTTCGACCTTCGCGAGCGTCGCCAGCGCGGTCAGCAGCGCGACCTTCACCGACGCGTCGCGCTCTGCGTGGAGCGCCGTCGCCAGCGCAGGCGCCGCGGCAGGGTGGGCGAGGGCAGTCAGGCGCTCAGCGGCTCGGGCCCGCGCCGACGCATCGGGTGCGGTCAGTTCGCGAACCGAGAAGCCGAAGAGCGTCTCTTCCGAGCGGCCCGCGAACGGGAACGCGCGCTCCAGCGAGGCGAGCTCGGCCTTCGAGACCGTGAGCCGGCCCTGCAGATTGAGCGCTTCGGCTTCGTTGGTGATGTGTGACGGCTTCTCGACGGCGGGCGCGTCGACCGGAGCGACAGGCGCTGCGGCCACCAGCATCGCGTGCGGCGCGCCCTCGGCGTGCTCCCGGCGCAGCAACACCTCACTGCGCAGCTCGGCGATGAACGACGCGAGGTCGAACGGGTCGCTCACGTCGGTGTTGAGGCGCGAGGCCTCGAGGATCTTGCCCAGCAGCTCGGCGCGCTCCCGACGCAGCGCCTCGGCGAGGTTGGCCGACTCTTCGCGCTCGGCGTGGGCGCGCGTGGAGCGCACCTCGAGCTCGGCGATGACGCGACGCAGGTCGATCTCTCGCTGCGAGGCGTGGGCGAGATCGGTCCGCAGGCGCTCGCGCTCCGAACAGGCCTGGTCGAGGTCGTTCGTCAGCTGCTGCGCACGCGCTTCGAAATAGACGATCTTCTCCAGCGCGCTTTTCAGCAACGCATCAGGGCGCTCTTGGCTCACGCGATTGGGCCTTTCGTGCCGGGTGGATCGCTGCGGTTCTTCCGTCAAGAAAGGGACCGTAGCGGCCTGTAGCGCCGTGTCTCTTTTTTGACCGGGGGCACCCTATGTGGCAGCGGGTCGCATGTAAACCCCTGGATCCTTTGGGGTTTCCGGACGGCGGCTTCAAATCGCCGCGCAGGCCGATTTGCCGGGCTGAAAGTGACGTGCAGGTGACGGGAAAACGAGTGTCACGATTGGGGCGGTTTTCGACCCTGCAGCGACACACGCTCTTCGTTGCGTCGCTCCGCGGCCTCGGCGAGCGTCGCGTCCATGGTTCAGCTCGAGGCACACCCGCTGCTCGACGCGCGCTGTTTCGTCACCACGTTTCCCAGGCCGCTCGGCGAGCTCGGTCGTGTCGAGGCGGTGATGGCGCTGCTCTCCACCACCGCGGCCGCGCCGCTCTCAGCCGACGATGCCGTGAGGACGGCCGTCAGAGACCTGCTCCGCCACGGTGGCTACAAACCGACCGGCCGCGGCAAGCCCGCCTCGGAGTACCTCGTGCGCGCCGTGACCGAAGGAGCGCTCAACTCCATCAACGCCGCGGTCGACGCCTGCAACGTCGTCTCGCTCCACTCGGGTCTTCCCATCAGCGTCGTCGACCTCTCGCTCGCGAAGGCGCCGTTCCGCGTGGGCCTCGCCTCCGAAGGCGCGTCGTACGTCTTCAACCAGGGCGGGCAGACCATCGACCTCGCCGGGCTGCTCTGTCTGTTCGACGCGGACGGCCCGTGCGCGAACGCGGTGAAGGACTCGCAGCGAACGAAGACGACGCCACAGACGACGAAGACGCTGTCGATTCTCTGGGGCACGTCCGCGCTCCCCGGCCGGGCGCAGGCTGCCGCGAGCTGGTACCGGGCGTTGCTCGAGTCCATCGGAGCCCAGACCTCCGACGCCTGAACTTGCGATGGCTCAAGCGACGTTCGCCAGCCGCCCTTTCTTCGTCAGGGGTGACTATGCCGGCCGACGTGAACGACTTTCGCACCATCATCGAGCCCTTCCGCATCAAGTCCGTCGAGCCGCTGCGCCTCACCACGAAGGAGGAGCGCGAGGCACGGCTCCAGGAAGCGGGGCTCAACCTCTTCGGCCTGCACTCGACCGACGTGCTCATCGACCTGCTCACCGACTCGGGCACGGGCGCGATGTCGTCGGAGCAGTGGGCCGCGCTCCAGCGAGGTGACGAGTCCTACGCTGGCTCGCCGTCGTACTTCCGCTTCGAAGCGGCGGTGAAGAACCTGTTCGACTTCAAACACCTCATCCCCACGCATCAGGGTCGCGCCGCCGAGAAGATTCTGTTCTCGGTCGTCGGTGGGCCGGGAAAGGTCGTGCCGTCGAACACGCTCTTCGACACCACGCGCGCGAACGTCGAGGCGAGCGGCGCGACTGGCGTCGACCTCCTCTATCCCGCTGGCCGTCAGCCTTCGGTGCCACACCCCTTCAAGGGCAACCTCGACGTCGAGGCGCTCGAGCGGCTCCTCTCGGAGCATGGCCGCGCGAAGGTGCCGCTGGTGCTGGTGACGGTCACCAACAACTCGGGTGGCGGGCAGCCGGTCAGCCTCGAGAACCTGCGGGCCGTGCGCGCCGTGTGCGATCGCCACCGCGTGCCGCTCTTCCTCGACGCGTGCCGCTTCGCCGAGAACGCGTGGTTCATTCGCCAACGCGAGCCCGGGCAGGCCCATCGCGACGTCGTGGACATCGTGCGCGACATGGCCGCGGTCGCCGACGGCATGACGATGTCGGCGAAGAAGGACGGCATGGCCAACATCGGAGGGTGGCTCGCGCTCGACGACGACGCGTGGGCACTCCAGTGCCGCAACCTGCTCATCCTCACCGAGGGGTTCCCGACCTACGGAGGGCTCGCGGGCCGCGACCTCGACGCCATCGCGCAGGGCCTCGTCGAGGTCGTTCAACACGACTACCTGCGCTACCGCGTGCGTTCGACGGAGTACCTGGGCGATGCGCTCCAGAAGCTCGGTGTGCCCATCGTGCTACCGACCGGTGGCCACGCCGTGTACGTCGATGCGCGCGGGCTGCTGCCGCACCTGTCACCGCTCGACTACCCGGGCCAGGCGCTCGCCGTCGCGCTCTACCGGGAGGGTGGCGTGCGCAGCTGCGAGATCGGCACCGTGATGTTCGGGCGTCAGCCCGATGGCTCCGAGCGCCCCTCCGCGATGGACCTCGTTCGCCTCGCGATTCCCCGGCGCACCTATACGCAGAGCCACCTCGATTACGTGGTCGAGGTCGTCGAGCGCGTGGCGACGTCGGCGAAGACCCTCAAGGCGCTGCAAATCGTCGAGCAGCCTCAGACGCTCCGTCACTTCTCGGCGCGCTTCGCCGAACGGTGAGCTCGAGCTCTCGCACCGTGGGTGGTGCCAGGTCCGCTCGGAGTAACTCGAGCGGCACGGTGACTTCGATCGCTCGCACCGGCGATGCCCTCTCGGAGGACTCGAGCGGCACGGTGAGTTCGAACAGGTGTCGGAGCAGCTCGAGCGGGCACGGCGAGCTTGAGCACTCGCGCAGTCGGCGACGGTCGATCGCGAGGCCGTGTCTGAGCGGCACGAGTGGGCACGGTGAGTTCGAGCACCGCGCAATCGGCGATGGTCGTTCTCTCGGAGTCGCCGAGCGGGCAGGACGCTCCTCCGCGACCCTTTCGCAACAGCTCGAGCGGGTGGTGACGCTCCCGGCCACGCGAATTCCCGAGCACGGCCAATTGACCGAGGCGCGCTGCTTGAGTCGCACGGTGAATCAGGAGACGCTGTCGACAGTCCTTTGGTTTCCATGCGCGTCCTTCTCATCGCAGCGCTGCTCGTGGCCGGCTCCGCGTTCGCCAGGGACCCGGCGTGTTCACGGTCGTGTGACGACCTGATGAAGCGCATGGCCGTCGACTGTCGGAAGACCGGCAAAGGCGCCGAGCAGCACGGTGGTGGCAAAGCCGAGGCGCAGCACGCGGCCGAGGCCTGTCAGAACGCCATGAAGAAGCTGCGCGTCTCGTGTCTCAAGGAGTGCGCGTCGGACCAGAAGAAGAAGCGCTGATCAACGCGGCGATCGTGCGCTCCGGTGTCACGTCGCCAGGTCGCACCGTCAGCTCAGCCGAGAGCGGGGCCTCGAACGACTCCTGCAGCCCCGGAAGATGCGCCGTCTGGCTCGCGTAGAGCCCCTTGGCGTCACGGCGCGCACACTCGGCCAGCGGCGTATCGACGAAGACCTCGAGAAGGCGTGGGCTCACGGCGCGCGCACGTTCGCGAAACGTACGGCGGTGCGCAGTCGCGGCAACCAACACCACATGTCCCTGCTTCGCGAGCGTTGCCGCGAGCCGGGCCAGCGTCTCGTAGAAGTCGGCGCGTGAGGCGTCGTCGTAGCCGGGCGTCGGCACCAGACACTCGCGCAGCTCGTCGCCATCGAGGATGACGCACGGCCGGGGCGCGAGCGCGCTGGCCGTGCGACGCGCGAGGGTCGACTTGCCCGACGAGGGCAGCCCGGTGAACCAGACGACGACGCCTGGCGTCACTTCGGCTCGTGTTGGCGTCGCAGACATCAGCTCGTCTGCCCAGGCCGGGTCGAAGCGCCGTGCCGTCAACGCGCGCTCCGCCAGACCGAGCATGCGCTCGCGCTCTTCTGCGGTGACGTTCGGGTACCAGACGGGGTTGGCCAGCACGAGCAGCCGCCAGGTGAGCCACGGCGCGAGCACCTCGAGCAGCTCGTCATCGGGACTCGCGAGTGAGAGCTCCCAGAAGCGCCGCCACAACACGCCGAGCCCCTGACGCCACGTCGCTGCGTGCGAGAGGCCGAAGAAGAGGAAGTTCACCGCGAGGCAGGCGACGTCATCGGCAGGGTCGCCTTCGGAGCCACGGCTCGTGTCCAACAGCTGCGGCGTCGCGTCGCCGGGGCCGAAGACGATGTTGAAGGGGTGCAGGTCTCCGTGCGTGCGGCGCAGGCGATGGTGACGCGCCTTGAGTCGCTGCCGCCAGCCAAGGCAGGCCCGCTCGAGTGCTTCGAGTCGTTCGGCTGGAGCCGCCGGAACGCCAGCGGGGTACCCGTCCACCAGGCCCGCGATGCCCTCACCACTACCGACCAGATCTCGGAGCGCTCGCGTGTACGCGCCTGCATGCGAGCCCGGCTGCTGATGAAGCGCCTTCATCACCGACACCAGCGCCTCGAGCCGCGCGAGGTCGAGGGGCGTGACGGTGCCCGTCGTCGCCAGCCGTCGGAGGTCGGACGCGTAGACGTCACCCTCGGCCCAGGTCGTGAGCAGGTAGAACTCGCCCGCCTCGGCGATCGAGAGCAGCGAGCCGTCAGCCCGAACGGCGCCCACGTCGAGCGCGCGCGTGTGGTGTGGCACCAGGCCGAAGGTGTCGAAGGCCAACACCTGCGCTGCAGAGCGATCGGAGCGGCGGTCGTGACCGAAGTCGTCGGCGTTGGCGACGTGGAGCACCACCGTCACGCGCTCCTGACCTTCGCCCTCGAGCGAGACCTTGAGCGGCCGCCCGTACCCGACGCCCTTCGAGGTGTCGTCGTGAACGCCGGCCTCGACATCGGCGCCCAGCACGTTCGCGTCGACGATGTGCAGCTGAGGGAAGAGCTCGGCGAGCCGGCGCACCAGACCGGGCGGGAGCGCGGGTATGTCAGAGGCGCTCGTCATGACGACGGCATCATCTCACCGCGCGAGCAGCAGCGGCAGCAACGAGTGATGCTCATCGGTCCACGCGATGTCGTGCGGCTCAGCAGGGCTGACTTCGTTCGACTGGAACGCCGCCGCGTCGAACAATGATGGGTCAGCGGCGAGCACGCCCCAGACGCTCGGTGCACCACCGCGGTCGACGCTCCGGACGACGCGCATCGAGAGGCCGAGCTGCTTCGCGTGACTGGCCAGCACGGGCTCGAGGTTCAGGTACCGGTTGGTGATGTGCACGGCGATGACGCCGCGACCGGCCCGCAGGTGGCGTTGGTAGAGCGCGAACGCCTCGGCCGTCAGCAGGTGCGGAGGAATCGAGTCGCCGGTGAAGACGTCGACCACCAGCAGGTCGAAGGTCGACAGTGGCTCCCGCTCGAGCGAGATGCGCGCGTCACCGAGCACGACGTCGACGGCCGCAGCGCTGTCACCGAGCACCGAGAAGAAGCCGCCTTCTCCCTGCGCGAGGGACACCACCAGCGGGTTGATCTCGTAGAAGCGCATCGAGTCGCCCGCGTTCCCGAAGTTCGCCAGCTGCCCGACGCCGAGGCCGAGCACGCCGACCGACAGGGGCGCGGTGTCTCTCGTGCGGAGCGCCGCGATCGCGCGACCGACGCCAGACTCGTGACTGAAGTAGCCCGACACCTCGCGACGTCGCGTCGGCGCCTGGTACTGCCACCCATGGGTGATGCGGCCGTGGCTCTCGGCGTACTCGTGGTCGTTCGTGCCCTTCGTCCCGATGGACTCGACGCGCAGCACGCCGAAGAAGTTTCGGCCCTCGAAGACAGGCGGTTGAGCGCTGCGACGCCAGCCCTCCCAGCCGACGGCGATGGCGCCGATGCTGATGATCAACCCCACCGCACCGACGAGCGCGAGCCGTCGTCGAAGGGACGCGAGCGCGATGACGCCGACGACGCACGCCGCGCCGAGCCCCAACGGGTACTCCGCGAACGAGGTGAAGACGCGCGGCGCGACGAGCGAGACGAAGAGCCCTCCGACGACGCCGCCGGCCGACACGAAGAGGTAGAAGCCGCTCGCGCTCGAGTCAGTGGGCCGCAGCCGGTACAGCTCGCCGTGACACACCATGCACGCTGAGAAGAGCGTGAGGCTCGAGAGCGCGACCTGCAGCGTCAGCGAGTCCCACCGGCCGACCCACGACAGCGCCGAGATGAACGACGAGACGCCCAGCACCGACAGCCACGCGCCGCGCAGGTACCAGGCCGGCTTCTCGAAGCAGAGGATGAAGGTGACGAGGTAGAGCGACAGCGGCAGCAGCCACTGGAGCGGACCTGCGGCGACATCCTCCGAGAGCCGTTGCGTCGTCGCGACCAGCACGATGTTGGCGATGGCCGAGAGCGTCAGCCAGAGCATGGGTGCCATCGTCGAACTCGACGGCGCTGCCTTCGTCGCGCCTGAAGTCTGGGCTGGCGCGAGGCTCCGAGCCGTGGACACCACCAGCAGCGACCAGCCTGTGAACAGCACGAGGAAGGCCCACGCCTGCGCCGTTCGGCCGACGAGCGGCTCGACGACGAAGGGGAACGACAACAGCGAGACGAGCGAGCCCGCGTTCGACAACGCGTAGAGCCGCCACGGCACGCCGCCCGACGACGTCGCGGTGAACCAGCTCTGGAAGAGCGGCGCCGAGGCTGCGAGCACGAAGAAGACGGGTCCCACCGTCGTCGCGAGCAACCCCAACACTCCAAGCGTCGGGTTCGTCGCGTCACGCCACGAGGGCGAAGGCACCAGCGGTCCTGCCCCGAAGAGCGCCTGCCCCCATGCGAAGAGCAGCACCAGGACGACGAGGCCGACGTGCACCCGCGCCTGGGTCGCCACGGGTACGCGTGAGGCGAGCACGTGGGCGTAGCCATAGCCGCCCAGCAGCGCCGCCTGGAAAAAGAGCATGCACGCCGTCCAGATGGCGGGGCCACCGCCGAACACTGGCAGCGCCCATGCGCCCATCAACGGCTGCACGCCGAAGAGGAGAAACGCGCTCAAGAAGAGCAGGGGCCCGAAACGCAACATCGGAGCCCGTGGTTCTGACACGGAGCTCCGACGTTACGAACTTCTCGAGCTGTCGACGGCTGGCTTCAGCGGAAGCCGACGTTGAACTCCACGCGGGGGTGGCGGCCGTGGCGGCGGTCATCACGCCCGTCGCGGTCGTACGCGTAGCCGTTGCGGCGGTTGTTCATCGCGACCCACACCCACTCCTGCCGCGCCTCGTAGCGACCCTGCGTCACCGTCGTCACGTAGCGGCCCTGCTCGCAGCGCTGCTTCCACGGCTTGCGCGGGTTGCCGTAGCACTGGCCAGCGACCCACACCTGCTGCGTCACGCCGGGCACGTACTGCTGGGTCGTCTGCAACTCCCAGCGGCCGTCATTGGCGCGCGGGACCGGGCGAGGGCCATACGAGGGCTGCATGACTGCGGGCAGCGGCGCCGCGCCCACCGGAATGGCCGGGTGGTACGACTGTGCGAAGGCGGGAGCGGCGAGCACTGCGAGGAGGGTGATGATTCGTGCGTGCATGCCCCTTTGAACGTGGGCTGGCTCGCTCCTATTCACCCACCCCGTTCAGCCCCGACCGTCGTTCAGGCAGCGACCTTTTCGCACTCGGTTGCGCACTTCTGGCAGCTCTCCATGCACGCCTTGCATTCCGCGTGATGGTTCTGGTGCTTCTTGCAGGCCGCTTCGCAGTCACGACACGCCTTCGCGCAGACGGCCGCGAGCGCCTTGAGGTGCGTCGAGTTGAGGCGCGTGAGGTCGGCGACCGCATGACACATCGGCAACATCGCCCGCACCGTGCCTGCGCACTCGGCCATCGACTTGTCGCCGGTGGAGAGGGTGCGGACGCAGTGGTCGAGGCAGGCCTCGCCGGCCTTGATGCAGTCGAGCGCCGCTGCCAGCAGGGTCTCGTTGATGGTCCACGCCGCCGCCTTCGGGTCTGCCTTCGCGGGCGCTGCCACGGGCTTTCCCTGGGCGAGCGCGGTGAGGCTCAGGACTGCGGCTCCACTCGCTGCGATCGTCACTGCGTCTCGTCGAGTCATCGTCACGGTCGTCTCCTTGAGGTTGACCTGCGAGCCACGACATAGCTCTGCAGTCGAAGAGAGGCGCACCAATAACGGTGACGTTCAGCTCGCTGCGGGCAGCGTCGAGGTGAAGCGGCTCAACGTTCGGTTTCTCAGGTGCGCGAGCATCATCGACCCGGCTCCGCACACGCTCAGCAGCGTCTCGAGCGCGCTCTCTTCGAAGACGAACGCGGCCACGCCAAGCAGCACGAGGCCAAGGCTCGCGAGGCCGACGACGCTCCAATCGCGGTGACGGCGAAACCCGGGCACGAAGGACCAGCCGGCGACCGCGGTCACGCCGACGAGGAGGAGCGGATGAAATCCACCGAGCACGGACGCCGCTGCGGGAGCGACCATCAGCAGGCCCGGCGTCGACACGCAGTGCACCATGCAGACGCCCGACAGCGCGGCGCCGATGAGGTCTGAGCGTGGTTCGGGAGCCGACTGCACGGCGTGGCGGATACCCGGGCCGCCTCTGATTCGCAAGTCAGTGGCATCTGCGACCTGATTCTCAGAAGAGGGGTTGGCTGATCGGCCAGCACGCTTGAAAATGAGGAAAGAAATGGGGCCCTGGGAAGGTTCTCAGCGAGCCGGGGAATGACGAGGTGTAGAGGGTTCTCCCCAGATCGCGTGGGGGATCGAAGCCCCACTCCCCACCGGCTGGTCCCCCTGCTGCACGTCAACCTCCTGAAACAACGGCTGTTCCGCCCTGTTCTGGCGTTGGATCGGCTCTTGAAGAAGCAGCGACTCGGACTCGACCCGCAGCACCCCGGAGAAACTATGAATCGCAACCTGGCAATCCTCTCGGCGGCACTGGCGCTCTTCGCGCTGCCCGCCTCGGCGCAGTTGGCCAACG
>JAUXRI010000103.1 GCA_030681895.1 Myxococcales bacterium | reverse complement strand
CGACTTCGCCGAGACGCTCTTCTGGACCGCAGCGATTCGCACCAACGCCAGCGGTGAAGCCACCGTCTCGTTCGGCACCTCTGACGCCGTGACGTCCTTCCGCGCCTCGGTCGGCGGCTACACCGACACCGGAGCCCTCGGCAGCGCTTCGACCGCGCTCAAGTCGGTGCAGCCGTACTACGTCGAGCCGAAGCTCCCGCTCGAGGTCACCGCTGGCGACGTCATTCGCCTGCCCATCGCGTTCATCAACGGCACGAAGGAGCCGCTCTCGAACGTCTCGCTCGCGCTCGCAGTGAAGGGCGACGTCCGCTTCCAGGCGCCGCCATCGTTCACGCTCAAGGCCGATACCCGCGAGCGTCGCATCGTCGATCTCACCATCGGCGCGGGCACGAAGCAGACCGGCCTCACGCTCACTTCGAACGCCGGCGGCTATTCGGACATCGTCACGCGTGAGCTCAACGTGAAGCCGAAGGGCTTCCCTGTCGAGCAGGCCAGCGGCGGCATGCTGACGGCGAACGGCAAGGCGAGCTGGAAGGTGACGCTCACGCCCGACACGGTCGCCGGCAGCCAGTCGACGTCGATCGCCGTCTTCCCCTCACCTGCCGCCAACCTCACGCAGGCCCTCAAGCGCATGGTGCAGGAGCCGGGTGGCTGCTTCGAGCAGACCAGCTCCACCACGTACCCGATGACGATGGCGATGCAGTACTTCCAGTCGCACGCCGGCGTCGACGCGGCGCTCGTTCGTGACGCGCAGGAGAAGCTCGACCGTGGCTACAAACGCCTCACCGGCTTCGAATGCAAAGAGAAGGGCTACGAGTGGTTCGGTCAGGACCCCGGCCATGAGGCGCTCACGGCGTACGGAATCCTCCAGTTCACCGACATGAAGAAGGTGCGTCAGGTCGACGACGCCATGCTGACGCGCTCACGCGAGTGGCTGCTCAAGCAGCGCGACGGCAAGGGTGGCTTCGAGCGCAAGCGCCGCGCCCTGCACACCTGGGTCGAGGACAAGGACTCGTCCGATGCGTACATCACCTGGGCGCTGCTCGAGGGTGGGCAGAAGAACCTGACGGCCGAGGTCGCGCGCGTGAAGGAGGCCGCGAAGGTCGCGAAGAACTCGTACGTCGTCGCGCTCGCCGCGAACGTGTTGTCCCTCGCTGGCGACACGAATGGCGCGAAGGAGGCGATGACGAAGCTCGCCTCGCTCCAGAAGGACACCGGGCTCGTCGGCGGCGGCACGCAGAGCATCGTCGGCAGCACCGGCAGCTCACTCGAGATCGAGACGACGTCGCTCGCGGTGCTGGCGTGGATGCGCTCGCCTGCGTTCGCGCTCAACGTCGAGAAGTCGATGAAGGCGCTGGCCGACAGCTGCAAGGACGGCCGCTACGGCGCCACGCAATCGACCGTGCTCGCGCTGCGCGCCATCGTGGAGTTCGACAAGAAGAAGGCCGGCGAGCGCAAGCCTGGCGCGGTGAAGCTCTTCGTCGACGGCAAGGCCGTGGGCGCGCCGCAGAAGTACGACGGCTCGACCAACGGCGCGGTGACGTTCGCCGACGTCGGCGAGCTGATGAGCCCCGGAGAGCACACCCTCGAGCTCGTGCAGGAAGGTGGCTCGGCGATTCCGTTCTCGATCGCGGTGCGCTCCAACCGGACGCAGCCCGAGTCGTCGAAAGACACCCGAGTCTCGCTCGACGTGAAGCTCGGCTCCGGCGCGCTGAAGGAAGGCGACGTGATCGAGGCGACCGCGCGGGTGACGAATCTCTCCGATGCTCCGCTCTCCACCGTCGTGGCGATCGTCGGAATTCCCGGTGGCCTCGAGCCGCGCATCGATCAGCTGAAGGAGCTGGTGAAGGCGCAGACCATCGACGCGTACGAGGTGATGGGCCGAGACGTCGTCCTCTACTGGCGCGGCATGACGCCGAAGCAGCAGGTGCGCGTGCCGGTCTCGCTGCTCGCCGCCGTCCCCGGCAAGTACACGGGCCCCGCGAGCCGCGCGTACCTCTATTACGGCGATGAGCACAAAGCGTGGGTGGCTGGGCTGAGCGCCGATATCGCCGCGAAAAACTGAGAGGGCGGGCACACAACCCTGCGCAACCGCTTGGCTGATGGCTGGCCGGGCGATTGCTCAGGGTGCCGGTATGCGTTCACTCAGCTCCCTCGTCGTCCTGGTCGTCGTCAGTGCGTGTGGCTTCACTCCGCTGGGTGGCGAGACGACGCTGCTCCCGGTCGTGAAACGGCCCGTCGAAACGCAACGGCCGACCCTGTCAGCCGTGGGGACGGTCGCGAATGGTCTGCTGCGCGACGGCTGCTCGTACCCCATCACCATTGGCACGAGCACGTACGCGGCCTCGGCTGCGACGCGCGCGTTGGTCGAGTCGGTCGCCAGTAAGAAGATCGGCGAGACGAAGGTGAACATCACCTACCGCGTCACGGGGCTGGTCGGGTCTGTCGAGTGCGGCTGGGGCACCACGCAACAGTGGCCCGAGATCGAGGTGCTGGCGCTGACGGTGATCGACGACGTGCTGACCGACGTGGGCTCGATCGAGAACGGCCTCGCGTACGACGGCTGCTCGTACCCCATCACCATCGGCATGACGACGTACGCGCCATCAGCGGCGTCGAAGGCGCTGGTCGAGTCCATCGCGAGCAAGAAGTACGGCGACACGAACGTGCGCCTCACGTTCCGGCTGCCGGGAACGATGGCCGCGGTCGAGTGCGGTTGGGGCAGCACGATGGAGCTGCCGGAGATCGAGGTGCTGACGCTGACGGTTCTCTTCACGACGGGGAACGTCATCATCCACAACGAGCTGCCGTTCGATGGCTGCTCCTACCCCATCGAGCTGAACGGGGTTCGGTACGCGCCGAGCGCGGCGTCTGCTGGATTCGTCGAGTCGTTCGCGACGCGCGTGGGCGCGAACGAGGCCACCATCGACTACGAGCTGACCGGCGCGAGCGGCACCGTGAAGTGTGGCCGGGCCGGGACCCAGAGCCTGCCCGAGATCGACGTGTTCGCGATTCGCCCGCGCAGCTGAGGTCACTTCGCCGAGTCGTCGACGTGGCGCCAAGGCGTTCCGGCGATGACCGGCGTGCCGTCGATGGTGCGGTCTTTCGTCGAGATGGACCAGACGTCGATGGTTGGGTCGTCGTCGATGTTGCCCGCCGCGACGATGGTGATGGAGCACTCTGGGCACGTGCCGGTGATCCCGATGTCGTCCCAGAGCGCGTCGGGGATGCCGTCTTCGAGCGCGGCCACGTCGACGCGCGTATGTCGCGCGGAGTCGGGCTTCACACCGACGTGTCCCGTCGCCGGTTTGCCTGGCTCGAGGAGTTCTCCCTCGGATGAGAACGCGTAGAGGTAGCGGTTGCCGAGTTCTGGCGCGAAGCCAATCTCGTTGATGGCGACGGAGTAGCGGTCTTTCTCGGCGAAGAAGGAGCGCTCAGCGGCGAACCCATCCTTGAGGTTGGACTGGGCCTCGGACGACTTCGACCTCGAGTGCAGGTGCGAGAACCCCAGGACGCGCTGCACGACCACGACCGTTGGGAGCGAGCAACAGACGACCGCGCCCATCACGAGCGCGACCGCCCCGACGCCTCTTGGGAGAAACCCCGGCTTCGAAGGCGGGAGTTCAGCCACGCAGACTCACTCGCGCGTGTCGTCGATGTGGTTGTGCGGCATGCCAGCAGGCACCGACATGCCGTCGATCGTGCGGTCCTTCGTCGAGACCGTCCACACGTCCACCGTGTCGTCGTTGTCGATGTTGCCTGCGGCGACGATGGTGATGGAGCAGTCGTCGGGACACGTGCCCTTCAGACCCGACTCGTCCCACAGCGTCTGCGGCACGCCCTTCTCGAGCGCATCGTTGTTGGTGCCCGCGTGGCGCGCGCCGTCAGCCTCCACGCCCGTCTTGCCGGTACCCGCCTCGCCTGCCTTCGCCAGCTCACCGTCGACCGAGAACGCGTACAGGTAGCGGTTACCGGGGCCAGGCGAGAAGCCGACCTCTCCAATGTCCTCCGAGTACTTGCGCTCGCCGGCGAAGAACGCCTTCTGTGCAGTGAACGCACCCTTGAGGTTCGCCTTCGCCTCGCTCTGCTTCGACCTCGACTGGAACTTGACGAAGTTCGGAATCGCGATCGCCGCGAGAATACCGACGCACGGGCACGCCAGCGCGACCACGACTGCGATGATCACCACTGCAGAAACGCCGCCCTTCTTCTGGGGCACCGGCGCAGGCATCGGGTTCGAGGGGTTCGGGGTCATGGCCGCGAAACCTAGGCGAACGGTTTCAGGTCGTCTCGCTTGAAGCAGTCGACCGCTGCCACTACGCGTCGTGCATGCGAACGATGCTGTTGTCGCTGCTCCTGACGATGCCCGCGCTGGCTGCACCACCGCGCGCGTTCCCCTGGCCCATCTCGACGACCACGTTGAAGAACGGCCTCACCGTGATGCGCGTGCCGTTCAGCTCGCCGGGAATCGTCGCGTACTACACCGTCGTGCGCGTCGGCTCGCGCAACGAGGTCGAGCCGGGCCACACCGGCTTCGCGCACTTCTTCGAGCACATGATGTTCCGCGGCACCAAGCGCTTCCCCGAGGGCGCGCGCTCGGCGCTCATCGGCAAGCTGGGCTTCACCGAGAACGCGTTCACCAGCGACGACGTCACCGTCTACACCGTCAACGGCCCGACCTCGGACCTCGACACGTTGATCGATGTCGAGGCCGATCGCTTCCGCAACCTCGAGTACGCCGAGGAGCCGTTCAAGACCGAAGCCGCCGCCGTGCTCGGCGAGTACAACAAGAACGCCGCGAACCCGTACCTGCGCATCGAAGAGGCCGTGCTCGGCGCCGCGTTCACGAAGCACCCGTACCGCCACACGACGCTTGGCTTCGTCGAAGACATTCGCGCGATGCCGACGCGGTACGAGTACTCGAAGCAGTTCTTCAAGCGCTGGTACACGCCTGACAACTGCATCGTCATCATCGTCGGTGACTTCGACGACGCGAAGCTGATGAAGACCATCGAGGCGCAGTACGGGCCGTGGCAGGGCAAGGCCGCGAAGGTGACGATTCCCGTCGAGCCGCCGTTCAAAGGCCCGGCGCTCGCGAAGGTGACGTGGACGTCGCCGACGCTCCCTCGCACGGCCGTGCACTTCCGCACGCCGGCCAGCACGCCGACCACGAAGGACGGCGCCATCATGACCGTGCTCTCGCAGTACCTCGCGGGGCCGACGTCGCCGTTGTTCAAATCGCTGGTGCTCGAGAAGCAGCTCGTCGAACGGCTTGGGCCCTCGTTTCAGGATCACCGCGACCCCTCGCTGTTCGGGCTCGAGGCGCGACTCAAGAACGAAGCGGCGCGTGCAGAGGTGAACGTGGCGATGAACACGGCGATCAGCGAGCTGACGAAGGGCACGGTGGATGAGAAGCGGCTCACCGACATTCGAGATCACCTGCGCTTCGATCTGCTGATGCGGTTCGAGTCTCCGTCCGAGGTCGCTGAAGCCATCGCCTGGGCGACCGGCATTCTCGGAGGCGCCGATGCGCTCGAGCAGCAGCAACAGCAGTTGATGACCGTGACCTCGAAGGATCTCGTCGCCTTCGCGAAGAAGCACCTCGTCGACGCCAACCGCGTCACGCTCGAGTTCACCGTCGACGCGAAGAAGGAGGCTCCGTGATGCGCACGTTCCTGATGTCGATGCTGCTGCTCTCGTGCGCCACCGCGCCGGTCGTCAAGCCGGAGCCCACGTCACCGCAGCCTGCCGTCGCGAAGGTCGAAGCACCGGTGGCTCCGGTGCGCGCATTGCCCACGTTGCCACCGATGAAGCTCGTCGTGTTGCCGACGCCTGGCACGCCGATCGTCAGCGTTCGCCTCGTCTTCCACGTCGGCTCGGTCGACGATCCACGCGGCAAAGAAGGCCTCACGGCGCTCACCACGAAGCTGCTCACCGAGGGCGGCACGAAGTCCCTCTCGGCCGCCGAGCTGAACGAGGCCCTCTTCCCGATGGCCGCGGAGCTCGTCTCCGACACCGACAAGGAGTTCACCGTCATCGCGGGCCGTGTTCACCACGAGCGCTTCGATCGTTTCCTGTCGATCCTCTCCGAGACGCTGCTCGCGCCGCGCCTCGATGCGAAAGAGTTCGAGCGCCTGAAGACGGAGCAGCTCAACGTCATTCGGAACCGCCTGCGCAGCGAGAACGACGAAGAGCTCGGCAAGGTGATGCTCGACGCGCTGTTGTTCGAAGGCCACCCGTACCGTCACGCCACCGTCGGCACCGAGTCGGGCCTCTCGGCCATCACGATCGAAGATGTCTCGAATCAGTGGAAGCGTTGCTTCACGAAAGCCCGGCTCGTGATCGGCGTGGCCGGCGCCGCCAATGACGCGCTCGGTGCGCGGGTCGTCGCCGCGTTGGAGACGTTGCCCGCCACTGGCGCCGCGCCCACGATCATTCCAACGCCGCCGAAGGTGACGAACCAGACACTCATCGTTCGACGCGACACCCAGTCGACGGCGGGCTCCTTCGGCTTCGCGTGGCCGATGCGTCGCGACGACCCCGACTTCGCGCTCCTCTTCCTCGGGCTCTCGTACCTCGGTGAACACCGTCAGGAGCACGGCGTGTTGTTCCGCGAGCTGCGCGATCGCCGCGGCCTCAACTACGGCACCTACGCGTATGGCGAGCACTACCGGCAAGACGGGTGGAGCTCGATTCCCCGCCCCAACATCGCGCGCACCACGCAGGACCTCACGCTCTGGCTGCGGCCCGTCGAGGCGAAGCACGGCGTGTTCGCCACGCGCGGCGTGTTGTTCTTCCTGGAGCAGACGCTGCGCGCGCCGCTGCCCGCCGAACGTTTCGAGACCGCGAAGGGCTTCCTCGCCGGCGCGACCCGCATCTGGACGTTGACCGATCAGCGCCGCCTCGGCTGGGCGATCGACGAGCTGATCTACGGCACGCCCGGGTTCCTCGATCGCGTCCGCACGACCATCGCGACGGCCACCGCCGACACGGTGCAGCGGACCCTCCAGAAACACCTCGACCCGAAGGCACTCAACTTCGTCTTCGTCACGAAAGACGCCGATTCGCTCCGGGCAGGCCTGCTCTCGCCGGCGCCCAGCCCCATCACCTACGCCACGCCGAAGCCGCCCGAGGTGCTGGAGCAGGACAAGGCCCTCGAACGTCACCCACTGCCGATGGTCAGCGACCGGGTGCGGGTGATCGACGCGTCTGACGTGATGAAGTGATCACCCTGTAGCGGCCTGTCCACGGGTGAGTTTTTGGGAGGAACCCCACGGGCGGCTATAAGCGAGCGGATGTCGCGAATCGCAGCCGTGATGGTCGTGACGCTCCTCACCGCGCTCTCTGCGTGGGCCGATGAGCCATTCGCGCGCGGCTTCGACGCAGTACCGCTGAAGCTGACCTCGACGGCCAACTCGGGCCTCCAGCTCGACGGCGCGGAGCTGCGAGAGAAGAAGTCGTGGCAGCTCTACGCGCTCCTCGATCTGAACTTCGGCGTCCTGGCGCTGAAGCTCGGCGATCAGCGCCTGGGCGATCTCATTCCGTTCCGCACCGACCTGCGAATCGGCGGGAGCTACCAGGTGCTCGATCGCCTCGAGGTCGGCGGCGAGCTGCCGATCACCGTCATCAACCTCAACGCCTTCAGCCTGCTCCGTGAGCAGGGCTTCCCGCAGGACGCGCCGCGGGTGGTCGGTCTCGGAGCGCCCCGCGCGATCGGCCGTTTCCAGATCCTCCGGCAGAGCGAGTTCCCGATCTTGAGCCTCGCCGCCGTGCTCGAGGCCCGCATTCCCATCGGAGAGCTCGTCCAGCCCGGAAGCGGCTTCAGCTTCGTGGCCGACCGCGGCTTCGTGGTGTCACCGCGACTGGCGGCAGAGCGGCGCTTCGGCCCGGTGCGCGTGCTCGCGAACGCAGGCTGGCGCTTCCGCACGGCGCCCGGCCAATACCTGAACCTGTACGTCGGGCAGGAGTTCCTGATGGGCGGCGGCGCGATCGTCGAGCTGCCCAACTTCGGAAAGTTCACCGGCAACTCGCTGCTCGGTGAGGTGAACCTCGCCACGCCCGCCGAGGCGCCCTTCACGTTCCGCGACGCCGAGTCGCTCAAGACGCCCTTCGAGCTGATGCTCGGCGCGCGCTCCACGGTGGCGAAAGACTGGAGCGTGCTGCTCGCGCTCGGCCGTGGCCTCGGTCAGAGCGGCTACGGCCGTGAAGCCTTCCGCATCGTCTTCGGTGTGCGGTTCGAGCACGTCGCCGAACCCGACCAGGATGGCGACGGCATTCCCGATACCGCCGACGGCTGCCCCACCGTTCCTGAAGACAAGGACGGGCATGAAGACGCCGATGGCTGTCCTGAGCAGGAACAGATCATCGACAGCGATGGCGACGGCGTTCCCGACACCGCTGACGGCTGCCCCGAGGTCGCAGGGCCCGGTCCGCTCGACGGCTGCCCCGACAAGGACGGCGATCAGATTCCCGACATCGCCGACAAGTGCCCCGACAAGATGGGCCCGCCGGAGCTCGAGGGCTGCCCGCCTCCGGAAGAGGACGAGCCCGTCGTGCTCGAGTCCGAGCGCCTGCGAATCAAGAATCAGATCCTCTTCGAGTTCGGCTCGAACAAGATCGACCCCAGCTCGTTCCCCATCCTCGACGAGGTGGCGAAGGTGCTCGCCGTCAACCCGAAGGTCGGGCCCGTGCTCATCGAAGGGCACACCGACAACGTCGGTCCTCGCGCGTTCAACATCGATCTGTCGCGCCGCCGCGCGAAGGCCGTCGAGGACTACCTGATCACCAAGGGCATCGCGAAGGAGCGCCTGCGCTCCGACGGCTTCGGCTTCGACAAGCCCATCGTGCCGAACGACACGCCGATCAACCGCGCGAAGAACCGCCGCACCGAGTTCCGCCTGGTGGATGAGATTGAAGCCGACAAGAAGCCGGCCCCGAAGCCGGCAGCTGCGCCGACGCCGGCTCCGAAGCGAGGGGCCGCGGTCACGCCGACGCCTGCTCCCGCGCCTGCTACTGCGACGACGCCGGCCCCGAAGCCTGCGCCAACGCCTGCGCCGACGCCTGCTCCGAAACAGGCACCTGCACCGACGCCCGCTCCGACGCCTGCGCCGACGCCTGCTCCGAAACTGGTACCTGCGCCGACGCCTGCTCCGACGGCACCTGCGCCGACACCCGCTCCCACGCCTGCGCCGAAACCCGCATCTGCGCCGACACCCGCTCCGAAGCCAGGGGCCGCGGTCACGCCGACGCCTGCTGCGACGACGCCGGCTGCGCCAACGCCTGCTCCTGCGCCGACGCTCGCTCCGAAACCGGCACCTGCACCGACGCCTGCTGCTGCGCCGGCGCCGAAGCCTGCTGCAAAACCGGCCGCTGCGCCGACGCCGTAACCGTCACTGCGCGGCGAGCGCGTCGTCGAGCCACTTCTTCACGCGCCACCCAGCGACCTGCCCTCTCGCGACCTGCGCCACTCCGCCCTTCGCGTCGATGACGAAGGTGGTGGGTAGCGCCTGCACGAGGAATTCGGCGCTCGCCGAGGGGTCGGTGAACACGACGTACGGCTTCACGTCCGGGTGACGCTGAAGCCACACTCCAACGCTTTGCACGGCCTCGTCGGGCTCTTCCTGGTTCGCGGCCACGAAGACGACGCCCTTCGCCTCGTACTCCTTCGCTATCGCGACCAGCTCTGGCATCTCGTCGTTGCACGGAGGGCACCACGTCGCCCAGAAGTTGAGCAGCACGATCTTCCCCTTGAGCGACTCGAGCGGCGCCGTGGAGCCATCGAGGCGCGTCATCATCATCGCTGGCGCCGGGTGGCCCACTTCGAGGCCCTCGCCACCGACGAACTCCTGCACCGCGAGCGCGGCGGCGATCATGAACAGCCCACCGATGATGATCGTGTTGCTGAGCTGAACGCCCTTTCGAGCGACCGGCGCGGCGTCCTGTTCGTCACTCATTCGCGCTCCTCAGCCAGCACTCGCACGACGAGCCGCAGCGCCCGGCGGGTCTGAGCCCGCAGCCAGGGACGGCGGTTCACCACCTGCGCGAGCCGTGGGCCGTGCGCGTAGTACGCCTCGATGAAACGTCTCCCCACAGACGACGGGAGCAGCACGCGATCTCGAAACCCTCGCAGCACGTCGAGCTCTGGCGCACCGGCTCCGAACGCCACCGTCGCGACGAAGCAGGGCCCGCCGCCCGTCACCCACAGCACCCGGCTCGAGCTCAGGTTCAACACGCCGCGGAGCACCGGGCGCGGCAGGTACAGAAACGCGAGCAGATCGTTCCGGGCGACCTGCAGCTCCCCGACGCTCCCGTCTTCGACTTCGACGCGCGTCTGAGCGCCGCCGAGCTCCGTCAGGCGGAACGAGTATGTACGTTTGTTGCCGCGCTTCGACATCTCCACCGAGCGGACTTCACCGAAGTACGCCGCCCAGTGCACCGCGCAGTGGGTGCAGACGAGCTGGTGATGGGCCACGCGCGGCGAGAACGACACCTCGCTCACCTTCCGGCACGAGGGACACGGCAGCTTCACCTGCATCGTGCGCTCGGGCCTCGGGTCGAAGCGGCTCTGTCGCGTCTGCGCATCGAAGACCTTCGCGCCGGCCTCGTCGCTGACCGCATAGAGCCGCCGCCGCCCGGTCGCGCGCTGCTCGAGCCGCTGCGCTTCGACCCAGCTGACCTCGGCGAGCTCCACCTTCCCGTCGGCGATGTGATGGAGCGTCGTGAGCCACGCCTCGAGCGCCGCGACCCACGGCGCGTCGTTCGAGTGGTACGCCCGCGCCAGCAGCGATTCCCCTTCACTGATCAGCTGCTGCGCCGCGACCCGCGAGGGATCGTCGCGACGCCGGTACACGGGCGGGTCGGGCGCCTTCGAGCAGAACGTGACGGCGTCGGCCCGCAGCAGCTCCGACACGTCGCCCGGCACGTGCGGGAGCTTCGCCGCCGCCTCCCTCGCCCGTGCCAATGACGCGTTGACCGACATGCGCTCGTTCTACGCAACAACCTGCAGTTCGGGCACCGACCGAAAGACACTGGCGGAAACTCGACGGCCATGTGCGCCCATGTAGGCTGCGGGCATGCGACTCCTCGTGACCCTGGTGTGGACGCTCTCGTGCGTGGGCGTTGGCATCGCGCTGTCGACCGTCGAGGTCTCTGGCCGTACGCCGTGGCAGCGCGCGCAGAAGCTGTGGAAGAGCGACGGCGAAAAGCGGCTCGGCGAGGCGCGTGAGCAGGCGACAGGCCTGGTGGCCGACGTGACGAAGAAGGTGAGCTCGTCGGTGAAGGACCTCAACGAGAAGCCCCTCGACCGGCACTCCCCCGCCGAGCGTGATGCGCTCGAGAAGCTGATCGCGAACCGCCAACGCGACGGGAAGTGACGCTCGGATGGAGAGGGGGCTTTGACTGGCCGCTGCCCCGGACCACGGGTATAGTGAGAGTGCCTTGAACCGCCTGATTCTGATCAGCTCCGCGATGGTCGTCCTCTCCGCCTGTGGCGTGGGCTCGTTGCCCTCGCGCGCGGTCACCTCGACGCAGGCCCTGTCCCAGACGGCCGAGTGGCTCGAGTTCGAATCGCCTGCGATGCGCCAGGAGCTGTTCCGCGATCTCGTTCGCAACTCGGTCACTCAGCAGGGTCAGGTCGGCACCGTCCTCTTTCCCTTCATGAAGGACGGCGAGCTCAAGGGCGCCCAGGCGCTCGACCTTCGCACCGACCTCCTCCAGGCCCCTGACGCTGGCGTGCTCCAGCTGACCTTCGACACCCGCGGCGACCGCTTCACCGAAGATCGTCGCGAGGCCTTCCAGGGCCTGTCGGAGCGTGAGGCCACCGAGCTCGTCGCCCGCTCCTTGCTCCACCGCTGGAACGTGAAGTCGACGGGCCCCGTGCTGGTGATTCGTGCCGCTGGCGCGCCGTACGCCGCCGCGTGGATCGACGGCGTGCTCCGGATCAACCCGGCCTTCGTCTACATGGCCGCCGCGCCCGTGACGCCGGCGAACTGACTCCGGGTTTCCGCCTTCATCCAAAGCCGAGCCGCGGTAGAAGTCCGCCATGCCGGTCTCTGATCAGATCCTCGCCCAGCAGCTCTCGCACACCCTCTCTCGCACCGACTTCCCTGCGCTTGGAGAGAAATACCAGGGCAAGGTGCGCGACACGTATCGGCAGGGCGATCGCCTCGTGCTGATCACCACCGATCGCCTCTCGGCGTTCGATCACGTGCTCACCACCCTGCCCTTCAAAGGCGATCTGCTGAACACGCTCGCCTCGTTCTGGTTCGAGAAGACGGCGCACGTGGTGAAGAATCACGTCATCGACCTTCCCGACCCCTGCGTGACGGTGGCCCGGAGAGCCGAGCCGTTCGCGATCGAATTCGTGGTGCGCGGGTACCTCACCGGCAGCCTGTGGCGTGACTACGAGGCCGGGCGCGACCCGTACGGCCTCCACCTGCCCGCTGGCCTGAAGCGCGACTCGAAGTTCCCCGCGCCCATTCTCACGCCGTCGACCAAGGCGCCGATCGGTCAACACGACGAGCCGTTGTCGGAAGCGCAGGTGCTGGAGCGCGGTCTGGTGAACGCGAGGGACTGGCAGCGCGCGAAGGAAGCCGCGATGGGCCTCTTCGCCGTGGGAACGAGCCAGGCCGCCACGCAGGGGCTGCTGTTCGTCGACACCAAGTACGAGTTCGGCCGCATCGGCGACGAGCTGGTGGTGATCGACGAGATGCACACGCCCGACTCATCGCGCTTCTGGCGCGCCCAGGGCTACGAGACGCGGCTCGCGAACGGCGAGGCCCAGGTGATGCTCGACAAAGAGAACCTGCGGCAGTGGTTGATCGCCGAGCGCGGCTTCTCGGGTCAGGGCACGCCACCCGCGATTCCCGACGACGTTCGCGTCAGCCTCACGCAGAAGTACGTCAGCGCGTGGGAGACGATCACCGGCTCGACGTTCTCACCGCAGGTCGGCAGCGTGGCCGAGCGCATTCGGAAGAACCTCGAGCGCGCGAAGCTGCTCTGAATCAGCCGGCCTTGCCAGGCACCCACGCGAGGCCTGAGTCGCTGCTGTGAATGACTGGCTCGGGCGACGCCTCGAGCAGCACGTCGTCGTTCGCGGCGGCTTCACGGTTCCAGCGCATGGGCGACCAGCCAGACTCGGGGAGCTCGAGGTGCAGCTCCTCGGCGCGCTCTGCTTCGTCATGCTCTCCGGTGAAGTGCAGCACGGCGGCGTTCAGGCTCATGGTGACCGGTTGTGCAACGCGCGATCCCACCGCCACCTCGCGAGATCGCTCGCTCGCTCAGGGGTACGCCACGCCCGCCGGGTCCGTCACGACTCGGCGCTGCCGAAGACGCGCTGGAAGATGCCGTCGATGTGACGCAGGTGATGCTCGGGCGTGAAACAGGCCTCGATGTCGGAGGGCCCCATGACCTTCAGCAGCTCCGCGTCGCCGAGGAGCGCCGTCTTGAACGCCACGCCCGTCTCGAAGAACCGCATCGCGTTACGTTGAACGATCACATACGCCGCCTGCCGATCGACGCCCCGCCGCGCGAGCTCGAGCAACAGCCGCTGCGAGTGAACGATGCCGCCGAGCTGGTCGAGGTTCTTCTGCATCTGCGCCGGGTAGACCGTGAGGTTCTCCATCAGGCCCGCGAACCGGCTGAGCATGAAGTCGGCGATCACCGTCGCGTCGGGGCCGATCACCCGCTCGACCGAGGAGTGCGAGATGTCGCGCTCGTGCCACAGCGCCACGTTCTCCCACGACGTCATCGCGTAGCCGCGCAGCAGCCGGGCGAGGCCGCTCAGGTTCTCGGACAGAATCGGGTTGCGCTTGTGGGGCATCGCCGAGCTGCCCTTCTGGCCCGCGGTGAACGCCTCTTCGACCTCGCGCACCTCGGTGCGTTGCAGGTGGCGGATCTCGACGGCGAACTTCTCGAGGCTGGTGCCGAGCAGGGCCAGGGCCGAGAAGTACTCCGCGTGGCGATCGCGCTGGACGATCTGGCTCGACGCGGGCGCCGGCTGCAGCCCGAGCACCTTCATCGCGTGCTCCTCCACCGACATCGGCAGGTGCGCGAACGTGCCGACCGCGCCGCTCACCTTGCCGACCGAGATCGTCCACTTCGCCGCCTCGAGCCGCTGCTTGGCGCGACCGAGCTCGTCGTACCAGATGGCCAGCTTGTGCCCGAAGCTGATGGGCTCGGCGTGAATGCCGTGGCTGCGGCCCACCATCGCCGTGCGCTTGTGCTCGAACGCCCGCTTGCGAATCGCCGCGCGCGCCTTCTCCACGCCGACGAGGATCCGCTCCATCGCGTCGCGCAACAGCAGCGCCAACGAGGTGTCGAGCACGTCACTCGACGTCATGCCCCAGTGCAGCCACCGCGCCTCGGGCCCGATCCGCTCCTCCATGAAAGTGAGGAAGGCGATCACGTCGTGTTTGGTCGTCTTCTCGATGGCGTCGATGCGCTCGACGTCGGCCGCCGTGAAGTCCCCCGCCTTCGCGCGGCACGTCGTCAGGGCGACCTCGGGCGCCAGGCCCGCGAGCACCAGGCCCTCGAGCGCGGCGAGCTCGACGTCACGCCAGCGTCGAAGGCGCTCCTCGGGCGTCCACAGGGCGGTCATCTCGACTCGGGCGTAGCGCGGGATCATGCCCGTGCCTTACACCTGCGCCCGGCCGCTACTCCACCGCCTTGACGGCGAGCCCCTGGCGCGCGGCGAACAACAACAGCTCGTTGGTGAACGCGTCGGGTAGGCCGAGGCGCTTGGCCACCTGCAGGTTGACGTGCAGCTCCACGCCTTCGGGTGTCGCCACCGCCAGCGCCCCCGGGTCGACCTTCTCGACGACGATGCGGTTCGCCACCCGGCCCGCCTGGAGCCCGACCGACAACGGCGCCGGAGCGAGCGCGAAGAGCGCCCCCTGCTTCACCTGCGCAGGCGCCAGCCCCACCACCGGCAATGACTGCTCCTTCGCGAACGAGAGCAGCCGCTCCACCACCGCGGCGTTGCCGACCGTCTTGTCCGAGACGACCACCAGCCCATCGATGCGGCCCTTCGTGCCTGACAGCGCTTTGTCGAGCTTGCTCGGGTTGTCGATCTCGATGGGCACCAGCGACAGGCCGCGCGACTGGGCGAGCTGGCTGGCCTCGTCGACGAAGCCCTTCGAGTAGCGCGGGTCGATCACCACGCCAATGCGTTTGGCCTTCGGGAGCAGCGCACGCAGGGCGGTCAGCTCGAGCGTGAGATCGCTGGTGAGCGCGATGCCCGTCGTGTTGCCGCTCTCGAGATCGTACTTCTGGAAGTACGGCACCATCACGAAGAGCACGGGCACGTCTGAGAACTGCTTGCGCGCGTTCACCGCAGCTGACGGGCCGATCGCGAGCACGAGGGCCGGCGGCTCCTGCGCGAGCTTCTTCATCGCCTTCTGCGCGGCCTCGGCGCCCTCTTCGAGCAGCACGTCGGTGACGTCGGCCTTCACCTCGGCCGTGAAGCCGGCCGTCACCTGCGAGTACGGAGGCAGATCGGCAGACTTCACGACGACGACGCGCGGCCGGGCCTGCGACGAGAGCGCGACGAGCAGACCGACGACGAGCGCCGCTCTCATTTCAGGTCCGCGCAGCAGCGGAAGCCGACCTCGGACGACTTGTTGAACGAGGCGCCATTCTTCCGGGCCGAGCACCGCACCGCGTAGTCACCGCTCGCGAACGAGCCGCCCTTGATGATGCGATCGTTCGTCCACTCCGCGACGTTGCCCGCCATGTCGGCCGCGCCGTACCCAGAGCGGCACTTCCCGAAGCGGCCTGCCGGCGCGATGGAGCGCGCTTCAGCCGCGTCGTCCTCGGTGTTGCAGGCGTTCGCGTCGAAGTTGTTGCCGAACGGCCAGCGCGCGCCACCAGGGCCCTTGCAGGACTTCTCCCACTCGGCCTCGGTGCACAGGCGCTTGCTCTGCGATTCGCACAGGCGCTTCGCGTCGGCGAACGCCACGCCCACCGTCGGCCCCACGCCCTTCTTGTTCGGGTACTCGTACGCGTCGACACAGAAGCCACCGACCTCGACCGCCGAGAGCACGCGCTCATCGAAGCCCATCATCGGATCATCGCGCGGGGTGCCCATGCGGAAGACGCCCGCCGCGATCGGCCGCATGCCATCGGGGCAGTTGTCTGCGCTGGCCTTCGGAGCGGCCGCGACCGCAGCCGCTTTCGCAGCCTTCTCTGCAGCAGCCTTCTCTGCGGCGGCCTTCTGGGCTGCCAGCCTCTCGGCCTTGTCCGCTTCAGCCTTCTCGCGAGCTGCTGCGTCGCGCGCGGCTTTCTCCGCCGCAGCGGCCGCCTTCTCTTCGGCCGTCTTCGAGTTCGCGGCGGCCCTCTCCGCGGCCAGGCGCTCCTGCTCGGCCTTCGCAGCGGCCGCTTTTTCCTCGGCGCTCTTCGCCGTCTTCTCGAGAGCAGCCTTCTCCGCGAGCGCCTTCTCTTCGGCGGCCTTGTCGGCGAGCGCTTTTTCCTGCGCGGCCTTCTCCAGCGCAGCCGTCTCGGCGAGCGCCTTCTCCTGCGCGGCCGCGTCGACCGGTGTCGGAATCACCGTGGGCGGATTCTCGATCGTCGGGACGACCGTCGGGTTCGTCGCAGCCGCGATCGCCGCCTGGCGCTCAGCCTCGAGCCGTGCGGCCTCGTCCTTCTGGCGCTGCTCATCTTCCGCGCGCCGGCGCGTCTCTTCCGCCGCGGCCTTCTGGCGCTGAACCAGATAGAAGGCGCTGCCCGCTCCGACGCCGACCCCGAGCACGACGAGGAGGATGACGAGCAGCCACATCTTCCCTTCCGACGCCGGCTCGGCCTCGGGCGGTGGTGGCGGAACCGTCTCGACCTGCGCGCGGGTGTCGAGGTGATCGTCGGCGTCGTCGAGCGAGGCGATGATCTGCCCGGAGTCGATGACGGCAGTCTCTTCGCGGTTCTCGGCGGGCTCGGGCGTGGGACCTGCGCTCTTCAGCGCAGCCTCGAGCCGGCTCGGATCCACTGGCTGCGTGGCGTCCGGCATCGGGTTCTCGTCGCTCTGCCCGGGAGGAGGAGGCGGCGGCGGCATCGACGGAACCGGCGGGCCCGGCTTGTCGCGGCGGGGCGAGAGCTGGAGCATGCCCGACATCGTCCGGGGACGGAGCGGCGGCGGCGTACCCGTCGCCGACTCGGTCTTGTTGGGCAGCGGCGGCGGCGGCGACGAGGCCTTCGAGATCGCCGCGAGCTCGGCGAACAGCTCTCCCGCGGTCTTGAAGCGCGCGTTCGGGTTCGAGTTGAGCGCCTTGCGGTACGCGCCCTCGAGCGCCTGCGTGACGTTCGGGTTGCGGCGATGCAGCTCGGGGATCGAGCCGTCTGGCGTGAGGCCCGACAGCATCTCGCCGAGGATGACGCCCACCGAGTACACGTCGCAGCGCCCGTCGACCTCGCCACCGTCGATCAGCTCGGGCGAGAGGTAGCGGTCGGCTTTGCGCGACTTCATTGCCTGCACGAACGGCAACCGCGGGAGCGCCAGCCCCAGCCCGAAGTCGGTCACCTTCAGCAGGTCGGGTAGCACCAGCACGTTGTCAGGCTTGATGTCGGTGTGCGGGCCGACCTTGTGCGCGCCGTCGAGGGCCGAGCACACCTGGCTCAAGATGGGCTCGATCTCGTGGAGCGCGAAGAACTGACCCTTCTGCAGACGAAGGTCGATGATCTTCCGCAGCGTCAGGCCGTCGAGGAACTGTGAGGTGAAGAACGGCCGGTCCTGGTCTTCGCCTTCCTCGTACACGCGCGCGAGGTTCGGGTGCGAGAGCTTGCGCGCGAGCCGAAGCTGCTTCGCGAAGAGCCGGCGCTCGTCGGCCGTCTGGCACAGGCGCGCGTTGACGACCTTCAGCGCGACCTCGACGTCGACCTCTTTGTCATGCGCTCGGAAGACGAAGCCGAGTGGGCCGCCACCGACGACGTCTTTGATCAGGTAGCGGTTGGCGACGAGATCCTGCGCTTTGTACGGAGCGCCTTCGAGCGTCTGCGAGGTCGCACGTCGACGTGAGAACGTGCCCGTCGCCTGGCGGAGCCCACCACCGGACAACTTCTGGCCACACGTGGGACACGTGTCGACGTTGTCGGCGACGTGGCTGCCACAGCGGTAGCAAAGCACTCGAAAGGCTCCTGGTACCCGGCGGCGAACGGCCCCCGTAACACACGAATCAGACTGGCTTTTTACCTGAGAAGTGACGCTTCAGCAACGGTCTGAGTTCCACCAACGCCAGTCGACCCAAACCCTGCGGATCCTCTCGCAGTCTCGGAGAGCGTGCCGACCTCGACCAGCGTGGCACGGGTGACGGACGCCACAACCAATTGAGCGATGCGATCGCCGCGCTTGAGCGTGACGGGCTCGGACGAGAGGTTGACCAGCAGCACCTTCACCTCGCCGCGGTAGTCGGCGTCGATGGTGCCGGGCGCGTTCAGCACCGTCAGGCCCTGCTTCGCGGCCAGGCCACTGCGGGGCCGCACCTGCCCCTCGAAGCCGGGCGGAATCTCGAGCGAGAGACCGGTCGCGACGAGTGAGCGCTCCAGCGGCTTCAAGACGAGGTCGGCGTCGAGGTCGGCGCGCAGGTCCATGCCGGCGGCGAGCTCCGACTGGTACCGGGGCAGCTCGAGGTCGGCGTTGGCGCGAACCCGACGAACGTTGACGGTGACGGCGTCGTTCATCCGCGCGCGTCTAGCACGAGTCTCACGGCGGAACTTCGGTCGCGTCGCCGGGCACTTCGCCCACTGCGTCGAAGGCCGCCTTGAGGGCCTTGCTCGGGCCGGCCGGAGGCGATGGCGGCACTCCGGTCGTCGGCTTCGGCGGCAGCGGCGCGACCGGGACGTCTGGCAGCTCGCTCGAGGCCTTGCGCCCACGGAAGACGAAGGGATCGACGGGCCTTCGTCCGAGCTCGACCTGGTAGTGAAGGTGTGGCCCGGTGCTGCGGCCGGTGTTGCCCGACTCCGAGATGACCTGGCCCGCGGAGACCTTCTCGCCCGTCGTCACCAGCAGACGCGAGTTGTGACAGTAGGCCGTCGTCACGCCGCGCCCGTGGTCGATGATGACGACCCTCCCGTTCACGGCGTCTTCGCTCGCGCGCTTCACGACGCCGTCGGCGACCACCTTCACGTGCGTGCCTTCTGGCACCGAGAGATCGACGCCCGTGTGCAGCTGCTGCGTCCTCAACGTCGGGTGGGTCCGGTAGCCGAACGGTGACGAGACCCGCGTGGTGGGCGCGACCGGCCACGACAGCGCGTACGCCGTGCCGAACATGAGTGACTGCGAGGCGGCCTCGAAGAAGGCCGTGCTGCCCGGCGGCAATTGCCGCGAGAGCACCTCGAGGGTCGGCGCCCGGCCTTCTGCCTGCGCCCGGGCGACGGCGTAGCGCGCGAGCTCCGGCCCCGCGAAGATCGCGAGCACGGCGCCTTCGTCGGTGACGAAGTCGACCTTCGCGCGGCTCACCAGCGTCGCCACGTCATCGGGCGTCGCGAGACTCGCAAGCTGGTAGCGCCGACCGAACGTGTCGGCCGCCGAACGCACGGCAGAAGGTTGGCGCTGCAACACCGCCCACGCGCCCCGTCCCAACGCCGTGCCCGGCGGAACGATGGCCAACACCTCGGGCGACAGCCCTTCCGGGATGACGTGGGTCGCCGGCACCTCGACCTCGCGCGCGTCGTAGACGCCACCGCTGAAGTACGCGAGCAGCGGCCGCCCTTCGCTCTTGCGGCCCGAGACCTTCGCCACGCCGCCGCGCACCAGCGCTCCGACGGGCGTGTGCCAGGCCGCGGCCCACAGACAGAGCGCCGCGGCGAGGAAGTCGAACAGGCCCCGTGAGTTCGAGCGGAACACGCTGGGTCACCGGACCAGGGCCAGCAGGTTCTGCGCTTCGAGCAGCAGCGCGACCGCCAGCGGAAAAGAGAGCACCGAACCCCACAGCCCCACGGGCCAGGGTGACTTCGCCTGCTTCACGCGCGCCTCACACGCGGCGTCGGCGTGCTCCAGCGCACGCAGCACCGCGCGCCACCCATGGCTGGCGAGCACCAACACCATCGCGACCCCGCCGAACGCACGCGCCAGCCCTTCGGCGACCGGGGGCGGCGCGACGTCGCCCTGCAGCGCGACGAAGAGCGTCGACTCCACCAGCCGGGCCACCGCGTAGGCGCCGCCCGCCGAGAAGATCGCCGTCACGAAGGGCCGCACCAGCCGCGCGGGCGTCGGCGTGCGGTTCACCCGCTCGAGCAACGTGCGCCACGTCTCCCGTCGAAAGCTGAAACGCGCCTCGGTCTCGTCGGCTTCGGAGTACCCGAGTTGAGGGAACACGACGAGCAGATCGACGCTCAGCTCCCAACCCAGCGCGATGAAGCGGGCGATCATCGTGCGCTGCAGCGGGCCGATGCGATCGACCCAGGCAGCGGTCGCCTCCGAGCGCGCCAACAGCCCATCGGCCCACGCGTCGAGCGCGTCGATGAGCATGAGGACCCGATCGTCGACGAGATCAGCCGCCGCGTGAACGCCGACGGCGACGAGCGCGAAGAGCCCCAACGGCATGAAGGCGCCTCGGAAGATCCCGAAGAACCCGCTCACTCGCGCCAGTCGTGTGTCGGTCGCCACGTGTGCCCCCACTTCAACGCACCATCGACCGCAAAGGATCTGTCAACCGCGGCTACACCCCTTCGTGGGGCACGCATGGGAGCACACCAACCCCCACCATGGGACCGTCCTCCCGTCGCGTCATGGGAGCCTGAGTCTGGAATGACCTGATTGTCATGGGGCGTCATGGGGCCGAGGCCGCATGCACGCCGGGGCTGCTTCTGCCGGCCGTTCAGTGTGAAACTCTGCAGTGAGTCGGTTGCTGAATCGGGGAGAGACCGCATGCGGCTGTTGGTGGTGGACGACGACGCCCACGTTCGGCGGGGACTCAGCGACGTGCTGACGCCGACCAAGCAGGTCTCGATCGTTGGCTCCTGTGCGACGGCGACCGAGGCGCTCGACGCAGTGGCACGCGGGCTCGAGTTCGAGGTCGCCCTCATCGATCTGCAGCTCCCCGATCGCCCCGGCACCGAGCTGCTGCGGCTGCTCCAGCGAAGCCGGCCGCAGTCGGTGTTGCTCGCCTTCACCCAGTTCGACGACGCCGAATCGGTCTTCACCGCGCTCGAGAACGGCGCGACCGGCTACCTCCTCAAGACGACCAGCCCGCCCCGGCTCCTGCGCGCGCTGACCGAAGCGCGTGACGGCGGCGCGCCGATGACGCCGTCGATCGCCCGCAAGGTGGTCGAGAGCTTCCGCCAGCGACGACGCCGCTCGGCTCCATCGGCGCTGAGTGAGCGAGAGGCCGACGTGCTCAAGCTGCTCGCGGTCGGCAAGAGCTACTCCGACACCGGCACCGAGCTGGGCATCGGCCTCGGCACCGTGCAGACACACGTGAAGAACATCTACCGAAAGCTCGAGGTCAACTCGCGTGAAGAGGCCGCCGACTGGGCCTCGGCGCACGGCCTGCTGGACACGTCGAGGAGCTGATCGCAGAACCGCCGCCGGGAGGCGCATGGACGCGGAAGCAGTGCTCCACGGTCAGATTCGAAAGCCGATGGCGACCTGGAGCCTGCTCCTGATCATCTCGGCCTTCGCGGTGGCGCCGCTCTTCCCCGTCGCTCAACGCGTGCTGGGCTACAGCGCCTGGCTCAGCCTTCCGCTCGGCGCGCTGGGCATCGGGTGGACGCTGGCGACGGGCTTCGTCTACCGGCGCGGCGGCCTGGCCTCGCCGCTGTACCGCTCGCTCAATCGCGGCGAGACGATCGTCTTCCTCATCATCTGTCTGGCGGGTGTGACGCAGTCGGGAAACCCGGCGAGCGTGGTGTGGCTGTTCCACTTCGCGCACGTGGTGACGTGCGGCACCTCGGGCGGAGAGCGGCGCTTCAACCTCGCGCTCTTCACCGTGCTGCCGCTCGTGCCGATCGTGACCTTCACGGTGACGCAGGGGCTCGCGGCAGGGGCGCTGGTCACCGCCATCGCAGGCATCGCGCTCTACGCGTACGCCGTGATGTCAGCCACCGCGAACCGGCTCTCCGAGACGCAGCGCCAACGCGATCGCCTCGAGGCCCAGCTGACGGCGCTGACCGTCTCGAAGGAGCGCGCGCGCATCGCCCGCGATCTGCACGATGGCGTCGGCGCCGAGCTGTCGAGCCTGTTCTGGCAGTTGCAGTCGCTGCGCGCAGCCGCGACCACGCCAGAGGCCCAGGCCAGCTTCGACACCCTCACCGCACGCATCACGCAGAGCACCGACGAGCTGCGAAACGTCGTCTGGGAGTTGCGCGCCACGTCGCTGACCTGGCCCGAGCTGCTCGCCCACCTGAGGACGCGGTGTCTCGAACTCGCGGGCGGTGAAGCGTCGGTGAACGTCGTGGCCGACGAAGGCGAGACGCGAGAGATCCCCGGTGACGTTCGAATGCACGTCGCGCGCATCGTGCAGGAAGCCGTGCGCAACGCGATTCATCACGGGCGGGCCAGGCACCTCGAGCTGCGGCTCTCGCTCGGAGACGTGCTGCGCGTCGAGATCGAAGATGACGGCCACGGCATCGCGCCTGATGCCAGTCGTCGCAGCGTCGGTGGCCTTCGCAACCTCGACGTCCGGGTGAAGAGCCTGGGCGGCGTGTTCACGGCAGCGCCACGGCTGCTCGGCGGAGGCACCAGCGTGCGCGCCGAGATTCCGCTCCTGCCGACGCCGTCGATGCCCTCATCGACGGTTGCCTGACGACTCGGGGCAGACCTCCGACCCTTTGCAGCCTCCGTGAACGTGCGCGGCGCAGCCCGCGTTCGAGTCGTGGCTGACGCTGATTGCCCAGAAAACCGTGGCGACGAGGCTGCGGCGCCTCGCGGACCGAAGCGCCCTTCCCGACTCTCCGCCTAGACGACCTCGCTCTCGGAGGCTCTCCGGCCGGTCGCTCTCGTCTCTCCGCGGCCGCCTCGCGGCCATGGCCTTCCCACTGACAGGTCGAGCGTTGCGCTCATTCGCCGAACCCACGGACGTCGCACAGCACCGGTCGGACTGACGTGCACCCCGCCTCGCTATCGAGCGGCGCGTGTGCCTTCAGGTCGACCACCCTCGCGCGGCGCGCTGCCCGCTTGCAGCCCCCCCTGCCCCGCTACGACGACGGCCCGCCCACCTGCAACGAGGGGAGCGGGCCGCATCGACTTCCTTCAGCAGAACCTGTGGCTCAGGCCTGGGTCGTCGGCTTCTCAGCGGCCGGGGCTGCAGCCTGCGGAGGCGCACCAGCGGCAGCGCGATCGGCGAGCGCCTGCTTGCGCGAGAGGCGAATCTTGCCGCCGCCGTCGATGCTGATCACCTTCACCATCACCTCATCGCCTTCCTTCACGATGTCGGTCACCGTCTGAACGCGCTTGTCGGCGAGCTCCGAGATGTGGATGAGGCCATCGGTGCCGGGGAAGAGTTCGACGAAGGCGCCGAACTCGACCACGCGACGCACGGTGCCCAGGTACACCTGGCCCACTTCGGCCTCACGGGTGAGCGCCTGCACCATCGAGATGGCCATCTTCACGCCCTCGGCGTCGGCCGAAGCGATCTCGACCTTGCCCGAGTCGTCGATGTTGATGGAGCAACCGGTCCTCGCGATGATGTCGCGAATCACCTTCCCGCCCGGCCCGATGACGTTCTTGATGTACTCGGTGCGGATCATGATGGTGTGGATGCGGGGCGCGAGCGCGCTGATCTCGGCACGCGGCGCAGGCATGGCCTTCTCCATCGCGTCGAGGATGTGAACGCGGCCGCGGCGGGCCTGCTCCATCGCACGGAGCATGATCGCGGTCGTGATGCCCGTGATCTTGATGTCCATCTGCACGGCGGTGATGCCCTTCTTGGTGCCACAGACCTTGAAGTCCATGTCGCCGAGGTGATCCTCGTCACCGAGGATGTCGCTGAGGATGGCGAGCTTGTCGTCTTCCTTCACGAGACCCATCGCGATGCCAGCGACCGGCGCCTTGAGGGGAACACCGGCGTCCATCATCGCCAGCGTGCCACCGCACACCGAGGCCATCGACGACGAGCCGTTCGACTCGAGGATGTCCGAGACGATGCGCACCGTGTACGGGAACGCGTCCTTCGACGGCACGAGGCCGCGGAGCGCGCGCTCGGCGAGGGCACCGTGACCGATCTCACGACGACCGGGGCCACGCAGGGGCTTGGTCTCGTTCACCGAGAACGGGGGGAAGTTGTAGTGGAGCATGAAGCGCTTCACCTGCTCGCCGAGCAGGTACTCGATGCGCTGCTCGCTGTCGGCGGTGCCGAGCGTCGCGGTCGCGAGCGCCTGCGTCTCACCACGCTGGAAGACGGCCGAGCCGTGCGTGCGGGGCAGCACGCCGACGTCGATCTGCAGGGCGCGGACTTCGTCGTGCGCACGGCCACCGATGCGGCCGCCCGACACGGTCATGTCGCGCATGTACTCGTACTTGAGCTCTTCGTAGATCGCCTTGATCTGGCCGACCTTCTTGGCGAACACGTCGTCGCCGAGCTCTGCCTTCATCTTCTCCTGCAGGCCCTTCGAGACGGCCTTGAGCGCCGAGTAGCGGTCGAGCTTGTCGCTGATCTGGTAGCCGGCCTTGATGCCGTCCCACGTGAGCGCCTTCGCCTTGGCCTTGAGCTCGGGGTCGAACTTGGCGGCCTTCTCGTACTCGCGCGTCTTGGCGCCGACGGCCGTGCGCATCTCTTCCATGACGGCGACGATCTTGCGGCAGGCGTCGTGACCGAACTCGAGCGCCTGAACCATCTCGGGCTCCGAGACTTCGCTCGCGCCACCCTCGACCATCACGATCGCGTCCTTCGAAGCCGCGACGATGAGATCGAAGTCGCTCGTCTCGCGCTGCTTGTAGGTCGGGAAGAGCACGAACTTGCCGTCGATGCGGCCGACGCGCACGCAGCCGACCGGGCCACCGAACGGAATGTCGGAACAGGCGAGCGCCGCCGAGACGCCGTTGAGGGCGAGCACGTCGGGATCGTTGTCGCGGTCAGCCGAGATGACGTTGACGATCAGCTGGGTCTCGTACGCGTAGCCTTCCGGGAACAGCGGGCGGCACGAGCGGTCGACGACGCGGCTGGTGAGCGTCTCTTTCTCGGTGAGGCGGCCCTCGCGGCGGAAGTACCCGCCGGGGATGCGGCCTGCTGCGGCGAAGTTCTCTTTGTACTCGACCGTCAGCGGGAGGAAGTCGATGTCCTTCTTGTCCTTCGCGCTGACCGACGTGGCCAGCAGCACGGTGTCGCCGTACCGCACGGTGGCCGAGCCGTCGGCCTGCTTCGCGAGCTTGCCGGTCTCGAGCACGAGCTCGAAGTCGCCGAGTTTGACCTTCTTGGTGATGACAGCCATTGGGAACTGCTCCTTGGGTGTGGCGGCCGGGCTCCCGGCTCACCGGTTGGCGGAGCTCCTGGCGGTCTGTCTCGTCTGGATCCCTGATCGTGGCAGCCGAACTGCTTCAGCTGCTCCGAACAGAAAACCAAGCCGAGAAATCTGCCGCGAGGAGTTCCGGTGCGACGTTCACTGCCGAAACGACAAAGGGCGCCGGACCACCCGACGCCCTTCGTTCATCACCGGCTTTACTTTCGGATGCCGAGTCCGTCGATCAGCTTCTTGTACCGATCGGCGCTCTTGTCCTTGAGGTAGTCCAGCAGGCGACGGCGCTGACCGACCAGCTTCAGCAGACCGCGACGGCTGTGGTGATCCTTCTTGTGGCCCTTGAAGTGCTCGGTGAGGTGAGTGATGCGCTCGGACAGCAGCGCGACCTGCACCTCAGGAGACCCGGTGTCCTTCTCGTGGGTCCGGTACTTCGCGACCAGCTCTGCCTTCTTTTCGACGTCAACCGACACCGACATGTGCTTCTCGTTCATTCCCGCTCCGCGGAATCAATCCGCCCGGGTCCGCGGAGGGGTGCAGACCGGGTGGGCCTCTTCCGAGAAACGGCGGAGGCGCGCGGCTTGTATGCCGCCGTGCCACACAGGTCAACCGATGGTCTCCCGCCGCCGCGCCCGACTGATCAGCTCAGCGCAGGGCAACGACCTGCGGAACAGCCGTGCGGCAGAAGGTGATGCGCTCGACCGGGCGAACCCGAGGGCCCGAGACGCCACGCGGGTTCAACCAGCGGGGCGAAGCGCTGTGGAACTCGTCGTCGCCGGCCTTCACCGTGAAGGTGACGTCGGCCGGAAGGTGGGCCGCGAAGCCAACGACGTCGGTCGACTGCTCGTCGGGAACGCTCCACTCGGCGAAGGCGATGGCCTCGTCGCCAAGCTCCACCGTGAGGGGCAATTGCCCCACCTGGTCGCCGTCGATCGACGCGCAGGTCGTCACGGCGACGGGGGCCGGGAGGGCCGCCGGACGCTCACTGGCACGGTCACAGCCGACGAGGAGCAGGACCGCAACGAGGATGGACCGCATGAGCGACCTCCGTGTGTGTAGCCAGCCACGACGAGATGCAGCGACGAACAGACCAGTGCATTCGTCGCGCCGCGGATTCGCCATGCAACATCAGGGGTTTGGAGGGCGATTTGGCGCCGAGTGAGGGCACCTGTCCGCTCCACGTGAGCACCGGGGTGATCAGCGCCCGTGTGCGCTCGCTCAGGGCAGGTTCGGGTTGCTCAAAGGGCCTCGAGGCGCTGACGGCCGCGGCGACGAGGCGCGAGGGCTCCCGGGGCGTGACGGGCGTGTGTCGAACTCGAGCGGCGCTTCACCCCGATCGTCACGGGCGTAGGCCTTGATCACCTCGGCAACGACCGGATGGCGCACGACGTCGACGTCGGTGAAGTGGTTGAAGGCGATGCCTTCGACGCCCTGCAGAATGCGCTGCGCGTGCACCAGGCCCGACTGCTTGCCGGTGGGCAGATCGATCTGCGTGACGTCGCCCGTCACCACGGCGCGGGAGTGGTAGCCGATGCGGGTGAGGAACATCTTCATCTGCTCGACGGTCGTGTTCTGCGCCTCGTCGAGAATGGCGAAGCAATCGTTGAGGGTACGGCCGCGCATGAAGGCCAGGGGAGCGACCTCGATGATGTTCTGCTCGAGCAGCGCCGCGGCGCGCTCCGGCTCCATCATGTCGTTGAGGGCGTCGTAGAGCGGCCGCAGGTACGGGTTCACCTTCTCGGCGAGATCGCCTGGCAGGAACCCGAGCTTCTCGCCCGCCTCGACGGCCGGTCGCGCGAGCACGATGCGCTTCACCTTGCGCTCGGTGAGCGCCTGCACCGCCATCGCCATCGCGAGGTACGTCTTGCCGGTGCCCGCGGGGCCGAGGCCGAACACCACGTCGTTGGCGCGGATGAGATCGACGTAGGCCTGCTGCGCGAGGCTGCGCGGGGTGATGTGCCGGCCGCTGCGCTGCGTGAGAATCGGAGAGAGCGTCAACGCGCGCAGGTTCTCGTCGCCGCCCTGCCCCATCGCCTTGAGCGCCTGCTCGACGTCTTCGCGGTAGACCGAGCGGCCGTTCTTCAGCGCGCTCGCCAGCCCCTCGAGGAGCTTCACGGCGCTCGACACCGCCGCGTCGGGACCCGACAGGTGCAGCTCGGTGCCGCGCTGGCCGACTTTCACGCCGAGCCGACGCTCCACGAGCTTCAGGTTTTCGTTCTGCGCACCCGCGAGCGTTCTGGCGATGTCGGTGTCGGCCAGATCAACGTGCATGGACTTCATCTGAAGGGGGGCGCTCCGGTCGAAGAGAGAAGTCGACGGGTAACGCATTGTTTCGGGTGCACGCAAGTCAGGCATGGCCCGGAAGACGGGGCCGAAGGCTCGGCCTGACTCAGCGAAGGGGCGGCAGGAGCACGTACGTCGCTCCATCACGGCGGTAGTAGTAGTCCTCGCGCCACGGGTAGTGCACGTCGTCGGCGTTGACGATGCCGGCCTCGACCAGCTGCGACAGGCCGTCGGGGAGCGAGCCCCGCTCCAGCCGGTAGACCTCGAGCGCCGTCGACAGCCGCGTCATCTGCGAACGCGAAGCAAAGCGCTGCGCCGCGGGGTCGGTGTACGTGGTGCCGCCCGAGCCGCCGAGGCGGAAGGTCCCGAAGTCGACGCGCGTGAAGAGGAACAACAGCGCCCCCACCACCAGCATCGAGACGGCGATGCGGCCCAGGGCTCCCGCGAGCGTCTTGACCCGTGACGGCCGCCCCGGCATCGACGACTCACCGGCCGGCGCGATGCCTTTGCAGTACTCGAGGTTGATGAGGTTGCAGAGCGCCTTCGAGGTCTCGAACTCGCCGAGCATCGACAGCTCGATGATGCGCGTGACGGTGCGGCCGGGCGCGATGGCCTCGTAGACGCGCCGCTCGTTGTCACCGACCGACTGGAACTCGCCTTTGTTGATCTCCTTCTTCTCTTCCGCGAACGCGTCGTCGAGGGCGTCGTCGAAGTCGTCCTTCTGCAGGGCGGGCGGCGGCAGCTCCTTGATCTTCTCGAACGTCATCGAGTCCGAGGTGATGCGCTTCTTCACCACCGGCCACTCGTCGACGCGCCTGAAGCCCTCCATCAACACCGACTCGGCGCGCAGCGGGGTGAAGGCGCCGTCGGCTTCGACCTCGTGCACCTCGAACGCGTAGTGGCCCGACTTCCACGCGAAGAGCTTGAAGAGCGTCTCGCTGGTCTGCAGCGCCACCATGCCCCTGAACTTCTCGAGCGACACGCTGCCCTGCCCGACGAGCACGTCGCCCAGCCGCTGGAGCGTTCGTTTCTGCGTCTCGAGCGCGAACTCGAGCTGCGACTCGGTGATCAGGTTCGCCACCACGAGCATCGAGCCGATCAGATCCTTGCGGTTGCGCGAGGTCGACTCGGCGCGAACGATGTTGCCGTCCTTGAACGAGACGTTGACGCTCTCACCCTTGTTGGTGAGCGAGAGAATGCCGGTCTTCTGCTGCTGCCCGATCAGCTGGAGGATGTCGGCGATGCCGAAGTCCTTGAGCGTTCCCTTGAGCGCCATGGCTTAGCTCCCCTGCTTCTTGCGCAGGCCGCGCAGGGTGAGGACGTAGAGGACCACCAGGGCGAGCCCCAGCGGCACCAGGCGCACCAGCAGCGGAATCGGCTCGAAGGGCGTTCGCACCACGCCGTTGCGCAGCACCAGGGCCGTGAGCAACGAGATGAAGACGAACCCGTAGAGCGTGCCGCGCGCCGGGAAGCCGGCGAACACGTGGCCCATGCCGGAGCAGATGAAGCCGAGGATCGAGCCGGTGCGCTCCAGGCGGCTCTGGTAGCGCGCGACCTCGAGCTGCTTGCGTACTTTCAGCGACGGCGCCGCGACGTTCTTTTTGGCGAAGACGTTCACGCACTGCGTACACATCAGGCTGCCGACCGAGACGTCGGGGTCGCCGCGTTTGCTCACCGGCCGGCCGCACTTGTTGCAGCTGCGCGCGGCGTGAATCGAGTTCGAGAGGAAGCCGAAGCCCAGCACCAGCAGCGCGAGCAGGCCGGGGTACAGCATCGCGAGCGTCTCGTTCAGCTCGCCCATCAACAGCTGGAGCACCTGGCTCTTCACGCGCCGCGCGGCGTCGGGCGCCTTCGCGTCGACCAGCAGATCGGCCATCGGCAGCGGCACCGACTGCAGGTACACGTTGGCCGCCAGCGAGCGGGGCGTGCCGTCGGCGTCCTTCGAGAGGAGCGCGAACGAGGGGTCGAGGGTGCGGGCCGAGAACAGGGCCTGGGAGATCTTGTCGACCTCTCCTGAGACCTTGTCGCCGTACAGGGCGACGCGACGTTGGTAGAGCCGCCCGAGGTTGTAGGGCGCCTGGGGCATCGACGGGGCCTGCTTGCCGGCCTCTTCGAAGAGGGCGCGCGGGTTCTCGAGGTCGCCGACGATCACCATCGCCATACCCAGGTTCACCCGCGCGGCGGGATCGTTGGGGGTGATGTTGAGCGCCTTCTTGAAGGTCTTCGAAGCAGCCTCCGCGCGGCCGCGACGCAGCTCGTAGCGCCCCAGCGCCATCAGCTCGGCGTACGAGGCCTTGTCCTCGCTGGCGAGCTGGGTGAGCTCGGCGGCGAGCGGCTCGAGCCCGGTGCCACCACGCTCGAGGAGGAAGAGCTGCTCGGCCCGTGTGCCTGCGAAGGCGAAGTGTTCGACCACCAGGGAGGCCGCCGACGGGACGAGCCCCAGCAACGCGATGAGCACCGCGACGACGACCCGCTCTCCGGTCGAGAGATAGAGCGCGAGCGCGAAGAAGACGGTCAAGAGCACCGGCACGAGGCCGAGCCTGAACACGACGGGCAGGGCCAACAGCACCACGGCCAGCGCGCCCGTCTGCCAGCGCGACGCGACACGGGGGAAGAGGAAGTGGAAGTCGTAGAGCGCGTAGAAGCCGCGTCGCACCGTCAGCACGATCAGCAGCACGATGGTCGTGATGACGAGCGCGAACAGGAGCGTCGTCGTCAGATCGGTGATGACGGCGCGGCTGAAGCGTGGGTCCGTGGCCTGGGTGACGACGGCGTTCTTGAGTGAGCCGAGGAAGCGGCCAAAGTCAGACGGGTCGCCACGGAAGTAGACGCGCGTCAGGCCCACCCA
>JAUXRI010000092.1 GCA_030681895.1 Myxococcales bacterium | reverse complement strand
GGTGGTGGCTCTGCAGCTGGTGGTGGCTCTGCAGCTGGTGGTGGCTCTGCAGCTGGTGGTGGCTCTGCAGCTGGTGGTGGCTCCGCAGGCGGGAGTGCATCCGACGCGGGAATTCAACCAGGCGGCACGTGCTCGCAGACCGGCTTCCTCTGCTTCACCTCGTCGGTCGCGCTCGAATGCCGGACTGCACGATGGGTCGGCCTGCCGTGCCGTGGACCTGACGGCTGCGTGCTCGATGGCGGTGTCGTCAGCTGCGATCTGCGCGGAAACGACGAAGGTGATGCCTGTGCATCGACCGCCGAAGCGCGAGGGCTCTGCGCTCCCGATGGCGGCGCGACGCTCGAGTGCCGGTCGGGCCTGCTCGTCCGAACCAACGTCTGCCGCACGTGCATGACGCAGGGCGAACTCGTGATCTGTCAGCCCTGACTGCGGTGCCGGCGGGCTGGCAGCGTGCCAATCGCAACGAGTCTGAAGAATCGAACAGCCTGTGTGCTTTTCTTCAGACTCGATGTTCCGACTCGCGATGCCGCGCCTGCGACCGAGTGATGCCTGGGCGTTCTGTCGATGATCTGAGACGAAGGCCGATGGGCGCGTGTGGGCGAGCCCACCGCAAAGCGACAGGTCTTCGTCGCGAACTGTTCCAGCAAGCGCTTGAACGCTGCAGGTTGCTCGACTTCGTGAGGCGCGAGTTCAGAACTTCGTCGCGAACTGCTCCAGCAACCGCTTGAACGCCGCGGGCTGCTCGAGGTTCGTCAGGTGCGCCGCCTCGGGAATGATCTCGAGCTGCGCGCCGCTCACCAGGTCGGCCATCTCCTTCGCCTTCGCGGGAGGGGTGATCGCGTCGTGCTCTCCGACGATCACCAGGGTCGGCCCCGAGAAACGCGCGAGCAGATCCTTCGAGTCGACCCGCGTCGCCATGCCCCGCGACGCCGCGGCCACCGCTTCCGGATCCTGCTTCAACATCATCGCTTCGACGCGCCCACGCACCACGTCGGCCGTCTTCGCCGCCAGGAGCTTCGGCAACATGCTCGCGACCAGCCCCGCGACGCCGTTCTGGATCACGTCGACCGCGACCGCTTCCCGTCGCGCCTTGCCGGCCTCGTCATCGGCCGTGGCCTGCGTGTCGATGAGCACCAGCCCCTTCACCTTGCCCGGGTCCATGCGCGCCAGCGCCAGCGCCACGTAGCCGCCCATCGAGACGCCGCCGACCACTGCCGACTCGATCTTCAACGCCTCGAGCAGCGCCAGCGCGTCGCCTGCCATCGCGTTCATCGACGACGGCCCGTCTTTCATCGCGCTGCTGCCGAAGCCGCGGTGATCGGGCGTGATCACGCGGAACCCCTTCGGCGGCGAGTCGAGCTGCGGCCGGAACGACTGCGACGAAAACGGAAAGCCGTGCAGGAGCAACAGCGGCGTTCCGCTGCCGCGCTCCTCGTAGGCGTAGGCGCGACCTTCACCGAGTCTGATCGTAGGCATTCACCACCACTCCTTGTGTTTGAACCACGCGACCATTCCCAATGGCACCAACACCATCAGCGTCACCATCGCGATGAAGAACGGCGGCTTCCCCAGCACATCGAAGTTCTGGCCGAAGAAGCCGACGATGAAGGACAGCGGCAGGAAGATGCTCGCCAGGATCGTCAGCTGCTTGGTGATGTCGTTGGTGCGGTTCGCCATCACCGACAGCCACGCGTCCATCGCGTTGCCCAGCAGGTCGCGGTTGGTGTCGATCTGCTCGTAGATGCGTACGAGGTGATCGTAGACGTCGCGGAAGTAGAGGGTCGTCTTCTCGCTGACCGCCGCGATGCCCCGCCGCGACAACATGCCGACGACGTCGCGCTGCGGTGACATCACCTTTCGCACCGTCACCAGCGTGCGCTTGAGCTCGAAGATGCGCTGCATGAGCTTCTTCGAGGGCGCCTCGAAGATCTGATCCTCGAGGTCGTCGAGCGCGGTGGTGAACGCGTCCATCACAGGGAAGATGAGATCGACCTGCGCGTCGGCCAGCAGGTAGGCCACGAAGTCGACGCCACGCCCCAGGGTCTGCGCCGCGTCACCGTCGAGCCGCTTGTGGACGAGCTCGATCGCGTGGTGGGCCTTCTCGTGCACCGTGATGAGCCAGTCGGGCCCGAGGAAGAAGTGCACCTCGTGCATCTCCACTTCCGTCAGCGTCTGATCGGCGCACGTGAAGCCCTGCAGCACGATGAAGAGGTGGCCGGGGTACTCCTCGAGCTTGGGCCGCTGGTCGAGGTGCATGCAGTCTTCGATGGCCAGCTTGTGGAGACCGAAGCGCTCCGCGAGGCGAAGCAGGGTGGCCTCGTCGGGCTCGAGCACGTCGATCCACTTGGGGCCTGCCACGTCGAGCAGCTCTTCGCCTCCCGATTGTGCTTGCCCACCGTCGAAGACTCGTACGCGCAGCATGTGCGCGGGCACCTCATCACGTTTCTTAGCGACGGGGGGCGTTCGATCTATGGTGCCTCTGCTGTGGAACGGCTGCTCCCACCCCGCCTCGGTGCCCTTCTCGCCCTCGAGACGGATCAGTCATTTGCCGGACGACTGGTCCGCGTGCTCGAAGCGGCTGCGCGCGCCATCGACAAGCTCGGAGACCTCGAGCTCATCAAGTACGAAGACGCTCCCATCGACGCGTCGGCCGACCTCTCGTTGTGGGAGGTGCTCGCCCCCGTCGTCGGCTCGACCATCGCCGACGTGAACGCGCTGCTCACCGAGCTCACCACGCATTTCCCCGAGGGCGAACTCGAGGTCGAGTCACGGCAACAGGCCGTCGACGAAGTGCTGCAGAAGGGCTCCCAGTCGCTGCGTGGCGAGGTGACCGCGTTCGGCATGCGCGTGCGAGACCCGGCCGTCGTCGGCGATCGCTGGAACCTGATCTCCGAGCTGCAGAGCTTCCGCTACCGGTTCCGCGATCAGATCGGCGCGCTGGTGTTCGAGGTGGCGCAGCAGCTGGGTGACTGCCGGCGCCGCGAGGTCGACCCGGGCTACGACGAAGAGCTCGCCGCGACGCTCGTCGTTCGCAGCACCACCGCCGACCTCCGCCGCCTCATGCGCGCCCGCATTCACAAGGTGTCCGAGGCCGAGGCCGAAGACGTCGAGTGGAACGCCAAACAGATCGAGAAGGAGCTCAACGCCTTCGGCCGCACCGCCGCCTGGCGGGCCCTGCGCGCGCAGGACAAGAAGGTCATCCTCGAGTTCCGCACGCGGCTCACCGAGCTCACCGTGCCCGATCTTGGAAAGCTCGACCTGCTCTCGGCGCTCGAGCCTTTCGTCGAGTTCTGCGACGGCTTCGAGGCGATCAACCAGCGCGAGCTCTTGATCCACCACGATCAAGAAGTGATGGCGACGATGGGTGTTGCGCTGGAGCGCGCCAGCAACTCGAGCAGTGACGTCGAGTCGCACGAGGCCTTCGTCGAGGCGCTCGGCCTCGCGCAGACGATGTACGGCCGCAACGGTGATTTCGATCTGTACCTGCGAAAGCTGCGCAAGACGCCGCCGACGCCAGAGACCGTTCGCTCCGAGGTGGAGCAGTTTCTGGTGATCATGGCGAACGTGTCGGCGTAATGAGGGCGGCGTGCTGCCCCTCGCCCAGGCGGACCTCTCGAAGGTTCGCGCCGTGTTCACCGACGTCGACGGCACGCTGACCAGCAAGGGGCTCCTCAAGTCGTCGACCCTGCGCGCCATCGAGTGGCTCACCGCCCATCGCGTCGAGGTGGTGCTCGTCAGCGGCCGGCCGTCGGGCTGGGGTGAGTGCTGGGCCCGTCAGTTGCCGGTCGCTGGCGTGATCGTCGAGAACGGCGCTCTCGCGTACGTGCGGCGTCGCGGCCGGTTGCACAAGGTCTACGCCGAGGGGCCGCAGGTGCGCCGCTCCAACCGCGCTTCGCTGACCCGTCACGTGCAGGCCGCGCTGAAGGCCGTGCCCGGGGCGAGGCTCTCGATGGACTCCGTCGCCACCGAGGTCGACTTGGCCATCGATTATGCAGAACAGTCGACGCTGGGCTCCCGCGGCGCCGATCGGCTCGAGGCCTTTCTCCATCGCCGTGGCGTGACAGCCGTGCGCTCGTCGGTGCACGTCAACTGCTGGCTGGGCCCGTTCGACAAGCGCACCGCGGTCGAGTCGTTCCTTCGCCGGGAGTGGAAGACGACGCTCCAGAAGAACGAACGCCGCTTCGTGTACGTCGGCGACTCGTTCAACGATCAGCCTTTGTTTCGTGCGTTCCCGCTCTCCATCGGCGTCGCGAACGTGAAAGACGTCGAGCTCGAGCACCCACCGAAGTTCGTCACCCGCGCGGCTGAAGGTAAAGGCTTCGGAGAAGTCGCCGATGCCATCGCGCGCGTGCGGCGAACGCACCAGAGGCCCAATCCATGAGTCACCTCGCCAAGCTCGAGCTCAAGCCCGGCCTCGGTCGTCACCTGCGGGCCGGCCACCCCTGGGTCTTCAAGAAGGGCCTCGCCTCGGTCCCGCGCCTGCCCGCCGGGAGCGTGGTCGATCTCGTCGATGGCCATCGTTTCGTCGCGCGCGGCTACTTCGATCCGTTCTCGGCCATCGCCGTGCGCGTGCTGACGCTCGACCCGCAGACCGAGATCGACGACGCCTTCTTCGCCACCCGCATCGGCCGCTGCGTGCAGGCCCGGAGAGACCTGATCGATCTGTCGAACACCGACTCGTATCGGCTGGTGCACGGCGAGGGTGACGGGCTGCCCGGCGTCGTCATCGATCTCTACGCGGGCTGGGCCGTGCTCAAGCTCTACTCGGCCGGCCTGACGCCGTACCGCCCGCTGATCGTCGAGGCGCTCACCAAAGCGGTGCCGGGCCTCAAGGGCATCATCGGCCGCGACGAGGTGGGCCGTGACGACGCCGACGTCGACGACGAGAAGGGCAACGGTCAGGTGCTCTGGGGAGCGCCGGCGCCCAACCCGCTCACCATCGAGGAGCGCGGCACGAAGTTCCTCGTCGACGTGTACTCGGGACAGAAGACGGGGTTCTTCCTCGATCAGCGCGAGAACCGTCACCTCATGCGGCGCCTCGGCAAGGGCCGCGACGTCCTCAACTGCTTCTGCTTCTCTGGTGGCTTCTCGGTGAACGCGGCGCTCGGCGGCGCAAAGAGCGTGTTCTCGGTCGACCAGGACGCCGATGCCATCGCGCTGGCCCGTGAGAACTTTCCACTCAACGGCGTCGAGCCGGCCGCGCACGATTTCCTCGCGGCTGACGTGTTCGAGCTGCTCGAGTCGTTCAAGCAGGAGGGGAGGACCTTCGATCTCATCGTCCTCGACCCGCCTGCGTTCGCCAAGAGCCAGAAGGCCGTCGAGGCCGCAGTGGCTGGCTACGCGTCGCTCAACCGGCAAGCCCTGGCGCTGCTGCGGCCGGCTGGGTTGCTCGCCACGGCGTCGTGCTCCGCCCGCGTCTCTCCGCAGATGTTCCTCGATGCCGTTCGAGAGGGTGCCTTCAACGCAGGCGTCGACTTGACGCTCGTCGAGGAGCGCTACCAGCCCCCGGATCACCCGGTGCGGCTTCAGTTTCCAGAAGGCAAATACCTGAAGTTCCTCGTTCTTCAGTCGCGCGAACTCTGATCACGCAAGAGTTTGCACTCGCTCGGTCCAACTCGTGTCGTAGGGGTCGAAGCCGTTGACTTGGACGTGCATGTAGGACAAACACCGCGCCGCTGTTGGGCCAACTCTCGAAGGGGAAACAATGAATTCCGTGAAGGTTCTGGGCGCCGTTGCGGCAGTCCTCGTGGTCAGTGGGTGCAACACCGGGCAGCCGCGCATCTGGCGCGTGGCGTACGACACCAGCCGGTTCGTCTTCGTCGACAACGCGCAGTGCTACGTCAGCAAGCGCGTTCCGCAGGCGCGCACCGCGCAGTCGAACTATCGCCGTGACGCGAACTGGGTGATCTGGGACGGCGTCTCGGACGCCAATGGCCGCCCCAAGCAGTACCTCGACATCGGCACCCCGACGTTCAAGCTCGGCGACGCGCCGCGCGTGACGGTCGAAGACGCCATCGAAGGTGACGCCGAGCAGCGCAGCTTCGTCGCTGAGCGCCAGGTCGCCAGCCTCGGCCCCGCGTCGTGCAACGCCAGCAACTTCGAGTCGTGCGGCCAGACGGTTCGCAACGCCATCGAGACCCGCATCGGCCAGGTCACCGTGTCGTGGGACGCGTACAACCCTGCCTCGACCGGCGTCATCCGCATCAACTCGACGTACCGCTGCGTCGACAACGGCGCGATGCTCCAGGACCAGTGCCCGCAGATCATCCGCATGGAGCAGCCGGCCACCGACGCCGCTGAGTGCCAGGTCGAAGTGCCCTTCGTGGCGCGCCGCATCGACGTGAACCAGAACACCAACTACAGCAACACGGGCTGCGACGGCCCGGCCTGCGGCAACTAATCAGGCACTGAGTTGAGTCAGGTCTCGGCGGTCGGAGCGCTTGCTCTGGCCGCCGTTTCCGTTTCTGGTGGCTCGATGGTGATGAAGGGCCAGTTCCTCGAGCGGCCCACGCTCATTCCGCTGCCCAACGGGCTGGTGCTCGAGGGCGTGTCGCATCGCGGTGAACGGCAGCCGGGCGTGCTGGTGCTGCCGCCGCTCCCGGCTGATGGCAGTGGGATGGACCACGTCGTCGGCGCCGAGCTCGCGTACGCCGTCTCTCACGCCGGCCATCAGTGCCTGCGGTTCAACTTCCGGGGCGTCGGGGCGAGCCAGGGCAAGCCCTCGACCGACGGCGCCGAGCTGTTGGAAGACGCGATCGCGGCCTGGGAGCTCGCGCGCGACAACGCCGAAGGCCACGCGCCCTTGATCGTGTCGATCGGCACGTCCGACCGCATCGCGAAGAAGCTCCTCGACGCCGTGTCGGTGGCTGGCTGGGCGATGATTCACCCGAGCCTTACGGCCTTTTCTCCGCCCGTGCCGCACCTCGTCGTACTGCCTGAGCTCGAGGGCTCCGGGCCACGCCGGGACTGGGCGGCAAAGGTCGACGACGGCGCGCTGACGATCGTTCTTGGGGCCGATCGCAGCTATCAGCGCAATCTTCCTCAGGTTGGGAAGGCCGTGGTGGCGCTGCTCAGGCAGGTGGGGTCTCGACCGGGAACCCCTGAGACACACTAGGCTTCCAACACTTCATGCAACTTCACCGGGTGAAGCGGAAGACTCTGAGAGATCCAATCGTTCCCTCGTTCGTTCGTTCGCTTCACGGACCCCCTATGCGCACACTCTCGACCCTCGCTGTCGCCGTTGGAGCACTCACCCTGTTGGCGCTCACCGGTTGTGACCGAAAGGCCGAGGGTGAGGCAGCCGTCTCGCTCGACCGCCCCGCCATCGACGTCGCCGCTCAGAACGACGACGTCGCCTTCCACCTTCCAGAGGTCGTCGTCGTCGACTTCGAAGACGGCACGACGAAGGACCAGTTCGACGCCATCGAGCAGGAGTGGGGCCTCAACCTCGAGCTCGCCGATGACGAAGAGGGCGTCGACAGCGCCATCACCGTCGGCACCTATCAGGGCGACGTGGCGGCGCTGCTCACCCGCATTCGGCAGAACGCAAAGGTCGAAGCGGCCGAGCCGCTGATGCGCTTCACCGCGAGCTTCGTTCCCAACGACCCGGCGTACGCGAAGCAGTGGAACCTGAAGATGATCAACATGCCCAAGGCGTGGGATCGCGCCAAGGGCAAGGGTGTGGTGGTCGCGGTGCTCGACACCGGCGTCGCCTACGAGGACTACGACGACTTCCGCCAGGTGCCTGACCTGCGCGGCACGAAGTTCGTCGAGGGCTACGACTTCGTGAACAAGGATCGGCACGCCAACGACGACCACGGCCACGGTACGCACGTCGCCGGCACCATCGCGCAGGCCACCAACAACGGTGAAGGCGTGGCGGGCGTGGCGTTCGAGGCGTCGATCATGGCGGTGAAGGTGCTCGATCACTTCGGTGGCGGCACCTCGGCCGACATCGCCGACGCGATTCGCTGGGCCGCCGATCACGGCGCCAACGTCATCAACATGTCGCTCGGTGGTGGTGGGCGCTCGGTGGTGATGGAGAAGGCCGTCGAGTACGCGCGCAAGAAGGGCGTCGTCGTCGTCTGTGCAGCCGGTAACGGAGGCCGTGGCGTCGTCGAGTACCCCGCCGCCTATCCGGGCTCGGTCGCTGTCGCGGCCGTCGGTCCTGGCGGGCAGCGCGCGCCGTACTCGTCGTGGGGCAAGGAGCTCGACATCGCCGCGCCCGGTGGCGACAAGTCGCAGGGTGAAGAAGCCGGCATCATCCAGAACACCATCGACCCGCAGGACGTGAGCGAGTCGGTCTACGCCTCGTACCAGGGCACCTCGATGGCGACGCCGCACGTCGCGGGCCTCGCGGCGCTGTTGTTCTCGGCTGGCGCGAAGAACCCCGAGCAGGTCGAGAAGGCGCTGTTCGCGTCGGCCCACCCGCCCAAGGGCGCGACGGGCTGGACCGATCAGTACGGCCACGGCGTCATCGATGCCGAGGCTGCGCTCGCGGCGCTGAAGAAAATGAACGGCGAGAGCGAGGTCGCCGAGCTGCTTCCGCCTGAGGTGCAGGTGGCTCAGCAGCAGCCGGTCGAGCTCGACGCCGCGTCGTCGATCGGCGCCTTCAGCTACGGCGCGATGGATTGGAAGCCCTTCGCCTTCGGCGCCGCGATGCTGGCGTTCGTGCTCCTGACGCTCGGGAAGAAGGAGCGCCCCGGCTACCTCAACGTGCTCGCCTCTCCTGGCTTCGCGATTCCGCTCGTGCTCACCACCATGGGCGTCTTCTTCGTGCGGTGGGTTGCCCCGGCCAGCGAGTTCTCGACGGCCATCACGATCCCCATCCCCGACTGGCTCAACAAGATCATCTTCGGCCGCGGCACGCTCGCCAACCCGCTCGTCTACAGCGCGATCCTCCCCGTCGTGCTCTCGATCATCGCCATCAAGGTCAAGGGCATGCGGCACGCAGTCGGTGGCCTCGCGCTCGGGTTTGGCAGCATCCTCGCGTACACGGCGTGGGCGAAGGCTCCGGCGCTCGCGTGGTTGCCGTTCACCTTCCTCGCGATTCCCTGGCTCGCGGGCAACGCCCTCATCTGCCTCTTCGTGGCTCGCGCGATGCTCAAGCGCGAGACGGCCTGAAGGAGTCCGCGATGACGACGATGACTGGCACAGTGCGGTTCCGCGATCTCGAGACGGGAATCTGGATGCTCGAGGCCGAAGACGGGCAGCTGTACGTGCTCGCGGGCGGCGATCGGAAGCTCAAGAAGAACGGAGCGCGCATCTCGGCCGAAGGGCACGTCGACGCCGAGTCGCCCAACCTCGCGATGGCGGGGCCGCGTTTCGTCGTGAAGTCCTACAGCTTCCTCTGAGTCACTCGGCTGGCGGCTTCTCGGCAGCCAGCTGACGGAGCGAGCGGTACTCGTCGAACCCGAACTCTCCGCTGCGAGCCTTCGCGCGGAGTTGTTGCAGGTCGTCCCACGCCGCCTTCTCGCCTGCCGATGCGTCGGCTTTCGGCGCCGGCACGGGGTGCATCAGATCGATGATGTTGAGCTCCACCCCGCGTCGATCGACGAGCGCGAGGGTGAGCAACGCCACCAGCGCTGCGACGGCCCACGGCGCGACGGTGCGGAAGAACGGCGCGAACGGCGCGGGCTCATCGGCCGCCGGAACGGGCGCGACCCACCACGACCACCGGCGCAAACCCACCAGCCACGCGACGAGGCCGAGGTTTCCACCGACGACCAGCGCTGCGACCAGCCAGCCCGGGAGCTCACTGTCGTCCCGGCCCACGATGAAGAAGATCACAACCGACGTCAGGTTGTTCGCGGCGTGCGCGCCGATCGCCGGCCACAACGAGCCGCCACGCCACGCGAGCAGCCCGAAGACGAGCCCCAACTCGAAGCGCGCCAGGAAGCCGACGGGATCGAAGTGCATCAGGCTGAAGAGCAACGACGTCACCACGATCGACCGCGCCATCGACACGCGGCGGCTCAGGCCCGGCTGCACGAGGCCGCGGTACAGGAATTCTTCGCAGAAGGGCGCTGCGAGGGTGACGCCGGCGATGAGCAGCACCAGCTCCACGCCCGTCTGCCGCTCGAACAGCCGTGCCGAGCTGAAGCGTTCGACGAGCGACTTCGGGAAGAGCCGCTCCGCCGCCCACATCAGCGGCACCGCCCACGCTGCGTAGTTCAACGCGCCCACCACGAAGCCCGCAGCGAGTCCGGGAACCGGCCGTTGGTCCAACCCGGTCAGGCGCGACGCCCGACGGCCGGTGGCCTCGATGGCGATGAACGGCACGGCGAGAAAGACGAACGCCTCGGAGAACCACAGCCCCCACGACAGGTTGAAGAACTGGGCTGACGCGCCCACCGTGACGAACAACACGCCGACCGACACCAGCGAGCCCAGGGCGACCTGACTCAGCCCCGGGCGCAGCACTGCCTCATCAGCGGGGGGCGTCTCGATCACGGTGCACGAAGGGAAAACAGGGCATGGTCGTTATACTGGCCGCCGTCGTCGCTGCACCTGTTCTGAATCGATTGCTCCTGGGACCACCGTGAACGCGCCCGCCTCGCTCGCCGTCGACGTGACCTTCGCTGAAGCCGCCTCTGCGTTTCGCCGCTTCTTCGTGGAGCTCCGTGATGCCTTCCTCGAGCGTGAGTCGCTCTTCACGCAGATCGAGCTCGCGCTGCTGTGCCGCGAGCACTGCTTGATCAACGGGCCTCCCGGGACCGCGAAGAGCGCCGTCGCCAGCGCCGTGCTGGGCCGCATCGTCGATGAGCAGACCAATCGGCCCTCGCTGTTCTCGAAGCAGCTCGCCGAGAACACCGTGCAGACCGATCTCATCGGGCCGGTCGACTTCAAGGTGCTCACCGAGACCGGCCGCACCGAGTACCTGACTGAGGAGGGCATGCTCGGCGCAGTGCACGCCTTCCTCGACGAGGTGTTCGACGGGCGCGACATGCTGCTGCGCTCCATCCTGAACGTGCTCCACGAGCGGGAACTCAAGCACGGGCGCAAGGTGACGGCCGGCCGCTGCGAGTGCGCGCTGATGACGTCGAACCGCTACCTGTCCGAGGTGCTCCAGCGCTCGCCCGAGACGCTGCAGGCCTTCGCCGATCGCATCTCGTTCATCTGCTTCACGCCGCGCGGCTTCGCTCGCAAGCAGAGCCGCGCGCAGATGTTGTGGCGCGCCAACACCGGCCAGCGCCCCTCGCTCCACGAGCGGCTCACCTTGCAGCAGCTCGACGTCTTGCAGGCGGCGGTCGCGTCGGTCGAGGTGCCGGCGCTGGTGACGGAAGGGCTCGAGGTGTTGGCCGATACGCTGGAGCGCGAGCTGCTCGCCCAGGTGACGCGCCTGCCGGACTACGTGCCCACCAAGTACTTCTCGCAGCGCACGATGGTGAAGGCGCTCTGGGCGCTCAAGGCGGCGGTGGTGCGCGACCGCATGTACAAGCGGCCTGATCGACGGCTGGTGGCAGAGGTCGGCGATCTCGCGCGCCTCGACTCGTTCTTCCTCCTCGCGGGGCCTCAGGGTGACGAGCTCGAGCTGCTCCTCAAGGCCGCGGTGGATCCCCGTGAGCGCGCGCAGCTCGAGATCATCCGCGTCGAGCACAAGGCCTTCGACGAGGCGCTGGCGAAGGTGAAGCCGTTGCTGGAGCAGGCCGCCGAGCGCGAGGCCGCCGATCTGCAGATGCGAGACGATCTCTCGTCGGCAGAGGCCATGACGCGCACCTGGTCGCCGGCCGTCGCCAGCACCGTCGCGTCGACGCTGAGAGAGAAGCTCGTGCCCGGGCCGCGGCACCCCGAGAACCGCGCGCCGCTCGTGCGCGCCGCCGAGAGCCTGCTCGCCGGCCTCGACAGTCGCACGGCGAAGGGCCTCACTGCGCAGTCCGAGACGCGCGGTGGCCTCGCGCTCCTCATCTCGTTCATCGACGTGCTCGAGCTGTCGCGGAAGGTGCCCGAGCTCCACTCACGTCTGCCTGGCGTCGCGGTCAACGTGCGTGAGTACTGCCGGCAGGCGGGTCAGATGATCGCGCTCGCCGCCGAAGGCACCGAGTTCGAAGACGGGCTGCGGCTCGAGGGGATCGCCGGGCTCGCGGCCAACGTCGCCGAAGAGCTCGCGCGTTTGAGCGAAGTCTTTCAGACGTGCGCGACCGTCGGCGGTGGGGAAGGGCAGCACCGCGCCGAGCTCGCCGCGATTCGCGAGCGCGTGGCCGTCGCGCTGCGCCGCCGGGCGACCCGTGCCTTCACCACGCCGGTCGCGGGCCGCAAGACCGAGCCGCTGGAGCAGCTCACCACCGACAGCCGGCGCCTTCGCGATCTCGAGGCGTCGCTCGTCGAGCTCTCGCCCGCGCAGAAGGGGCTGCGGGAAGAACTCCTCACGCCGCTGGGCGAGGCCTACGCGAAAGAGGCGCTCACCACGCAGTCGTTCAATCGACTCGAGCAACTGGTGCGCACCGTCGAGGCCGTCGTCGACAACCTGCGCCGTGAAGGCGCGTCTCCCGAGGTCTGTCTCCGTGGCGTTCGTGAGCTCATCGAAGGCCGCGTGAAGGAGCTGGCGCGCGCCGCCAACGTGGCCCCGAAGCTCACCGCGATCGAAGCGCAGCAGGTCGCCAGCGGCGAGGCGTACCAGGCGTACCGTCAGCAGCTCGTGGCGCCGGCGCCGGACGGAGATCTGCTCGCGTTCAAGAACCTCTCGTCGTTGATCGAGGGGCTCGGTGGGCCTCCGATGTCGTCTCAGCTCCGCGACGCGTTGGCCGCCGGTGAGCTCACCTGGCTCTTGAGTCGTGCACGCTACCTGCGGGGCTGGCTCACGCAGTTACTGCAGCGGCTCCCGTCGCCCGATCAGGTGAAGGATCGCGCCGAGGCCGATCGCGCCTTCGAGGTGCTGCTCAAGAGCCGGCTGCCGATGCTGGTCACGCGTGAAGGCGAGCTGGTGCGGCTCAAGGCGGCCGCGAGCCGGCTGGCCACCGAGTCCGGAGAGCGCGGGGAGACGGCGAAGAAGATCGAGCAGTCGATCGATCTCATCGCCGAAGAGTTCCAGGTCTTCTCGCGGCAGCTCCTCGACGCCCGGGCGAAGCGGTGAGGGCGCGCGTGAGGTCCGGAGTGGAGTGAGCGCATGCTGGCCGAACGCCTGAACGATCTGCGGCGCAGGCTCGACCGGCTCAAGGCTGGCCAGGTGCCCGCCATCACCTTCACCGAGCGGGTGCGCGCGCTGCTCGGGCGAGACGAGGGCGAGGTGTTGCTCACGCCCGTTCACGCGCTCCACGCCGATCTCGATCGGGTCGGCATTCACACCACCGCCGACGCGAAGCTGCTCAAAGAGCTCTCGAAGGCGAAAGGTCGGCTCGGCGCGTTGAGCGGTGGCCTGGTGCTCCGGGCCGGTGAGGGGCTCTCGGCCTTCGAGCTGGCGATGCGTGACGCGGAGCGCCGGGCGACGAGGGGCCCGCTTCCACCCGGGGACGAGAGCCGGCTGGAGGCCGGGTTCGGCGAGCTCGCGCGGATCGTCAAGGTGGCCGCGGTGTTCTCGGCCCCGGAAGCGGCACCGTTCGAGCTGATCGATCGCCCACGCGCCAACCTCGGAGCGCCGAAGAGCGCGAGGCTCGCCACTGCAGAGTTCTACGCCGAGCGCGCGCGCGGCAACGTCGCCGACACCGCGCAGAAACGAAAGGACCTCGATCTCGCGCACGAGCTGTTGCTCCGCATGAGCGCGCAGGAGCGGGGCGATCGTGAGCGCATGCGCCGGCTCCGCATCGAGGTGTCAGAGGCGCGCGACCGCGTTCGCCTGGCGCCGGCGGTGAAGAGCCTGAACGATCTCGTCAAGCACCTCCGGCACACCGCCCGGCGCGATCCGAAGACGGCGTGGCGCTCCATGCGGGCGCTCTACGAACGTGCGGTCGAGGCGGGCGATCGCCAGCTCGCCGACGTGGCACAGCAGGGGCTCGACGCGTTGATGCCCGCGGACGGCGAGGCCAGGACCCGGCTGGCCGAACAGCACGAGCTCAAGCGCCTGCTCAACTGGAAGGAACCGGGCGCCGCGGTGCAGAACCCCGAGCACTTGCCAGCAGGTGGCTCGAACCAGGTCGACGCCGTCGACGACGCCCTGGCCCAGCTCGCGTTCGATCTCGACGAGAGCCAGCAGCGGGCGCTCGAGCTGGCCGCGGGCTGCGCGAGGTTCTTCGACATCGAAGACTCGCTCTCCGAGGAGCTGATCGAAGCCGAGCTCAAGGCCACCCGCCCGACGCAGCGCCGCGTGCCGTACCCCACGCAGGTGATGACGTACGAGTTCACCAACAGCCTCGATGAGGTGCACAACTTCGTCGTCACGCAGCCCGGGAGCGTGGTGCTCGATCTCGCCGCTGGCCGGCAGATGGTGCGGCAGTACCTCGAGGAGGAGCCGCCGCCGAAGCCTCGCCGCGTGCTGAAGACGGCGGTGCGCGTCTACGTGCTCGACGCGTCGGGCTCGATGCACGGCGCGCGCGCCCGGTTCCGCGATGCGATTCTCATCGCCGAGCTCAACGCCATTCGCGTGAAGGCGCGGCAAAACGTGCCGTTCGACCCGCTCTACTTCTCCTTCTTCAACGACACGCCGAGCCGGCTCGCGCGCGTCGACTCAGGGCAGGAGGCCACGCGGCAGATCGAGCAGCTCTTCCGCACCTCGCCAGCCGAAGGGCAGACGGACATCACGCTCGCCCTGATGTCGGCGTTCGACTCGATTCGCCTGGCGCAGGGCCGGGACCCGTACCTCGCGCGCGCGACCGTGGTGCTCGTGACGGATGGAGAGGACGGCGTCGATCGCGAGCTCATTCGCAAGACGAGGAAGCCGTTCGAGGGGCTCGAGTTCGCGCTCTCGTTCATCGCGCTCGGAGAAGAGAACCCCGACCTCAAGTCGCTCGTGCTCGAGCAGCGCGACGCGGGCGGCCGCGCCTTCTACCACCACCTCTCCGACCAGGAGATTCAGCTGGCTCGCACCGACTTCGACTCGGCGTGGCGAACGCTGCTGCCAGCCGACGTGACGCCGGGCGCCGAGGCGCTGGAGCGTCTGCTGCCGCACCTCGAAGCGCTCGAGGCCCTCGCATCGGGCCGCCCCGTGAAGTTGCCGGAGCGGCTCGACGGCCAGTTCGACACGTTCTTCCCTGCGAACCCGCTCGTCTCGAAGCCCGGGCCGCTGGTGCAGCGCCTGGCCGACATTCTCGACGCGGTGGCCGAGGCCGCTTCCCTCGCGTCGATCGACGCACGCGCTGCCGAGGCGGTCGCGCTGTTGACGCACCTGCTCTCGCTGTACGGCATCACCGCGCAGAAGTACCTCGAGGCCATCGGCGCCGACTTCGCTCCGCTGGTGGCTGCGCGCAAACGTGTTCGCCTGCTCTGCCGGCCGTTCGCCTAGAGTTCGACTCGTGGTGTTCGGGTTCTTCAAGAAGAAGTCAGCAAAGGCCGTTCGGAGCGATGATCCGATCGCGGCCTTCGACGGCGTCCTCGAGTCCATGGAGCGGCAGGGCCAGGAGCTCCGCAAGTCGGCCGCGACGCTGCTGACGCTGAAGACCCAGTTCATGCGCGACGAGCAGCGCTACCAGAACCAGCTGAAGGAGCTCGAGGGCCGGATCTCCGAAGCGGGAGAGCTGGGCGACGCGAAGGCCGAGACGGTGCTGCGCCGGGATCTTCGGGCGACGCAGCTGCGACTGGAAGAGACGCTCAAGGCGCGCGCGCGGGCCGATGAAGACGCGTCGCTTTTGACCTTCGCGGTGCAGGAGCACATGAGCCGGCTCGAGGCGCTCAAGACCGAGAAGGTGAGCGCGCAGGCGAGGCTGTCGGCGGGCCTCGTGGTGAGCGAGTCGCTCAAAGCGCAGGTCGAAGAGGTCGACCGGGTGCTCAAGCTCGACCGCGCGCGCGACGAGATCGAACGGGCCCACGCGCTGGCGGACGTCTACCGGGAAGACGCCGCGAAGAAGCTGCGGTGACCCGCCGCGGGGCCTTCGAGTCGCGCCCAGGTCGCGTCTG
>JAUXRI010000076.1 GCA_030681895.1 Myxococcales bacterium | reverse complement strand
GTCGAGGGCAGGTCGGGCGCGAGCAGGGTCGCGCTGCGGGCGATCTCGACGGCGCCGCCCGAGTCTCCGGCGACTTCATGTGCCTCGGCAGCCCGCAGCAGGCCGATGGCCCACGTGTCCATGTTCGAGGCGCCGATCTCGTCTTTGAGCTCCAGCAGGCGCTGCCGCGCGACCTGCTCGCCCTTGATGTCGGTGTTCGTCTTCTGGTTCGCCTCGCGCCACACGCCCCACGCCAGCTCGAGATCGGCGTCGCTGATCTCACGGGCGTCGATGGGCGGCGGTGGCGGGCGCTCGGGCTTCGCTGCGGGAACCGCCGCGGCCTTCGGATCTTTCCCGGGCACGCCGGCGTCGGGCTTCTTCGCAGGCGAGGGGACGGTGCCCACCTTCGGCGTCGTCGTGCCAGTCGGGGTGTCTTCGTCCTCGGGGTCTTCGACCGGGTCGACCGCTTCGATGGGCTTCTTCTGCGGAGTCCGCAACGCGGGCGCGTCAGGGTCGACGAGCTCGACCTGAGCGAGGGCGGCGGAGGCCGCCAGAAGCATGCAGGCGCACGCGAAGGATCTCATGCAGACAGAAAGGAATGTAGCCCACGACGCGGCAAGCACCCTGTTTTTCGTCTCTCCGACATGCCCCGACGAGCGTGCTACAGCCTGCGCCATGTCGGACATCGGCGCCGCGGTGGAGCGGTTGGTGGAAGTGATGCGTCGCCTCCGGGCGCCTGACGGCTGTCCCTGGGACAAGGAGCAGGACCTGCTCAGCCTGCGCCCGTACCTGGTCGAAGAGACCTACGAGGTGCTCGATGAGATGGACCGCGTCGGCTACGGCGGGCCGTGGAAGCCGTTCGCCGAAGAGCTGGGCGACCTGCTGTTCCAGATCGTCTTTCACGCGCAGCTGGCGTCAGAAAAAGGTGAGTTCACCCTCGCCGACGTCGCCAACGCCATCGCCGAGAAGCTGGAGCGGCGGCACCCCCACGTCTTCGGCACCGAGCGGCTGCACGGCGCCGAGCAGGTGCTGCAGAACTGGGCGAAGTTGAAGGCCGACGAGCGCATCGCGAAGACGGGCAAGGCCGGGAGCGTGCTCGACGGCGTGCCGACCGCGGCCCCTGCCCTTCAGCGCGCCGAGCGACTCACCGAGAAGGCCTCGCGCATCGGCTTCGACTGGCCTGACCTCAAAGGGGTGAAGGCGAAGATCGACGAAGAGCTGAAGGAGCTCGACGAGGCCATCGAGTCGAAAGACCGCCTGGCCATCGAGCACGAGCTGGGTGACGTGCTCTTCGCCATCGCCAACCTGGGCCGCAAGTTGAACACCCCCTCGGAGGACGCGCTGCGCGGGACGAACAAGCGCTTCACGAGCCGGTTCCACCGGGTGGAAGAGAAGCTGCTCGCCGCGGGGATTCCCTTCGGAGAAGCCTCGCTCGAAGTGATGGACCGCTTCTGGGACGAGGCGAAGGCCGAAGAGAAGGCAGCGAAGGCGGCGCACCGGCCTTGACCGCCTGCGCCATGGCCGCTATGGGGCGCCACTCTCACTTTTGAAGGAGCTGTTTCCGTGGCCAACACCGTCTCTGCAGCCAAGCGACACCGCCAGTCTCTCAAGCGCAAGCTGCGCAACACGTACGTCAAGTCCGAGTTCCGCGCTGCCCTCAAGGTTGCCCGCGAGGCGACCGCCGCTGGTGACGAGGCGAAGGCGAAGGAGGCCGTCAAGGTCGCCACCCGCCTCATCGACCGCGCCGCATCGAAGGGCGTGCTGCACTCCAAGAGCGCTTCGCGCCTCGTGTCCCGCATGGGCCACAACCTGACCGCGAAGAAGGCTCCTGCGGCCGCCAAGGCTGCAAAGTAACCAGCAGGTGAAGGTCTTCATCGGCCGACGAGGCGCTCTGACGGGTGCTTCGCCGGCCGTCGTGTTTTCTGCGGCTGGAGTAGGCTCCAGGACGTGGCGTCGGCACGGGCTCAGCGGTTTCTGCAGCACCTCGACCAGCGCCGTCGTTCGTTGAAGGACGAAGTCGAAGACGACGTCGCCGGCCTGCGTGGCCTGTCGATCGAAGAGCGCGGCAAGATCCTCGAGTCGGTGTGCCGAGACGCGATGGCGATCATCACCGCACGGCCTGACGCAGCGAAGGCACTGGCAGCGCAGGAACCGCGGAGCCGGGAGTCACTCGAGCTGTGGCGAACGCTGGTTCGACGGTACCGGGCCGATGGACGCGACTTTGGCGACGAGGACTACCGCGTGAAGAAGTGGGACGAGCTCGTCACTGCGCTTGGCTGAGCGTCACCAGCCGGTGGCGAGGCGCTCGGCGCCTTCACGCATCAACGTCTCGGCAAGGCGGCGAAGCGCGGCCCCACGGTTCGTCTCGCTCGACAACACGTCCGCGCCGGCCGGGTAGTCCTCTCCGCCCGAGACGGTCACCGAGTTCACTGTCACGCCGTTGCGAACGAGCGTGAGCTGCACCGACGCCTGGAAGCGGTAGTTCGGCAGCCGGCCCGGCGACGCGACGAGCGGAAACGACGAGACGCCGACCAGGGCGCCACGAATCTCTCCCGGAGCATCAGCGCCTCCGAGCCGGCCCGCCCGCAGGTAGTTCTCCCGCAGCGCCTGAGTGAAGAACGCCTCGGCGCCGGGCTCAGACGTCTGGTTGCTGAAGATCGGCACGTGCACCGACGACAGCCCGCCTGGCAGCTCGCTCACCGGAGCGACGACGCGATACCCGCACGCCGTCACCACGAGAAGAACGAGCGCCAGCCAGCGCATCAGCCCACCACGAAGTTCAGAATGCCGTTCGCGGCGCTGGGTTTCTTGGGCACGAAGATGAACTTCTTCACCGTCTTCCCCTCGAGCCAGGGCTTCATGCGCGGGTCGGCCTCGGCCATCGCGCGCACCTCATCGGGCGTCGCGGTCAACGGTGCCTGAATCTCGGCGCGCAGCTTGCCCAGCACCTGCACGGCGTACGTGACCGTGGTGTCGGCGATCAACGCAGGGTCGAACTTCGGCCACGGCGCGATGGAGACGAGGCCCTCGCCACCGAGGCGGCTCCACAGCTCTTCCGCGAGGTGCGGCGCGTACGGCGCGAGCACGGTGGCGAAGGTCTTCGCGATCGCCTTCGGGAGCGTCTTCGCTCCGGTCGCCTCGTTCGCGAACGTCATCATGTGGCTGATGGCGGTGTTGAAGCGCATTGCCAGCGTGTCGCGCTCGACGGCCTGCAGGCACTTGTGGAGCGCCTTGTTCAGCTCGGGCTCGGTGTCAGGCGCCGCATCGGTCAGCTTCGCGTTCAGCGCGCCAGACTCTTCGTTGACGATGAGCCGCCAGCTGCGCTCGAGGAAGCGAAGGCAGCCGCCGACGTTCTTCATCTCCCAGGGCTTCACCTGCTCGAGCGGGCCCATGAAGAGCTCGTAGAGGCGCAGCGTGTCGGCGCCGTAGTCGCGAATCACGTCATCGGGCGACACGACATTGTACCGGCTCTTCGACATCTTCTCGATTTGCTTCTTCACCTTCTCGCCGCTGGTCTTCACGAACGCGCCGTCTTCGCGATCGTCGATCTCTCCGGGCGAGTAGTACTTCCCGCGCTCGTCCTGGAACGAGTACGCGAGGATCATTCCCTGGTTGAAGAGCTTCTGGAACGGCTCCTTCGTCGAGACGAGGCCGCAGTCGAAGAGCACCTTGTGCCAGAAGCGCGCGTACAGCAGGTGGAGCACCGCGTGCTCGACGCCGCCCACGTAGAGATCGACCGGCATCCAGTACTTCTCGATCTCGGGATCCCACGCCTGCTTGGTGTTCTTCGCGTCGAGGAAGCGCAGGTAGTACCAGCACGAGCCGGCCCACTGCGGCATCGTGTTCACCTCACGCACGCCCTTGCGGCCGTCTGGCAACGTGACGCCGAGCCACGCATCTCCAGCACGCGCGAGCGGCGGCCGGCCATCAGCGGTCGGCCGGTACTCGTCGACGTGCGGCAGCTCGACCGGAAGCTGTGACTCGGGCACCGTGACGATGGAGCCGTCTTCGAGATGAATGACCGGGAACGGCTCGCCCCAGTAGCGCTGACGGGAGAACAGCCAGTCGCGCAGCTGGTACTGCACGCGCTTCTTGCCCAGGCCCTTCTCTTCGAGCCACGCGGTCATCGTCTTCTTCGCCTCGAGCGTGCCCATGCCATCGAGCGCACCAGAGTTCACCGCGACGCCCTCTTCGACGAACGCCTCGGCCTGCACGTCAGCGCCGCCCTTCACCACCTCGACGATCGGCAGGCCGAACGCCTTCGCGAACTCATGATCTCGAACGTCATGCGCAGGCACCGCCATGATCGCGCCGGTGCCGTAGCTCGCGAGCACGTAGTCGGCGATCCACACCGGCACGGGCTTGCCGGTCGCCGGGTTGATCGCGTGCGCGCCGGTGAAGACGCCGGTCTTCTTCTTGGCGTCTTCCTTTCGAACGAGCTCGCTCTTGTTCTTCGTCTCGGTGACGTACGCGTCGACGGCGGCCTTCTGCGCGGGCGAGGTGATCTTCGAGACCAGCGCGTGTTCGGGCGCGAGCGTGCAGTAGGTGGCTCCGAAGAGCGTGTCGGGGCGCGTGGTGAAGACGGTGAACGACTCGGTCGACCCCTGCACCTGGAACGTCACCTCGGCGCCTTCGGACTTGCCGATCCAGTTGCGCTGCATCTCCTTGATGCCGTCGGGCCAGTCGAGGCCGTCGAGATCTTCGAGGAGCCGATCACCGTACGCGGTGATCTTCAGCATCCACTGCTTCATCATGCGGCGCTCGACCGGGTCTCCGGTCTCGACGTACTTGCCGTCTTTCACTTCTTCATTGGCGAGCACCGTGCCGAGCGCAGGGCACCAGTTCACCGGCACCTCGGCCATGTACGCGAGGTCCTGCTCGTACAGCTTGAGGAAGATCCACTGCGTCCACCGGTAGTAGTCGGCGGCGCTGGTGTCGACCTCGCGGTCCCAGTCGTACGAGAAGCCGAGCTGTTTGATCTGCCGGCGGAAGTTGTCGACGTTTCGCTTGGTGATGACGGCCGGGTGAATGCCGTCGCGCATGGCGGCGCGCTCTGCCGGAAGACCGAACGCGTCCCAGCCCATCGGGTGGAGCACGTTGAAGCCCTGCATGCGCTTGAGCCGCGCGACGACGTCGGTGGCCGTGTAGCCCTCGGGGTGGCCGACGTGCAGGCCCGCTCCCGACGGGTACGGGAACATGTCGAGCACGTAGTACTTGGGCTTCTTCTTCAGCTCCGCGAGATCGGTCGGCGTCTTGAACGGGCGCTTCGTTTCCCACTCGGACTGCCACTTCGGCTCAATGACGGACGGCTCGTAACGAGACATAGGGCGCGGACTTGTAGGGGACGACCGTCACTCACGCAACGAGTCGTCGCGGCCCGGACACGACAACGCCGGCGCTCCCGTGAGGAAGGCCGGCGTCGAGGAAACGGCGAAGGCGGTGTTCAGTACCCTGCGCGCGCGATGCCCTTGTACGCCGAGCCGACCGAGCGGAGGTTGTGCACGATGCCGTATGCACAGCCGCGAGCCTCGTACGTCCACGCCGAGCCCCAGGCGTCGCCCGACTCGTAGATCATGATGTGGCCCGCGCTGCCGTCGTTGTACACGAGCGCGTCGGCCTTCTTCACCGACGAGCGCGACACCGTCGACCACTGACTGTTCGCCGCGTTGAAGCTCCAAGTGCTGTACGGGTGCGACTCGACCGTCATCACGTTGTTCGACGAGGGCACCGTCCACACCTTGGCCGCGTAGCCCGAGCAGTCGGCGCCGTACTCACCGCGGTAGGTACAGTTGGGGCAGCTGCCCGTGCACACGCCCTTGTTCGACGACGTGACGCCATTCGGAATCCAGCGGCCCTTGCCCCAGCGGTAGCCGAAGCCGACCGCGCTCTTCGCACGCGAGATGGCCTGGTCACGAGCCGACGCGTTGCCGGGGGTGGTCGGCGTGGTGGGCTGCGAGGGCGCGCTCACCAGCGTGAGGTACCCACCGTGCGCCCAGCCGTCGATGCCGTTGTAGCGGATGTTGTACCAGCTGCCGTCCGGGGTGCTGCGGTTGATGGAGGTGACGCGCGCGCCCTCGGGGATGACGAGGCGAACGCGGAAGTCCATGCCGGCGCCGGTGCGCAGGTTGAGGCCCGCCGTCGTCTTGAGCGTCGAGCCGATCGCCACGCCGCCGCTGAGCTCGGAGCTGATGGTCGCGGTGTCTTCGTTCGCGCCCTGGAGCAGCTCGCTGTCGGCCGCGGTGTCGGTCGCAGTCCCAGCGCACCCCATGACTGCCGCGCTGATGATCACTGCTCCGAATCGGGTGAAACCGGCCATGTCGTGCTCCCTTGAAGAGTGTCACCCGCGGGTGACGCACACTGAAGGTCCAAGAGAGCGAGTTTCGTACCAGTCCCGACATCGGACAGAGGTCGCGGCCAAGTCGTTGATCCTGCGGAACAAGCGTAATGATATGATGCAAATCGAGCGTCCGCGCCCCACCCATCATGCTGTTGCCTCGCAGGACAGGGGCGACTGAAACCAGAGCGGGCCAAATGTGGGTCGCGTCCGAGTGACAGTGGGCGTGCTGGGCCAGATGTGGTTGGTGAGGGCCATGACGCGGCGTCAGAAGCTCGCAGGGGCGGTCGGACTCGGAGTGCTGGCGGTGCTGATCGGCTGGCTGCTGATGCGGTCGCCACAACCGGCATCGGGGCTCCCGGCCGTCGAAGGGGAAGGCCAGCCCGTCGCGAACGCTCCAGACATCAACCGGTCGCCCGTCGCTGCGGCCACCGGTGCGAACTCGGCCGACGCAGGAACGCCGCGGGCCACGGACGTCGCGCCGGGCGCCGAAGTCATCGCGCGCTTCGGCTGGGGCAGCGGCGACGAGGCGCTCGGTCGCGAGCATCAGCCTGAAGGAAACCCTGAAGGTCCGATGAGCCTGACGGTCGGCGCTGATGGCTCAATCTTCGTGCTCGATCAGGTGAACCAGCGGCTGGTTCGGCTCGACGCGAAGGGCAAGCGGTTGAGCTCGACGCCGTTGCCGCTGCAGGCCGCGCAGGATGTCGTCGTCACCAAAGACGGCACGGCCCTCGTGATGGATCGGCTGGTGGACAAGGCGGTCGCGGTCATCGGGCCCGACGGGAAGCAGAAAGGAGAGCTGCCGCTCGAAGGCAAAGGCCTGACCGAGGGCGGCGCGTCGACTGGCCTCTTCAACGACGGCGACGACGTGCTGGTCGAGCGGGAGCACGGCGATCTCGTGCGCATCGGCAAGTCAGACGGAACGAAGGACACCGAGCGTGGCGAGGTGCCTGGGCGGCCATCGAAAGACGGCGCGAACTACCTGACCGCGGTGATCGTCGACCCCGTTCAGGGGCTCTTCTCGCTGACCGCGATCGCGAAGGCGAACCTCGTGCACCGCTTCACGAGGCAGGTGTCTTTCGGCCAGGCGATCCTCGCGCTGGTGATGCTCGACAGCGACGCCGCTGGCCTCTCGTACGTCGGCGCGCACGCAGAGGCGCCGGGATCCACCCCCGAAGCGCCGCGACTGGCGATCGTCGTGTTGTGTCTCGACGGGCGTGACGGTGCGACGCTCGGACGAACGAGCTTCCCCGCGAACGCGGTGGCCGACGAGTCCTTCCGCGAGCTGAGCGTCGGAACCGACGGCTCGATTCTCTTCCTGCGGCGGACCACCGAAGGCGCCCAGCTCGAGCGCCACCGGTGTCAGTGAGCGACCCCGACTACTCGCACTGGCCGGTGAACGAGTTGCAGAACGCGGTCGGCGGACACGCGTTGCCGGGTTGCGTGCAGGAGGGGTAGCAGATACCGAACGGCAGCAGGTTCAACTGCGGGTCGGTGAGGCCGACGCAGACGTAGCCCGACCGGCAGGTGCTCTGCCCCACGTCGGGAGCCGGACACGTCTGGAAGCAGCGGCTGAAGGTGCCGACACTGAGGCACTCGCCTCCTGCGATGCAGGTCGACGTGCAGCCCGGTGAGCAGTACCCGTTCGGGAAGCCGCTCGGCCCACCGTCCAGGGTCGGAGGAAGACAGCTCCCTCCCGTGAGCACACCCGTCGCGCTCTGGCACTGGGTGTTGAGCGTGCACGCGGCGCCGAAGCCCTGTGAAGGCGGGGTCGGCCCGGGGTAGTTGCAGGTGCCGCTGCCACAGACCGTCGTCGAGGGGCAGGACGTGCAGAGGTTGCCCGCACGGCCGCACGCCGTCTGTGTCGTTCCGGTGCGGCAGACCGAGCCGTCACAGCAGCCGTTGGCGCAGTTCGTCGCGTTGCAGCTCGGAACCCCGATGCACGAGACCCCGTTGCAGATCGGGGTGGCGCCCGCGCAAGTGGAGCACGCCCCACCCGCCTGGCCACACGCCGTCGCGGTGGTGCCGAGCTGGCACATGCCCGCCTGACAGCACCCGGGACAGTTCGAGGCGCCACAGGGGGCCGCCTGACACGAGCCTGAGTTGCAGACCGGCGTTCCACCGCTGCAGGTCGCGCACGCGTTGCCGTTGCCGCCACACGACGAGGCCTGCGTGCCGGCCTGGCACTGACCCGCGGAGTTGCAGCAGCCGTTGCAGTTGCCCGGCCCACACGGCGCGGCCTGACACGAGCCGTTGGTGCAGTTCGGCGTCGCACCGCTGCACGAAGCGCACGTCGCGCCACCGAGCCCACAGGTCGCCGGGGTGTTCACCGACGTCGTCACCGGAACGCACGTCGTGCCGTTCAAGCAGCACCCAGAGCAGCCCGAGCACCCAGCGGTTCCGCCGCCCGTTGCCGAGCCACCGCCAGTCGCGACACCACCGCCAGTCGCAACGCCGCCGCCAGTCGCAACGCCGCCGCCCGTCGCGACACCGCCACCCGTCGCAACACCGCCGCCCGTCGCAACACCGCCGCCCGTCGCAACGCCGCCGCCCGTCGCCACGCCGCCACCCGTCGCGACACCGCCGCCCGTCGCAACACCGCCGCCC
>JAUXRI010000071.1 GCA_030681895.1 Myxococcales bacterium | reverse complement strand
GTCGAGGTCGACGTCACAGGAGTCACCCACGTCGCGGGCATCGAGAGGCGCGCGGCGAGGCCGGAGGAGGTGAACGGCAGCGGCGGGTTGCCACCGCGGTCGACGAGCCCCGAGAGGTCCGGGTCGTACACGCCGGAGCTGAGGACGCTGTGGAAGTACGCCGTCACCAGGCCGCCATCGATGAAGACCGACGTGGCTGGCGTGTTCGGCCCTGCGTCGAAAGTGCCGGTCACCAGCATCGGCTCGTCACACTGCACCTCGTAGGAGAGGGTCGAGAGAAACCCGCGACACATCGGCGGCTTCGCGTCGCGCACGTCGACGGTGACCCGCCCCGTCAGCCCGCCCGGCATCGCAATGACCGTGAAGTTGAGCGTTCGATTGCCAGAGGCTCTCGGCGCGAACAGCTCGGTGCGGCTGCCGGTGGCGTTCGAGAGCGTCCACGCCTCGGGGCACGACAGGTCGCTGCCTCCATCGGGCAACGGGCAGCCGCTCGACGTCGGCGCCCACGTGAAGACGAAGCCCGCGTCGGGCAGCGCGCCCATCACCTGCGCGGTGAGCGCGACGAGGAGCTGACCGCCGTCCTGGAACACGACGCCAGGCGTGCTGGTGGCCACGAGCGTCGGCTGCGTCACCGGCTGCAGCGCGAGCGTGATGGAGGCGGGCGCGCTCTCGAGGCCGAGGTCGCTGATGGCGACGACGTCGAAGCTCATTGGCGTGAGGCCCGCGACGAAGGGCGCCTGAAAGGCGACCGTGTTGCCTGCGACGGGAGGGATGACGACGGCCGGCCCGGTGCGCTGCGTCCACCGGTAGTCCGCGACGAGCCGGCCATCGGTGCTCACGCCCGTCGCCTGCAACGTCACCATGGCGCCGGGCGCGATGGTGGGCCCGCCAACGGAGGTCACGCTGACGCTGGGCCGAAGGCCGACGCGCACCACGCCTCGTGCTTCGGGGCTGTCGACGCCGACGACGTCGGTGATTCGAAGGGTGAACGGGTACACGCCGGCTGCGTCGGGCGCGAAGACCTGCACGGTGCCAGACGTGGTGTCGGGCGTGTCGAAGGTGAGCTGCACGCCACCGTCCGCGGCGCTGCGCCAGTGAGACGTCAACGGCCGGCGACCGACCGAGCGAGCGCTGCTGAGCTGCCCCGAGCCTCCGGGGATCAGGTCGAGCACGGGAGGGTCGATGATGGCGATGGGCAGGTCGGAGCCTCCGTCGGTGCCGCCGTCGAAGGGCATCAACTCGCCGGCGTCGATGGAGAGCGGCATCGACACGCCGCGCGTCAACGGCACGGTGCCGAGGTCGTTCATGCCCGGCAGGAGCAGCACGTTGTAGAGCCGCAACGACACGGCACCGTCGGCCTCGATGGCCACCTGGTAGAGCGTCGCGCTCGCCGTCTGCGCCGAGAACGCGCCGCTCGCGTCGGTGGTGACGGTGAAGGTGCTGTTCGGAGAAACGAAGCGCACGCGCGCGTTGGCCACAGGGCTGGCGTCTTCGAAGCGGAGCACGCCCGTGACGGCGGCCGGTGACATGGCGGTCGACGGTGACGCCGAGAGGGTCGCCGCCGCGACGCGGCTCTCTTCGCCGCCGCGCACGGTGAGGTCCCGGCTCTCGGGGGCGTAGCCCGCACGGAAGAAGGCAAGCTGGAGCGGCCCATCGGGCAGGTTCTCGAGCACGAAGTCGCCGGTGTCGGCGGTCGCGGTGGCGAACGGCGCTCCGGGCACGAAGACGGCGGTGCCTGCGTGGCCCGTGGCGAGGGGGTTGTCACCGCGCAGCACGCGGCCGGCCACGGTGGCGTTCCTCGAGAGCACGACTTCTCCGAGCGCGACGTCACGGCCGACGCCGGCGCCGATGGCCGAGAGCTCGACAGCGCGCTGCCGGTCGACGGTGCCGTCACCATCGGCGTCGAACGCGAACAGGAGCAGCCCGGCGCTCACGCGCACGCCCCTCAGGTCGAAGCGCCCCGTGTCGCGGTCGGCGAACGTCGAGGTGCCGGTGTTGATGAGCGTGACGCGCGCACCACCGGCCGGTCGGTACCCGGCTCTCCCCGCGACGGCGTACACGGCCGTGCCCTGAATGGAGCCGGGACCCGGCGGAGGCGGAGGCTGAGGGAGCGTGACGTCGATACAGCCCGTGGCGAACAGGACGATGACTGCGAGGCGCTTCATGGTGCGAGAAGCTACTTCGCTCCGGGCGAACTGCCGCATGTGTCGCGCCTTCGTCTTTCATTGCGCTCGCCACGGCTCGGCGAAATAACGCCCGTGCCATGGCCCAGATCGATACCTTCAAGACCCGCACGAAGCTCACCGTTGGTGGAATTCCCTACGACACGTTCTCGCTGAAGACGCTGGCGAAGCAGTTCCCCAGCATCGAGAAGCTGCCGTTCTCGCTCAAAGTGCTGCTCGAGAACCTGCTCCGCTTCGAAGACGGCCGCGTCGTGAAGAAGGAGCACGTCGAGGCGCTCACGAAGTGGAATCCGAAGGCCGACCCCGACACGGAGATCTCCTTCACGCCCGCGCGCGTGTTGCTGCAGGACTTCACGGGCGTGCCCGTCGTCGTCGACCTCGCGGTGATGCGTGAGGCGCTCGCGTCGATGGGCGGCAACCCGCAGAAGGTGAACCCGCTGTGCCCGCTCGACCTCGTCATCGACCACTCGGTGATGATCGACAAGTTCGGCTCGAAGTCGGCCTTCGCCGAGAACGTCGCCATCGAGTTCGAGCGCAACACCGAGCGCTACGCCTTCCTCAAGTGGGGCCAGAAGGCGCTCAAGAACTTCCGCGCGGTGCCGCCGGGCACGGGCATCTGCCACCAGGTCAACCTCGAGTATCTCGGCCAGGGCATCTTCAAGTCGGCTGACGGCGCGGCGTACCCCGACTCGCTGGTGGGCACCGACTCGCACACCACGATGATCAACGGCCTCGGCGTGGTTGGCTGGGGCGTGGGCGGCATCGAGGCCGAAGCGGCCATGCTGGGCCAGCCCATCACCATGCTGATTCCGCAGGTCATCGGCTTCAAGCTGACCGGCAAGCTCGCGCCCGGCGCCACGGCCACCGACCTCGTGCTGACGGCGACGCAGATGCTCCGCAAGAAGGGCGTCGTCGGAAAGTTCGTCGAGTTCTACGGCCCCGGCATCAGCGCGCTGCCGCTGACCGACCGCGCCACGGTGGCGAACATGGCTCCGGAGTACGGCGCCACCATCGGCTTCTTCCCCATCGACGAAGAGACGCTCAACTACCTGCGCCTCACCGGCCGCTCGCCCGAGCACATCGCGCTCGTCGAGACGTACGCGAAGGAGCAGGGCCTCTTCCACACCCCGTCGACGCCCGACCCGATCTTCACCGACACGCTCGAGCTCGACCTCTCGACGGTGCAGCCGTGCCTCGCCGGCCCCGCGCGCCCGCAGGACCGCGTGCTGCTCAAGGACATGAAGTCGTCCTTCGCGAAGAACGTGAAAGACATCCTCAAGGTGCAGGACGGCGACGCGAAGCTCACCGCGAAGGCCGTCGTGCAGCAGGGCCCGTCGCAGAGCTACGAGCTCACCAACGGCGCCGTCGTCATCGCCGCCATCACCTCGTGCACCAACACCTCGAACCCCTCGGTCCTCATGGGCGCGGGGCTGCTCGCGAAGAAGGCCGTCGAGCTCGGCGTCACGGTGAAGCCCTGGGTGAAGACGTCGCTCGCGCCCGGCAGCCAGGTCGTCACCGACTACCTCACCGAGGCGGGCCTGATGCCGTACCTCGAGGCGCTCGGCTTCCACGTCGTCGGCTACGGCTGCACTACCTGCATCGGCAACTCAGGCCCGCTGCCTGCGCCGGTCACCGACGCCATCGTCACCTCGGGCATCGCCGCGGCAGCCGTCATCTCGGGCAACCGCAACTTCGAGGGCCGCGTGCACCCGCACGTGCGCATGAACTTCCTCGCGAGCCCCGGCCTCGTCGTCGCCTACGCCATCGCGGGCCACACCAACTGGGACCCGAACACCGAGCCCATCGCCACCGACAAGAACGGCAAGGCGCTGTTCCTGAAAGACCTCTGGCCGACGAACGAAGAGATCGCGAATGCGCTCAAGAGCGTCACCTCGGCGCAGTTCAAGAAGCGCTACGCCGACGTGCTCAAGGGCGACGCGCAGTGGCAGGCGCTGGCGGTGAAAGACGGCGCGACCTTCGAGTGGGACCTGAAGTCGACCTACGTGCGCAAGCCGCCCTTCTTCGACAACATGCCGAAGGAGCCGGCGCCCATCAAAGACATCTCGGGCGCGCGCGTGCTGGCGCTCCTGGGTGACTCGATCACCACCGACCACATCTCGCCGGCCGGAGACATCGACAAGAAGGGCCCCGCGGCGAAGTACCTCACCGAGCAGGGCGTCAAGCCGGCCGACTTCAACTCGTTCGGCGCGCGGCGCGGCAACCACGAGGTGATGATGCGCGGCACGTTCGCGAACATTCGCCTCAAGAACCTGCTGGTGCCAGGCGTGGAGGGCGGCGTCACGAAGCACATGCCGTCGGGCGAGCAGTTGCCGATCTTCGACGCGTCGATGAAGTACCAGAAAGAGGGCACGCCCCTCGTCATCCTCGCGGGCGCTGAGTACGGCACGGGCAGCTCGCGTGACTGGGCGGCGAAGGGCACCTTCCTGCTCGGCGTGCGGGCCGTCATCACCAGGTCGTTCGAGCGCATCCACCGCTCCAACCTCATCGGCATGGGCGTGTTGCCGCTGCAGTTCGAGGCCGGCCAGGACGCGGCGTCACTCGGGCTCACCGGCGCCGAGACGTTCAGCATCGCCGGCATCGCCGACGGCCTCGCACCGGCCAAGAAGCTCACCGTCACCGCGAAGGCCGACGACGGCACGACGAAGACGTTCACCGCCACCGCGCGCATCGATACGCCCAACGAGCTCGACTACTACAAGCACGGCGGCATCCTTCAGTACGTGCTGCGCCACCTCGCGAAGAGCTGAGGCTCTCGTCGGTGCTTCACGGCCGGGCGTCGTTTCCTTCGGGGAGCGGCGCCCGTCGTCGTTTCAGTGCTCGGTGCGGCGCGCGAGCCAATCGTGGAGGAACGCCTGCACCGCCGGGTGCTTCGACTCGCGGAACTGCGCGGGAGGGCCGACCTCGATGAGCTGGCCTTCGTGCAGCAGCCCCAGACGATCGCCGAGCCCGAACGCGGTCGGCAGGCTGTTGGTGACGAGCAGAATGGTGGCGGCGAGCTTCTCTTTGCCGACCTTGAGCGCCACGTCGACGGCGTCGGTGAGAATCGGGTCGAGCCCGGCGGTCGGGTCGTCGCACAACAGAATCTGCGGACGCACGCCGTAGGCCCGCGCGAAGGCGAGCCGCGTGCGCATTCCGCCCGAGAGCTCGCCCGGCAGCTGCTCCGCTGCGTCCGAGAGGCCCACCATCGCCAGCGTCTCGGTGACGCGCTGCTCGATGGCCTGCTTCGTCGGCAGCAGCCGTCGCTCTCGCAGCGGGAACGCCACGTTGTCGAAGACGTTCATCGAGTCGAACAGCGCGCCCGACTGAAACTGAATGCCGAGCAGGCCGCGGAGCTCGCGCAGCTCCTTGCCGGTCGCGGTGTGCAGGTCGTGCCCTTCGAGCAGCACCTCGCCGGCGTCGGGCTGGAGCAGGCCTTCGATGAGCTTGAGCACCACCGTCTTGCCCGAGCCCGAGCGGCCCAGCAGCACGAACGTCTCACCTGGCTCGACGGCGAGCGAGACGCCGGTGAGCACCCGGTTCTCGCCGAAGGCCTTGTGCACGTCGCGAAGCTCGATGATGGCGCTCATGTCGACGTCACTCCCAGCGCAGCACCATCTCGCATCGCGGGTCTCCTCGCGTGCGGCACCGCAGCTCGTCTGACTCGACCAGCGTCGAGCCCGCCAGCTCCGCCGACTTGCCCGCCCAGCCCAGCACCGAGAGGCAGTGCGCGCGGTGTGGCGCGTCGAAGTCCGTCAAGGCCAGCCGGCAGCTGGTGGCCTGCGGCTCGAGGAGGCTCAGCATTCCCGAGTCGTAGTGGGCGCTCCAGAGCTTCGACGCGCGCTCGAAGATGAAGGTGGGTGAGCCCAGCCGGTAGAACAGCCGGAACAGCTTCGGCAGGTTCTCGGCGGCAGCCCACGCGCCCATCACCTTGCACAGCGCGAGGTCGCCTTTGCCGAAGAGGCGGTCGGCGGCGACGTTCAATTCGACGAAGTGCAGCATCGGCACCCAGCCATGCGGGAGCACGTGCCGCTCCACCGTCTCACGCGTGCCGATGGGGAGCGCCTCGAGCAACCGCGCCGTGCCCTCAGCGCCATGGTGCTGCTGCACCCACTTCAAGCGAGCGAGAACGGCGATGCCTTTGCAATGCGCCATGCAACCGCCCCCGAACCCGAAGACACGACGATCGTCAGGGCGCTCTGGCCCGCTGCTTCGCTTCTTCTTTCAGCCCCGCCGCCTCAGCCGCCAGCGAGCGCATCCACTTGTTCACCGAGTCCTTCCAGACGGCGGTGGCCTGTTCGCCGAGCATCGACATCGACTTCGGGACCGGCTGCGTGGACAGCACCGTGCGGTAGCGCTCCGCCACCGTTGCCCTCGCGTTGAGCAGCGCGATGGCGTCTCTCTTTCCGAGCGTGGGGCGGCTCTGAACGGCCTGGGCCTCCTTGCGCCACGCGACGACCTCGTTGCTGAAGGTGGTGTACTGGGCGTCGCTCCACGACGCGTCGGCCTTCGCGGCGACTGTCTGCGCGCGGCGCACCAGCGCAGCGACGTCGTCGGTGTCACTGGCGCAGAGCATGAGGTTGAGCAGCACGACGAGCATGCGGGAGAGGATAGCGCAGCATCTGCTCGCGTTTGCACCTGCCCATCGCTACAGCACGGTCATGACAGCCCGCGCGTGGGACATCGTGCTCTTCGGAGCCACAGGCTTCACCGGTGCCCTGGTGGCCGAGTACCTCGCGCAGCACGCCCCGGCCGACTTGCGCATCGCGCTGGCAGGGCGAAACCGCGGCAAGCTCGAAGCCGTGAAGCGCGGGTTGCCCGATGGCGGGGCCCGCTTCGGCCTGCTGCTGGGAGACTCTGGCGACCCCGCGTCGCTGCGCGCCATCGCCGAGCAGACGCGCGTGTTGTGCACCACCGTCGGGCCGTACGCGAAGTACGGGCTGCCGGTCGTCGAGGCCTGCGCGAGGGCTGGCACGCACTACTGCGACCTCACCGGTGAACCGCAGTTCATGCGTCGCGCGATCGATCTCGCCGACTCCATGGCGCAGGCCTCGGGCGCACGCATCGTGCACACCTGCGGCTTCGACTCGATTCCGTCGGACCTCGGGCTGCTGACGCTTCACGAGTTCGTGAAAGCCCAGGGCGCGTCGGGCCAGTTCAAGCGCGTCACGCTCGCGGTCACCAACATGAAGGGCGGCTTCAGCGGAGGCACCGTCGCCTCGCTCCTCCACGGCATCGAAGAGGCGACGGCCGACCGCTCGGTGCGACGACTGATGGGCGACCCGTACGCGCTGAGCCCCGACCGCGCGAAGGAAGCCGACCTCGGCCGGCAGCGCGATCTCGCCTCGGTCCGCTACGACGACTTCCTCGGCACGTGGACGGCGCCCTTCGTGATGGCCAGCGTCAACACGCGCGTGGTGCGCCGGAGCAACGCGCTGCTGGGCTACCCGTACGGACGCGAGGTCGACTACCGCGAGGTCACCGCGCTGCGCGACGGCGTGAAGGGCCTCGCGTTCGGCGCCGCGATGACGGCGGGCATGGGCGCGCTCGTCGCGTCGCAGGTGTTCGGGCCGACGAAGAAGCTGGTGCAGCGCTTGCTCCCCAGCCCCGGAGAGGGCCCCGACAAGGCGGCGCGCGACGCCGGGTTCTTCCGCTTCCGCATCGAGGCCGAGACCATCGAGGGCCAGCGCATGCACGCGAAGGTCGTCGGCACGTCGGACCCCGGCTACGGAGAGACCGCCAAGATGCTCGGGCATGCGGCGATGTGTCTGGCTCAAGACGAGGCGAAGCTGCCGAAACGAGCTGGCGTGCTCACCCCGGCGACGGCGATGGGCATGGCCCTCGTCGAGCGGTTGCGGGGTGCGGGCATGACGTTCGACGCCTTCCCCACCGCGCGATGACGCACCGTTGCGCCTTGTGACGTGACGGCCGCCGGGCCAGCATGCGCCATGGACCCTCGCGACTACCTCGCCCGCGCCGGCCTCTCGCTGTCCGAACGCGTCGTTCGCGAGGCCCAGACGAAGTTGTGGGAGGTGCTGGAAGAGACCCGCAAGGCGTCGATTCCCGCCACGCCCCACGCGCTCTCACGCCTCTACGCGTACCCGGTGCCGAAGCTCTCGGCCGACGGCACCTGCAGCCTGCCCGGTGAGTTGGAACAAAAGCCCTACGATCTCGCCGACGCGCTCGGCGGGCGAGGCATGCGCAACACGCTGTCGTTGATGGTGCTGACCGGCTTCCTCGACCGCGCGCTCGAACACGCGCAGATCGACTGGCTCGGCGTGTACCAGGTGCGCCCCCGGCAGACAGGGCGCGTCCTGGTGAAGCTCGCGTCGCGCGGAGTCCCCAGCCGCGCCGAGTTCCCGCTCACTGAAGACTTCAAGGCTCGCAGCACCAACGTGACGGTCGCGATGAGCGGCAGAGCGAAGGTCATCGCCGACGTGCACGCGCACGCGACGGCCGGCGGGGCGTACTACGAGTGCAGCCCCACCGTGCGCAGCGAGGCGTGCCTGCCCATCTTCAGCAGCGACGGCGCCGTGTCGGGCATCATCGATGCGGAGCACTCCACGGTCGACGCGTTCGACGACGAGAAGCTGGGGTGGCTCGCGGCGCTGGCGTGTGAAGCGCCCGGCCACATGCCTCCCTGATGCCGCGCATCGGCTTCGTCACCGCGCAGTTCCTCGACGGCCTCTTCTTCGACGACGCCCTCGCTGCGCGGGCGCTCGAGGACCGCGGCTGTACCGTCGCGCCGGTGGTGTGGAACGAAGGGTTCGACCCACAGGCCTTCGACGCGCTCGTCATCCGCTCGCCGTGGGACTGGTACAAACACCGTCGCGCCTTTCGAGCGTTCCTCGCGAGCCTGGCCTCCGCTCCGGTGCGCGTCTTCAACCCGCCCGCCATGCTCGAGCGCTACGCCGACAAGACGTACTTCCGGCACCTCGACGCGCTCGGCATCGACACGGTGCCGACGGCGTTCTTCACTCCGGCGCGCCTCGACGACGTGGCTGGCGTGCTGGAGCAGCGACGGTGGGGCCGCGCCGTGCTCAAGCCCTCGTTCACCGCGAACGCGTATGGCGCGCAACGCTTCGAGGCCGCCGACGTCAGGCGCGTCGTCGAGGTGGCGAAGCAGCACGAGGTGGACTCGGAGTGGATGCTGCAGCCCTACGTCGAGGGCATCGAGTCAGCGGGCGAGTGGTCGTTGGTGTTCTTCGCCGGGGTGTTCAGCCACGCGGTACGAAAGCAGCCGAAGGGCGGCGACTTTCGCGTGCAGCCCGACCACGGAGGCTCGAGCGCCCTCGCCGAGCCCCCCGCCCCGCTCGTCGCCGCGGCCCAGCACGCCGTCGACGCCGCGGTGCCCGACGCCCTCTACGCCCGGGTCGATGGGGTCGTTCACGACAGCCGCTTCTGCGTGATGGAGCTCGAGGTCGTCGAGCCAGAGCTCTTCTTCCGGCTGCACCCGAAGGCGCCGGAGCGCTTCGCAGACGCGCTCCTCGCGCAGCTGACACCCCAGCGCTGAACGTCATCGGCACTCTCTGCGTCGGTGCGGCTCCCACCCGCGACCGCTATGCTCTCGCGCCGATGCGCATCTCGTTGCTCCTCGCGGCGGACGGCACGATCTCCACCGTCAGCGACGGCGCCGAGCAGTTCGCGCCCACGCTCCGCCCTGGAGCCCGGATCCAGACCATCGAAGCGATGCGCCAGGTGCTGCCGCTGGTGGCTGCGGCCCGCACGCAGCGGAGCGCCGCCCGCACCATTCTCTTCGGAGCCCAGCAGTGGGACGTCACCTGCGACCTCGCGGCCGACGGCACCGTCTTCGTCACCCTGCGCCGCGGCGCCATCGACGTCGGCCTCACCCTGGCCGGGCTCGAGCTCGTCGACGTGTTGCTCTCGGGCCAGCCGCTGCCTCGCGTGCTGCTCGAGCTCTGCCGCGCGGCCGAGGCCTCGTTCCCCGGGTCCACCGCGTCGGTGGTGTTGCTGGGAGACGACGGGCTGGTGCACCTCGGGGCGGGTCCGCGCCTCGCACCGGCGCTGCGCGAGCTGAGCGAAAGCCTGCCGCCCTCCGAAGGCCGCGGCGCGTGCAGCGAGGCCATCGTCACCAAACGCACGGTCTTCGTCAGCGATCTGACGACCAACCCCCGGTTCGTCGGCGCCAGCGACCTCGTCACCCGCAGTGGCCTTCGCAGCTGGTGGTCGTGGCCCATCATCACCTTCAGCAGCGAGGTGGTCGGCGCCTTCGCCGTGTACGGCCCGAACCCGGGGTCTCCGCTCGAGCGCCACACCAGCATCATGAGCACGCTGGTGCGCTTCGCCGCGCTGGCCATCGAGCACGCGCGGAACGAGCGCACCACGAAGGACATGCTCGACCGCTACCACCTGGTCGCCGAGGCGAGCACCAACGTCATCTACGACTGGAACCTGCGCAACAACCACCTCGAGTGGAGCCCGCGCATGAAGCAGGTGTTCGGCTACGACGAGGCGCTGAGCTTCGACTGGTGGGAGTCGTGTCTGCACGCCGGCGATCGTGACCGCGTGGTGTCGGCGCTCCAGGAAGCCCTCATCGAGCGGCGCAAGACGTGGGGTGAGACGTACCGGTTCCGCCGCAAGAACGGCAGCTGGGCCACCGTCATCGACCGCGGCCACCTGCTGTTCGACGACGCTGGCATTCCTTCGCGCCTCATCGGTGAGATGAGCGACGTCTCGGGGCAGCACCTGCTCCAGGCGCGGCTCGCGTTGACCGAGCGGCTGGCGTCGGTCGGCACGCTCGCAGCAGGGGTCGCGCACGAGATCAACAACCCGCTCGCGTGGATCACCTCAAACCTGCAGTTCGCGCTCGAAGAGCTGGCGCGGGTGAAGCTCGAGACCGCGCACCTCTCGTTGGACGAGGTGTCAGACGCGCTCAACGACGCGCGGGCCGGCGCCGACCGCGTGAGCACCATCGTGCGCGACCTGAAGGTGTTCTCGCGAGCGCCCGACGAGCAGACCGGGCTGGTCGACGTTCGCCGGGTGCTGGAGTCGGCCGTCACCATGGCGCGCAACGAGATTCGGCACCGCGCCAACCTCGAGCGCCGGTTCGACGAGGTGCCGCTGGTGAAGGGCAACGAAGGCAAGCTGAGCCAGGTCTTCCTGAACCTGCTCATCAACGCCGCCCACGCCCTGCCCGAGGGCGACGTCTCGAACCAGTCCATCGTGCTGTCGACGGGCGAAGACAAGGACGGCAACGCGGTAGTGAAGGTGCAGGACACTGGCAAAGGCATCGATGCCGAGGTGCTGCCGCAGATCTTCGACCCGTTCTTCACGACGAAACCCGTCGGGCAGGGCACGGGCCTCGGGCTCGCCATCTGCCACAGCATCGTGTCGAGCCTCGGCGGCTCGATTCAGGTCGAGAGCGCGCCGGGCCGCGGCAGCACCTTCAAGGTGACGCTGCCCCGCGCTGCGGTCGAGAGCCGGAAGTCGCCGGTGCCGAGCCTTCCGTCGGTGCCCGTGCCGCGCGGCGTGGTGGCGCTCATCGACGACGAGCCGTCGGTGTTGGTGGCGCTGCAGAGGCTGCTCGGGCCCTTCCACGAGGTGAAGACCTTCACCGAGCCGAAGCTGGCGCTCGATGCGTTGCCGGGGCTCAGGCCCGACGTCATCTTCTGCGACGTGATGATGCCCGAGATGTCGGGCACCGAGGTGTACCACCGGCTCCGCGCGAGCCACCCGGTGCTGGCAGAGCGGCTGGTCTTCATGACGGGCGGCGCCTTCAGCGAGTCGGCCCGTGACTTCCTCGATCAGGCGCAGCGGCCGATCCTCGACAAGCCCTTCACGGCCGAGGGCGTGCGACAAATGGCGAACGAGCAGGTGGCGCGGTCGCGTGCGACGGGCTGAGGTACTCGGGTGCGTCATTCCTTGTTGGTGCTGATGGTGGTGATGGCGGGCTGCGGGCCCGAACGAGACGGCGACGTCGCGACGCTTCGGCAACCGCTCCCCTCGACGAGCCTCGTCATCAGCCAGGTGTTCGGCTCGGGCGGCGCGATCGGAACGCCGTCACCGCCGCCGTACCGCACCGACTTTCTCGAACTGCACAACGTGTCAGGGCAGGCCGTCTCGCTCGGCTCATTCACGGTGCAGTACGCGTCTTCGATGGGCACCAACTGGTTGGTGGCCGACTTCGACCCCGGCGCGATGGTGGCGGCGGGCGGCTACCACTTGATCGCGTTCCCGTCGGGCATGACGACGCGCGGTGCGCCGCTGCCGCCGCCCGACACCACCAACCCGCTCATCGACCTCGCGCGCGTGGACTTCAAGGTGGCGCTCGTCGATGGCGTCGCCCCGCTCACGCTGGCGTGCCCGCTCACCGGAGCCGAGGCGACGCGCGTGATGGACTTCGTCGGTGCTGGCAGCGCGAACTGCTTCGAAGGCGCGCGCGATGGGGGTGCGCCGTCTGCGTCCGTGACGACCGGGCTCGTGCGAAAGAACGACGGGTGCCTCGACACCGACGTGAACGCCGACGACTTCGAGGCCATCACGCCGGCCGCGAGAAACGCCGCGTCGCCGGTCGTGGTGTGTTTCACCGACGGCGGCACGAGCGGAACACCGGACGCGGGCGTGGGCGTGGTGATGATGGATGCCGGCGTCGATGCGGG
>JAUXRI010000070.1 GCA_030681895.1 Myxococcales bacterium | reverse complement strand
CTCTCTTCGCGGAAGAGAGCAGAGGGCGCTGCATGCGGTGGTTTGTCGTCGCCAGCGTGGCCGTGTGGAGCGCCTCCGCGCTCGCCGCTGACGTCAGCGACGGTGGAGTGATTCCGCTCCCACCCGTCGTCGTTCCGCTCGGTGCTGCCGACGTTCCCAACGCTTCCTCGCGCAGGGTGATCAGCGGAGCGGTGACCGCAAGGGCGTCGCGAGACGAGGTGACGGTGTTCTCCTCGATTGGTCCACCGTTCCTCGATCTCGTGGCGGCGTGGCATGTCTAGGAAGGCGCCAAGACCCACGAGCCGTTGACCCGACTCGATCTCAAGGCGTGAGCGCGACGGCTACTGGCCGGCAAAGCTCCACGACACCGTCGTTTCTCTCGTCACGACCCCAGAACTTCGGCAGGTGCGCTCGAACGAGCCCACCAGCATGTTGGGCATCGTGAAGGTTGTCGTTCCAGTGCCCTCGCAGCTCTCATCGCCGGAGTTGAAATTGGCGCTGACCGGGTAGCTTGACGGGCACATGCCGGAGCCAGAGCGCGCCGTGCACGTCGCCATTGCCTGGAATGAAGCGCCCCAACGCCACGTGTACCTGCCGGTCGTTGGCACGAGAAACAACTTCGCGTCGGTCAAAGCCGAACTGCCGCTTTGAAGAGTGCAATCACAACTCGCAAGGGAAACGAAGCCGCCAGTGAGCTGGAAAGCACCAGTCATGCTGTACGAGCCATCAGGACCTCGTGCAATGGCGACAGTCGAGTTCCCGATAACGTCGAATCGACTCGAGCCTGTCCCTGCTCCGCCGCTGCGCATGTTGTATTGGAAGGTGCCATTGTACATGTCTGGCGGTGGCATGACCCCGCAACATTCACAACTGACCTTCTGGGCTTCGTCGTAGGCCTTCTGGCCAAGGCCTTTCACTGCTGAGCCGTACGCATCAGCGCGGCTCAAGCAGACGCCACGTCTACCCCACGAACCCTCTTCACCTGACGTTGGGAAAGGGAATTCACGACGACAAGCACGCCTGAGTTCTTCGCGAAAGGCGCTATCGCATGCCTGCTTGTCCGAATTGCAGGTCTCGTAGCAGATATCATGCTGGTTGCAGCCGGAACGAAATCCACAGTCGCGTAGCCCTGGGGAAACTGAATAATCGAACCCTCCGGGCCACATCCGTTGGTTCGTGGGGAATGAGGCACACGAGCCGTTCGACGGGGGCACTTTGCCAAGTCGACGATCGGGTACTCACACACTTGAGCCAGAGAACTCGCCAGTGGCAAGAGAGCGACGATGAAACAGATCTTGGAGTTCTTCATCGCGTCAGTTTGATACGCGCGCTGCGAGGCGTTCCTGGCGGCGCTTCTTCATCGATCGGGAAGGTCAGCGTACCGTCCAGGATGTTGTCACTGACCGTTCCCTCAACGGTCACGTCAGACTCCGAACGCCAAGAGAATGTCCCACCATCAGAGACGCCAACCAGCGTCCCCTCGGGTTCGAAAACCAACGTCTTGGGGTCCTCCCAGTAAACTCGGCCGGTGATCGTTCCATCTTTCTCTTCAAGTACGAAACGGGCCCCTACCTTGTCGGGCGACTCGAGCCTCCCGGTCCATGTACCTGTAAGTCCTGAAGCCGTCCGACATGACAGTGTGACAAGGATCAGCAGGAACACTTTCTTCATCTAGCCTTTCTATGGCTGCTCTGGATTGTTCACAAGGCGACTGCGCCTGACTCCGCCGAGAACGCAGTGACCTTTCAGGTCCATTCAGGAAACCGCGACGAGTGGCAAGGAGCGATCAGAGCTCGACCACGAACTCAAGAAGCCGGAGAGCACCATGCACCTTTGGCGACGCACCCGCTTGGGGACGCATCCGCACAGCGCCGGCCAGCCCTCGTCGAAGGCACGCCGCACCACCGACTGCTCCGGCGCCCGTCGCCGTTCCTCCCCCGCCCCGCCCACGCGGCCTGCGTACTCCTCGCCCCTGACACCGCTTGACCCGTCCGCCCACTCCCCCTACGAGACACCTGCCTTCAGGTGCCCGCGTTGGGCACTCTCAAAGAGGGAAGCCGGTGAGAATCCGGCGCGGTCGCGCCACTGTGACCGGGAACGCTCCACATCGATGATGGAGCACGCGTCGTCTCGAAGTCGGGGAGCCTTTTCGCCCCACGTCACTCTGCGGACGTCTCGCAGGGGAAGACGGGAGTCGGCACGCACTGTCCCGGCGAGCCAGGAAACCTGCCTGAGGGTGCGGTGACTTCACGAGAGTCACCGTGTGGCCTTCTCTCTTCGCGGAAGAGAGCAGAGGGCGCTGCATGCGGTGGTTCGTCGTCGCCAGCGTGG
>JAUXRI010000068.1 GCA_030681895.1 Myxococcales bacterium | reverse complement strand
CGGGTTGTGTGGCCAGCGTCTCGTCGATGAGCCGTGCCCACCGTGTGGGATGATCGAGCAGCTCGCCGTCCCACGCGTCGCTGAGGACGTTCCAGGTGACGATGGTGGGCGAGGTCATCAACGTGGTCGATGGAGTGAGCGAAGGCCCCACCTCGGCGTCACGGCGCTCCAGGGCTTCGACCGAGACCGACTCGCCTTCGCGACCGAGGCCGCCATGCAGCGCTTCGTCTCGGCGATCGAGCCGCGATGCGCGATCCCACAGCACCTCACCGCGGTAGCGGAACCCGATGATCCGATGCCACGGAATCGGCCCGTTCGGCAGGAAGTCGCGAAAGGCGATCACCTTCGTGCCCGCGGGCCGATCGGCCAGCACGATCTCACACGCGTCGGCGTCGAAGCGCGGATCCCACCGGAGCTGGTGGTACACGCGCTGCCCGTCAGGAAACGGGCGTCTGTCGGAGTCGGTGCTCATGACGCGCTGGTGGACGGTAGCAGGTGCTGTTCCCTGAACGCGGCGAAGGCACGAAGCTCGAGAGACCCGTCATGCGCGCGCCAGTCGACATCGTGAAGTTCCCGCGAACGCCGCACCTCGAGGGATCTGCCCTGCAGCCGGGTGACGACGACGTGCCTCAGGTGCGGCGGCTCGCGCTCGCAGGAGCCGAGGTCGTGGTGACCGAGAAGCTCGACGGCATCAACATCGGCTTGCGCTTCGACGACGACGGAAAACCCTGGCTCTTCAGCCGCTCGCACTTCGTCGGCGCCGAGGCGTGGTTCGATCGCCTGAAGGCGCAGATCGCCGGTGTGTCGGCCGCGTGCTTCGAGCGGCTCGGCGCTCGTTTTATCGTGTACGGCGAGTGGCTCTTCGCCCGGCACACGGTGTTCTACGACGCGCTCCCGGCGTACTTCTTCGTCTTCGATGTTTTCGACGTCGTCGAGCAGCGCTTCCTGGGAACGGTGGAACGTCGCGGGCTGATCGACGGGCTCGGGTTTCACGAGGCGCCTGAGCTGTGGCGTGGTGAGGGCGCGGAACTTCCATCAGTCAACGCGCTCCTGTCACGCAGCCGCTTCGCGACGGCCCAGCTCTCCGAGACCTTCGACGCGCTCATCGAATCGCGAGGCCTGGTGCTCGAGCGGGAGCGCGCCCAGACCCAGCTCACCGGCCAGATGGAGGGGCTCTATTTTCGCCTCGAGCGCGACGGTCGCTTCGTCTCTCGGTGCAAGTACGTGCGGCCCGGGTTTCGTCAGACGATCGCCGACTCGGGCACGCACTGGGCGAGTCGTCCGCTGGTGCCGAATCTGCTCGCGGGAGTCAGGCCATGAGCGCGCCGACGTCCAAGGTGACGCTGCCGGCGCTCCCCGACTGGACCGCGCTGGACAGCGAAGCGTGGGCCGTCGAGGTCGCGCGGCGTGTGTTGAAGACATGGCCTTCCGTCGAGGCGACCCGTGGTTCCGGCCAGGTGTTGGCGCTGCGGGTCGCGCTCTGGCGCGGAGGCGTGCCGTTCCTTCATCGAGAGAAGACCGTCGAGCTCGTCCGCTTCGCGCGTGCGCCCGAGCTCCCTCGCGCCTGCAGACTCGTGTCGGGCCGCTCGCTCGATGCCCTCGTGCCGATGACCGACGAGACGCGAAGTGACTGTGAATCGCGCGGCTGCTGGTCGAGCCCCGCCCGTGGAGCCCGGCCGCCTGCCGGTGACGTCGCGGTCATCGTCATGTCGGGGCTCCCGGGAGCAGGGAAGGACACCTGGCTCGCGCACCACCACCCGGACCTTCCCGTGCTCTCGCTCGATGGGCTGCGCGCCGAACTCTCCATCGCGCATGGCGAAGAGCCGGCACGGCTGCGCACCGAGGCCTTCGCGCGGGCGAACTCGTTCCTCACCCGTCGCCAGCCATTCGCCTGGAACTCGACGCTGCTTCGGGCGCGTGAGCGCAAGGCCCTCATCGACTGGCTCCTTCGCCACCGCGCTCACGTCGAGCTCGTATCTCTCGAGGTCAGCGTTCGCGTGCACAAAGCCCAGAACCGGAGCCGGGCCGCCGTCGTCCCCGACGCCGCGCTCGAACGCATGCTCGCGCGCTGGGAGCCGGTGCTCCCATACGAGGCCCATCACGAGCAGTTCTTCGAAGATGGCGAGGCGCGGGTGTTCGAGCCCTGATTACGCTGCTCCTCACATGGCCCTCTTCGAGTCGGCGCTGCACCCCGAGGGCTTTCACGGCCACGGCAAGACGAAGCGCTTCTTCGAGGGCTGGTACGTCAAGCTCGTCTCCGCCGATCGCCAGCAACGCTGGGCCGTCATTCCCGGGCTGTTCCTCGGCCCTGATGGAGGCGGCGAAGCCTTCGTGCAGGTGCTCGACGGCGCCACGAAGCGCAGCTGGTTCTGCCGGTACGAGCTCTCCGAGTTCGAGGCGAAAGCGGGCACCTTCGAGGCGCGCGTCGGGCCAAACCACTTTTCTTCGAAGGGCCTCACGCTCTCACTGAAGGACGGGCCGTTGCAGGGAACGCTCACGTTCTCGAGCTTCAACCCCTGGCCCGTGACGCTCACCTCGCCGGGCATCATGGGCTGGTACGCGTACGTGCCGTTCATGGAGTGCTACCACGGGGTCGTCAGCTTCTGGCACACGCTCACTGGCGCGCTGACGGTCGAGGGACGCGAGGTCTCGTTCGATGGCGGCGTCGGCTACCTGGAGAAGGACTGGGGCCAGGCCTTCCCCGCCGGCTACGTGTGGATGCAGACCAACCACTTCTCGACGCCAGAGACGTCGCTCGTCGCGTCTGCCGCCATCATTCCCTGGCTGTCTGGCAGCTTCCCCGGCTTCATCGCGGGCTTCTGGCAACGCGGGCGGCTGTACCGTTTCGCCACCTACACCGGCGCGCGCATCGAAGAGCTCACCGTCGACGACACACACGTGCGCATGACGTTCGCCGACAAGGAGCACCGGCTCGAGGTCGTCACTGCGAGGACTGGCGGAGGCCTGCTCCACGCCCCGGTTCGCACCGAGATGCACAAGCGCGTCGAAGAGTCGCTCGACGCCCAGGTGCAGGTGCGGCTCTCGAAAAGCCGGGGCGGCGCGACGGTCTTTGAAGAAGTTGGCCACGTCGCCGGTCTGGAGGTCCACGGCGAGCTCGACCGCCTGATGTCGATGGCCAAAGGTCGAAGGTAGGCGAAGGTCGGCGCAACCTTTCGGGGGCTGCCGGGTTCACCAGCAAACGGAGGCGGAACACACATGAAACGTATCGTCGCAGTGGCCGTGGTGACGTTGTCGGCAGTCGGGGTGGCGCAACCCGTTCGCAACGCGGTGGAGCGCGCCAAAGACAAGCAGGACTTGAGGCAGGATCGGCGGCAGGTGGCCGACGATCGACGCGATCTCGCCGACGTCAGCGCGTTGATTGGCCAGTTCGACGCCGCCGCCGCGAAGAACGACGTCGCGGGCATCAAGGCGGTCGACGCGTCCTTCCAGAGCTACCTGGCGAAGGAGGCCGTCGAGGCCAGCGTCGAGGTGAAGCAGGCCCAGCAGGAGGTGCGGGAGGACAAGCGCGAGGTGCGCAGCGACAAGCGTGAGCTCGGCAGGGATCTCGCGGTCGGCCGCCGCCCGGGAGTCGTCGGTGATGACGCCCGCGATCTCGCCCGCGACAAGGGCAACCTCGCCAACGATCGTGGCGACGCCGCCCGTGAACGCGCGGCCCGCAATCGCCTCTTCCTCATTCGCGCCGAGCTGGCGCCGCTCCAGGGGCTGACCGACGCGGCGTCGAACGCGAAGAAACGCGCGCTGTACTCAGAGGTCGCCACGCTCGCGAAGACCGATCTCGTGCGCACGAAGGTCGAGCAGGGCGAAGATCGCCGCGAGCTGCGTGAAGATCGCAAAGAGACGCGCGAAGACCGCCGCCCGGCTCACTGAAGCGACGGGGCCGCGACCGCCGCGCGGAACGCAGCCACTGCGCGGTGGTAGTCCAGCAGGGCGTCGATCTCTCTCAGGCGCGCTTCAGCCGACTGCGTCTCGCGCAGGTTGACGAAGAGCAGGTTGGAGTCGCCCAGCTCGAACTTCTGGCGCTCTCCAGCCTCCAGCTTCTTCGCGACGTCGACCTCTTGCCGGTTGAACTTCACCCGCTCCCGCGCGGCGTCGAGGGCCGAACGTGCGTCTTTGACGTCGGCTGCCACGCGATCTCGCGCGAGCTGCAGCTGCGCCGACAGCCTCGCCAGCCCGGCCTCTGCCGCACGAACTCGCCCGAGGGGCTGGCGGTAGAGCAGCGGCACCTCGAGCATCGCCGAGAACTCGAACTCGGGAATGTTGAGCTTGGGGTCGGCCGTGCCCGGGTTGGTGCCGAGATCTTGCGAGAACACCACGCCGAGGTCGAGCGACGGCCACAGCTGGTTCTGCTGGAGCGAGAGCTCGACCTGCTGCTGGCGCTGCTGAAGCAGGAGCCGCTGCACGTCGGGGCGGCGGCTGAGCGCGTCGTCGAGGCTCGCGTCGTCTCCGAAGGTGGCCTGCGGTTCAGGGAAGAACGACGGCAGTCTCGCCTCGACAGGAGGCGTCGGTGCTCCTGCTGCATCGCGAAGGAACAAGGCCAGCTCGAACGACGCCTGCTCGACGCCTCGCTGGGTCTGCACGAGGAGCGACTCGCGCTGGGCGACGGCGCGAAGGTTGTCCTGCTGATCGAAGAACGGCACGTCGCCCGTCTTCACCCGCACCGAGAGCTGTCGATCGCGCGCCTGGGCGATGACCAGCAGCTCGCGCGCCACCTCCCTGCGCATGCCCGCGGCCACCCAGTCCCAGTAGCGAAGCGCCGCGAGCCGCGAGATCTCGATGCGCTGGAGCGTCTGGCCCTGACGCGCGCCTTCCTGCCCGAGCTCGGCGCGAGCGATGGTCGCGCGACGCCGATCGATCAGCAGGTTCCTCAGCAGCGGCGCGCTGACGCCCGCACGCAGCTCACCCGCAGGGTACGTCTCGCGCTCGCGGTAATAGGGCTGAATGCCGCTGGACGAGAGCGGCTGCCCGATGCGGTAGCCACCGAAGAGCGACACCGACGTGCCTGGAATGGCGGCTTCGATCGCCGAGTCGACGCGAATCTGTGGGTACGGGCCGAGGCCCGCCGGCGTGAGGAAACCACGCGCCTTGAGCGCCGGGTCGAACCCGCCCGCCGCGGTCATCGCCTCTGCGTCAGCCGCGAGCACATCGGCCTGCGCAGCCACCAGCGAGGGGTAGGCCCGCTCCGCCGCGCTGAGGACTTCCTCCAGCTCGAGCGCCTGGCCTGTCGACGAGGGCGCCGGGCCTCCCACGGTCGTCGCGACGGACAGCGTGGGCACCAGCGCGAGCCGATGCGCGAACGGCCCGGGCTTCGGAGCGGCCACCAGCGAGAGCTCCAGCTGGGGCGCCGCGGCGATGAGCCCGAGGATGAGGGAGCCGATCATCCCTTCGCCTTGTCCTTTCCTTTGGGCTTCGCGCCCGGCTGAGGCTCTCCGGGCGTCACCGTCGGCGGGAACGCGTTGAAGCGTCGCCACAGCTCGAAGCCCAGGCGAACCTGATCGAGCATCACCCAGCCATTCACGCGCACGCCCTGGCGCAGGTAGAGCCCCGTCGGCCACGGCGCGTCGGGTTTGCCATCGCCATCCGTGTCGGTCGGGTCTTGCACGATGAGCAGCCGGAACTGCCCGGTGCCGTCGTCGGTGGCGTCGATGAGGCTGACCTTGCCGCCGAAGGTGCCGACCGCGACCGAGGGCCAGCCGGTGAACTGCACCGCGGGCCAGCCTTCGAATTGCAGGCGCACGTCACGGTTCTTGCTGATCAGCGGCATGTCGTTGCCGTCGACCCACAGCTCGACCGCGCGCACTTCGGTGTCGGGAACCAACGTCAGAATCGACTCTCCGCTCTTCACGAAGACGTTGCCCTGGCCCTTGAGCAGCCTCAGCACCGTGCCGTCGATCGCGGCCTTCACGTCCATCGTCGACTGGCGGGCGAGACGGACGTCGAGGCGGGCGAGCTCGGACGATGCGTTGGCCTCTTCGCCGCGCGCCGACGCTTCTGACGCTCGCGCGTCGTCGATGCTGGCGGTGATGTCGGCCATCACGCGGGCCTGGTCCTGCTCGAGCGCGAGCTCTTCGCCGAGCGCGGCCTGGAGGGTGGCGAAGGCGCGCTGCACCTCGGTCGTCGCGCGCACGACCTCGAACTCGGCGAGCTCGACGGTGCGATCGGACGCGAGGCCCTGCTTCTGCAGCTGCTTCTGGCGATCGACGTTCAGCCGCGAGATCCGCTCGGACTCTTCCGCGGCCTCTTTCGCGCGCGTGGCGGCGGCCGTTCGCTGCTTCGACATCGACACCCGGCTGCTCGCGGCCCTGACCGCCGCCGAACGCGACGACTCGAGCGCCCGCTGCCTCGAGGTCAGCGACGCGGCGCGCGCTGCTGCGGCCTCACGCCGGGCGATCACTGCGTTCCGTTCGTCCATCAGGCGGTCGAGGATCGCGGGGTCGTTGTCGGTGATCTTGAAGAGCGGCTCGCCCTTCTTCACGACCGACCCTTCCTGAACGAACCACTCGGTGACGTTTCCTTCGATCGGCGCCGAGATCTCCTGCTGACGCTCCATCGGCGCGAAGGCCACGACGCGGCCCTTGCCCGAGACCGACTGCTGCCACGGTGCGAAGACCATCGCGGCGAGCAGCAGCCCGAAGAAGGTAGCGACCAGCCGGGCGAGTACCTTGAGCGCGCGGGGCGTCTTCACGAGCGTCATCGCCGCCGACGAGGCGAGCGCCGCCGCGCTGCTGGTGGAGCGCATCGTCGGCGTGTTCGAGATGGGCGTCATGAGTGCTTCGCCTCAGCGGCAGGGGCGACGTGCGGGGTCGAGACGGCGTGCAGGTCGATCACCTCGGCGCAGCCCCGGGCGAGCGCAGAGCCAGGGTCACTGACGAGCGCGATGAGCGTCCACGAGGCGTCCTTCCGGGTGAGCGCCGCGACGGTGCGCGCGCGAGAGACCGGGTCGAGGCCCTCGAGCGTGTCGTCGACGATGATCAACCGGGGGCTGGCCGCGATCGCGCGCGCCACCACGAGGCGAACGACCTGCGCGGGAGCCAGCGGCGCTCCATTGGCGCCCAGCTCGGTGTCGTAGCCCCGGGGCAACGAACGAATGTCGTCATCGAGTCCGACGCGCTCCACGGCGCTGCGGACCTCAGAAGGCGTGATGCCCGGGCGGGTGAGCGAGACGTTCTCGTAGACGCTGCCGATGAAGAGGTCGTCGGAGCGCACCAGCATCACCTCGTCGTGGAGCGCGCATGAGCTGGCGCGACGAACGTCGACGCCTTCGATTTCGAGGGTGCCGTGCGTCGGTTCACGAATGCCCGAGATCAGTTCGCTCAGCGAGCCGCCATGATCGCCGACGATCGCGAGGCGCGCGCCGGGCTTCACCTCGAGATCGATCACCGCGCCGTCCACCTCGAGGTGATGCAGCTTCACTCCAACGGGGCCGCTGCCGGGCAACGTCTCGCCGGTGAGGCTGCTCTCGACGTCGAGATCGATGAGGTGCCCGACCTTGGTGAGCCCCGCGACGAGATCGTACGCCGCCTCGAGAATCTTCCCGAACTTGGTGATGCTGGCGGTGACCGCGGCCACGATCAGCTCCGCGGCGATCAACTGCCCGAGCGTCAGCGATTGACTGATCACCAGCCAGCCGCCAAAGCCCAGCAACACGGCGCTCGCGACGACCTGCACCGCCAGCGCGCTGATGGTCTGACCGAAGACGACAGCGAAGTGACGCTTGCGCGCCGAGAGGTACTTGCGAGTCAGTGCATCGGCTCGCGCCGAGGCGAGCGCCGCGCCTCCCGACCCACGGAACGCCGAGGGCGCCCGGGCCAGCTCCTCGAGCCACGCCGCCACCTCGTACTTGGCCTTGCTCTCGTCGAACGCCGTGCGAACGCCGCGCCGCAGCGGCAGCAGAATGAAGAGCGTCGTGGCGATGAGCAGCACGATGTCGAGGGCGAGCAACGCCGGGTGGTAGAACGCGAGCACCAGCAGGCCGATCGAGATCTGCATGAAGGCCGCGAGCCCGTCGGTCAGCACCGAGGCGAACGTCTTCTGCACGGTCATCACGTCGAAGAAGCGGTTCACCAGCTCGGGCGTGACGGGGTGGTGTTCGTCCTTCAGCGTCCTGGGCAGGCGCCAGGCGACGTCGAGCGCGACGCGCGCGAACAACCGGGCCTGCAGCGCCTCCATCACGCGGGCCTGGAGCGCCTTGAGCGCTGCTTGAAACCCGAGCGCGACGAGGAAGAGCACCGCCAGCACGACGATGGGCTGGAGCAGGGTGCCGAACGCGACGGTGGTGACGAGTGACTGCACCGCGATCGGCGTCGCCAGCGAGAGGACGCCGACGGCCGCGCTGTAGATGAAGACGACCCAGAGATCGTCGCGCTCCATGGCGAGCAGCGCCCACACCCGGTCCCACGGCTTGAGGTGCGCGTGATGCGGGTCCTCGCCATCTTCACCGCCGAGCACTGCTTGCGCGGTGTGCGAGGCGGCTGAGAGCCGCTCCATCGGCGTCGATGGCACGCAGGTGAGAAAGCCCACGTGGCCCGTGCCGAGGACCGCGGCGAGACCGGCTTCGTCGAGCCACTCGGCCTGCTCCGAGCCCGTCTGGGCATGCAGCCTGAACCCGTGGCGCTCGGTGAGAATGAGCCACCGCGCCCCGTCCTCTGTCGGGACGACCGTCACCAGCGGGAACGGGAGCGCCTGACTGACGAGTTCTCTGGCCGAGAGCACGACCGACGTCGACGAGAGCCGGAGCGATTGGGCCGAGATCCGAAACGCCTCGAGCAGCTCGTGGGGCCCGAACGTGGTCGCTGCTCCGAGGCTGGTGCGAACCTCTTCCCGGGCCTGGGCCGGGCTGAACTCGTGGTTGACGACGTGCGCGACCTGCTCGAGTGCCCAGACGAGCGCGTCGGCCGCTGGGCCCGGTGCAAGTCGGTGGTCTGGAGAAGGCGTTGTCATTTCAGCTCTTTGGGAAAGGCACTCTTCGAGCCCCTCTGAGTAATGACGCCGTTCGTTCGGACAACCAAAAACCTGAGCCGACCGGGGCGAGAGCGGCGTGCACCCAGAACCTGGCTCGTTTATCCCATCGGGCATGGCGGTGCCTCGACAGATCGCGTTGCTGCAGGGCGCGAAGTTCACCAGCGCGCGCGTGCGCGAGGGGTGGACGCACTTTCACGTGACCGGCATCACGCGAACCGACGACGGCTGGGCGGTCGAGCTCGCGGCGAGCTGCGATGTGGCGCGTCGGCTCGTGGTGCCAGCTCGTGATTTGAAGGACCGCGTCGAATGGGCGCCCGGGTGGACGCCGTTGTCCTCACGTGGCTGAAACACGAACGCCGAACCTCTCCAGAGAAGAGGCCCGGCGTGCGGAGATCGAAGCTGCGGGAGGGGTCAGGCCTCGACCTTCACCTTGAAGCTCTTCGGCTGCGCGACTTCCTTCTTCGGCAGCGTCACCGTCAGCACGCCGTGCTTGTACGCGGCCTGCGGCTCGGTGCCTTCGACGGTCTCGGGCAGCACGAACGAGCGGGCGAAGGTGCCCCAGCTGCGCTCCTGCCGAATCCAGCCGTCCTTCTCTTCTTTCGTCTCGCTCTTCCGCTCGGCCGTCAGCGTGAGCACGTTGCCTTCGAGCTTCACGTCGATGGCGTCTGGCGAGACGCCGGGCATGTCGACGCGGAACTCGAGGGCCTTCTCGGTCTCGCGCACGTCGGTCGCCGGCGCGATGGCGCTCACGGGCGTGGTGGTGGTGGCCGGGGCAGCGCGGAACAGCTCGTCGAACTCGCGCCAGATGGAGGGGAAGCGATTGGTCGTTCTGATCAGCATGGGGTGCTCCTTGCGGGGTTGGTGGGAGGAACTGTTCTCCCGGGGACGGCCTGAAAGTGAGACAGGATCGTTTGGTGTCAAGGCACGCAGAGGGACAGGTCGCGCGCCTTGACGCTCGGTGCGCGTGCGTTAGCGGTGGGCCATTTTCTGAGGCAGATTCCCGCGCGTGCGTTTCTTCGTGCTGGTGTCGTTGCTGCTCGCGCCGTTCGCCTTCGCGCAGGAGGAGACGTTCGACGCGGGGGTCGTCTCGGCGCCTCCGCTGATCAGCGGCGACGTGCCTCCGCAGCTGCCAGTGACTCCGGCCGTGGAAGCGAAGAAGGGCCCGCCAGCGGAGCCCCGATGGAATCGCGCGACGGGTTCGCTCACCGGCGTGCTCTCGGGGTTTCGCGACTACTACGCGGGCATCGAGCTCTTCGGCGGAGTCGTCTTCGGCACGCCGCAGCTGGGCGCGCCGTCGGCTGATCCACGCAGCCCCATTCGTGACGTGACGGGGTGGTTGGTGGTGCCCGGCGTTCAGCTGTTGTGGGCGCGGCTCTCAGGGCCCATCTGTGCGGGTTCGGAGTTCTGCGGCCAACGGTGGGTCGCGGGCGCTGGCGTGCGCGTGGGCTACGCCGCTGGAGTCGCGCGACACGACGGCGTCGTGAGAGTTCGCTCCTTCTCATTTGGAGAGCTGTCGACCTCGGTCGCGTACGTCGTGGTGCCTGCTGCGCCGCTCACGGCGGGCTCGACGTGGGCCGAGGGCGTGTTCCGGTTTCGTGGTGGTGTGCAGCTCAACGCGGCGTCAGGGCAACGCGCGCAGGCCGAAGGCAACGGCATCATCCTGCACCTGAGCGGACTGGTGGAGTACCTCGCGTTCAGTCCGGTCGGCGGTGGCTTTCAGCTCGGCGTGTCGTTCGGCCTCGCGTTCTGAACGCTTCGTCAGGTGCCACGAAGCCTGCTCGTCAACGTCGACATGCCGACGGACCCGTCAGAGGCGCGCTTGCTGGACGCGCTTCGTTCACCTGAGAACGCCGTCGCCACCGACCTGACGGCGGCGGTGCGACGGCTGCGGCCGGCTTCGTTCATCGCGTACTCCGAGATCTACGCGTTCGACCCCATGGAGTTCGCGCAGCTGGGCCAGGCCACCATCACGCCCAGATCCGCAGTGCCGTCACTGCTTCACTGGGGTCGCACCGAGTCCGGCAACGACGTCTGGACGACGGCGCGAAGTGGCTGGTTCGACGTGACCTGGCAAGGCGTCGGCGTCGAGTTGGTGGCCGCGACCTTCGGTGTTGCCGGAGCGGGCCCCGAGACCGGTTGGTGGATCGTCGGCCCCGACGAAGCCGCGGTGAAGGCCTTCTTTCTCGCGGTCTGCCGCTACACCGAAGACGTGCACGGCCAGGTGCTCGTCTTCAACGACGGTGAGTTCTCGAAGAGCACCGAGCTCCATCACGCCGTGAAGGCTGCGAGCTGGGACGACCTCGTGCTGCCAGGAGCGCTCGCCCGAGACATTCGCGCCGACGCGAGGCGCTTCTTCGAGCGCAGGGCGTTCTACGAGTCCCACCGCCTGCCCTGGAAGCGTGGCCTGTTGTTCATCGGCCCTCCGGGGAACGGCAAGACGCACTCGGTTCGCGCGCTGCTCAACGAGCTCGATCGCCCGATCATCTTCGTGCGTGGGTTTCAGGGCAGGAACCAGTCAGTGGCCGGCGGGGTCGCGCAGGTCTTCGAGCGGGCGCGGCGCATGGCTCCAGCCGTCGTGGTGCTCGAGGATCTCGACTGCCTGGTGGATGAGAGCAGCCGCTCGCTGTTGCTCAACGAGCTCGACGGTGTCGCGCGCAACCACGGGCTCTTCGTCGTCGCGACCACCAACCACCCCGAGAAGCTCGACCGCTCTCTGCTCGATCGCCCCAGCCGCTTCGATCGCAAGTTCCACTTCCCGCTGCCCGACGCCGAGGTCCGGCGCGCGTACCTGAGCAGGCTCACCTCGCGTGAGGCCGAGCCACTTCAGCTCTCGCCGTTGGCCATCGAGGCGCTCGTCGAGCGAACGAATGGCTTCACCTTCGCGTACCTCAAGGAGCTGCTCCTCAACGCCTCGCTCACCTGGGCGGACGAAGACGGTGCCCGCGCGTTCGAGGCCGTGGCTCGAGAGACGGTGACGCTGCTGAAGGCCGACCTCAAGACCGCCGACGTCTCGTTGGGAAGCCGGCAGGGCGTCCGCTCGATTGGCTTCGCAGAGGCGCTCGATCGGCCCGCCGTCTGAGCCCTTCATGCCGTTGGAGCGCCATCGGGTGACGCGGGGACAGGCATGAAGATGCGCACGGTGCGCACGCGTCTGGGCGAGGCGTCGACGATCTCCAGCACGATGCCGGTGTCGGTGGTGAAGCGCTCGCCCGGCACTGGAATTCGTTTCGCCAGCGCCAGACACAGGCCGCCCACCGTGACCCAATCGCCCTCGGGCAGCGCGACGCCGACTTCCCGGTTCAGCTCTCGAATCGGCATCGTGGCCCGCACCACCACGTGCCCGTCGTTCTCTCGACGAAACAGCGCGGGCTCGGTGGTCGCGTGTTCGCCGAAGATCTCGCCGACCAGCTCCTCGAGCACGTCTTTCAACGACACGATGCCGGCCATGCCGCCGTGTTCGTCGACCACCACGCAGAAGGGCACGTGGCGCGAGCGCATCTCCGAGAGCAGCTCGACGGCGCTCTTGCCCTCGGGCACGAAGAACGCGGGACGAATCAGATCGGCGAGCACGAAGAGTTGCTCGTCCCACGCGACGGCCAGCACGTCTTTGACGTTCACGTAGCCGACGACGTGATCGCGCTCGCCTTCGATGACGGGGAAGCGCGAGTGGGTGTGCTCGAGCATCATGCGGCGAAGCGTCTCGCGGGAAGCGTCACGCCGCAGCGAGACGACGCTCGTGCGGGGCACCATCACGTCACTGGCGACGAGTTCGGGGAGCGAGAGCGCCCGCGCCGCGATTTCTCCGGCCTTGGGGTGCACGGTTCCCGCGCGGCCCGCTTCGGACATGAGCTCGACCAATTCGTCAGCCGAGAGCCTCGACTCGACGAAGCTGGTCTGATCTCTGAACGGGCGGAGCACCAGGTTGGAGCTCGCGGTGAGGAACCAGATGAGCGGGCGCATCAGGCCAGCCAGCAGCAGCAGCGGGCGCGCGACGATCAGCGAGTACCGCTCGGCGCTGCGGAGCGCGAGCGACTTGGGCACCAGCTCTCCCAGGACCAGCGAGAGATACGAGATGAGCGTGACGACCAGCACGAGTGAGATTTCGCTCGCCCAGGGCTCGATGAGCGGCCATTGCGCGAGCACCTTCGAGAGGTCGCGCGCGAACGACGCACCGCCGAACGCGCCGGCCGTCGCGCCCACGACCGTGATGCCGACCTGCACCGTCGCAAAGAAGCGCTCGGGTTGTTCCCTCAGCCGCTGAACCGCCAGCGCCCCTTTGCTGCCTGCGGCTTGCAGCTCACGAAGCCGGCCTGGGCGCATCGAGATCACGGCGATTTCGGCCCCGGCCAGTACGCCGTTCGCGATCACGAGCGCGAGGATGATCAGGATCTCGATCGGCATGCTGTCTTCTAACGCCCCGCTTCGTCAGGAGAAGCAATGACGTACGGTCAGCGTCAGCGGGGCGTGCCCTTGTGCGCGACGAAGCGGCGCATGGTGCCGTCTCCGCGGCGGCCTTCAGCGCTGATCACGAACCCGTTCGCCTCGACCGTGGCTTCGGTGCGCCGGTTGGGGTGACAGCCTCCAGCCACCACCGTCCACGCCGGCTGGAGCACGTCCTGCATCCACCCGATGGGCTTCGACTCGTGTCGCACGTGCTCGAGCATACGGAGCTGCCCCTCGGTGGTCAGCACGCGGCCGATCTCTCTCAAACCGAGCTCCGGCTTCGGCACTGAGCAGAACACCAGGCTCGAGACGACCGTATCGAACGCGCCGTCGCGAAACGGCAGCGCCTCGGCCGAGCCCCGCACCAGCAGCGCGTTGGGAGCCCGTGACTTCGCCTTCTTCAACGCGTCGGCGTCTGGCTCGAGTGCGATGACGGAGAGGGACGACTCGTAGCGAGGCAGGTTCCGGCCGGTGCCGCAGCCGACCTCGAGCGTTCGACCCTGCGCGCCCTTCACCAGCCACTCACGCCAGCGCGACAGCCCCGTCCACTCCATGACGGCGCACATCGCGTCGTACATCCACGGGATCTGTTCGACGCCTCTCATGCGGTGGCCTTACTCGCGAATCGGCGGAGGGAGCGGGAAGAACGTGTCGAGGTCGGTCTGCTTCCTCAGCCCCATCGCCTCGCGCTGCACCTCGAGGTACCAGCGTTGCTCGATCGCGATCCTCCGGTGCTCGGCGTACTCGGCGAGCAGGCCCGCTCGGGTGTGGCCGGCGGGGCAGGTCGCGAGCTTCTCACTCAGCGCCGCGCATGCCGCGATGGCGTCTTCAATGAGCCGCCCCGTTCGCCCCAGTCCATTGGCGCGCTCGCGGTTGAGCTCGTTGGTCATCGCTGCGTCGGTCTGAACGACCTTTTGAAGGGCTCTCATCGGGCGGAGTACCAGGCGGTGATGGCGAACCGATCGGCGCGCGAGGGACGCACCTCGTGCTCGATCAGCTCTGACCTGAAGACGACGAACGTGTCGAGGCGCGGCTCGAGCGTCTGGGGAGGCTCGACGAACAACGTCAGCTGCCCGCCGTGCTCGGGCTGCCAGGAGGGGTTGAGGTAGACGATGGCGGTGATGCGCCGGTTGTCGTCGCCGGGAAACGCGTCGCGGTGCCGTTGATAGCCAGCGCCAGTTGCGGGGTAGTGCGCGAGCTGCAGCTCGCAGCGCCGCAGGCCGAGGAACCCGAGCTCGTTCAGCTGGAGCCGCAGCTCGTCGAAGCGCCTCCAGACGTCGCTGAAGTCACCGAGCTCGTCGAGCCACTCGATCGAGTCTCCTCGCACGGCGTCGTCGAGCTGGTGGTCTGCGCCTCGTCGAACACCGGCCCGCGCCAGCATGCCTGCGGCGAGGTGCTCCAGGGCCTTCGCGTGCGCGGCGGTCGCGAGTGATGGCCCGAGGAAGCCGGCGCCAACGACGAAGCCCGCCTCGCCCAACGTCTCGATGTCTCGGCTGCTCAGCCCGTCCACGTGGGCAGTCTACGTCGCTCGACGTCTCGTTGCGCGCGAGCGCCAAACCAGACAGAGAGAGAAACTGATGACTCCGGTCGAGCTCGAACAGCGCCTCGCGCAGCTGCCGAATCAGCCCGGCGTGTACCTGATGAAGGACAAGACCGATCGGGTCATCTACGTCGGCAAGGCCGTCAACCTCGCGAACCGGGTGCGCAGCTATTTCAACCCCGGCTCCTCCGACACCCGGGCCTTCGTTGCGCTGCTCGATCGCCTGCTGGGCTCGTTGGAGACGGTCGTCGTCTCGAGCGAGAAAGAGGCGCTGCTCCTCGAGAACGAGCTGATCAAGAAGCACCGCCCGCGCTTCAACGTGCAGTGGCGCGACGACAAGGCGTTCCTCTGTCTTCGCCTCTCGAACGAGCACCGCTTCCCGCGCCTCGAGATGGTGCGCCGGCCCAAACGTGACGGCGCGCGCTACTTCGGGCCGTACGCGTCGGCGTCGTCGATTCGCGAGACCGTGCGGGTGGTGAACCGGTTCTTCCAGCTGCGCACCTGCTCCGATCACGTGCTCGAGAGCCGCAAGCGCCCGTGCCTGCTTCATCAGATCGGTCGCTGCCCCGCGCCGTGCGTGTTGCCGATCGCTCCCGAGGACTACGGGCGCAACGTCGACGCGGTGGCGCTCTTCCTCGAGGGCCGCAGTGAGCCGCTGCTCGACAACCTTCGCGGGAGCATGAGGCTCGCGGCGTCGAAGCTCGAGTTCGAAGCGGCCGCACGCCTGCGCGATCAGGTCATCGCCATCGAGCGGAGCGTCGAGAAGCAGGCCATCGCGTCCACCGAGTCGATCGATCAAGACGTCTTCGGCCTGTTCCGCGAGGGCGATCGCATCACGCTCTACAGCCTGTTCGTGCGCGGCGGCCGCATCACCGGTGGGCAGCCCCACCACTTCCAGAGCGAGTTCCCCGACGACGAGCTCGTCACTTCGTTCGTCAACCAGTACTACGCCGACGACGCGTTCGTTCCCAAAGAGGTGCTGCTGGCGGGCAGCCCGAACGAGCCCGAGGCGCTGGCCGAGCTGTTGTCGGAGCGCAAAGGCGAGCGCGTGCGCGTGCTGGTGCCAGAGCGCGGCGACAAGACCGAGCTGGTGAAGCTGGCCTCGAAGAACGCCGAGCGCGCCTTCAGTGAACGCAAGCGCAGCCGTGACGAGGTGGAGCAGACGCTCGAGCGCTTGAAGGACCGGCTGCACCTCTCGAAGCTGCCGCATCGCATGGAGTGCTTCGACATCTCGCACTTCCAGGGCGCCGCGCTGGTCGGTTCGCAGGTCTCGAGCGTCGACACCGAGCCGGATCCATCGCGGTACCGGCACTACAAGCTCAAGACCGTCGTGGGGAACGACGACTTCGCCTCGATGCACGAGGTGTTGTCCCGTCGCCTCAAGCGCGGACTGGAAGAGGGCGATCTGCCCGATCTCATCGTCATCGACGGCGGCAAAGGCCAGCTCGCGAGCGCGTGGGCGGCGATGCGCGATCTCGGTGTCGAAGGCGTCGATCTCGTCTCACTCGCGAAGAGCCGAGATCTCGATTCGATTGCCCCCGATGTGCAGCAGGACCGCAGCCCCGAGCGCGTCTTCGTCGTCGGCCGGAAGGACGCGATCGTCTTGCCGCAGACGTCGCCCGAGCTCTTCGCGTTGACGCGCCTGCGCGACGAGGCCCACCGCTTCGCCATCACGTTCCAGCGCAAGCTCAACCGCAAGCGCGGCCTGTCATCGGCGCTCGACGAAGTGCCCGGAGTCGGCGCGGGACGGCGAACGGCGCTGCTGCGGCACTTCGGCTCGATCAAGCGCTTGAAGGAGGCCAGCATCGAGGAGCTGGGTGAGGTCGATGGCATCGGCCCAGCGGTGGCCGAGCGGCTGCATGCGTTCCTCCACGCGCCAAAATTCCGTGCGCCCGAAACCGGCGACGACGACGCGATTCGCCTCGCGTCGCTCGACGACGCCGACAGTCAATCGTGAGGGTTGGCGTCGCAAAGACACAGAACGCCTTGATTTTTCGTTGCGGCAGCGCTCGGCGGTGACATACACACCACAGGCGTTTTCAGCCCCAACCCCGAAGGATGACCATGCGGCTGTATCCCAAGCTCGTTCCGCTCATTGCGCGCGAGATCATCGACCGGCTGGCGAAGGAAAAGGACATCGAGGTCGAGGCCATTCGCATGTCGGATGCCGAACTCGACATGTCGGCCATCATGCGTGAGTACCTCGCCAACGAGGAGCGCGTGAACCAGGCCACCCGCGAGGCGCTCGAGCGTCGTGGCTATGACTTCTCGAAGTTCAACCAGGTCAAGCGCGAGATGTCCGACGTCCGAGGCTTCAAGATCGGCGACGACGGCATCGAGTTCGTGATCAACCAGATGCTCGAGTTCCTGCTCATCTCGCGGAACGTCGAAGAGGTGTTCTCGGACGACACGCAGATGCGCCCGAAGATCATGCAGATCATGAAGAAGCACCTCGACGTCGACGAAGAGATCGATCGCGAGGCGCGCGGCCGCCTGAAGCACCTGCAAGAGGGCACCAGCGCGTACGAGATCGAGTACCAGAAGACGCTGGAGCAGATTCGCCGCGCTCGCGGCCTCATCTGAGTTTCAGTCCAGACGCAGCACGCCGGGGAGCCTGTTGGACCGCTTGAACGGTCCGCACGGCTCCCCGAAGTGTTTCAGCCCTCGCGCATCTTGCCGGCCGCCTGTGACAGTCGACGGCGCAGCTGCGCCACCACCACCATCAGGTACTCGAGCCGGTTGAGCACGCGGAAGTCTTCAGCGGCCTCCATGAGGCGAATCGGCGACGCGGCGTCGTTGCGGAGCAGATCGAGCACGTCGGTGAAGTGCGCCTCGACGTCGGCGATGGCATCGAGCCCTTCACGCAGATCGTCCTCGAGGAAGTCGAGCAGCACGGCACTGTCTTCTCGGCGGGGCAGGCACTCCTCGAGGCGTTCGACCGACTCACGAATGGCGTCGACCGAGCGGGAGAGCGGAACGGCGGAGCGGGCAGTCTGCGTCGCGGGCATGAACAACACGCTACAGGCGTGAAGCGACCCGGCAAGAATTTGGCCCGGCGCCGTTGGAGAGACGGCACGGCGCTACTTCCCGAAGTGTGCGGCCCACTCGGCCTCTTTGAAGCCGACCAGCACCGTCGCGCCATCGACGAGCACGGGCCGCTTCACGAGCTTCCCGTCTGCCGACAACCACTGCGCCAGCGTCGCGTCGCTCGCAGCGTCGACCTTCGCCTTGCCCAGCGCGCGGTAGCTCAGCCCCGAGGTGTTGAGCCACTTCTTCACCGGCAGGCCGCTCGCGGGAATCCACTTCGCGAGCTCGGCCTTCGTCGGCGGCTCGTCGACGATGGGCCGCACGGTGACGGCGACGTTCTTCGACTTCAACCAGGCCAGCGCCTTCTTGCAGGTGCTGCAGCCGGAGTAGCTCAGGACGAGGGGCATGCGGCCCGACCTACCACTTCAGGTTGCCCTTGTTCTCGGCCTTCGCGGCCTTGTCACCGGGCCGGCTGAAGCTGGTCAACGTCGCGCGAACGGCGCCGAGGTCGATGCTCCCGAGCGCGGCGATGGGCATGCGTCGTTCGTCGGCGGTGATCCACACGTGAATGTCGCGGCGCGCGTCCTGCCAGTCGTGGCGCGCCGCTTCACCGGCGAGGTGCCAGGTCTCGAACTCGCCGACGGGCAGCGAGACGTGCTCCTTCGGCTGCACGGTGCCCCACACGCGCCAGATGCGGCGAATGCCGTACACGTCGAAGCACAGCTTCTTGCCCTCTTTGAGATCGAGCTGGCGCATCAGGAAGATGGCTCCGGCGACGTCGCTCACGTCGTTGCCGTAGGTGAGCTCGGAGGTCGTCGACTGCCCGTTGATGGTGCTGAGCACCTTCGCCGTCCGGTTCTTGCGGAACGAGACGTCGGCGACGCGGTGCCACTCGTTCTCCTGCGCGTCCTCGTAGTAGCGCGTGGGCCGCAGCGTCTTGGGCGACAAGAAGCTCGTGCCCGTGCCGTCGACGCGGCGCACCTTCGAGAAGAACGTGTTCGTCTTGGCGTGCACCTCGATCGGCATCAGGCCTTCACGCAGCGGCAACACCCGCATCGTCATGGTGCCAGCCCGCGCGCCGAGCGCGTCGAGATCGAACTCGAGCGTCTCACCCGGCCCGAACGCGATCGGCGTCTTGATGTTGCCGAGGGCCACGCACTGGGTGTCGGTGGGGAAGGGCGAGATCACCTTCGCGACGCCCCCATCCTGGGCGAGGGCTGCCGCTGACGAGAGCGAGACGGCCAGAATCAACGTCGAGGTCTTCATCACGGCAGCAGGCTCCTTCAGTCCTTCGTATCGGCGCCGGCGAATCCCACCATGGAGTTCGCCGGCGTGCGAACTGCGACCCTGTCAGACAACCGTGTCGCGTGGCACATGACACCGACGTCACCCTTCCGGCGCTATTCAGGGCCTGAATTCAGGCGGTCTCGGACGTAGGCTGCGCGCCTCTTTGTCGAAGGAGTCTGCCGTGCGTCGTCTCGTCCCTGCTGGGCTGGCGCTGCTCGTGGCGTGTGGGCCTGCGCCGCAGCCGCCTCCACCGCCCGCCGCGAAGCTGCACACGACCTATCGGGTCCTCTCGGGCGTCTCGATGGGCGGCATCGGCACCGCCTCGCTCGGCCTCTCGCACCCGGAACGTTTCGACGCCGTCGCGCCGCTCGGTGGCCCGCTCGACTACGCCTTCTTCTCTCGCTCGATGGACCGGTTCTTCACCGGAGGCTTCTGCTCGAAGGCCGAGATCGAAGCGGTGCTCCAGCAGGATCCCGTTCGACTCAACGATCCGAAAGCGTTCGAGGCGTGCTCGAAGCGGCCCGCGACGTTGCCGTTCGAACACAGCCAGGACTTCAACCACTGGCACGTGACGTTGAGCGGCGGCACGTTCGATCGCGACTCGTACGGCAACATGATGACGGATCTCTCGCTCGCGTACGGCAATTTCTTCAGCGAGAACCCGGCGTCGGCCGTCGCGCCACCGGGCGTCGATCCCGCGAAGATCCGCTCCTTCGCCGCCGACTTCTGCACCAACCCCATTCGCGTGAAGGGCCTCTTCAACGCCGAGTACAACCCGCAGGGCACGTACGACGCGATCACCTTCTGTGATGGCGAGCCCAGCACCTGGTTCTGTCGCAGCACGAAGGAGCGCGTCGACTTCTGCTCCGACGCCGCCAACATCGCGACGCCGCTGCCGAGCGCTGCAGAAGAGGCGTTCGCCGACCGGTTCTGCGCCGCGAAAGGAGGCGCGGAGCGGGCCTCGAAGCAGAACAACGAACAGCGGCTCGCGTTCCTCGACCACGGCGGCTTCCGCGACCCTTGCCGGCAAGCGGTGCGGCCACAGGGCATCATCCTGGCCGTCGACTTCAACGGGAACGGCCGACGCGACTACGGCGAGCCGGTGATCAACAACGGCCACGAGCGCTTTGACGACGTCGGCGCCGATGGCTGCGACGATCGTTTCGAAGACGGGAACGGCGCCTGTGTCACCACGGCGAACGCGTCTGCGGTCGATCCGAACAAGGATAACTACGACGTCGAGGCCAACCCGGTCGGCACCGAGCAGAACTGGGTCTGGGACATGGGCGAGCCGTTTCGCGACCTGGGGCTCGATGGCGTGGCGAACACGCGTGACGTGGGCGAAGGCAACGGCGCTTTCGATGAGTCAGGTGGGCGCCAGTCACTCAAGGCGTACGACGGTAAGACGAACTACCGGAAGCTCGACGCGGAAGGCCGGCGACGCCTGCACGTGCTGGCCGATGGCGGCGCACGCGACATCTTCAACCTGGGCCTGATGGCGCAACATCTGTTCTCGGCAGTGCGGTCCGCGCTCGGCGCCTCGAACATCGGCTGGTACCGCGACTTCGCCGAGATGCCCGGCATGGCCGATCGTCAGGGTCGGTTCGATCCGTGGACGAAGCGCTGGGCCCAGATGCCGCGCAACCTCGTCACGCTCTACGGCAAGGCGATGCCGAGCGAGCAGGAGCGCATCGACGGAGAAGGCGATCACGTGGGCACCAATGAGCAGGCGCTCTTCCGCTTCGCGACGCTCTTCAACTGGGCCGCATCACACTGGCCCACCCTCGAGAAGGCGCCCGTGCCGAAGTTGGTGAACGGCGAGCAGAAGACGGCCTGGTTCCAGTCGAAGGCGCTGGGCGCGAAGTGGGAGTACGCCATCGCGTTGCCCGCCGGGTACAACGATCCAGAGAACACGGCGCGCCGCTACCCCGTCGTCTTCATGCTGCACGGCTACGGCATGGAGCCGGGATCGTTCGTGCCGAGCGTGCTCGTCGCCGACAGCTACGTCGCGAACCCGGGCCTGGCCTTGCGCCCGATGATCTACGTCTTCCCGTATGGCCGCTGCTGCTGGGTCAACGCCGCGGGCGAGAAGGACTGTCGCGAAACGGACGACATGAAGCGCGAGCTCGGGTCGATCGCCGGGTGGGAGCGCGAGTGCAACTCAGGTACGTTCTGGATCAACCGCAAGGGGTACACTCCTGCAGACGGCACGCGGTACGGGGACGCCTTCTTCGAGCTGATGGACCACGTCGACGCCACCTACCGCACGCTACCCGCCGCCGAGGTCGACGCCCGGTGAGCGAGACGCCCGTCGTCAAGGTCGAGCTGCAACGCGCCGACGTGACGGGGCGGGTCTCCCGAGAGCCCAGGTTGTCCGACTCCATGCTGGTGAAGACGCTCGGCGCAGACTGGGAGAGCGTGCTCCGCGCAGGCCAGGCCAAACGCGCCGCCGCCCGCGCCGTGATCTTCCAGCAGGGTGACGCCGGAGAGACGTTGCTCTTCGTGCTGTCGGGGTCCGTTCGGCTCTTCGCGCGCAAAGCGACCGACACCGTCGAGCTCGGCGTCGCGCACGCCGGTGACGTCGTGGGAGAAGGCGAAGCCCTCGCAGGCGAGGGCCGCCGGGCGATGAGCGCGGTGGCGAACGAGATCGTCGAGTTCGTCGAGTTGCCGCGCGCGGCGTTGTTCGGCGCAGGCCCGAAGACGACGCAGGCCCTCGAGACCTGGCTGAAAACGTTGCATGCCGAGCGGCTCAAGTCGCTCGACGAGATGACGGACTTCCTCAATCGCTGGTGAGTCGGAGGCGCTGATGAGCGGTGGTGGCTCGAAGTACGAAGAGAACGACGACGATCGACAGCGCGGGCCTGCGGGCAAGAAGCTGAAGGACTGGGATTGCCCTTCGTGTCAGGCCAACAACCCGACCGACGAGTTCATCCCCGAGAAGAAGGGCATCGAGCTGCGGTGCAACTACTGCGGCGTCGAGTACCGAATCACGCTCAGCGAAGAGGGCCGCGTCAAGTTCAAGGAGATCTGACTGCCCATGTCTGTCTTCTACGGAGAGCTCGCGCCCCTCTGGCCGCTCATCTCACCCGTCGAGGAGTACCGCGATGAGGCCGCGTTCTTCGCGAAGGTCCTGCTCCAGCGGCTGCGGCCTGGCGCTCGTGTGCTGGAGCTGGGCTGCGGCGGCGGGCACAACGCGTTTCACCTGAAGCAGCACTTCGAGCTGACCCTCACCGATCTGAGCGACGCGATGCTCGCGCAGTCAGCCCGGCTCAACCCCGAGTGTGCACACCATCGCGGCGACATGCGCACGCTCGACCTGGGCCGCACCTTCGACGCCGTCTTCGTTCACGACGCGATCGACTCGATGACGACGAACGACGAGCTGGCGCAGGCCATGGGCACGGCCTTCAGGCACCTCGCGCCTGGTGGGCTGGCGCTCCTCGTACCAGACGTCCTTCTCGAGTCGTTCGAGCCGGCCACCGAGTCAGGTGGCTCCGACGGCGCTGACGGGCGCAGCGTTCGGTATCTCGAGTGGACGCACCCGCTCGAGCCTGGCGCGACCTCCGGCTTCGTCGACTACGGCTTCCTCGTCCGTGACGCCGACGGCTCCGCGCGCGTCTTTCACGATCGGCAGCGGTTCGGCGTCTTTCCTCGTTCGACGTGGCTGGAGCTGTTGGTCGCTGCAGGCTTCGAGGTCGAGGTGATTCCCGAGGTGACGGACGACGATCGACCACCGCGGTCGCTGCTGCTCGGGACGAGGCGCTGACGTCAGGCGGGCCGCTCACCGAACAACGCCGTGCCGACGCGCACGTGCGTCGCGCCCTCTTCGATCGCGATCTCGAAGTCTCCCGTCGTGCCCATGCTGAGGCAGGGCAGGGCGAGGTCCTTCGCGAGCTGCGCGAGGGCCTTGAACGCCGGCCGTGAGGCTTCAGGCTCGTCGGCGAGCGGAGGCATGCACATCAGCCCGGTGAGCTCGAGGTTGGGAAGGCGCTTGACCTGCTCCAGGAACGCAGCGACTTCGCCCGGCGCGAGCCCGGCCTTCGACGCCTCGCCCGCGACGTTCACTTCGACGAACCAGGAGAGCGGCGCACCGGTTCGACGCCGTGACAGCTCCTGGGCGACCTCGAGGCGCTCGAGCGCGTGGAACACGTGCGCCGCCTTCGCGACGTACTTGGCGTTCTTCGGTTGGAGCGGCCCGATGGCGTGCCAGCGAAGGCCGGCGCAGCTCGAGAGCGCTTCGTGTTTGTCGCGCAGCTCCTGGGCGTAGTTCTCACCGAAGTGGCGCAGGCCTGCGTCAAACGCGAGCCGCACCAGCTCAGGCGGGTGCCGCTTGGTGACCGCGATGAGCTGCACGTCGCTCCGGTTTCGCCCTGCGCGCCCGCACGCGGCCGCCACCCGCTGCTCGACGTCGCGCAGGTTCGCGGCCAACACCTCGGCCGAGATCACGCCGGCTCCCACGGGAGACGAACGCCCGCAGCGCGCAGCAGCTCGAGCGACTCGGCGAGCGGCAGCCCGATGATGCTGGTCGACGAGCCGACGACGGCCGAGATGAACGCGGCCGCCTTGCCCTGCAGTCCGTAGCCACCGGCCTTGTCGGCACCTTCTCCAGTCGCGACATACCAGGCGATCTCGGCCTCGCTCAGCGCACGGAAGACGACGTCACTGGTGATGACGACGGAGTGCACCTGGGCTGCAGCAACGGCGACGCCCGTCATCACCTGGTGCGTGCGCCCCGACAGCGATCGAAGCATCGCGGCGCCTTCACGCGCGTCGGCGCCAGGCTTCCCGAGGATGATGTCGTCGACGACCACCGACGTGTCGGCAGCCAGAACGATGGAGCCCGGCCGGCGTGCGTGCACGGCCATCGCCTTCTCGCGCGCGAGCCGTTCGACGTAGGCCTTCGGGAGCTCTGCCGGGTGCACCGACTCGTCGAGCTCAGCCGCCACCACGTCGAACGAGAGCCCGAGCTGACCGAGCAGCTCACGCCGACGAGGCGAGCCCGACGCGAGAATGAACGACGTCACCTCAGCCCTCGAGGACCTTGTCGATGGCCTTGTCGTTGGTGATGATCGCGCCGCGCGCCTTGAGCGCCTTGAGGAACGCCTCGCGCACCTCGAACTGCTTGCCCTTCACGGCCTCGACCTGGAGCTGCTCCTTCTTGGTCGTGAAGTCCGCGTCGCTGGGCATCTTGCGCTCGTCGACCACCACCACCGCGAGGCCAGACGTCGTGGCGACCGGCCCGTCGTCGACCGTCACGACCTGGTCAACCACGCCCGCGGCCTTCTGGTCCATCAGGAGCTTGAAGACAGCGGCCCCACCACCGAGCGTCGGCACGGCGTCGGCGCTGGCGTTGAACTCGCCCGTCTCTTTCACCTCGGGGCGCGTCTCGGCCTTGAAGTTGAAGTTCTTGTCTTCCTTCGCATCGGCCGGGAACAGCTCGACCAGCGTCTTGCCCTTCTTGAGCTCGGCGAGCGTCTTCTCGGCGTCGGCCTTCGCGAAGTCCTTCGCCTTTTCTTTCGTGAAGAGCTGCGCGGCCAACTCGAGCTTCACCGCCTCGAGCGGCTTGGTCTCGGGGGCCTTGCGGTCCTCGACGATGCCGATGTGGAAGCCGATGGGCGACTCGGTGACGGCAGAGACCTCGCCCGGCTTGAGCGCGAAGAGCTTGGCCGCGAAGTCGCTGGGCAGCTGGGTGCGCTCGATGAAGCCCAGGTCGCCACCCTTGGCCTTCGTCTCGGTGTCCTCGCTGAAGTTGGTGGCCATGTCGGCGAACGACTTCTTGTTGTCGACGATCTCCTTGCGCACGTTCTCGAGGCGCTTCTTCGCGTCCTCCTTCACGGCGGCGTCGGCGTCGCGGGCGACGCGCAGCAGGATCTGACGGGCCTTCACGCGCTCATCGATGAAGAACTTGAACTTGTTCGTCTCGTAGTCCTTCGCGATCAGCTCGCCATTCGCAGCGGCCCACTTCTCGAGGTCAGCCGGCTTCGGCACGGCGACCTTGTCGGCGTACATCGACGGCGTGAAGCGCACGAAGGTGGCCTTCGCCGAGTTGCCTTCCTTCTGGTAGCGCGCCTGCACTTCGTCCGCGCTGACGGCGACCGAGGCCTCGACGACCTGGAGCAGCTTCTGCGCCGAGAGGCGGCGACGGATCTTCTCTTCGTACTGCACCGTCGTGGTGCCCTCGTACTGGTTGACGATGTCTTCGTAGCGGTCCGTGTCGAACTTGCCGTCCTTCTGGAACGACGGGTCCTTCAGGACGAGGGCGACGACCTCTTCGTCAGAAGCGCGAATGCCTTGCGCTTCGGCGGCCTGCGCGAGGAGCTCGGTGTTGACGAGCTGATCGACGACCTGCTTGTGAATGCCGAACTGCTTGAGCAGGTCCGCGGGAATGCCCTGCTGGCGGAAGTTCGCGGCCTGGTTGCCGTAGGCCTGCGCGAACTCCTTGAGCGGCACCGTCTGGCCATTGACCGTGACGGCGGCCTCGCCCTTGGCGTCTTGCAGCGCCCCCATGCGGTCACAGCCCGAAGAGCCGGGTCCCCACTGCAGACCGAAGAGCACCGCGAGCGCGATGATGAGGGCGTAGTACCCGGTGCGGCGCCAGGTGCTCGGGCTTGAAGAGATCTCAGGGGTCGAAGAGGTCGAATTACTCATGGACTTTCGGGGGGTTGGCTAATTTGAAAGCTTGACCTGTAGGATCGGTCCCCACAACATGCAAGGGCTTTCCCTCACGGGCCGGAAAGCCTCGCCGCGCGTCGCCCGTTGGGTCTTCGATCTCCAGTGTTTTCCTTCCTCAATCGATATCGCGAGCCGCTCCTCGTCGGAGCGTTGATCATCGTGCCGCTGATCAGCTTCCTCTCGCGGGGCGGGCGGGGCCGTGAGCCGAATTTCATCGATCGCGCGGTGCTGGGCCTCTCGTCGCCGCTGCAGTCGGGGCTCACGGGCGTGTTCGGAGGCTTCTCGTCGACGGTGAACGGCTACGTCGCGTTGCGAGGCTCGCATGAAGCCGCGAACCAGTGCCGCACCGAGCTGGCGCAGGCGCAGGCCGAGCTCAACACGCTCACCGAAGCGCGCGCCGAGAACCAGCGCCTCAAAGAGGTGCTCAGCTTCGCCGAGGCCTCGAGTGGCCCGTCGATCGTCGCGCGGGTCATCGGCCTCAACGCGAGCCCACAGTTCCAGTCGTTCCGCATCGACCGCGGAGAAGCGCACGGCGTGCGGGTGGGCATGCCGGTCGTCACGCCGAAGGGCGTGGTGGGCCAGGTGGTTCGCGCGGTCGCGGGCTCCGCTGACGTGATGGTGATGCTCGACCCACAGTCGCGCATCGGAGCGCTCGTGCAACGCACGCGGGTTCGCGGCACCGTCGTCGGCGCCGGAGACGGCCAGAAGATGCTGCTCGATTTCGTGCGCCGCGAAGACGACATCACCGACGGCGACGTGGTGGTGACGGCTGGCACCGACGGCATCTACCCGCGAGGCCTGGTGGTCGGCACCGTCAAGGGCGTCTCGCGGCCGACGGTGGGCCTGTTCCTCGTCGGCCAGGTGGAGCCGGCGGTCGATCTCGGCCGCGTCGAAGAGGTGTTGGTGCTCCCCGCCATCGAGCTGTCCGCCATGCGCGGCCCGGGGCCGAGATGAAGGGCGCCCTGTTCACCTCATTGGCGCTGGTGCTGTTGTCCATCGAGGCCGTCCTCGTGAAGACCTTCGGCTTCGAGGTGACGCGCATCGACGTCACCATCGCGATCATCGTCTTCATGGCGGTGCGCTCGAAGACCATCGAAGGGTCGCTCACCGCGTTCGCCATCGGCTACCTGCTCGACGTCTTCACGGGCCGACCGTCAGGTCTCTACCCGGCGCTGGCGGTCCTGGTCTTCCTGCTCGCACGGGCAGCGGCGCAGCTGCTCGATGGGAAGTCGAGGCTCGGCTACGCGTTGTTCGCGGCAGGCGCGACGGTGGGGCATTCCCTCGTCGCGTTCCTCCTCATGTGGCTCACCTCGAAGAACGCAGACGGCCGGGTGTTGTCGCTGACGGCGGTGCCGCTCCAGGCGCTCCTGACTGGCGTCACCGCAGCGCTGCTCTTCCCGCTGCTCGCGAAGATCGAACCGGGCGAACGCGTCGACGTGGGGCGCTACGCGTGATCAAGCTCGGGCAACAGAGCGACGCGAAGGACCTGAGGCCGCGGCTGATCGGCGTCGCGGTCTTCTTCATCGCGGGGCTGCTCGTGTTGTCGGTCAACCTCTACCGGCTGATGGTGGTGCGCTACGAGGAGTTCAACGCCCTCTCGGTCGACAACCAGTTCAAGGACGTGCGGCTGCGCGCGCCTCGTGGGCTGATTCGGGATCGCCGCGGCGAAGTGCTGGTCGATGCGCGCCCGAGCCTCGACGTCTTCATCACGCCCGCGTTCTGTCAGAAGTGTGTGGCCGAGGTGCTCCCGCGCCTGGCCGAGGTGCTCCAGTGGGACGAGGAGCAGCGCGCGAGGGTCGAGGCGCTCCTGAAAGCCGCGCACGGCCCGCAGCGCTACCAACCGCTCATCGCCGCCGTCGACATCTCGCGTGAGGAGTTCGACCAACTGCTCGCCCGGCAGTTCCTGTTGCCCGGCGTCGATCTCGAGCCCGTGCCGCATCGCAGCTACCGCGCGGGGCCGACGCTCGCGCACATCCTCGGGTACATGAACGAGATCACCCAGGACGAGCTGACCAAGCTGAACGGCTCGCTGGAGCGCCCGCCCTACGCGCTCGGTGACTACATCGGACGACGCGGCGTCGAGCGCAGCTTCGAGCACGCCATTCGTGGCACCGACGGCTGGGTGAAGCACGTGGTGAACGCTCGCGGTGAGGTGATGCGCGACGCTCGAGGCAACCTGCTGCGCGGAGGCACCAGCGAGGCGCCGGCCGCGGGCAACAACGTCGTGCTCTCACTCGATGCGCGGCTGCAGGCCGAGGCCGAGCGCGCGTTCCCGGGCACTGCGGGCGCCGTCATCGCGATGGAGACGAAGACGGGTTTCATTCGCGCGATCGTGAGCCGGCCGGCGTTCGACCCCAATGAAATGACCGGCCGCGTGTCGCCGAAGCGCGTGGCGCAGCTGAGCCAGGACCCGCTCCAGCCGATGGTGTTTCGCGCGGGCGCCGAGCACTACCACCCGGGCTCGACGTTCAAGGTCGTGACGCTGCTGGCGGCGCTGCAGTCGGGCGTGGTGACGCCTTCGTCGACGGCGGTGTGCAATGGCGGCTACACGCTCGGCAATCGGCGATGGCGCTGTCACAACGAACGCGGCCACGGGGTCGTCGATGCGAAGCGCGCGATTCAGGTGAGCTGCGATACGTATTTCTACCGCGCGTCGGATCTCATGGGCATCGACCCGATCGCCGCCGTGGGCAAGCAGCTCGGGCTCGGCGGGCCCTCGAACCTGGGCGTCGCTGCCGAAGTGCCCGGCGTGATGCCCGACAGCGCGTACCACAACAAGGTGACCCCCGGCGGCTACACCAAGGGCATGGCGCTCAACACCGCGATCGGCCAGGGCGACGTGAACGTGACGCCGCTGCAACTCGCGGTGCTGTACTCGGCCATCGCCAACAAGGGGCACGTGCTGAACCCGCAGATCGTGCAGCGCATCGAGACGCCCGACGGCAAGGTCGTCGAGTCCTACGCGCCGAAGCAGGTGCGCCAGTTCGAGATGACTGACGAGCAACACAAGCTCCTCATCGACGGACTCGTGTCGGTGGTGAACGAGCCAGGCGGCACCGCGACGCGCTCCCGATCGACCGAGTACACGATCGCCGGCAAGACGGGCACGGCGCAGGTCGCGCGGCTCGGCGCCGTGCGTCTCAAGAAGGAGCAGATGGACTACTTCGAGCGCGACCATGCGTGGTTCGCCGCGTTCGCGCCTGCCGAAGACCCCGAGCTGACGATCATCGTCCTCAACGAGCACGGCGGGCATGGTGGCAGTGACGCCGCGCCGACGGCCGCGGCCGTGTTCGCGAAGTACTTCGAGCTGAAGAAGGCCGACAGCTTCGCGCTCGGGGAGGAGTGGGTTCCGCCGCGGCCTCCCAAGCCCATCATCTTCGCCAAGCCCAATCCCGCCGCGCCGGCCGACGTGAGCGATCCGGCCGTGGCCGATGTCCCGCGCCCGCCTGAGCCCACGGTGCAAGCCCCGCCGGGGACCACGCCATGATGGAGCTGTCGGGCGAACGACGCAGCGTCGCGCAGTTGCCGTGGTTGCTCCTCGCGATGACGGCGTTGACCACCGCGGTCGGCATCTACAACCTCGCGAGCGCGTCTCGCCCGCCCAGCGCGCCGATGTGGGCCTCGCAGATCGCCTACTTTTTCATCGGCTCGGCGATCGCAGTCGTCGTCGCGTGGATCGATCCAAAGCTGCTCGAGCGCCTCGCGATTCCCATCTACCTCTTCAACCTCGGCGCGCTCGTGGCGCTCAAGTTCTTCGGCCACAAGGCGAAGGGCGCCGAGAGCTGGTTCGTCGTCGGCCCGATCCGCGTGCAGCCCGCTGAGTTCATGAAGCTCGGCATGCTGTTGATGATGGCGAAGTACTTTCACGACGATCACCGGCCGCAGCAGCCGACGTACGGCTTTTTGAGACTCATTCCGCCCGCGGTGATCGCGCTCGTGCCCACCGCGCTGGTGCTCGTGCAGCCCGATCTCGGGACGGCGCTGATGATGGCGTTCACGACGATCACGGTGCTGTTGTTCGCGCGGCCGTCATTGCCGGTGCTGATCGTCCTCGGCGTGATGGCCGTCGCTGGCGCTGGCGTGCTGTGGAACGACTACCTGCGGCCGCAGAACACCGAGGAGCGGTTCACGATCATCCGGCACAAGCTCAAGAAGCATCAGGACGCGCGCATCACCGGCTGGCTCGACCCGACGAGCGATCTCAAAGGGTCGAACTACCACGCGATGCAGTCGAAGATCGCCGTCGGCTCCGGAGGCATGAGCGGGAAGGGGTGGATGGAGGGCACGCAGACCGGCCTTCGCTACCTGCCCGAGCAGCACACCGACATCAACATCAGCGTCATCGCCGAGGAGCAGGGGTACTTGAAGTGCCTGGGCTTGATGGTGCTCTACGCAGGCCTGCTGCTCGCCGCGCTCGGGGTCGCGGCGGGCGCGAAGGATCGGTTCGGCGCGTTCGTCGCGGTGGGCATCGCGGCGATGATCTTCTGGCAGGTGTTCGAGAACATCGGAATGGTGACGGGCTTGCTACCGATCACGGGCATCACGTTGCCGCTGCTCAGCTACGGCGGCAGCTCGATGGTGTCGGTGCTCATCGGCATCGGGTTGTTGGTGAACGTGAGCATGAAGCGCCAACGCAGTGGGCTGTGACGGGGGAATCATGAATCGGTGCGTGCGAGTGCTGGCGCTGGCGCTGGTGGCTGGGTGTGGCCCACAGGTGGTGGCGGACGCAGGCGTGGCTGGTGGCGGCTCCGCGACGGGCGGCGGCGTGGCGACGGGCGGCGGCGTGGCGACGGGCGGCGGCGTGGCGACGGGCGGCGGCGTGGCGACTGGTGGAGGCATTGCGACCGGCGGAGGCGCTGCGACCGGTGGAGGCGTTGCGACCGGCGGAGGTGTTGCGACCGGTGGAGGCGCTGCGACAGGTGGAGGTGCATCAGCTGGCGGCGCTGCCACGGGCGGCGGCGTCGTCGCGGGTGGGGGCACGGCTGGCGGAGCAGTTGCCGGTGGCGCGTCGAATCCGTTCGCGGGAATCGACCCGATCGCCGACGCCGGTTCGGCCCGACTGATCGACGGCGGGTTTCTCTTCACCGAGGGCCCGCAGTGGATGCCGTCGCTCAACGCGCTGCTGTTCAGCGACGTCCAGGGCAACCGGATCTACCAACACACCCCACCGTCGACGTTCACCTCGTTCCGCTTCCCCAGCAGCAACTCGAACGGGCTCGCGCTCGCTCCGAACGGCGATCTGATCATCTGTCAGCACGCCGGCCAGGTGATTCGGCTGCGACCCGATGGCGGCACCTCGACGATCGCCGCGAACTACGACGGCGGAACGCTCAACTCGCCCAACGACGCGGTCGTGCGCTCCGACGGGACGATCTACTTCACCGATCCGACGTACGGCGGCAACGGCACCATCGGCTTCCGCGGCGTGTACCGCGTCGCGCCAAGTGGCTCGGTCTCGCTCGTGTACTCGACGCCAAACGGCCAGCCGAACGGCGTTGCGTTGTCGCCCGATGAGTCGATCCTCTACGTCGCCGACTCTCAGCTCTCCGAGGTGCGGCGCTTCAATGTCGCTGGCGATGGAGCGACGTCGAACAACGCGCGCTTCACGCTGACCAACGCGGGCGGTCCCGGAGCCAACGGCGGCGACGGCATCACCACCGATGTGAACGGCAACCTGTACGTGACGACGTCAGCGGGCGTGAAGGTGTACCGGCCCGACGCGGGGTACCTGGGCCGCATCGTGGTGCCGCAGGAGCCGGCCAACTGCGCGTTCGGCGACGCCGATCGCCAGACGCTCTACATCACCGCCCGCAGCGGGCTCTACCGGGTGCGGTTGAACGTGCCCGGCCCGTACTGACTCGGTTTGCACCTGGCCGTGGTGGCGCGGGTCTTTGCCGCATGCGAACTCTCTCTGTCGCGCTCATCCTGGTCACCACGTTGGCGCTTGCAGGTGCCTCCTCAGCCCTCGACCATGCGCATTCGTTCGACGCCTCCCTCGGTGGCGACGTCGGCGCGCTGCAGAAGACCCTGAGCTGCACCGAGCGGTGGGTCGACAGCGCGGGCAAGACGCCGACGGGCGCCTCGTACACCACGTCACGCTGCACGCCGACCGACGCGCAGATCTACGTCTCGAACGGCAAGGTGTTCGCGCTCGGGCTCAGGCTCGAGGCTGGCCTCGACAGCCGCACGAGCAAAACCAGCTTCAAGGCACTCAAGAACGAGCTCACCGCCGCGAAGTGCAAGGTCGACGACCGGGGTCAACTGCTCATCGGGCGGTGCGACGGCAAGGCGGCCATCTTCCTCCTCAACTGGGACTCGAAGACGAACACCGACTCGATCTCGATGCTCTACGGGGTCGCCGACCAGCTGCTCCCGATGATCGGCGCCCGCTGAGTCGTCAGAACGCTTCGTCGGCGAGCTGCATCAACCCGAGCTGACTGGCCGCCACGAACTTCGGCAGCATCGCCAGGTTCGGCAGCACCTCGTGGGCGAAGAACTGCGCTGAGGCGATCTTGCCGTCATAGAAGGCAGCGTCATCACCCGTCGCGCCCGCGCGCTTCGCCGATGCCACCGCGGCGTGCCGAATCAGCAGCCAGCCGATGACGAGCTCCGCGAGGCCGAACAGCAGCCGATTGCCCTGCAGACCCGCGTGGTACAGCGACTCGCCGAGCTTCTCGAGCAGGTGGCCGAACGCCATCTCGACGTTGGTGAGCGCCTCGTTCAGGGCCGCGCGCTCCTTCGCCAGCGCCTCGCCGCCTTCGTTCGATTCGATCGTCGCGCGGATGCGGCCGAGCAGGCCCTGCAGCGTCGCGCCACCGTCCTTCGCGAGCTTGCGCAGCAGCAGATCGAGCGCCTGGATGTGCGTCGTCCCCTCGTAGAGCGTGTCGATCTTCTGATCGCGGATGTATTGCTCGTGCGGGTAGTCCTGCAGGTAGCCCGAGCCGCCGAGCGTCTGCAGCGACACCGACAGCAGCTCGAACACCTTCTCGGAGCAGTACCCCTTGATGAGCGGCAACATCAGATCGTTCAGCGCGTTCGACGCCTCGGCGCGATCGTCCTGGTGGCCACCGAGGATCTCGACCTCGTCCTGCAGCGACGCGGCGAAGAGGATCATCGCCCGCATGCCCTCGGCGTGGCTCTTCTGGAGCATCAACATGCGCCGCACGTCCGCGTGGCGGATGATCGATACCTTCTTCGCGTTCTTGTCGCGCGCGTTCATCAGATCGGGGCCCTGCACGCGCTCCTTCGCGTAGGCGAGCGCGTTCAGGTACGCGGTGGAGAGCGTCGCCGCCGACTTGAGCCCGACGGCCATGCGCGCGTGTTCGATGACGTGGAACATCTGCTTGATGCCCTCGTGCACGTTGCCGACCAGCAGACCGCGCGCCGGCTTGCCGTCGCCGAACGTCATCTCGCAGGTCGTCGACGACTTGAGCCCCATCTTCTTCTCGAGGTTCGTGCAGAAGACGCCGTTGCGCTCACCGAGCGAGCCGTCGGGGTTCACCCAGAACTTGGGCACGATGAACATCGACAGGCCCTTGGTGCCCGCGCCTGCGCCTTCCGGCCGCGCCAGCACGAGGTGCACGATGTTCTCGACCGCGTCGAAGTCTCCGTTGGTGATGAAGCGCTTGACGCCTTCGATCTCCCACACGTCGTCCTTCACCAGCTTCGCCTTCGCGCGCGCGCTGCCCACGTCGCTGCCGGCGTCGGGCTCGGTCAGCACCATGGTGCCGCCCCAGCGCCGCTCGATCATGCGCTGGCAGTACAGCGCCTTCTGCGACTCGGTGGCCGTGCCGTCGATGATGCGCGGGAGCAGGTTGCCCAGGAAATAGAAGCCCAGCGCCGGGTTGGCACCGAGCACCATCTCGAACGCTCCCCACGCGAGCGACGGAGGCGCGCCCACGCCGCCCAGATGCGTCGGTAGCTCGAGCTGGTTGAGGCCGTTGTCGAAGTACGCGTGGAAGCTCTTCTTGAGATCTTCCGGCAGCGTGACGGCGCCCGTCTTCGGGTCGAGCACGGGAGGCTGGTGATCGCCGGCCGAGAAGCTCGGCGCCAGCTGATCGACGCAGATCTGCTTGTAGCTCTCGAGCGTCTGCCGCGCGGTCGCCTCGTCGAGCTCGCCGAAGGGCTTCTTGCCGAGCGAGGTGCTCCCGATGTTCAGGAACTCGAAGAGGTTGAAGAGGGTGTCGCGGAGGTTGGGCTTGTAGTGGTTCGCGTGAGCGCTCATGGCGAGGCACCAAAAAGCACAGCCTGCCCCGCGCCGGAAGCCCGTTATCCCTTCAGGAGGGCCTTGCCTCCTTCGAAGACGAACTGCACCGCGATGGCCGCGAGGATGAGTCCGAACACGCGCTCGAGAATCGCGATGCCCGTCTGCTTGAGCACGCGCTTGACGAGGTCCGCGCTGCGCAGCAGCAGGTAGGTGATGAAGAAGGTGATCGCGATGCAGGTGATCACGATGCCCGCGCCGAGCCACTCACCGCCGTACTCCGCCATCAACACCATCACCGTCGCGATCGCGCCCGGGCCTGCGAGGAGCGGCATCGCGAGAGGGACGATCGCAATGTCTTCCTGCTCAGCGCCTTCTTTCGCTTCGGCCGCAGACGTCTTCGTCGCCGGGTGCTGCGCCCGCAACATGTCGAGCGCGGTGAGCATCAGGAGCAGCCCACCCGCGACGCGAAACGCCGCCAGGGTCACGCCGAACACCTTGAAGATCACCGTGCCGAAGAGCGCGAAGAAGACGAGCACCGCCATCGCCGCAACGCTCGCGCGCAGGGCCGTCGATCGGCACTTCGCTGGAGAGTCGTTCGCCGTCATCGCGACGAACAGCGGCACCACCCCGATCGGGTCGACGATGAAGAGCACCGCCGGCATCGCGATCAGGAACGTGCCCCACATGCGTCACACCGAGAAGCGGAGCTTCCACACCACCGTGAAGGCCTCGACGAAGATCTTCCGGCTCATCTTCGACTGACCGACGCGGCGGTCCTCGAACACGATGGGGATCTCTTTCACCGAGAAGCCCTTCTTGAGCGCCCGGTAGGTCAGCTCGATCTGAAACCCGTACCCGCTCGAGAGCACGTCGCCCAGGTTGATGCCCTCGAGCACGCGCCGGTTGAAGCACTTGAAGCCGCCAGTGAGATCCCTGACGTTCACGCCCAGCACCGAGCGCGCGTAGAGCGAGCCGCCCTGCGAGATCAGCTGCCGTCCGACGCCCCAGTTCACCGTGCCGCCGCCCGTGACGTAGCGGCTCCCCAGCACGAGATCGGTGCCTGACTGGGCCTCGTCGATCAGCCTCGGCAGGTACCGCGGGTCGTGGCTGAAGTCGGCGTCCATCTCGATGATGAACTGGTAGCCGTGCTCGAGCGCCCACGAGAACGCGTGCAGGTAGGCGCGGCCGAGGCCCTGCTTCTTCTCGCGGTGGAGCACCTTGACCCGGGGCTCCTTCGCGGCGAGCTCGTCGGCGAGCTGGCCCGTGCCATCAGGGCTGTTGTCGTCGACGACGAGAATGTCGACGCGCGGGTCTGCCGCCAGCACCGCCGAGGTGATGGGGCCGAGGTTGTCGCGCTCGTTGTACGTGGGGATGATCACCAGAGCCGGGTTCATTCGCGTGCGGCGCTTAGCGCACGCTGAGACCGAGGGGAACCGTGGTAAGCCTTCGCTCCCTGATGGCTGAGACGCTCGGGCCGTACACCCTCGAAAAGCGCATCGGTGCCGGTGGCATGGCCGACGTGTTCCTCGCGAAGGGGCCACGCGGCGTCTGCGTCATCAAGCGCCCGCACCCGCACCTCTGCGCCAACGAAGACTTCGTGCGCATGTTCCTCGACGAGGCCGCGATCCTCGCGAGCCTGCACCACCCGAACATCGCCGAGATCTTCGACCTCGGGCAGGTCAACGGCGCCTACTACCTGGCCATGGAGTACGTGCCCGGCTTCGATCTGATGACGATCAGCCTCGAGCACGAGCGCCAGGGCGAGCTGATGGCGCCCGAGTTGTGCGCGCGCATCATCGCCGACGTCGCCGGAGCCCTTCACTCCGCCCACGAGGCGAAGCACCCGAAGACCGGCCAGGCGCTCAGCCTCATTCATCGCGACGTCACGCCCCACAACGTCCTTTTGTCGACGAGCGGCGTGGTCAAGCTCATCGACTTCGGCGTCGCCCGCGCCGCCACCGCCACCCACCGCACGCAGGCCGGGCTGGTGAAGGGCAAGTACCCGTACATGTCGCCGGAGCAGATCACCGATCAGGCGATCGATCGCCGCGTCGACGTCTACGCCCTCGGCCTCGTCCTGTACGAGCTGCTCACCAACACCCGCGCCATCGCCGGCAACACCGAGGTCGAGCAGATCGACAACGCGCGCGCCTCGCGCATCAGGCCCATCGAGCAGCTGCGGCCCAACCTGCCCATGCCGCTGCGGCAGATCCTCGCCAGCTGCGTGCACCCCGATCGTGACGGCCGGTACCCGACGGCGCTGGCGCTGAAGGAAGATCTCGAGAAGTTCCTGAAGTTCGTCGGGCAGCCGATTGGGCAGGAAGACCTGCTCCGGTTGTTCCGCGTGGTCGCCGCCGAGGTCGCGCACCTCGAGCCGGGAACGCCGCCGCAGATGTCCGCCGCCGAGGCTCAGCACACCTGGGGCGGGGCCCGCACCGAGCAGGAGATTCCGTCAGACCCGGCCGCAATGGGGCAGGGCGATCTCGCGCTGGGCGTCGCTCCGACCGCGCCGTCGATGCGGCAGATCGCGCCGGTGTTGCCGAACAACGCGCCAGACCTGAAGCAGCCGTTCTCACTGGCGCCGACCCTCGAGTCGAAGCTCGCGGGCCAGGCGGTGAGTCCCAAGGCCACCGATGCCGCCGGCTCGGTCCCCAAAGAGCTCCAGTCGACGGGGATCATCGGAGACCGGAAAGCCGTGAAGGAGGCGATCGAGGGAGAGGTCACGCTCCCTGCACCCACCCGCGGCCTGAAGAACTGGGCGGTGCTCGGCGGCCTCGCGCTGATCGTGATCATCGCCGGCGCACTGCTGCTCGGACCGCAAGCGTCGAAGCCAGTCGTCGAGGTCGTCGATGCTGGCACCGCCGTTCCGCTCATCGCGGTGATCGAAGACGCTGGCGCGCCTGATCTCGAGGTCGACGCCGGAGACGTCGCAGTCGTCGAGGCTCCAGTCGATGCCGGCAGCGAGTCCGATCCGCGCGCGGCCATCGTGCGCGTGACCGCCGACATCCCGATGGCCGTCACCTCGAGCGGTCACAAGTACGGCGTGACGCCCACGACCCTCGAGCTGGCGCCAGGTCGCCACGTCATCGAAGCGTCGAACGGCGCGTTCTTCTGCAGCAAGTCAGACACTGTCGAGCTGGTGCCGGGCGACAACGTCGAGATCAAGTTCATCAACGCGCGCGGCAAGCTCGAACTCCGAGCCGAGCCGCTCGCCGAGTTCTTCATCAACGGCCGGAAGGTGCCGGGTCCATTGACCTCAGTGAAGGACGTCGAGCTGTGCGAGGGCGCCTACACCATCAAGGCCGCTTTCAGTGGCCTCTCGAAGACCGCGCGGGCTCGAGTGAGCGCGGGCAACGTCGTGAAGGTGAGCCTGGGCGACCTGTCGAAGTAGGTCGGCTCAGATCTTCTGGCCGGTGAACGCCAGCATGACGGTGCCGTTCGCCGTCTGCCCGTTCGCGGTCTGCGACTGCGTCAGCGTGAGGTTGACCGTCAGGCTCGTGGTGGTGAGCGAGCCGGTGCCGCTGGTCAGCGTCGTCGAGCTCATGCCGTTGGTCTCGGTGACCGTCTGCGCCTGACCACCCGCGAAGGTGAGCGCGTCGCCGTTCTTGGTGGCCGTGAAGGCGAGGCCTCCGGACTCGATCACCACGGAGTTCGGATCGTTGCTGGCGAAGATGGTGACGATGTCGCCGGTCACCGTCCGGGTCGAGCTCGTGCCTCCGGAGGAAGACGTCTGCGTCGTCGAGCCACGGTAGATGCCCACCGGGTTGCTGCAAGCCGAGAACGCGAAAACTGCCAGGACCACCATCGAACGCATCGCCGTGGAGAGGTTCATGCGGCGATGAAAAGCAGAGGACGACGCCCCTCGCAACTTCCTTTGCGTCAGCGAAGGTACGTCGCCACGCGCTCGGCCACGCGTCGGGCGGCGCCACCAGGCCCCAATGACGCGCGGACTTCGTCGAGGCCTGCCAGACACGCCTCACGCGCCGGGCCCTCCCACAGCTGCTCCAACTCCTGCACCACGCGGGGCACCGTCACCTCGCCCTGCAGCAGCTCGGGCACCACGCGCTTCTTCGCGAGCAGGTTGACGAGGCTGAAGAACGGAATGCGCACCAGCGCGCGGCCCACGGCGTAGGTCAGCGGAGAGACCCTGTAGATCGTCACGAACGGCCGCCGCATCAGCCCCGCCTCGAGCGTCGCGGTCCCCGAGGCGACCAGGCCGACGTCACAGGCGCCCACCACCTCGGGCGCGCGCCCTTCGATCAGCGTCACGTCGACGCCGTCGAACACCTGCTGCAGCAGCGCTTTCGGCAGCCCGGGCGCGACTGGCACCACGATCTGCAACCCCGGCTTCGTCGCGGTCAGCTGCTTCGCGACGTCGCGCATGAGCGAGCCCAGCCGGCCGATCTCCGAGCGACGGCTCCCCGGCAACACCGCGAGCACCGGCCGCTGCACGTCGAGGCCGAGCGCCCGTCGAAACACCGCAGGCTCGGCCAGCGCCGGCACCTGATCGAGCACCGGGCTGCCCACGTACGTCGCGTTCACGCCGCGCTCGCGCAGGAACGCCTCTTCGAACGGCAGAATGCAACACAGCTCGTCGACGAGCTTGCCGATGCGCTTCGCCCGGCCCTCGCGCCACGCCCACACCATCGGCGCCACGAAGTACACGATGGGAATGCCGAGTGCCTTGAGCCGCTCCGCGAGGCGAAGGTTGAAGTCGGGCACGTCGATGAGGAGCGCCACCTGCGGCTGTCGTTCTTTCGCGGCGCGCTCGAGGTCACCCAGCACCTTCAAGATGCGGGGGATCTTCGGGATCACCTCGGCGATGCCCATCACCGAGATCTCGTGCGAGCCGTGAATGAGCTCCACGCCCGCCGCGCTCAGCTTCGGGCCGCCCATGCCGAAGAACGTGAGGTCGGGGCGACGCAGCTTCAGCTCCCGCACGACGTCGGCGCCGTGGACGTCACCTGACGCCTCACCCGCGACCACGAGAACGCTCGGCGGCTTCACAGGAGCGATTGTGTACAGTGCCCCGGCCCGTGTCGTCACCACTCGTCGGCTCGATGCTCAAGCTGCTCGCGCTCGGCCGCCCGCACCGGTCGCTGCTGGGCCTCGCGTTCACCTGCATGGCCCTCGTCGGCGTCACCACTGGCGCGTACGCGTTTCTGATGGGGCCGGCGCTGCGGTTCCTGCTCACCGGAGGCACGGACGGCCTCGGGCTGCTCGTTCGGTTCTCTCCCGAGATCGCCACCTGGCCACGCGAGCGGGTGTTGTTGGTGCTTCCGGTCGTGGTGATCGTCGTCGGCGCGATCAAGGGCGTCGGCTACCTGGGCCAGTTCTATTTCGTCGGGCTCTTCGGTCAGCAGGTCGTGAAGGATCTGAGGCGCCAGGTCTTCGAGCGGCTGCTCGCGTTGTCTCCGGGCCAACGGGCGAAGCTGCTGACGGGCGACCTGCTGAGCCGGTTCACCGCTGACGTCGCCGCAGTCGAGCAGGCCGCGACGTACACGGTGGCGTCGTGGCTCCGCGACACCTTGCAGATCGCCATCCTCGCAAGCGTCGCGGTGATCCTCTCCTGGAAGCTCGCCCTCCTCACCCTCATCGCGGTGCCGATCGCCGTCGTGCCGGCGTCGCGGCTCACGCGGGCGTTGATGGCGCGAACGAGGGAAGGTCAGACCGCGCTGGGGCAACTCGCAGGTCAGGCGCAGGAAGGGCTCGGCGCGCTCAAGGCGATTCAGGCGTTCAACGCAGAGGCCGCCGAGTCGCATCGCTTCGAGCGCCGCACGGCCCAGGCCCAGGTGTCGTTGTCGCGCGCCGGGTGGGCTCGGGCTGCAGTGCCTGGCGTGATGGAGATCCTCGCGTCGATCGCCATCGCTGCCACGCTCGGGTGGGCCGCCTCGACGGGCGCCGTGGAGCCCGAAGCCCTGGTCTCGTTCCTCGGCGCGATCATCCTCCTCTACCAACCCGCGAAGGATCTCGGCCGGGTCAGCCAATTCGCGATCACCGCTGGCGTCGCGCTGGAGCGCCTCGAGGCCGTGCTGTCACTTCCGCGTCGCGTCGAACACGTCGCCGGCGGGACCGAGCTTCCACCGCTCCGCCAGGCCATCACGCTCGAGAACGTCCGCTTCGGGTGGGACGAGCGCCTCGCCCTCGACGGAGCGTCTCTTGTCATCGAAGCGGGCAAGGTCACCGCGCTCGTGGGTGAGAGCGGGAGCGGCAAGAGCACGCTTACCGCGCTCCTCCTTCGTTTCGAGCAGGCCGCGAGCGGCCGGTATTCCATCGACGGCGTCGACGTCGCGACGGCCTCCATCGAGAGCGTTCGCCGCCAGTTCGCCCTCGTGACGCAGGAGCCGCTCCTGTTCTCGACGTCGGTGCGCGAGAACCTGCTCGTCGGCCGGCAGACTGCGACGCCTGACGAACTCGAGACCGCGTGCCGCACGGCGCAGGCCTGGGACTTCATCAACGCCTTGCCGCAGGGCCTCGAGACGCCGATCGGTGAACGCGGCGTCACGCTCTCAGGCGGCCAGAAGCAACGCCTCGCCCTCGCGCGCGCGCTGGTGAGCCGCGCTCCCGTGCTCGTCCTCGACGAGGCCACCTCGAACCTCGACCCTGAGAGCGAGCGCGAGGTTCAAAGCGCGCTGGAGCGCATCCTCCCCGGGCACACGGCCCTGGTGATCGCGCACCGCCTCGCGACGATTCAGCGCGCCGATCGCATCGTGGTCCTCGAGAAGGGCAGGGTGGTGGAGCAGGGCACGCACGCCCAACTGCTCGCGATGGACCAGGCCTACGCGCGGCTGTGGCGGGCCCAGACGTCTGGCGCGTAAGCGCGCAGGTTTGGTGCTACGCGCACCCCGTTCGATGCGGCTGCTCTACGTCATCGCGACCTGGCTCGCGTTCGTGGTTCTCTTCCCCGTGCTCTCGCTGATGAAGAAGACACGCGAGGGCCTTGGGCAGCGCTTTGGCTTCTACCCACCCAGCCTGTTGCCGAAGGGTGGCGCGCCTCGCATCTGGCTGCACGGCGCCAGCGCAGGCGATCTGCTCGCGCTGAGCCCGATGATCGTCCGCCTGCGCGCGAAGTTCCCCGACGCGAAGGTGATCATCTCGACCATCACCAACACCGGCGCGCTGATGGCCCGTGAGCGCTTGTCAAAGCAGATCGACGCGGTCGTCTACGCCCCGTGGGATCTGTTTGGAGCGACCCGCCGCGCCGTGCGTGCACTCGCGCCTGATCTGCTCGTGCTCGAGTACACCGAGATCTGGCCGAACCTCATTCGCGCCGCGCATGACAGCGGAGCCCGCATCGCGCTCACCAACGGCCGCTTCTCGGCGCCGCACCTTGGGCGGTACCGGGCCTTCTTCACGCTGATCGGCAACCCGCTCGACGACATCGATCTGTTCCTGATGCGCGCCGACGACGAGGCAGAGCGCGTGCTGTCGCTCGGAGCGACGCCCGACCGCGTGCAGGTGACGGGGAACACCAAGTTCGACGCGCTCGTGCCTTCGAGTGAAGCCGCTGAAGATCAGCTGCTCCGGACGGCGCTCGGGCTCAACGGGGCCGGCCGCGTGTGGATCGCCGGGAGCACCCACGAAGGCGAAGAGGAGCTGCTCCTCGAGGTCTACAAACGGCTGGTCGTCGAGGTGCCCGATCTGCGCCTGGTGATCGCGCCGCGGTACATCGATCGTGCGCCCAGAGTGCTCTCGCTCGTCGAAGCCGCGGGTCTTCACGGCGGTCTCCGCAGCCTCGGCAACCCGCAAGGCGCACCCGTGGTGGTGCTCGACAGCATCGGAGAGCTCGCGCGCGCCTATCGCCTCGCCACGGTCGTCTTCGTCGGAGGCTCCTTCACCACCCGCGGTGGCCAGAACATCCTCGAGCCCGCTGCGCAGGGTCGGCCCGTGCTGTTCGGCCCTCACATGGAGAACTTCAAGGACTCGGTCGGCGTGCTCGTCGGGCGGGGCGGCTTGCAGGTGAAGGACCCGGACAACCTGTTCAAGGTGCTGGCCGAGCTCTTCGCGCGGCCCGAGACGATCGAGTCACTGGGCGTGTTGGCGCGACAGGCCGTTCGGCAGGTCTCGGGCGCGAGCGATCGCAACGTCGCCGCGCTGGCCCGCCTGCTCGAGGAGCGCCGGCCGTGAAGGTGCTCCACTTGCTCGCGTCGCCCTACTTCAGCGGACCTGCGGAGTCGCTGACCCAGCTCGCCCTCGCCCAGCGGTCGCTCGGTCATGACGTGTCGATCGCCGTCGATCGCAAACGCACTCAGACCTCCGCTGAAGAGCTCGCGGTGCCGCGGCTGCAGGACCTCGGGCTCCTCGCCGACGTGGGCCTCGAGCTCTCGGTGAAGTCGTCTCCCCTGGCGGTCGCGCGCGACATCAAGGCGCTCAAGTCGATCGCCGCCGACGTCATTCATTGTCACTTCAGCCACGATCACCTGCTTGCCCGCTGGGGCCGCCAGAAGGGCACGACGCTGGTGCGCTCGATTCATGCGCCGCGCTCCGTTCGCCGGCTGATGCCCGTGGCCGACGCGTGGACCGTGCCGTTCGAGGCGCTGAAGCGGCCGTTCATGGGCCCGCGGGTGATGGTGCTTCCGCCGCTCGTCAGCGCCTCGTTCTCGCCTCCTGCGTCGCGGGCTGAGCTTCGCCGACGGCTCGAGCTCCCCGATGTTCCCCTCGTCGGCATGGTCTCGACGTTCCAGCCCTCCCGTCGACACGCGCTCGGCGTTGCGGCCTTCGATGCACTCGTCAAGCGTCGTCCCGAGGCCCACCTCGTCCTCATCGGAGACGGCGAGCTCGTCGGGCCGGTGCAGGCGCTCGTGAAAGAGAAGGGCCTGTCTGCGCGGGTTCACTTCGTCGGCTATCAACGCGGCGAGGCGTTCGTGCGGTGGCTCCAGGCGCTCGATGAGGTGTGGGTGCTGGGGCTGGGGAATGACTTCTCGGCGCGCGCGGCGGCCCAGGCCAGAGCCGTTGGGGTCCGCGTCATCGGGGTCAACGAAGGCGCGTTGTCGCGGTTCGCCGATGTCGTGGTTCCCGCCGAGGCAACCGCCGTGGCGAAGGCCGCGCTCTCGCCTGATCGTCGACACGTCACGCTGGAACGGCCCGAGGAACTCGCCGCACGCGTGCTCGAGCTCTATGGCCCGAGCGGGAGGTCTTCGTGATCGGAGCCGGTGCTCCTGCGAGCGCTCGTTGGCCCGCGCTCGTGCGTGGAGACCGCAGCGTCCTCGCGCGCTGGCGTGCCGACCGCCCTCCGGGTTCTCATCGCCGGGTGTTCGTCGAGCGGCGCAACTCCGACAGTCGATCCCGGTTCCCCTCTCGCAGCGGGCCGAGCCGAACCGCATCGCAGTCGCGCAGCTCCAGCTTCTGCCGGTGCTTCCTGTGAGCGTGATGGAGCGGCTCTGGTACGGCCGCGCGCCTGCCTGGCAACGGGCGCTGGCGACGCTGGTCCTGGGCCCAGCCTCCCTCGTGTACGGGAGCGTGATCGCCGCGCGGAACGCGTTGTTCGACGCCGGCCTGCTTCGGGTTCACCGCATCGAGGGCCTCCAGGTCGTCTCGGTCGGGAACGTGGTGGTGGGGGGCTCGGGGAAGACGCCACTCGTCATCTTCCTCTCGCAGTGGGCGCTCGCCGCCGGCCATCGAGTCGCAGTATTGTCGCGCGGTTACGGCCGCGTCGGTCGCAAGCCGCTCGACTTCGACGCCAGCGCACTGCCGGGCGCGCACCTCTGCGGCGACGAGCCCAGGTTGATCGCCCGCCGAGCCCCGGGAGCCCGGCTCTTCGTCGATGCCGATCGGGTCGCAGCCGCGCATCGTGCGCTGGCAGCGGGGTGCACCGTGGCCGTCCTCGACGACGGTTTTCAGCACCGCAGGCTCGGTCGTGATGCCGATGTGGTGATCGATCTCCCCGAGGCCTCGACCGCGGCCTTGCCGTGGGGCCCTGGCCGGGAGTTTTCGGCGGGCAAGCGCCGGGCGACCGTGGTGTGGAACGGGCAGGGCGCCGACGATCCCCGTGGTCGCCTCCTCGTCACTGGCGTTCGCGGGGGCGATGGGAGCCTGGTGACGCTCGCCGGACGTCCGGTCATCGCGCTCACTGGCATTGCCCGGCCCGAGCGTTTCCTCGCGACCCTCGCGGGCCTCGGCGCTCAGGTCGTCGGCGTCGAGCGCTTCCCTGATCATCACCGCTTCTCTGCGAAAGAGCTCGAGCGGGTCCGCGCGCACGCGCGGCGTCATCAGGCGCTCGTCGTCACCACCGAGAAGGACAAGGAGCGCCTTCCTCCCGAGTTCGACGTCGCCGTGGTGGAGACCGCGCTCGAGGTGGCCGGTGGGCTCGAGACGCTCGCCCGAGCCGTCGGCTGGCCTTCCGCTTGTGCCCCTCGCCCGTCGATGGAAAAAGGCCCGCCGTGAAGCGTCTGGCCGTGTTTCCAAAGGTACGGGTCGTGGTGCTCGGAGACCTCGTCGCCGACCACTATCTCTTCGGCCAGACCGAGCGCATCAGCCGCGAGGCTCCGGTGCTGATCGTCAGGCACGAGCGTGACGAGGTGAAGCTCGGGGGCGCCGCGAACGCCGCTGCCAACGCACGCGCCCTCGGAGGCCAGGTCACCGCCGTCGGGGCCCTGGGCTCGGACGAGATGGGGCGCGCGGTGAAGGCGCTCTTCAAAGGGCAGGGCATCGGCTTCGAGGGGCTTTCGGCGCGCGGCATTCGCACCGAGTCCAAGATGCGCATCCTCGCGGGAGGGCTCAGTACGTCACGCCAGCAGATGCTGAGGGTCGATCGCGGCAGCGTCGGACCTCTCCCCGTCGCGGTTCGACGGGCGCTCGCGCTGCGGTTGGAGCAGGCCGCGAAGCGCGCCGACGTCGTGGTGGTGTCGGACTACGGGGCCGGCGTGGTGTGCGACGAGACCAGAGCCGTCGTTCGCGCGATCGCCAGCCGCGGCGTGCCCGTGTGCGTGGACTCCCGGTTCGCCCTGTCGGAGTTCAGCGGCGTGACCGTCTGCAAGCCGAACGAGCCCGAGCTCGCGACGTTGACAGGGTTGCCGGTCGGCTCTGATCGAGAGGTCGACCGCGCCGCCGCTGCCGCGCTCGAGCGCCTGGGCTGCAAGGTCCTGCTGGTGACCCGCGGCCGCAAGGGCATGGTCGTCTACGAGCGTGGCCAGAAGCCCGTTCGTCTTCCCGTGCATGGCCCCGAAGACGCCGTCGACGTCACCGGCGCTGGCGACACGGTGATCGCGACGTTCGCGCTCGCGGTCGGTGCTGGAGCGTCGTTCCTCGAGGCGGCCCGCCTGGCCAACGTCGCGGGCGGCATCGTCGTGCAGAAGCCGGGGACGGCCACCGTCACCCGCCCCGAGCTGGCCCGGGAATTGGCGAAATGACGAAGCAGGTGACGCTCGAGCAGGCGGCCGCGCTCTCGGCGCAGTGGCGCAGCGAGGGGAAGACGGTCGCCCTCGCCAACGGCGTCTTCGATCTGCTCCACGTCGGGCACGTCCGTTACCTCGAGGGTGCGCGCGCGATGGCCGATCGACTGGTGGTCGCGGTGAACTCCGACGCGTCGACCCGGCTGGTGAAGGGGCCCGGTCGCCCCGTGATCCCCGAAGGCGAGCGCGCCGAGCTGTTGGCGGCGCTCTCGTGCACCGACGCCGTCCTCGTCTTCTCGGACCCCGACGTGAGAGCGGTGCTTCGGGCCGTTCGCCCGCACGTGCACGTCAAAGGCACTGATTACACGGCAGACAGCATCCCCGAGCGCGACGAGGTGGCGGCGTGGGGCGGCCGGGTGGCTGTCGCGGGAGACCCGAAGGACCACAGCACCAGCGAGCTGGTGAAGAAGCTCGGTCGTTGAGTTGATCAGCGGGCGCGATGGGTCTGGCAGCCACCATGCTTCGGCTCCGGCCGACAGGGGATGCCGGGTCGTCGCTGGAGACCCGAAGGACCACAGCACCAGCGAGCTGGTGAAGAAGCTCGGTCGTTGAGTTGATCAGCGGGCGCGATGGGCCTACGCAGCCACCATGCTTCGGAGCATGACGGGGTTCGGGTCTGGGCGCGGGGTGGCTGGCGACGAGGAGATCGTCGTCGAGCTGAAGTCGGTCAACCACAAGTTCTGTGAGGTAAAGGTGCGGCTCCCCCGGGAGCTGGCCTCACTCGAGACGGCGCTGGTCCGCCGCATCAAGGACCGGGTGGCCCGTGGCTCGCTCGACGTGTCGGTGAAGCGCTCGGTGCGAGCGGCCGTCGGGCTGGTGCCGGTCGTCGATGCCGCCCTCGCAAAGGAGTACCGCCGGGCGTTCGCGGAGCTGGCTGCAGCCACGGGCGTGGCGGACTCGACGACGGTGCGAGAGCTCGCAGCGCTCCCCAACGTGCTGCGCCTCGAAGAGCCGCAGGTCGACGTCGCGAAGGCCTCGCAGGCGCTCGACGCAGCCATCGATCTGGGCCTCGCGGCCCTCGAGACCATGCGCACCACCGAGGGCCGCGCCATCGAGAAGGACCTGCTGGGCCGACTGGAGATGGTGGAGAAATCTGTGAACGAGGTGATGAAGCAGTCGCCCGTCTCGGTGGACGACTACCGCAAGCGCCTCACGGAGCGCATCGCCGAGCTGACCCAGGGCATGACGATCGACCCTCAGCGCATTGCCCAGGAGGTCGCCTTCTTCGCCGAGCGCTGTGACGTCGCCGAGGAGCTCACCCGGTTGGGCTCCCACCTCGAGCAGTTCCGCTCTCTCTGCGCGGCGCCTGAGCCGGCCGGCCGCAAGCTCGACTTCCTCGTGCAGGAGATGCATCGCGAGGTGAACACCACCGGCTCCAAGAGCGCCAGCGCTTCGATCACCGGGCTCGTCGTCCAACTCAAAGCCGAGCTCGAACGGGTTCGCGAACAGGTTCAGAACGTCGAATGAACACCAACCCGAACATCCCCATCACCCCGGCGCCTGGCCTGTTGTTGGTGCTGTCCGCCCCCTCTGGCGCGGGGAAGACGACCCTCGCGCGCCGCCTCGAGGCCGAGTTCACCAAGGCCCAGTTCTCGATCAGCTACACGACGCGCGCTCCACGAGGGCAGGAGAAGGACGGCGTCGACTACCACTTCGTCAACACCACGACTTTCCTCGGCATGGTGAACCGCGGGGAGTTCATCGAGTACGCCGACGTCTACGACAACTACTACGGCACCTCGCGCGCCATCGTGGACCACGCCTTCGCCACCCGGGGCATCGCGGTGTTCGACATCGACGTGAAGGGTGGAAGGGCGATCAAGTCCCGGTTCCCTGAGGCCGTGCTGGTCTTCGTGCTCCCGCCCTCGATGGAGGAGCTCGAGCGCCGCCTGCGAGGCCGAGGGACCGACAGCGCCGACACCATCGCCCGCCGGCTCCTCGCTGCACGCAGTGAGATCGAGAAGGGCATCGAGTCGTACGACTACCTGGTGATCAACGACACCCTCGACCACGCCTACGACGAGCTCCGCTCCATCGTGATCGCAGAGCAGGTTCGGAGGGGTCGCGTCGACCTGACCGGCCTCCACCTGCAGGCGCCTGATTTCTCTCAGAAAATCGGCATTTCTGAAAAGTGAAGGAGGGGAGTTGACACCTGAATGCCCGATCTGTATATGCGGCGCCCCTTCGGTTGTCGGGAAGGGAACTGACGGGCGGGCAGGACGGGGTCGGGCGAGTCGCAGAGCGAAGTCAGGCGTAGGGCAGCACCGCAGTCTACAGGTGAATACGGCGCAGGCGCAGGCTCAGCACGCAGCTGATCACCTGATCAACAAGCCCCAATCTTCAGCCCGCATCGAAGAGAGAAAGGCTTGACGAGTTCGAGGAAGGCGATGTAGTACTGGCCCTCCCCGCTGCAGAGAAGCCCACCAAGTCGTTCCGGTGGCGTCGCTGCAACGGAGCTGAAACGCAAAACGGGAAACCGGTTGCAAACAGCAGAAGATGATGTAGAAGACGCCGCATCGAACAACGGTTCGACGTAGCAAAGAAGTAGAGAAGTCAAGCGGCTCAACCGCTCGTTCTTTGAAAACTGGATAGCAAGCCTATAAAGTACCTGCGAAGAACTCTGCAGTCATATTGAGTTCTTGGGTCTTAGACCCGAGAACAAGCATCCCTCACGAAGTCTTCGGATGACGTGAGCGAGCACAAGACAACACTTTCTTCGGAGAGTTTGATCCTGGCTCAGAACGAACGCTGGCGGCGTGCCTAACACATGCAAGTCGAGCGCGAAAGGAGCAATCCGAGTAGAGCGGCGCACGGGTGCGTAACACGTGGATAATCTGCCCTTGAATTCGGGATAACCATTCGAAAGTTTGGCTAATACCGGGTAAGCTCACGGTGACTTCGGTCGCTGAGAGAAAAGTAGACCTCTATTTATAAGTTTACGTTTGAGGATGAGTCCGCGGCCCATCAGCTAGTTGGCGGGGTAATGGCCCACCAAGGCTACGACGGGTAGCTGGTCTGAGAGGACGATCAGCCACACTGGAACTGAGACACGGTCCAGACTCCTACGGGAGGCAGCAGTGGGGAATTTTCCACAATGGGCGAAAGCCTGATGGAGCAACGCCGCGTGTGTGATGAAGGTCTTCGGATCGTAAAGCACTTTCGACCGGGAAGAAAAACCTCTGGCTAACATCCAGGGGCCTGACGGTACCGGGAGAAGAAGC
>JAUXRI010000061.1 GCA_030681895.1 Myxococcales bacterium | reverse complement strand
AGGCCTGCGCGGTGTTCGGGTTCGAGACGACGACCTTCAGCCGGCGGCGACGCAGCACGTTGCCGGGCGGCGGCGTGAGCGCGTTGGAGTCGATGACGACGAGCTCGTAGCAGCGGTGGTTGCCAGTGCCAGACGGCGCACCGGTCGCGTCGCACGAGCTGGGCTGGGCCGTCGCTTCACAAATGGCGAGCGCGTTCTCTTCGTTCGTCGGGCCTTGAATCAGCACGCCGGGAGAGAAGGCGTTCGACAACGAGGGCGGCTGACCTGCGGTGACGCCGATGGCCTGCGGGCGCAGCACACGCGCTTCCCAGCCGGGCCCGGTGCGAACGATGAAGAGGCGCCCGTCGAAGGTGACGTTGTGACCGTTGCCGCCCATGGGGCTGGTGGTCTCGAGGCTGCTGGTCGCAGCGTGGGTGAGACCAACGGAGAGAAGAGACAGCAGAGCAAGGGCTCGACGCATGGGGCTCCAGACGGCGGTGTTCGTACGGTTTCGCCCCGGGCACTGCAACTCCGGCACCATGCACGGCGTCATGCATCCGCAGGCACGCGGGCGGTGCGGTGGAGGCTCTGGCGCCTGACTGTGCACGCGAGGTGGCACCACTTCTCAGGGGGCTTGCCTGCATTTCCGCGACGGGCGATCACCCCGGCATGTCGTCACGCGTGGCGCTCCTCTGCGTCTTCATCGTGGGCTGTGGGCCAACACCGATGGCGCGGGATGCGGGCGGAGCGATCGACGACGCAGGCGTTGGAGAAGTCGTCGACGCCAGCGTCGAGGTAGATGCAGGGCGCTCGATGGACTCGGGAGTCGCGACCGACGCCGGAGTGACCGACGCAGGTGCGCCCATCACGGTGCTGGTGCAGGCGAGCCTGTTCTGGAGCGACGCTGGCGTGGTCGACGACCCGACGGTGGTGAGCTTCGCGAAGCTGATGCGCCTCGCCTCGCACGACGATCACGGCGGGCGGCTGTTGTCCGACTGGTTTCACCGCTTCTCCACCACGCCTCATAGTGAGCGGGCGTTGCCAGCGCAGTTCATCGACGAGGTCGCGCGCAGCCAGGGCGCTGACGCCACGCGGTGGGATCTCTCGCGCCTGCCCTTCGTCATCACCGGCATCCACAACCGCATCGACCTCGCGCTCCTCGAAGCGGGCGGACACTGTGGCGAGTTCCGCGTGTCGGCGGCGAGCACCGACGCAACGCTCCAGCCGTTTCACATGTTGTTCCTGTTCCGTCAGCCGCTCGAACCCGACGACACGGTCAACGGGCGCGTCACCTGCGAGGGCACGGCGAGGCGATGGGCTCGGCTGTCGACGCTGTCGGGGGCGGCGCTTGATGCTGAGCTCCGGAGCACGTTCGCGCAGCGCCTGACCCGCGAGCACTTCCTGCTCATCGAGACGGTCGAGCAGTCGTTGTCGCCGTGGGAGTGGCGCCAGTGGGTGAAGACGCCGTCGACGTCTGGCTTGCCCTTCGTCTTCGAGAACCCGCCGTTGTTCCAACAGCTCGATGTCGAGCGCCTGAACGTGGCGGGGCCGCTGCGCACCGACTTCCTCTCGTGGGTGACGACGAACGCTGCGCTCGCAGCGACGCGTCAGCTCCCCATCGCCGACCGGTTTCGCCCGCAGTCGATTCGCGCCGCATCGGGTGTTCCGCGACAGGTGCTCTCGCTGACCGGCCTTGACGCGCAGGTGCAGACCCAGTTTCCGCAGCTCCGGCCACAACTCGAGCTCGTCGGGTGTGCGGCGTGCCACATGACCGACGCGGACTTCGTGCAGACGCGCGCTGACAGGACGATCAGCCCGTTCTACGCGAAGGAGCTCGACGCCCGCGCGAGACACCTGGAGAAGCTCGCACGCGGTGACGCGCCGAGCGCGCCGTTCGGGCCGCTGCAGTCGATGCCGGTGCTGCCGCAGTGAGACGCCGTTCGACAACGAGGCTCGCAATGAAGACGACTGCAGTCACACGGGCGAAGTTGGCGCTAGGCGCGATGTTGACGCTCGCAGCGTGTGGCGCGCCAGTCGGCGGGAGCGACGGTGGGAACGGCGGTGGTTCTGCGTCGGCTGGCGGCTCGGCGTCCGCAGGTGGCTCAGCAGGGGGCGGCTCCACAGCAGGCGGCTCCGCAGCAGGCGGCTCCACAGCAGGCGGCTCCACAGCAGGTGGTTCCGCGGCAGGTGGCTCCGCGGCAGGTGGCTCCGCATCGGCGTGCGCAGCGCCGCCGGCCTTCGACGTCGGAGTGACCTACGCCACCACGCTCTACGTCGCGACGACCGGCACGCCCTCAGGCACCGGCACGATGGCCAACCCGTTCGACACCATCGCGCGCGCCGTGGCCGCAGCGACTCCGGGCACCCGCATTCTCGTCGGCCCCGGCACCTGGCCTTCCGTCGCACTCGGCTCGCTGACCGGCACCGCGACGCAACCCATCGCGCTCGTCGCCAACGGCGCGGTCACCATCAACGGCGCAGGTGGCGTCGGAGTCTCGATGAGCGACGGCCAGTACGTCGTCATCGAAGGCTTCACGATCGCCAACTCGTCGGTGCATGGCATGAACCTCGACGACGGGAGCTCGCTGAACACGCCGTCACACCACGTCGTGCTCCGGCGGCTGACGATTCCCAGCGCCGGCTCCGGCGGAAACAACGACTGCATCAAGCTCAGCGGCCTCGACGACTTCTGGGTGCTCGACTCGAACGTCGCCGGCTGCAACCAGGGCGAGGCCATCGACATGGTCGGATGCCACCGCGGCGTCATCTCGGGCTACACCTTCCCCGACGTCGTCGGCAGGGTCGTGCAGAGCAAGGGCGGCAGCGACGACGTGCTGATTCACGGCAACCGGTTCGAGCGCATTCCCGGGCGCTCGGTGAACGCGGGCGGCTCGACGGGCCTCGCGTTCTTCAGGCCGCAGAACGCGACTGCCGAGGCGCGCAACATCCGCGTCATCTCCAACATCTTCCTGCGCAGCGGCACCAACTCAGGCGCTGCCGTCGCCTTCGTCGGGTGTGACGCCTGTTTCGCCGCGCACAACACCATCATCGAGCCCAACCGCTGGGTGGTGCGCATTCTTCAGGAGACCACCGACGCGCGCTTCGTGCCCTCGCGCAACGGCCTCTTCGTCAACAACCTCATCGTGCTGAACGCTGCCGACATCAGCACCATCGTCAACGTGGGTGGCAACACCTCGCCCAACACGTTCACCTTCGGCAACAACCTGTGGTTCGCGCTCGATCAAGGCGCAGGGTGGACGCCGCCCATCGTGGGCGTGCCGGCCGAGATGGGGAGCCTCGTTCAACGCGACCCGCTGCTGGTGAACCGGGCCCAGGGTGACTACCGGTTGATGCCGACGAGCCCGGCTGGAGGCGCCGCACGCGCGATGACGCCGCGTCTCTCTGACTTCAGCGGCGCCTGCTACGCGACGCCCGCGTCCATCGGCGCCTTCGAGCGGTGAGCAGGCTCGGCGCCGTCGGAGTCGGGTGGATCAGAGCGCCGCAGCCGCGAGCTCACGTGGGAGTTCTTCCGTGAACAGGGCGCCGAGCGACGCGATGCCGTCGACGATGGCCGCCGGCTGACAGTTCGAGAAGTTGAGCCGCAGCGTGTTCGACCTCGCGCGGTCGACGAAGAACGGCGCTCCCGGGACGTAGGCGACGCGGTGGCGAGTGACGGCAGTCGAGAGCAACGCGAGCGTGTCGAGCCCGCGCGGAAGCTCGACCCAGAGGAACAGCCCACCTTCTGGACACTCGAAGTGGGTGCCCTCGGGAAAGCTCGCCGTCACCACGTCGGCCATGACGTGACACCGGTCGCGGTAGGTCGCGCGCAGCGTCTCCAGGTGCGCCTCGAGGTCGAAGCGCGCGAGCAGCTCGGAGATGGCGCGTTGCGCGAGGCTGCTCGAGTGCAGATCGGTCGCCTGCTTGCCCACCACGAGGTGACGCATGAGCGACGCCGGAGCCCGCAGCCAGCCGACCCGCAGCCCAGGCGCGAGCATCTTCGAGAACGTGCCAAGCGAAAGGACGAGCCCCTCGTGGTCGAGCGACGCCAGCGGCGGCTGAGGCTCACCCGAGAAGCGAATCGCGCCGTAGGGATCGTCTTCGAGGATCGGCACCTTCCAGGCCTGCGCGAGCGCGATGAGCCCCGCACGACGCGCCGCAGACCAGGTGACGCCCGTGGGGTTGGCGAAGTTGGGCACGAGATAGATGAGCCGCACGTCGTCGGTCGAGAGCACGGCCGCAAGCGCTTCGAGCCGCATGCCCTCACGATCGCTGTCGACGGCGATGACCCGCGCCTGCGCTGCCTGAAACACCTGGAGCGCCGCGAGGTACGTCGGGTTCTCGGTCACCACGACGGCGCCCGGGTCGAGCAGCACACGGGAGACGAGATCGATGCCCTGCTGGGAGCCGTTGGTGATGAGCACGTCCTCCACGCTCGTCGGCGCGGACTGGTCCCGGTATCTCGAGGCGATCCACTCCCGCAGCGGCCCGAAGCCCTCGGTCGCGCTGTACTGGAGCGCCGCCGCGCCGCTCTTCGACAACACGCGCGCGTGCGCCTCGGCGATCGCCTCGATGGGGAAGAGTTCGGGCGCCGGAAGACCTCCGGCGAACGAGCGCACCTGCGGCTGCTCGGCGACCTTCAGGATCTCCCGCACCGCCGACGGCGTCACGCCGCTGGTGCGCTCCGCCAGCCGCATCATCGCGCACCGCCTTCGTCGAGCAGCGCCTTGTCCACTTGGACGCGCGTCTCTTCCTTCACCGACGAGAGCACGATGGTGGTGTTGGTGCGGGTGACGCCTGGAATCGTGCGGAGCGTCTCGACCAGCAGGGCGTCGAGCGTGCCCGTCGTCGCCGTCTTCACCTTCAGCAGATACGAGTCAGCGCCAGCGACACGATGACACTCGAGCACCTCGTCGAGCCCGAGCACCTTCTTCGAGAACTGCTCGAAGTACTTCGGGTGCTCGATGGACACGCCGACGAACGCGGTGACGTCCTTCCCCAGCTTCGTGGCGTCGACGCGCGCCGAGTAGCCAGTGATGACGCCGGCGTCCTCGAGCTTGCGCAGGCGCTCGGCGGTCGCGGGCTGCGACAGCTTCACCTGCTTCGAGAGCTCGAGCTGCGTTGCCCGCCCGTCCACCTGCAGCGCCTGTACGAGTCGATGGTCGATCCAGTCCATGGATACCTGCATAATCCACGGCCAGACCGACAATCAACTTATAGAAATAAGGCCGGAAGCTCACTGACCCGAAGACTGCGCCGACATCACCTCGACGTACTCCTCGGCGGAGATCGAGTTGGTGAACTTCGTCGAGTGGCTGAGCGCGTGCTGCGGGTTCACCACGTTCGGCGCAGCGGACTTCGCGACGTCGAGCTGGGTGATGCCGTGGTCGGCGAAGGCATCGATGATCAAGCCGAGTTGGGCAGCGGTGAGGAAGTTCCGCGCGAGCATCTTCGTCGCCATCTCTTCGCGGGTAATCGTGTTGCGCTGCGCACGAAGGGTCTTGAGCACGCCGGTGAAGGTGGCCGCGTCCATCGGGAGCTGGCCGTTCTTGTACATCGTGCAGCCGGGATCGTTCGGGCCGGTGCCGCAGTCACGGAAGGCGACGGGCTGCTGCACGACGACCTGCTCACGCACGATGACCGGCTGCTGCACGATGACCTGCTCGCGCACGATGACGGGCTGCTGCTGCACCACGATGCCCGGCGCCTGAATCATCACGCCCGTCGTCTGCGTGGTGGTGCGGGTCCTCACCGTCGTCTGCACCGAAGCTCCGGGAACGGCGACGGTGGCCGACGCGCCGCCTTGCCGCACCTGCACCGCCGCGCCCGGCATCAGCACGTCGACGTCGGTCTCGTCAGCCTCGACCTGCGCGAACGCCAACGACGAAAAACACGACACGACCATCACGGCTCGCATGAGCTGCTTCATGACTGCTCCTTGTTTGGGTGGTGGGAGCGACTCTTCAGACCGCCCCGCGACCGAGTTGGTTGCCGGGGTTGTGGAATCCGATCCACCCGGCTGCTTTGTTCCTGCGTCTTGAATCCCCGCGAAATTCCAGCGTCATTTCCGGCAACTTCAGCCCACCACGGACGGACTATGAGACCCCTGATTCACGCCTGCTGCGCAATGCTGACCCTGACTTCAGTAGTCGCTGCTGCCCAGCCCTGGAAGAAGCCGCTCAACGCCGCAGCCGACGCTGTCGAAGACGCTTACGACCGCGCGCAACGCTCGAACGGCAGGTGCCGCAATCAGATTGCCCCTGCGCTCAACGCGCTGACCGATCGCATCGACGGCATCGGCAAGCTCCCGACGCCGCTGTCCGACCTGAACCAGGTGCGCAACGAGCTCGCGGTCATCGGCCAGCAGGCGCCGTTCGCGGCCTGCCCGCTGGGCGTCACCGATGACATTCAGCGTGCCCTCGACACCCTCGAGAACGCGCGCGTCGCGATGTGGAGCGAAGGCCGTGGTGGCGGCAACCGGCGTGACAAGCGCCGTGGTGGACAGCCGGTGGCCCCCGCGTTCCCCTTCGTCCAGCTCTCGCCCATCAAGGTCACGGCCGCCCTTCCCTTCCAGAACGAGCGCGCCGTGCAGCTCAGCCTGCCCGAGGTGACGTTCGAGGCGATGCAGGGCCAGGGCTTCTACGTCGCGACACGCTTCCGTTCTTTCGAGGGCGATTGGAGCGACTGGGTGACGACGCAGGTGTGGACGGTGCCGACGTCTCCGTTCGTCTGGAAGAACGCGTACAACCACGTGCTGCGCTACTCGACGCTGGCCGAAGAGGACTTCTCGAACGGCCGCTTCATCGCGCACGTCGCGGTCTTCAACGCCCAGGGCCAGGAGCTCGCGTTTCGTGAGATCGCCTTCCGCGTCACGCTGCCGCAGCAGGTCGTCGTGCCGCCTCCGCCGCCGATGGTGCGCCGCGACTGTGGCACTGGCCCGAACGATCCCGGCTGCATGATGATTCGTGACGGCCAGTTCGCGATGGAGGCCGCGACGTACCAGGGCTTCCTGCAGAGCCTGCGCGCCAACCGCTCCGAGATGATGCGGGGCTCGATGGCCAACAGCATGCTCGAGAACAACTACGTCACGGCGGCGCAGTTCGAGCCGATGCTCGACCTCTTCAACAGCGAGATGATGAAGCTCGACTTCGCCCAGCGGGCCGCGCCGAAGCTGGTCAACCCGCAGCACGCCATCGGCTTCTCGGTGAAGTTCCGCAGCTCGATGATGCAGAGCGGGTACACGCAGTTGATGGCGCAGCAGCCGCCCGGGGTCGTGTGGCAGCCCGGCATGGTCGGCCCCGGTGGCGTCGTCATTCAGCCCGGGGTGGTGATGGCTCCCGGCGTCATCGTGCAGCCCGGCTACCCGCAGCCGGCCGTCGTGCAGCCCGGCGTGATGGTGCAGATGCCGGGCATGACGGTGCGGTTCGACGATCGTGGCGGGCCGCCTCCTCCGGTGCAGCCGGCCGTCGTGCAGCAGGTGGCGGTGCGTGACTGCGGCACGGGCCCGAACGACCCCGGGTGCGGCCTGATGCGCAACGGCTTCCAGGCAATGGACGCGATGGTGTTCCAGGGAATGATTCAGTCGCTGCGCTCGGTGATGAACGAGATCACCCGCGAAGAGATGTTCCAGAAGATGATCGCCCGCAACGGCATGACGGCGATGCAGCTCTCGCAGGTCATCGATCTCTACAACAACTCGATCACCAAGCTCGACATCGCCAAACACGCCGCGTCGCACGTGGTGAACCCGCAGCACGCGCTGGGCCTGTCGACGAAGTTCAACAACAGCTTCCAGGCCGAGGAGTTCATCGAGGTGTACTCCGAGCAGCGCTAACCCTCCTTGGCCGGCGCTTCGTCGGCAGAGAACTTCATCGGCGCCGCAGGCCTCAGCTCAGCGCCGAGCGAGCCCAACCAGCTGCGTCGGTCGATGACGCGGCAGCCGATGGCGAAGGTGAGGTCCTGCTCCGAGATGTCGGGGCGGCCCTCGAGGTCGGCGCGGGTTCGCGAGAGCTTCAAGATGCGGTCGTGCGCGCGCGCCGACAGGCCGAACTTGTCGACGGCCTGCTTGAGCAGCTTCTGGGAGCGGGCGTTCAGCGTGCAGTGCGTGGCGAGCTGCTTCGGCGTCATCTGCGCGTTGGTGAGCACGCCCGGCGTGTCGGAGAAACGGCTCGCCTGCCGTTCACGCGCGGCCTCGACGCGGTCTCGATAGTGCGAGGACGGGAGCCGGCGTTGATTGAGCTCCGTCATCGTCTTCACCTCGACGGGCCGCGACTGCATGGTGATGTCGATGCGGTCGAGCAGCGGGCCCGAGATGCGCGCGTGGTAGTCGAGCACGCGGCTGCGGGCGCACTCGCAGATGCGCTCCGCGACGTTGAAGTAGCCACACGGGCACGGGTTCATCGCCGCGACGAGCATCACCTCGCACGGGTAGCTGACGTGCTGGTTCGCGCGCGCGAGACGAATGGCGCCCTCTTCCAACGGCTGGCGGAGCACCTCGAGCACGTGCCTGCGGAACTCCGGGAGCTCGTCGAGGAAGAGGACGCCGCGGTGGGCCATGGAGAGTTCTCCCGGCCGCGCCAGCGGGCCGCCACCGACGAGCCCGGCGTCGCTGATGGTGTGGTGCGGCGCGCGAAACGGCCGCTCACGAATGAGCGCGGAGTCGTGGGGCACGAGGCCCAGCACCGAGTAGATGCGGGTGACGTCGAGGGCCTCCTCGAAGCGCATGGCGGGGAGAATCGTCGGCATTCGGCGCGCGAGCATCGTCTTGCCTGAGCCGGGCGGCCCGCAGACGAGCACGTTGTGGCCACCGGCGGCGGCGAGCTCGAACGCGTCTTTCACGTCGTCCTGTCCTCGCACGTCGGCCATGTCGAGCGCGTGGACCGGGCGCGCGGGTTCTCCGCTGCCACGATGAAACGGAGTGATGGGCGCGTCACCCGACAGATGGGCCACCGCTTCCTGAATCGTCGCGACGGGAATCACCTCGATGCGGTCGACGAGCGCGGCCTCTGCGGCGTTCGCGAGCGGCACCAACACGCCACGAAAGCCCGCGTCTCTCGCCGCGAGCGCCAGCGGGAGCACGCCACGAATCGGCTTCACCGCGCCGTCGAGCGAGAGCTCACCGCCGAAGAGGTAGCCCTCGAGCGCGTCGGGTTCGAGGAGCCCTCCGGCGGCGAGCACACCCAGCGCGATGGGCAGCTCGAAGGTCGCGCCCTCTTTCTTCAAGTCAGCCGGAGCCAGGTTCACCGTGATGCGCTTCTGCGGCAGCACGAAGCCGCAGTTCTTCAGCGCCGACACCACGCGCACCTTGCTCTCTTTCACCGCGCCGTCCGGCAAGCCGACGACGTTGAAGAACGGCAGGCCGAGCGCCATGTCGACCTCGACCTCGACGACCACGGCCTCGATGCCGACCAACGCCCCTGACCGAACCCTCGCGAGCATGTGAATGCCCTCCCGTTGGTGACGAAGAGCAAGGGTCACGCCGGAGCGCTCTTTCACGGCTCTGCAGAGGGACCGGCGTCGACTCTCACTTCGCGAGAACGAGGGTGGAGTCCACGCGCGCGTCTCTCTGGTCAGACCACTTCACGGAATCGGCGAATGCTGAACGCGGACCGTCGACGAGCTGCGTGCCACCGCAGCCTCACTTGAGGCTGAACAGGATGGTGACAGTCCCGGTGCTGCCCTCCGGCGTCGGCTCGGTGAGCCGCCACGTGCTGACCCATTCCTGCACGCAAGCGCTCAGCGGGCCTCGAGGCGTCAGCGTCGCGGTGACCTTGTAATCCTTACCGGCCGTCAACTTGAGCTTCGCCTCCACGGACTTTGGCCGCTGGGCGGAGGTGAGCCCGTTCCAGCAGCCTTCAAGCTCTCCGAAGTGACGCATCACGAGACGGTGGACGAGGAACTCACTCGGAGCGTCGACCGACTGGATGGTCGTTCGCGGCCCGGGGCGATAGCCGCTCCTCGCCATGTCGCCAATCACACTCCAGGAGGGGTTTGGCACCACGGGCACGCCACCGTCGTCCGCCGATGCCACCATCCCGATGGTCATCGAGACCAGCAGTGCTCGGAGCGATTTCATGCACCAACGATAGCCCACGGCGGCGTTCAACCGCGGACCCTCAATCGGCCGACAGATGGCGAACTCGATCTCAGTGAATCGACCAGCCACCATCGAAGACGGTTGGGGGTGACGCGCGCACGAATTGCGCACGCCGGTAGTCGCTGTCGCGGCAGCCCTGAGGGACGGCGGGCCGAAGCGTTGCGGCACATCAAGTGCACTGCCTCGGCCGCACCTCGGTTGTTCTCTCCAGGGAGCGTGACGTCATGTGTCTTGGGCTCCCGATGCGCGTGGTCTCGGGCAACGAGTACAGCGCGGTGGTGGAACGCGGCGACGAGCGTCGCACCGTCAGCATGATGCTGGTCGGCGAGGTGCCGGTCGGGACTGCGGTGCTCGTGCACATCAACTCGGCGGTGCGCGTGCTCGAGGAAGACGAGGCGGCGGACATCGAGAACGCCATCGCCGGTCTCGAAGCGTCGGCCCGCGGTGAACCGGTCGACGCGTACTTCGCGGGGCTCGTGGCCAGCGAGCGCGTGGCAGCCAATCCCGTCGAAGCGCTCGCAGCACGACTCCGGTCTGCCTACGAGGCCGTCGCGGTGCGGATGGAGGGCCTGCCCATCGTGAACCCGAGGCTCGGTATCGAGGTGCTCGCCTTTCAGGAATGGAACGGCGGTCACGCGGGCCTGGTGATCACGCCGTGGTTCCTGAACGTCATCTTCATTCCCCCTGCGGGCACACCCGAGCTCGCTCCGGGCACCCGCGTCCCTCGCGAGTTCCCCGCCGGCCGCCTCGAGTTCGTCACCAGTCACCTCGACGGCCTCGGCCCGATGGAGTCGTGCTCGCTGTTCTCTCCGATGAACGAGTTTCGCGACATGCCCCACGCGCTCGAGGCCGCACGGGACGCGGCGCAGGCGCTCTTCACGCCAGCTCCCGTCGCGACGACCGAACCAGCACCAGCTGCGAAGACCCCAGATCCCGAACCGCCGAGCCGCCGAGCGTTGTTCCGGCGCGCATTGTCCCTCAGGTGAGCTCGTGACGACCGAGGGCCGCATCGACGTCACGCTCGAGCTGGAGGCGGGGCGCTGCGCCCGCGTCGTCGTCGCCTCGTCACGGCCGCTTCACGTGTGGAGGGCCCTCGAAGGGCGCAGCGTCGACGAGGCGCTGAAGCTGCTCCCGTTGATGTCCTCCATCTGCTCGTCGGCGCAGGCCGTTGCGGGGCTGCGAGCGTGCGAGGCCGCCCTCGGTGTGCAGGTCGACCCTCGGGAAGAGGCTGCGCGCGAGGCGGTCGTCGCGGCCGAGGTGCTTCAGAACCATCTGTGGTTCTGGTTCGTGACCGGGCAAGACCTCATCGGCGCCGCCCCCAACCTCGTCTCGCTCAGACGCGTGCGGGCGCGGCTCGCGGAGGCAACCGTGGCCGTGATGGGCAAAGGCCCGTGGCTGCGACTGGGCGGGATGGAGCGGACGCCAGACGTGGACGCGCTGGAGCGTGCACTCGACGCCGTGGATGCAGAGCTGCGCGCGGCTGGCCTCGCGTCTGGCGCTCAATCGCTGGAGCAGCTCAGCGCGGGCGCAGGCCCGGCGGCCGAGATCCTCCGCGTCGGCTTCGAAACGTCGCTCCGTGCGGTGGGCCAGACGAGCGCTCCCGTCGAGTCGTTCGACCCGGCCTTCGTTGCGGACGCAGTGTGGAACGTGCCGGGCTTCGAGCGAGCGCCGAAGGGACGACGGGGCCCGATGGAGCTGGGACCACTCGTCTCGACTGCTGACGACCCGCTGGTTCGGCACGCAGTGGCCTCGATGGGCCATGGGGTTGGCGCGCGGCTGGTCGCCCGGAGCGTCGAGACTTGCGCGAAGTTCGAGGCCCTCCGGCAAACTGCGCAGAATCTGCAGCCCCCCTCACCGCGGGGGCAGGAAGCACGTGAGAGCGGTCGAGGGTTTGGCACTGCGCCCACCTCCCGAGGGCCGGTGCTCCACGCGGTCGACGTTGAGCAACGTCAAGTCGTTGGGTGGCGGGTCGTGGCGCCAACCGAGTGGACGTTTCACCCCGAGGGGCCAGTTCGCGAGGCGTTGGTGGGGTTGGCGGCACCCGACGTGCAAGAGGCGACACGGTGGGCCCGGTGGGCAGTCGCGACATTGGACCCCTGCGTGGAGTTCGCAGTGCGCGCAAGGGAGTCGTGACACATGCACGAGGTCGCGCTGGCCCAGAGCATCGTCGAGATCGTCCGCGACCAGGCGCGCGCGAACCACGCTGACTGCGTCAAGGCGGTGTTCCTGCGCATCGGAGCCCTCGCGAACGTCGAGCCCGAGGCGTTGTCGTTCGGCTTCGAGTCGGCGGCGCGAGGCACCATCGCCGAAGGCGCGCGACTGGAGATCGAGCGCACGCCGGGGTCCGCGTTCTGCGCCGGCTGCGGCAGCGATGTGCAGGTCGAGTCACGCGTGGCGCTCTGCCCGTCGTGCGGGAGCGGTCAGTTGCTGATCACCGGCGGTGAGGAACTGCGGGTCACCGAGCTGGAGGTGTCGTGATGTGTGGAACGTGCGGCTGTGCGGACAAGGCGAGTGTCACCGTGGAAGGTGAAGGCGGCGGTGAGCACGTTCATGTCCAGGCCGATGGGACGGTCGTTCGACATCGTCATGGCGCCGGCGGTACGCACACACACGACGATGCACACGCTCACTCGCACGACGATGGGCACGCTCATATGCACGCGCACTCCCACGAGGATGGGCATCCTCACTCGCACGCGCACTCCCACGACGACGGACAACATCACTCGCACGGGAACTCACACGAAGACGGGCACCCTCACTCGCACGCGCACTCCCACGATGACGGGCAGCCTCACTCACACGAACACTCCCACGGTGACGGGCTGCCTCACTCGCACGAGCATTCACACGATCACGAACAGGCTCACTCGCACTCGCACGAGCACTCACACGACGGCGAACATGCTCACTCGCACGAGCACGACGACGGGCACGCGCACTCCCACGAGCACTCGCACGGCGCGCACTCCCACGACGGCCACGCTCACTCGCACGACGCTGGACACCCGCACGCAACCGACACCGTGCTGACGACTCACCAACTCGGCGCCTCACCTGCCCTTCACGAGACCGAGGTGCGCCGCATCGCCGTCGAGCAGGACATCATGGCGAAGAACGGTCGCGCTGCAGACCTCAACCGCGAACGCTTCGCACGCGAGCGCACCTTCGTCGTCAACCTGATGTCGAGCCCGGGCAGTGGAAAGACGACGCTCCTCGTGCGGACGCTCCAGGAACTCAAGACCCGTGGCGATCGCCTCGCAGTCATCGAGGGCGATCAACAGACCACGCTCGACGCCGATCGCATTCGTGCGACGGGCGTTCCGGCCGTGCAGGTGAACACCGGCAAGGGCTGCCACCTCGACGCCGAGATGATCATGCGCGCGTTGGCGAAGCAGCCGGCTCCAGCGGGCGGCACGCTGTTCATCGAGAACGTCGGCAACCTCGTGTGCCCGGCGGGCTTCGACCTCGGAGAAGCGAAGAAGGTCGTCATCGCCTCGGTCACCGAAGGAGAAGACAAGCCGCTGAAGTATCCACACATGTTCAGCGTGGCCGATGTTCTCCTTTTGAGCAAGATCGATCTGCTCCCGCATCTTCGTGTGGACTTGCCGCTGATGATGGAGAACGCAAGGCAGATCAATCCCCGCCTTAAAATCTTTCCGGTTTCAGCCTATACCGGCGCGGGCATGTCGGCTTGGTACGACTGGTTGCGAACTGAGTTGGCTGACGTCGTAGGTGCTTCACCTCGCGGTGCCGTTGCGGCAGAGGCTCAAGTCGGCTGAGCTGCTGAGCGCGATTAAAGGGCGGCTCGGATGGCTGGGCGAACCACAGTCGCCCGCAGGGCATCTCCGCAGCCATCGGAACGAGCGCCTGATTTGTGTCAGCAAGGTCATTTGGCGGTCTTCGGATGTTGTCGTTCAGCCGGGACCACGTCTCGGTCGTCAGTGGCTTCGAGTGGTTGCTGTCGCAAATTTGGATCTGCTCAACGGCGTCGGCGAAGGTCAACCTGAATCCGTGA
>JAUXRI010000047.1 GCA_030681895.1 Myxococcales bacterium | reverse complement strand
GCGCGTTGAAGTCCTTCGGGTTGAGCTCGATGGCTTTGGCGAGCGCGTCGGCCGACTTCTCCTTCTGCTCCTTGATGGCGTACAGCAAGCCGAGCCGGCTCCACGTGGTGCTGCGCTTCGGGTCGGTCGTCAGCGACTTCTCGAACTGGACGATCGCCTCGTCGATGCGCTGCTCGGCCATGAGCAGCTCGCCCTCGGCACCAGGCAGGCGTTTGTCGTCGGGCGCGAGGCGGCGCACCTCGTCGAAGTGGGTGTGCGCCTCTTTGAAGTCACCCTTGAGGTACGCCGACGTGGCGGCGACGTAGTGCCCGTCGGCCTCGACCTTCGGGTCCACCGGCGGCGGGTCTTTTTTGCAGGCACCGCAGCCCAGCAGGAGCGCCAGGCCAGCGAGCAGCACGCGCGTGCGTGACGGCGCCCACCTGACGTTCGAGGCCTCGACGAGCGGTCCACGAGTGGTCGCGGGCGCAGTCCCCGAATGACGCAAGGAATTCACGTGCGTCCGAGTCGCTCGAGGAGGCGCTGCTTGCTCGCGAGCGCCTGCGCATGCGTGGGGACCTTCGTCAGGAGCGCGTCGAGCGCCTTGAGTGCCTCGTCGTGCCGTTCGAGCGCATTCAGCGCCGCGGCGCGGTTGTAGCGAGCGGTGACGTGGGACGGGTCGATCGCCAGCGCGTCGTCGAACACCTTGAGCGCCTCTTCGTTTCGGCCTGCCACCAGCAACGCGAGCCCGTAGTTCGAGTGCACCTCAGGCAACGTCGGGCCCCAGCGCATCGCGGCCTTCATCACGTCGAGCGCCTTCGCGGCGGCCGCTGCATCGCCTCCGCGCGCCTTCTCGAGCAGCGCAGCGCCCAGGTTCGAGCGGTACTCCGACACCTCGGGCTCGAGCTCGACCGCCTTCTCGAAGTGCCCGACCGCGGTCGTGAGATCGCCCTGCTTGAACGCGAGCGCGCCCCGCGCGTACTGCCACAGCCCACGATCGTGCATCGGCGCAGGAGCCGCCTGCAGCGCACCGATCGCTCCTGCGAGATCGCCCTTGTTCTCGAGCGCCCTCACCTGCTCCAGCACCGAGTCCAGCGCGGCCGTCGTCATCAGAACGTCCAGGCCGCCGTCGAGAGCGCCCACTGCTTGAGGTTGGTGAACCAGCTTTCCTTCTTCAGCTCGCCCATCGTGACTTGTTTCGTCTCTGACAAGCCGCCGGCGAACCGCTGCTCGAGCGACTTCGCCGTGTTCGGGTCGGTCACCGCCATCGCGATCTCGGCGTCGGTGTTCTTCGACCGGCCGTTCAAGTTCACCGAGCCGATGATGCTGAACTCACCGTCGAAGGTGGCCGTCTTCGAGTGGAGCGTGCCGCCGTGCTTCTCGTAGATCTTCACGCCGGCCTTCATCATGTCGTCATAGAAATGCCGGGCCGCGTCCGACACGAAGCCCATGTCGTTGGCCTCGCGGCTGTTCGTCATCACCTTGATGTCGACGCCCCGCTTCGCCGCGGCGATCAGCGCCTTGCGGATCTCGGGCGGCGGCAGGAAGTACGCGTTCTCGATGGTGATGCTCTTCTGCGCCGTCTCGATCGATCGCGTGTAGAGCTTGGTGGCTGCCTCGTCGAGGCCCTTCACTTCGGGGTTGTGCTGCACCACCCGCACCGACGGCCCGCCGTCTTTGGCGACCAGCGGCGGGTAGAGCTTGGCCTTCGCGGCGTCCGAGATCGGCGTGCCGACCTCGTTCCAGTTGCGAAGGAAGGCGTTCATCGAATCGCGAACGGCTGGGCCCTCGAGCTTGACGTCGGTGTCGCGCCACGCCTCGGTGCCCTTGCCCTCTTTGCCGCCACCGCGCGAGAGCACCATCTTGCCCGAGCCACCCAGCGCGTACTCGTCGGCGATGTTCATGCCGCCCAGCACCGCCTGCTGCCCGTCGACGATCAGGTTCTTCTCGTGCCAGCGATCATTGATGTCCCACACCTTCCACTTCTCGCCGTACGCGCGCACGTCGACGCCCGCGTCCTTCATCATCTGGAACATCTTGGGGTCGGCGCGGCCCGAGCCGACGGCGTCGTAGATGACTCTCACTTCCACGCCGTCTTTGGCCTTCGCGGCCAGCTGCTTCGCCAGCTTCCAGCCGGTCTCGTCGGAGTTGAAGATGAACGTCTGGAAGCACACCGAGTGCTTGGCGCCGCCGATCATCTTCTCGCGCTCGGCGAACGACTGCGTGCCGTCGTAGAGCATCGACACGGAGTTGCCGGCGACGTTGCGCGACTTCGTCTCTCCATCGAGGCGGGCCTCGAAGGCGGGGGAGCGAAACCCGGACGGCGGCGGCGCGGTCGGCAGCGGCGTGGCCACCTTCTTCACCTGCGCGCCCTGGGCGGCCCACCCCTTCTGCGTCTGCGCGACGGCTGGCGTCGAGACCTGCGCGGGCGTCGGCGCGGCTTTGGTGGTGGGCGTCGTCGTCTGGGGAACGTTCGGGCGCTGAACCTTCATGCCGGGAGTCTTACCTCTCCCGCCGGGCTCTCGTCACGCGTCCAGGCCTACCGGCCGACGCTCATGGGAGAGAGGAACTGGAGCGGCTGGCGCTTGACCTCACCCGAGTGCGAGTCGGTGATCTCGATGGTCAGCTGGAGCGGGCCCTTCACGTGCTCCTTCCTGATCGTCACCATCGCCGGGACGCGGGTGTCGGCGAGCGAGGCGAGCTCGACGTCTGGCGTGCCGAGCACGACCTCGACGGGCACTGGCGCCGAGATGCTCAGGTGGAACTTCGAGGTCTCGGGGTTCTTGTTCACCAGGTGAATCTCGAAGGGGTTTCGAATGGCGTCGCCGTCGAGCACGAACGGGTTCGAGCCTTTGGTGCGAATGACGTTCGACTCGAACGGCGTGCGGGTCGCGAGGCTGAACCCCAGCGTGCCGAGGGAGAGCAGCATGAGGGCCCCGTAGACAGCGAGGCGCGGGCGCATCACCGTGCGCTTGTTGCCGATGAGCTCGTTGTGCGAGGCGAAGCCGATCAGCTCGGGCGGCCGTTTGAGTTTGTGCATCACGTCGTCACAGGCATCGACGCACTGCAGGCAGGCCAGACACTCCATCTGCAGGCCGTTGCGAATGTCGATGCCGGTCGGGCAGACGACGACACAGCGGTTGCAATCGACACAGTCGCCCTTCGGAGCGGCCGCAGGCGCCTTCGCCACCTTGCCGCGCGGCTCGCCGCGCTTCTCGACGTACGAGACGGTGATCGAGTCCTTGTCGTGGAGCACCGACTGCAGCCGGCCGTACGGGCACAGCACCACGCAGAACTGCTCCCGGAACCAGGTGAAGTTGAACATCAGGACGGCGGTGAAGCCCATCACGAGGAAGAACGCCGTCGGGTGGGCGCTCGGGCCTTCCATGATCATCGAGAGCAGCTCACGCGGGCCGACGAAGATGGCGGCGGCGGCCTGGGCGATGTTGAGGGAGACGAAGAGGTAGACGGCGTATTTCGCGGCGCGCAGCCCGAACTTCTTCGCGGTCCACGGCGCGGCGTCGAGCTTGATGCGCTGCTCACGGCTGCCCTCGAAGAAGTGCTCGATGGGCCGATAGACGCCCTCGAGGAAGACGGTCTGCGGGCAGCCCCAGCCGCACCACACCCGGCCGCGCCACGCCGTCAGCGCGAGCAGGCCGAACGCGAACCCCAGCACCAGCAACAGCACCATCCAGAAGTCCTGCGCGTTGAAGGTCGCGCCGAACAGGTAGAAGCGCCGCGCACCAGCGTCGAGCTGAATGGCTGGTTTGCCGCCGATCTGAATGAGCGGCATCACGATGTAGAAGACGATCAGCACCGCGAACACCACGCGGCGCCGGGTCATCCACTTCCCCTTCACGTCGGCGGGGTGCATCTTGATGCGCGTGCCGTCGTGCTTCATCGTGCCCAGCGTCGACGGCGGCACCGCGTGCGTCGGGAGCAGAGGCTCGTTCGGTGGGGTGGGCTCGGCGGGCGTCATGACGGGGGTCGTTTCTCGAGGCGGGGACGACGATGAGATGCCCGGTTGTGACACCGGGATTCAGCGCTGCAAACACCACGAGCGCACGGGGAGATAAGTAACGCTCCCCTCGTGCGCTCGAGGCCCGACGATGCTGACAGAACGTCAGTCGACCGGGTCGCCCTGCGGGGCCTTGCCCGGAAGATTCTTGCCCTTGAGCGACAGGACGTAGGCGGTCACGTTGCGCGCCTTGGCGTCGCCGATGACCGGGCCCCAGGCCGGCATGCCCTTCTCTGGGAAGCCTTCGGACACGCCCTTGAGGATGGTTTTCCCTGCGTTTCCGTGAATCCAGAACTTGTCGGTGAGGTTGGGGCCGACGAGGCCTTCGGCGTTCTGCCCGTGGCACGACGCGCACGTGCTCGCGAACACCTTCTGGCCTTCGGCGACGGCCTCTGGGCTGGCCGCCAACAGCACCAACGCTTCTTCCGACGTGGGGTTCGCGGCAGCGCGCGCCTTCTTCAGCGCGTCGACGTCGGCTCTGTAGACGGCCGACGGGTTCGGGAGGGTCTCGGTCGTCTGGTACACGAGCCAGTACCCGAAGCCGAACACGATGGACCCGAAGAGAATCACCAACCACCAGTTCGGCATGTGGTTGTCCTCTTCGAGGATGTCGTCGTACTTCCGCAGGTTGTTGTTGTCGGAGCTCACGACTTCGCCTCCTTCGACTCATCGTTGAGAGGCAGCGCCGCGAGCGTGTCGAAGTCGCCCTTGCGCTTGAACAGGAAGGTGCGCGCGAGCATCAGCAGGAACGCACCGAAGAAGATGGCGAACGCGACCAGCGGCAGCGTCGTCGACTCCATGTTGGCGAAAAATTGCTTGTACATGGGTCAGCGACCTCCGCCGTTGGCAGGTGCCGCAGGATCCGCCGCCGGAGCCTCGGTGGGCGCTGGTGGTGCCGCCTCTGGCGCCGCGGCGGGCGCTGCTTCAGGCGAAGGCGGTGGCGCGGGCGGAACGACCTCGGTCGTCTTCGCCGGCTCGACGCCGTACCGCACGCCCTGATCGCGGCCGAGGCGCTGCAGGTACGCGATCATCGCGACCATCTCGCTGTCGGCCGTGACGGTGACGCTCTGCGACGCGAGATCCTTCGCGATCGCCTCACCCTGGAGCTGCTGGTCGGCCTTCGCGTTGGCGATCTGCTCGGGCGTGTACGGCACGCCGAGCGTCGTCATCAGGTCGAGCTTCTTCCCGCCCAGCTCCTGGTCGATCTTCGCGTCGGCGAGCCAGTTGTACGAGGGCATGTTCGAGCCCGCGCTGGTCGCGCGTGGATCCATCAGGTGGGTGTAGTGCCAGAGGTTCGGGTACTTGCCGCCGATGCGGTGCAGGTCCGGCCCCGTGCGCTTGGAGCCCCACTGGAAGGGGTGATCGTAGATGAACTCTTCGGCGCGAGAGGCTTCGCCGTAGCGTTGGTACTCGTCGATCATCGGACGAATCATCTGCGAGTGACAGACGTAGCAACCCTCGCGCGTGTAGAGGTCGCGCCCCTGGAGCTCGAGTGCGGTGTACGGCTTCTGCGCGCTCCCTGTGGCCGGCACGGCCTGCTTCAGGAAGATCGTCGGCATCAGCTCGGCGACGCCACCGACGAGGACCGACAACAAGACGAGCACGGTGAAGGCCATGGGCCGGCGCTCGATGATGCCGAACCAGGACGCCTTCCCTGCGGCGCGCTCCTTCTTGTTGACGACGTACGCCACCTCGCCGATCACCAGGACGGCGATGGCAAGAATGATGGCCGGCACCAGCGAGACGAAGGTGAAGACCACCGCTGCGCCGAAGCCCACGATGCTGAACCACAGCGGCCGGCCAGTGATGACGTCGGCGAGCGTGCCCGCCTCGGGGTCAGCCTTCTCTGCGTCAGCCACCACGACCTCGGTGCTCGCCACGACGGCGGTCTTCCCAGCCATCGTCTTGATCAGGTTCCAGATCATCAAGCAGAACCCGACGAGGTAGAGCGTGCCGCCTGCGAAGCGCACCATGTACATCGGGCGAATCGCGATGAGCGTCTCGACGAAGCTCGGGTAGGTGAGCGTGCCGTCGGCGCCGCGCGCCTGCCACATGAGGCCCTGGTTCACGCCAGAGATCCACATCGACACCATGTAGAGAACGATGCCGATGGTGGCGATCCAGAAGTGGGCGTCGGCCGCCTTCTTCGAGTGCAGCTGGGTGCCGTACATCCTCGGGACGAGCCAGTAGAACATGCCGGCCGCCATCAGGCCGTTCCAGCCGAGCGCGCCGCCGTGCACCGCACTCGAGCTCCAGGGGCGCGACCTCTACACGCGCGAGGGTTGCTACGTCTGTCACTCGCAGATGATTCGTCCGATGATCGACGAGTACCAACGCTACGGCG
>JAUXRI010000042.1 GCA_030681895.1 Myxococcales bacterium | reverse complement strand
CTCGATCTCGGCGGTCGCGCGTTCGAGCCTCGCCGCGATGGTGTTCGACAGCTCGTTCGCGACCTCGGGAAGCAGCTCGATCTGCTGAATGAAGGCGCTGTCGATCGACAACCCCCAGCGCTCGGCCTCGCGGGCGATGTCGGCGCGCAGCACTTCACCGAGCTCCTGCCGGTCCTGCAGCACCTGCTGGAAGTCGCTCTTGCCGAGGATCGAAATGGAGGCGTGGGCGACGACGCTCTTGAGCGCGGTGTCCCAGTCGGTGACGGCGAAGGTCGACTTCATCGAGTCGACGATGTGCAGCTCGACCCAGAGGTCGACGAGCATGGTGGTGCCGCGCGCGTCGTTGACGTGAATGCCCTTGTACGAGCGAAAGTCGCGCGCCTTCGAGACGTGCCGCACCTGCACCCAGGGGAACACCTTGGCGGGAATTACGTGCAGCCCGGGCCGGCTGAGCTTTTGGGTGAAGCGCCCGAACACCGTCACCAGCGCCACGTGTTGATCGTCGACGCTGACGGTCGCGGCTCTGAAGAGCATCGCCACCGCGCTGATCGCCGCGAAGCCGGCAACCACTCCGCCGAGCACCAACGCCCAGTCGCGCGGGGTCATCGCGCACCCTCGCTGCGCTCGTTCACGTAGAGCAGGCGCGACTCGGCCAGCACCTCGGCCTTGCGGCGGCGCACGTAGTCACCGAGCACCTGCTTCTTCGCGAGCTCGGCCAGCGCCTGCGCCAGGGTTCGCAGCTCCTGAGCCGAGGCCTGCGCGCGCGCGGTCGCGATGGCTACGCCCTGGCGCGCCTCGAGCACCTGCTGCCGGCACTCGCTCTCGGCGCGGTAGTGGTGAGCCTCGGCGCTGGAGCGGGCCTGCATCACCGCGTTGAGGGCGTCTCGCAGCTCGTCAGGCGGGAGGATGTCGGTGAGATCGACGGCGTTGAAGTCGATGCCATGTTCACTCCCGATGCGCGCGCGGCAGAAGTCGGCGATGCGGGTCGAGAGCAGCCCGCGCTCCCGGCGAATGAGGGCGTAGCTGCCCGCCTCTTGCGGCAAGGCCTCGGCAACCGACTGCGAATGGGCGACCGGGCTGGGGCTCGACTGCACGTTCGCCAACTCGTTGCGCAGCAGGCACGTGAAGAGCGTCGAGACGTGCTCGACGGGCCGTTTGAGGCCGAAGAGGAACTGGTCGAGCATCGCCTTGTTGGGCTGGTAGCGGAGCGCCGCATCGAGGCGCAGCGAGGTGCCGTCGGCCGCCATGGTTCGAATCGCGCCTTCACCGGCGAGCTCGATCTTCTGCTCCATCATCGAGACCAGCACCACGCGCTCCCACGGCCACTTGAAGTGCAGGCCTGGCGCGCGGGGCGTCAGGTTGCCGCTGGCGTCGCGCTCCGCGGCGCCAAACCGCGTGATGACCCCGAGGTGTCCTTCGGGCACGCGCACGCCCGAGCTGCGAAGGCCCCAGAGCACCGCCAGGACGACGCCGACGACGAAACCGGTGATGACGAACATGTGCATCTTCTCCTTCGAACCTCAGAACCGTTCGCCAGAGGCGACAGTCCAGCCTTCGTCCCACGCGTGGCGTGGGCCAGCCATGGTGGGGGGTAGCTTCTTGCCGCTCGAGACCGCCGCCCGGTACGCCGCGGCCAGCCCGCGGTTCACGTCGACGACGTCTGCGTTGAAGTGGTGTTGGGCGTCGCTCACCATCGGGAGCGCGTCGACCTTGTCCATCGAGTCGATGATCGAGCCGTGCGGCACGAAGCGCTCGTCGGGCACCGTCACGCCCACCACCACGGCGCCGATGCCGATGAAGCAGCGGCTGCCCACCACCGCGTCGTGCACCACGGCCTTGAAGCCGATGAAGGTGTCGTCGCCGACGTAGCAGGGGCCGTGAACGAGCGCGTCGTGGGCGATGGAGACGTTGCGCCCCACGAAGATCGCCCAGCGCTCCTCGCCGACCAGCACGTGCTTCTCTTTGAGGGCGTGCAGCACGACGCCGTCTTGCAGGTTGGTGTTGTCACCGATGAAGAACGGCGTGCCTTCGTCGGCACGCACCGACGAGCCCGCAGCGATGTGAACGTTGTCGCCGAGCACCACCTGACCGATGACCGACGCCTGCGGGTGGACGTACGCGGTGGCGGGGATGAGGGGGCGGTGCCTGACGTGCGCGAGCCAACCAGCGGCCGAGGCTGGGGCGTCGGCGTGGGGCCGGCGCGCGCCTGCGTCTTCTTTCTTCACGACGGCCCGAATGCCGGGCTTCAGCTCGGCCTCGATGAGCGCCTTCTCGAGGTCGGCGGGGCTGGCGCGGTGCAGGAACCGCGACACCGCGTGCACCGCGAGGCCCGCGGCGAGTCCGAGCATCAGGTGCCCCGTCACGGTGCCAGCGGCGCTGAGCAGGAACGCGACGGCCTCGAGCTTCTCTTCGCGCACCAGCTTGAGGAGCGTGCCGACCTCGATGAGCCGCACGCCGACGACGCAGAGCAACCCGGCGAGCGCAGCCAGCGGCGTGCGGGCGATCTCCGAGCTCAGCGTCAACACCGCCACGCCGAGCGCGACGCCGTGCAGCAGCGCCGCGAGCCTCGTGCGACCGCCGGCCTGCACGTTGACGCCTGAACGAACCACCACGCCTGACACCGGCATGCCCTGGAAGAGGCCCACCAGGGTGTTCGCGAGGCCCTGGCCGAAGAGCTCGAGCGAAGGGTTGTGCTTCGGGCGCTCGGGCGTCATGCGGTCGATGGCGCTGGCCGACAGCAGCGACTCGACGGCCGCGAGGAGGCCCAGCGGCAACGTGGCGATGAAGAGGTCGAGCCACTGGTCGTCGTGCAGCACCGGCAGCATCAGGCTGGGGAGCGTGTTGGGCACCGAGCCCACCCGCGCGATGTCCCAGTCGAGGTAGTTCGAGACGAAGGTGACGCCGGCGATGGCGACCAGCGCGCCGGGGAAACGCTTGAACTGCCGCGTGCCCACCACGAAGAGCGCCACCAGAATGCCCGACACGGCCGAGAGCCACTGAACCTCTTTGAGCCACTCGGGGCGGTGCATCATCGCCGCGAGTTCCGAGACCCGGTAGTCGAAGCCCAGCAGTTCGGGGATCTGCGCGTCGAGCAGCTTCAGCCCCACGCCCGTCGTGAAGCCGGCGAGCACGCTCTCGGGCACGTAGCGGGCGAGCCGGCCCGCTCGCGAGAACGCCATCAGCAACTGCATCACGCCGATCATCACGGTGGCCGCGGCGACGCCCGCCACGCCGAACCGCACCGATACGGCGAGCACGAGCACCTGGAGCGCGGCCGCGGGGCCCGTGACCTGGAGCACCGCGCCACCGAACGCCGCCGCGACGATGCCTCCGAGGGCGCCGGCCACGAGGCCTGCGCTCGCGGGCAGCCCCGAAGCGATGGCGAGGGCGAGGTTGAGCGGGAGGGCGACAGCGCCGACGGTCAGCGCCGACAGCGCATCAGCCACCACCGACTTGCCGGTGAAGACCTCTTTCCACCCGGCGACCCACGTCTTCCCCATGCCCTTCCACTCGTCGGTGAGCACCGAGAGCGAGGGGGAGACCGCGTCGCGTTCTCGTTGGATGGCCATCGGCGGCGGACCCTACTGCCCGTTGAAAGCCCCTCATCCAGAAAACGCAGAGCTCCCAGATTTCGAAGTCCTTCATCCAAAAACCAGAACACTCAGGGCATCGGCGCGCGGACGATCTGACCCAGCCGACCTGCCTGAAAGTCCTGCACGGCTTCGACGAGTTCCTGCTGGGTGTTCATGACGAACGGCCCGTAGCGCGCGAGCGGCTCCCGAAGAGGCCGGCCCGCGAGCAGCAGCAGCTCTGCGTGCTCCGATGTGGCGAGCTCGACGTGTTCGCCGTCACCGAGAATCGCCATCTGCCCTTCACGCACCTCGCGACCCGAGATGAGGGCCACCCCGGAGAAGACGTAGACGAAGCCCTCGAACGTGGGGTCGACGCGCTGGTCGACCTTCGCGCCGGCCTCGAGGGTCCAGTGCTGGTAGGCGATCGGCGTGCGGGTCTCGATGCGGGCCGAGACTCCGAGCGCCTTTCCCGCGATCACCCGAACCGTGGCCAGGCCATCGGGAGAACGCGCCACCGGAATCTGCGCGGCCTTGAGCTCCTGGTAGCGGGGCGCCATGAACTTGTCGGCCTTCGGCAGATTCACCCAGAGCTGAAAGCCATGCATGGTGCCGCCGTCGCGCTTCATCGAGTCCGACGGCTCCTCGGAGTGCACGATGCCTGCGCCAGCCGTCATCCACTGCACGTCGCCCGGCCCGATGGTGCCTCGATGGCCCGCCGAGTCTTCATGCTGCGCCTCGCCGGCGAGGACGTAGGTGACGGTCTCGAAGCCGCGGTGGGGATGATCGGGCGCGCCGACCGCCTCGCCTGGCGCGTAGGTGATCGGCCCCATCTCATCGAGCATGAGGAACGGGTCGACCTGCTCGAGCCCCGCGGTGGGCACCGGCCTGCGAACGATGAAGCCGGCGCCTTCACGCTGGCGGTGGGACTGAACGATGCGGCGAACGTCTCGACGGGTCATGACTGCCTCCTGAGCAACACACTGCAGCGCGGGAGGACGATGGGCCAGTGCACGCACATCAGACGAACTGTCCACCCGATGGTCCAATGCCGCGAAGGCTGACGCGTGACGTCAAGGGCACCGGAGTGTCGCTGAACCGTTTTTTGACAGCCCGCTGATCCTGGGAGATACAGCCATGCATCGGTGAAGCACATGCCCGCTTGTCGCGGCGCAGGGTGTGGGGGATTTCTCGGCGTCCTGCTGTGCTTCTCCGGTCAAAACTCTCCTCTTCGTGACGTTGGAACTGGCGATGGCCCAAACGCACCGGGGCCCGGCGATGAAAGCCGCATAGGCTCTCGTCATGGCTGCCAGCTCGCCAGAGCGCCCGCGTTTTCTTCGCGACCTCGACACGCTCATCCGTGCCCGCTACCCGCTCCTCTATCTCGTGAGCTGGGAGGAGCAGCGCGTCGACGCCCTGCTGGGCGAGCTCGCCCGCTCTCATGGGAAAGACCTGCTCGAGTGGACGGCGACGCGTGGCCTGCGGGCGCTGACCGGCACGCTCAAGATCGCTCCCGAAGACACGCTCGAGCCGGCGCGCGCGCT
>JAUXRI010000027.1 GCA_030681895.1 Myxococcales bacterium | reverse complement strand
TCGTTGAAGAGCGCCGACGGCAGCTCGCCCGGCCGAGGGAGCGCGCCGACGGTCAACGTGCGCTCCTGCCGATAGCGGACGAGCTTCTGTGCGCGGTGCTCGAGCGAGACGGTGGCCACCTGCTCGAGGGGCACGGGGCGGTTGGTGCGCGAACTCCACACCGTCAGCTCGCGCAGGCTCGACGCGGTGGTGCGCTCGCTGGGGCGCAGGCGCAGGTGCACGTCGATGAGGCGCTCACCGTCGCGCAGCTGCGTCACCGCCTGGCCCGACAGCGCCAGGGCCGACGCTGACGCGACGTCTTCTCTCGTCACGCCGGCGCGGTTGGCCCGCACGTCGTCGACCGTCACCCGCAGGCTCGGCGCCTCGGCGCCCCAGTCGTCCGTCACGTCGGCCGTCGCGGGGATTTTGCGCAACACCCCACGCACCTGCTCGCCCAGCCTGCGCAGCGTCGCCACGTCGGGCCCGCTGAGCCGCACCTCGACGGGGATGGTCGCCGGCGCTCCCGACGACAAGGAGAACGCCTCGAACCGCGCGCCGGGGAGCGAGCGCGTCAGCAGGTCTTGCGAGCGGCGCAGCACCTCGCGCGTCTTGAACTCGTTGCGGGTGTGCACCAGCAGCAGCGCGTAGGCGGGGTTGCGCGGCTCGGGAGCGACGTTGCTCCACCAGCGCGGCCCACCGTCGCCGACGAACATCGTGATGCGCTCCAGCTCGTCTCCTTCTCCCGAAATCAGCAGCGCCCGAGCCTCGTCGGCCAGCCGTTGCGTGGCCCGCACGTCGGAGCCCTCGGGCAACCGCACGTGCACGTAGAAGCGGTTGATGGGCTCTTCGGGGAAGAAGTGCGTCTTCACCTTCACCACCGGCGTGAGGCCCACGATGAGGAACACGAGGAACCCCAGCGAGGTGACCAGCTTGTGGTCGAGCATCCACGTGGTGAGGGCGTTGTACTTTCGGGCGAGCGTTGCGGTGCGCCCGCTGCCCTCGAGCGCAGCCTCGTAGCCCTTCTGCCCGCGCAGCAGGTAGCGGCCGAGCAGCGGCATGAACGTCATCGACACGATGCGGCTCGAGAAGAGCGCGACCGTCACCACCACCGGCAGCGAGAAGATGAACTCGCCCATGCTGCCCTCGATGAGCAGCAGCGGCGCAAACGCGACGACGTTGGTCAGCGTCGCGAAGAAGATGGCCTTCGCCAGCTTCGTCGGGCCCTGCCAGGCGGCCTGAATGCGCGGCACCCCGGCGGCGATTTCCCGGTTGATGGCGTCGCTGGCCACCACCGGGTCGTCGACGAGCAGGCCCAGCGCGATGATGAGCGAGGCGATCGACACCTGCTGCAGGTCGATGCCCAGCAGCCGCATCATGCCGAACGTCATCGCGAGCGTGAGGGGAATCGAAGCGGCCACCAGCAGCGCGCTGCGCCGCTCCATGAAGATGAGCGCGACGGCGATGACGATGGCCACCGCCTCGAGCAGGCTGCGCATGAACTCCGAAATCTTGTCGTGCACCAGCTCGGGCTGGTCGGCGGTGCGGACGATTTCGAGATCGGCGGGAATGCGGCCGCGGAGCGCCACCAGCGACGCCGTGAGCTCGTCCCCCAGCTTCGTCACCTGCACGCCTGACCTCGCCTGCACCGCCACCGCGATGGACCGCGTGCGACGCCAGTCTCCCTTCGGCCCGCGCCACGCCAGCCAGCTCGTGTCGGAGGAGGGGTCGTACGTGCGCCGCACCTCGACGACGTCGCGCGCGTACACCGGCTTGCCGTCGGCGGTGTTGGCGACCACGGTGTCGAGCACTTCACGCGCGTCGTCGAGCGTCGCGCGGGGGTCGACGAGCAGCAGCTGTTGCCCCGTGTTCAACGTGCCGCCGGGCAGCGCGGCGTTCCGGCTCTTGAGGGCCTGGGCGACCTGTCGCGGGTTGACGCCGAGCGCCGAGAGACGCTCCTGCGAGAAGAACAGCGACACGCGCTCGGGCACCACGCCGTGCAGGTCGACGCGGCCGACGCTCGGCAGGCGGGTCACCTCGTCTCGC
>JAUXRI010000022.1 GCA_030681895.1 Myxococcales bacterium | reverse complement strand
TTTGGTGCTTCTGGGGAAGGGGCCGGGGTGGGCGCGGGTGGGACTCCGCAACCGATGGAGAGAACGAGCAACAGCGTGGCGATCGAGCGCATGCGCTCCCAACCCGGTGCGCGCGGGGAAGTTGCGGAAGACGGCTCAGCCGCGACGGCCGAGCGGCTTCCCGCGCAGCGCCTGCTCCGCCAGATCGACGAAGTCAGCCTCGGTCAGCAGGCCCACCAGGCGGCCCTTCTCGTCGATGACCGGCAGGCTGCCGACCTTCCGGGAGCGCATCAGCTTCGCGGCGTCTGCGGCCTGCGCGTCTTCGCGAACCGTCACCAGGCGCACCGACATTCCATCGGCGACCTGCGTGCCCTTGCCCCGCAGCAGCGTCTTCATCACGTCGAGGTGCGAGAGCAGGCCGACCAGCTTGCCCTTCGAGTCCACCACGGGCAGGTGCCGAACGCGGCCCAGGCGCATCTCGGCTGCAGCCTGCGTCAGCGGCGCGTCGGCGCGAATCGTCAGCACGTCGTTCGACATCAACTCGGACACGAGCATGGGCACGCCTCGCTACGCCTTGCGCTTCTTGTCCTTCTTCTTCTTGTCCTTCTTCTTCTCCGACTTCCCGTCGTGGTCGTGGTGGCCGAGGTCGAAGTCGGGCGCCGTCACGGCGACGTCGCGGAGCATCTTTCGCACCTCGAGGCCGTGCATCTCTTCCTGGGCGATCTGCGTGCGCGCGAACTCCTCGAGGTAGACGCTGCGGTCTTCCACCACGTCGAGGAACTCCTTGTAGAGCGTCAGCGCGCTGCGCTCGTGCGCCAGTGACTCTTCGAGAATGTCCTTCACCGAGTGCTGATACGACTCGGGAATCTGCGCGATGGTGAGCGTGGGGTGCCCACCAAGGCCGGTGAGGATTTCGCCAGCCTGCTGCGCGTGGAGCAGCGACTCGCTCGCCTGCGCCTTCATGAACGCGACGATCGGAATGCGGTTCGGCCCCGCGACCATCAGGGAGTAGTGCGTGTAGCGGACGACCCCTGCGAGCTCGAACTCCATGATGCGCGAGAGCAGCTTCTGCGCCTTCTTCACGTTGAGGTCCTGCAGCGGCATGCACGCTCCTGTAAACGGCTGAGAAATCGGGGCCGATGTACCACGCGGCAGGAGCCGTTCGAGACCTTCTGCGAGCGCCTGTCTCCCGGCTGTTCCTTTCTCGTGGCGGAAGGGTTGACGGGGAGTGCACACCCCGTATCAATTGCGGGTTCAGGCCGCCCTCTCGCCCCTTCCCCCGGAACCTCGATGAACTCCCTTCTGAAACTCACGCTCGCTGCGAGCCTCGCCGTTGCCATGGTTGGCTGCGAAGGCTGCCGGGAAATGAAACGCGATTCGGTCTTTGGCGAGCCGGTGCTCCTCATCGAGAAAGACGGCGCCAACGTCGCGACGACCGAGGTCGACTTCGGCACGGTGCCGATGACCAAGAAGGTCACCCAGGTCATCACGTTGCGCAACGTCGGCCGCGCGCCGCTCCGCCTCGAGGGCTTCGCGAAGGACGGGACCGGTCCCGCCGTGAAGCTGGGCACGACGGTGGTCGAGCCCGACCCCGTGTTCGGCATCGAGTTCGAGCCCATCGACGTGGCGATCGGCGAGACGGCCGAGCTGACGTTCTTCTTCCACCCGCCCGAAGACCCCGCCCAGGTGACGGTCGCGCACGAGGTGAAGCTGAAGCTCACCATGCCGAACGCCGACCCGATGGCAGCGCCGACGCTCCTGACCCTCAAGGGCCTCGCGCTCCGCGGCGAGTGTGACTTCCCGGCGCGTATCGACTTCGGCGCGGTCGCCACTGGAGACACCTTCACCATCGTCGAGGCCCTCAAGAACCGCCGCGCGACCGAGTCGTTCCCGCGCGTCGGCGACGTCACCTCGGCCGACATGGTGTTCTCGCTCTCGTCAGACTCGCCGCGCGGCGAGTTCTCGCTCGCGCCGATGCGCGACAAGAACGTCACCTTCCAGTTCGCGCCGACCGAGAGCCGCGACTACTTCGCCACCATCAAGATTCTGCCGGCTGACGGTTGCCCCGAGGTGAACGTGCGCCTCGTCGGGAGCGGCGTCGCCAACGTGCTCTCGTGGACGCCGACGACGCTCGACTTTGGCTACGTGCAGCCCAGCCTCACCGTCACGGGCGACGTCACCTTCAGCAACCAGAGCTTCAAGGCCATCGAGCTGAGCGCCATGACGACGCGTGAGGGTGCGAACCCCAGCAACATCTACCGCGTCACCGCGGCCAACATGGGTGACCTCACGAAGCTGACGATTCCCGCGGCGAGCCGCAACGCTGCGACCAACGCCATCGTCCCCGGCACCGCCAAGGCGACCCTGAGCTTCCGCCCCGTGCTGCTCGGCGCACGTCAGGGCACGTTCAGCGGCTCGACCGACGCGCGGAACCAGCCCAGCTTCACCATTCCGCTCCGGGGCATCGGTGGCGGCCCCGATATCGACGTTCAGCCGGCCAACACGCTCAACTTCGGCCGTATCGCGTACTTCTCGGGCAACACCTCGTCGGCGACCCGCCGCGTGACACTCCGCAACGTCGGCACGCGCCCCACGCCCGCCGACCCGCGCGCCAACCTGAAGCTCGGCGCGATGGGCGCTGGCCGGCCCTACTGGACGGTGACTGCGAAGAACGCCGAGTCGTCGCTCTCGGAGATCTGCGTCGGCCGCTTCGACACCATGACGAACGCCTGCACCGACGACCTGCCGGCGACGGGCCCTGGCTCGTACAACCCGGCCGTCGGCATCGAGGCCTCTGGCGCCGCGGCGACGCTCGACATTCCGATTCGTATCGCGCCAGCGAACACCACGGTCGGCGCGTCGGGCAACAAGGAGTGGGAGATCACCTTCTTCTCGAACGACCCCGACGAGCCCGAGGTTCGCCTGACGGTGACGGCGCGCCCGGTCACGCTGCCGCCCTGCAACTACACCGTCACGCCGCTGAGCCTGAACTTCGGTGTCGTCACGCCGCCCTCGACGAAAGACCTGACGTTCCAGGTCTGCAACATCGCGCCGGCGACCGCGACCGGTGACATCTGCCTCGTCACCAACCTCGACCTGGGCACGGGCTCCGACGCGATGTTCTCGCTGCCGGCCGGTGCGCTGCAGGAGCGCGAGCTCGCGCCGCAGGAGTGCATGACGGTGCAGACGCGCGCGTGGCCGCAGGGCGCGTTGCCCAACACGCCGACCACGGTGAACGGCTCGGTGACGTTCTCCATCTCGGACCCGACGCCCGGCCGCTCGCAGCCGGTGGTGCAGCTGACCGCGACGCTGGCGCCGAGCTGCCTCGTCATCTCGCCCAACACGCTCGACTTCGGCACCGTGCAGCAGGGCTGCAACTCGCCCGACCGCACCTTCACCGTCTACAACGCGTGCCCGCAGCCGGTGCGCTGGGTCGGCGCGTCGCTCATCGCCTCGGGTGACACGGCGATGCCGATGACGATGAACTGCGCGGGCTCCACGGCGTGTCAGGAGTTCAACGTCGTCAACCAGCCGGCGACGGCGTCGCTGCCGACCTGCACCGTCGGCGGGAGCTCAGGCCCCTGTCTCAACCAGGGCGGAGCGCCCATCTCGTTCCAGCTCAAGTACCGGCCCCTCAACGTCGGCACCGACTCGGGCGCGTACCGCATCCAGGTGGTCCAGGGCGGTCAGCAGGTCGACTACGTGGTGACCTTGACCGGCCGTGGCGACACCATGGGCTTCAACACCGACACGTTCCGCCAGGACTCGCGGCCCAAGGCCGACATCCTGCTGGTCATCGACAACTCGTGCTCGATGTTCGAGGAGCAGACGGCGCTCGCGCAGAACTTCAACAACTTCATCAAGTACGCCACCACGAGCCAGGTCGACTTCCAGATTGGCGTGACGTCGACCGACGCTGACGACGACACGTCGTGCCCCAACTGCGAGACGGGTGACCTCTGCAGGGTGGGTGGCGTCACGGGCACAGGCTGTGCTGGCGGGACGGGCGACCGCATCATCACGCCGACGACCGCCAACATCGAGACCGCGTTCGGGAGCCTCGTGGCGCTCGGCACCAACGGCTCGGGCTCCGAGACGTGTGTGGTGCCCGCGGTGCGTGCGCTGACGGCGCCGAAGATTACCGACCCTGCGAAGAACGCCGGCTTCATTCGCCCCGACGCCGTGCTGGCCGTGGTGTGTGTGACCGACGCGCTCGAGCAGGCCAACCAGCCGATGAGCTTCTATTTGAACCAGATGCTGAACATCAAAGGCGTGCAGCGCCCGAACATGTTCTCGTACAACGTCATCGGCCCGTTCACGCCGTTCCCGTCGCCGTGCTCCGTCGAAGGCCAGGACGACGGCCGCCACAACACCCTCGTGACGAGCACCAACGGTCTGCGCGAAGAGATCTGCACGCCGAACTGGGCGACCGCGCTCGAGAACATCGGCAAGGGCGCGTTCGGCTTCCGCACGACGTTCTTCCTCAACGGCACGCCGTCGGCCGGGAACATGGTCGACGTCGCCATCGACGGCCAGGCGCTGCCGCAGCAAGACGCCCGTGGCGCGCGCGTGTGGCGCTACGACTCGGCCATCAACGCCGTCATCTTCGAGCCGCTCTACGTGCCCGAGCCCGGCAAGACGCTGTCGATCAGCTACCGCGTGGCGTGCCTCTGACGAACAATTGCGGGAGCGACCAATCGCTCCCAGGCTCGAGCCGGTGAGGTCGACTCCACAGCGCGCATTCTGGTGGTGCGTGTTCGCGTTCATCTCGTGCGCGACGCCGCTGGGCCAGGGCTCGTGCCCGGCGCCTGCCGGCGGCCCATGCGAGCCCCGCAAACAGAACTGTCCGTCTGGCTACTACTGCCCGCTGGCCGAGGTCTGCACGCGCACCTGCGAGCAGACGAGTGACTGCTGGGTGAAGGTCGAGCAGGGGTGCCGCAGTGACGCGGTGCCATACATGCGCCTGCCCGACGGCGGCACGTACACCGAGGTGATGGACGAAGGGTACTGCCCCGAGACGCGCCGGCTGGTCTGTCTGGGTGGCTACTGCCAGAAGGACACGTGCCCGCTGCAGGACGGCGGCTGTGACTACGATCTCTACGGGCCCTCGCCGTTCAAGGGGAACCGAAGCGTGGGGCCTCCCGAATGAAGCGCGTGCTGCTGCTCCTGCTCTCGTCGCTGGTCTTCGCGTGTCCGCAGCCACCCACGGGCACCCGGTGCGCCCAGCACACCGACTGTCGAGCCATGGCCGAGGGCTACTGCTCCCGCGCCGAGCTCTGCACGAGGGTCTGCGACATGGCGGCGTGCCCGGCTGACTACCGCTGCTCCTCCGAGGGAAAGCGCCGCGTCTGTCTGCCGGCGTGCGAGAGCGACATGAACTGCGTCGAGGGCTTCCGGTGTGAAGACGGCTCCGACGGGAAGGTGTGCCGCCTCGCGGAGCCCCTCAAGGAGCAGCCGATGCAGCAGTGAGGTGGCGCTGAGGACACCTCGCGCACTTCGCTGTTTTCCAGTCGGCTCGGACCGCGGCGCTTCGCAGCATGGGCCGCTGGCAGCCGCCCGAAGGCAAGGTGCCGCAGACTCGGCGGTCGAGACGGAGCCCCAGCTCCAGCAAGGCGTCGTTGCGGGCGCCGACCGAGATTCCTGAGCGCTCTCGGGCGCCGTCGTCGTTGCTCGCGGCAGAAAACACGCGGGACTTCGTGCCGGTGGGCCGCGATCAACGTCAGCACCTCGAGTTCGCGCGCGACTGGGGTGCCTCGGGGCACGACACGCCGGGCGCGCTCTTCGGCGACGACGTCGCGCTGGGTGACAAGCGCTCGCGTCGCTGCACGCACCACCTGACTGATGGCAGACTCGGTCGATGCCGGTGGGACCGCTGGTGATGATGGCTCGCCTGCGCGGCGCACGGGGCTGGCACGTACGGGTTGCCAGCGGAGACGCGGTGGAGCTCTCGGGGTTTGGCCTCGAGGTCTTCGGCGCCAGCGTCAGTCCCCGCGGCGTGGGCCACGTGGCGCTCCTCCGAGGCGACGCGAGGGTGCAGGTCCAGGTCCCCGACGAGCGCGAACCGGCCTCGCTCACGGTCCCGTTTCTCGTCACCGCGCCCGGAGGCGTGCTCGAGGTGGTGCTCTTTCGCGTCGATGACGCCCGCTCGCGGGTGTTGCCGTCACCACGAGTGCTGACGGCCATCGACGCCATTCGCGCCGACGACCCCGCGGCGACGAGGCTGGTGCTGTGCGACGTGCTCGAAGAGGTCGGCGCGGTGGCCGAGGCAGAGTACGTGCGGCTCGAGCTCGAGCTGCAGGGCTTCGGTGAGGTCGACACGACGCAGTTTCTCGACGGCGTGCGCCGGCTCCGTGCGCTCTCGTCGGTGGTGGGTCCCACGTTCCGCTACCTCGTGGGTCGCGACATCGCGGGGTGCTCCGGCGTGCGTTGGGCGTTCCGGTGCCCCAGAGCATGGGACGAGATGCTGGAGACCGACTCGGCGACGGAGCGGGTCTGTTCGACCTGCCGTCAGGTGGTGGTGCGAGTCACCGATGAAGCTGCCGCGCTTCGGCTCGCTCGGGAGGGCGTCTGTGCCTCGGTGCGAATCGACGACGAGGCGTGGGACGGCGAGCTGGTGGAGCCCGACGGCCCGGGTGTGCGTGGCGCAGTCGCGGCCCCGCCGAGGCCACGGCAGCCCGTGCCGTCGCAGGTCAGGCCAGCTCCGAGAGTCAACCTCGCGCCGTCGAGACCGTGGTGGAAGCGCCTGCTCGGGCGGTGACGTGCGCGCACCTGCTGGTGACGTGCGCGCGGCGCTGTCACCTGCACGCCAGACGGAAGACGGTCGGCCTGCACCGGTGCGCTTGCCGTGAGAGGACCGCAGGTCGAACTCAGGAGCCGACGGCCAGCGCGAGCGACGTGCTCCGTGCTCGGCACGACCCTGCACGGCCACGGTTGCCCGGAGCCGATGACTCAACGGGCCGAGGTGGAACTCAGAAGCAGGTCGTCGCGTAGTCGACGGTCAGCGTCTGGCCCGGCTGCGGCGTGGTGTTCGGCTGGAACCGGATGCTGTTCGACGCCGCGTCGTACGAGTACGTCGACGGAGGCGCCGGCGTGCCGTTGATGAGCACGTTGATGCTGCCGCCACCGGTGAGGTCCGGCGTGTTGGTGAGGAAGAACTGGGTGCGGAAGCCGAAGGCGGTGCGGCCCAGGCCCTGGAGCGCGGCCGACCAGTTGGTGCTGCAGATCTCTTCGCGCACGCCTCCGGTACGGGTGATGAGCGACTGGTACCGCGTGGCGCCAGCCGGGCTGTCGTAGGAGCAGCCGGACGGTGCCGTCGGCAGGAACGGGCCGATGGTCGAGAAGGTGAAGTTCGACAGGCGGCTAAAGCCCTTCACGTTGATGAGCAGGTTCTCGTAGTAGCTGACTGGCTGGTTCGACTGGTCGCCTGCGTCGGAGACCACCACGATGGCCAGGTTCGCGTCGTTGCGAACGAACCCGACGTTCGCGCCCGCGATGTTCGGAGAGGTCAGCGCGCGCGTCGCGGACTCGAGGGCCTGCTCGCTGCCGCTGCCCAGCGTGCCGACCCGAACCAGACTGGCGAAGTGTGTCTGCACGCTCGGCGTCGTGTTCGCGAGGAACTTGCCGCCAGCGGTGGTGGTGCGGAGCACCCCGTTCTGCCCGACGTCGGTGGTGACGACGCCAATCTGGTAGTCGACGTTCGCCGTCACCGCGTACTGAATGAACGAGGTGAAGTTGTTCGCGAGGCTCGTCTGCTTGTCGTACATCGAGCACGAGTCATCGACGACGAGCAGAATGTCGGCGCGGGGCTGCTGGTCCTGCTGGAAGGTGTCGGTCTGCCGGCCACCCACGTCACCGCGGCCCTGAATCGCAACCAGGTACTGCACCTGCTGCCCCGACTGCGTGACGTCGAGCGCGATGGCGCCCGAGTCCGAGCCGAGGTCGATGGGCGAGTAGCGCACCTGAAGCGTGACGGGCATCGAGCCCTGGCTCAGCGTGAGGCCTGCGGCGGGAATCATCGGGCTCTGCACGAGGAAGAACTCGGGGCAGGGCTGACCTCCGGCGCACGCCGGGCCGCCAGCCGTCTGGCCAGCCGCCGCCGACATCGAGACGCCCCGAATCGTGATGGGCGAGCTGCACGTGTTGTAGACGGTGATGGTCTTGTTGGGGCTCGAGCAGCGCATGCCCGGCGGCGGCACGGTCTTCACGGTGCCGAAGTCGAGCGGGTCAGGCGTCGCGGTGATGCACGACGGACCGACCGAGGTGCGCAGGTCGATGCGGCCCTGGGGGTTCTGCGGGTTCGTGACGTCGAAGGTGACGACGCCAGCGAGCGACGTGAGCGTGGCGGGCGCTGGACCGCGAGGCGCGACGCGAATGACGAGCTGCCAGCTCTCCTGCGCGCGGAGCTCCTTCTCGACCGGCGGCGTGCCGACGAAGGCGTACGCGGGGTCGCTGCCCATGGCGATGGCGAAGTTCGAGAGGAAGCAGCTGTCGCCGCGGCCCGTGCCGAGGTTGGTGATGGTGACGGGCAGGTCCTTCGTGGTGCCGGCGGGCACGATGCCGAAGTTCGCGAGCTGCGGGCTGATGCGGTAGTTGCACGGGGGCAGAATCTGCACGTCGGCGGTGACGGTCAGCGTGACGTCGGGCTCGGCCGTGTCGTTCGAGTGGATGATGATGTCGGCGGTCTTCTGGCCCGAGGTGCGGGGGAGCAGGCTGACCTGCAGCGTCACTTCGTTCTGACCGGCGACGGGGCGCAGGCCCATGCGCGAGTCATAGGAGCTCGCGAGCGAGAGGGTGAACTCTCCGGGCTGCGTGTCCGTGCCCGTGGGGCGGAGCTCGAACATCGGCGCCTGACCGGGCATGCCGGCCATGTCGATCTTCCCGAGGAGGAGGTTGAAGCTCGGGTCGGGGTTCGCCGGCGCGACGCCGACGTTCTGCACGCTGATGCGGCGGGTCGCGGGAACCGGGTTGCCCTGGAAGAAGGGCACGTGGCCGAAGGCGATGTTCGGGCGCGGGCTGACGCGAATCTTGGGGCCACCGCCGGTGCAGTCGAGCTGAATGGAGCCACGCGGCGTCTTGCGCAGGCCGGTGTCGAACGAGAGCGTGCCCGAGCGGTTGCCGAGCATCGCGGGCGAGCAGGTGACCTTCATCGAGACGGGCATGCCGCCGCCGGGAATCGTGAGGCGGGTGTCGTCGGCGCCGGGGGCCACCACGTGCGAGAAGTCCTGCGGGCTCGAGACCGTGATGTTGGTGAGCTCGACGGGGCCGGTCGCGGTGTTGGTGAAGACGACCTGCATCTCACGCTCGAAGCCGGGCGAGACGAGGCCGAAGCGCAGGTTCATCGGCGTCCACGAGAGGACGTCTTCGACGCCGTTGGCCTTCACGACGACGGTGACGGGCTCGCACGACGGGCCGGCGCCAGCGAGCTGAATGGTCGTCTCGTAAGCGCGCTGCTCGGTGGGGCTGACGGTGAAGAAGACCGTGGTCTCGCCATTCGCCGCGACCAGCACCTTGCCGGCGGCGGTGTTCTCGCCGAAGCCGAAGGCCGCCGCGTCGCCACCCTCGAAGCCGCCGATGGTGGCCTCGGTGTCCTGCATGGTGGCGTTCTTGAACTTGAAGGCCGACGCGAAGGTGTCGCCAACCGGCACGTTGCCGAGGTCGATGACGCGGGGCAGGTCGCAGCTGCCGAGGTCGCCCTTGGCGACGAGGGTGATGTCGGCGGTGCTGGCCGTCTCGAGCGCGCCGTCGGCGTAGAGGCGCAGCTTGGTGAAGTACGCCGAGCGGCCGCCGCGCGGTGAGAAGGTCACCACGTACGAGGCTTCTTCCGAGGCGGTGAGCGTCCTGGAGGTGAACTCAGCGGCGAACGGCGCCGTCGGCTGGAGGAGCGGCGCGATCGACACCTCATCGCCTTCGAGGCGCGCGAGCGCGGTGAGGGTCAGCGGGCCGGTGCCGACGTTCTTCGCGACGACCACGGCCTGGCGCGTCTCGCCGACGAGGGCGTAGCCGAAGTCGTACTTCGCATCGCGGTCGACCATGCGCGCGAAGTCGGGGCCCTGCCACACCAGGGCAAGCTCGCCGACGCTCGACTGCAGCCCCGGGCGCCGGCTGTTACAGCCGTCGCAGGCCGCAAATGCTGCGGCCGACAACACGAGCAATGCCACTGATTTGGTCGTCATCCCGGGCTCCCTCATGAGGTACGTACACCTACGACAAGGTGGGGTTCTGGATCCAGTGCCCCACCCCTGATGTGCGCACCCGGAAGACACTCGGGGCTGGGCTCACGCGCAAAGAGACTCCCCTGCCGTGAAAGTGAGTGCTTACGAGGGCTAGACGACGATTCCGGCCCACCGCGAGACCCACTTCGTCGGGTGGAAGTCGGGGATCGGCTTCGGAGTCAGAAGCGGGGCTCCATCGCGCCAGAACGCCCTGAAGTCTTTCTTCTGATTGGTCCGGTAGAAGTCGACCAGATAGGCGAAGTCGCAGGTCGAGTAGTCGGAGAGCCACTGGTCGAGATCGTTCACGCCGGCCTCGTGAAAGAGCTGCATCGAGAACTGGCAGGCCTCGAGCTCGTACGCCTTGAGTCGCTCGAGCAGCTCGTCCGACGGGTTCGGGAAGAGGCGGTAGCCCAGCTCGCGGGCCGCCTCCGACGTATTCCACTGCACGGTGTGGCCGAAGAGGTGGGCGATGATGAAGAGCGCGCTCTCGACGTCTTCGGCGAAGTCGACGTGAATCTCGGCGCCGTCGAGGTCGCCGGTGAAGGGGTTGGGCACGTCGCGAATTCGAACTGGAATGCCGTAGCGCTGCTCGATGTGACGCTCGAGCACGTTGAAGACCTCTCTCAATCTCGTTTCCGAAGGAGCCATGGGTGACCGACTCTACGCCCGTGAACCCCGCGTTCGAGTGCTTGTCGGCGTTGTCCGTCATTCTCGATCTCGCCAACGGGCTCGCCGAGGACAAGAGCGTGCTGGCGGCGACGTTCGCGTGGGAGCTCGCGAAGGACGCGGGCCTGCCGGAGGACGAGCAGTGGGCGGCGCTCCTGGCGGCGATGCTGCGGCACCTGGGCTGTACGGCGTACGCGAGCGTCGAGGCCGAGGTGGCGGGTGACGACATCGCCTTGCGGCGGGGCCTCCACCGGCGCGACTCGAGCCGCGCGCTCGACGTGCTGGCGGCCGTCGCAGACGCGGGGCAGGGCGTGTTCGGGAAGAGTCGAGGGGTCGTTCAGCTGGCGGCGAAGGGCCAGCACCTCGAGGCGGCGCTGACGCTCGAGGCGTGTGGCGCGGCGCGGCTCTTGTCCGAGGGGCTCGAGCTGGGGCCGAAGGTGACGCGCGCGCTCGACGAGGTGTTCGAGCGCTACGACGGCACGGGCGCGCCTCATGGGTGGGGCGGCGCGTCGCTGTCGAGCGCGGGGCGGGTAGCGACGGTGGCGCACGTGGCGACGGTCTTCGCGCTCGAGGGTGGGCCGGTGCGGGCGACCGAGGTGCTCCAGGCGCGCGCGGGCACGGCCCTGGACCCCGCGCTCGTGAAGCGGGCGGTGGCGCTGGTGAAGCAGCTCTCGTCGCCGGCGGAGTACCTCGGGCAGAAGCACGACGCGGTGCTGCGCTTCGCCGAGAGACAGTCGCTCCCGACGACGCTCGACGACGTGGCGGAAGCGTTCGGAGACTTCGCGGACCTGCAGGCACCTCACACGCGCGGGCACGCTCGTGAGGTGGCGGCGTGGTGCAGGCAGGTGGCGGCCACGCTCCAGCTCCCGGCCGACGAGGTGACGACGCTCAGCCGCGCGGCGCACCTGCACGACCTCGGGCAGGTGGCGGTGCCGACCAGCATCTGGACGATGGCGCGCGTGCATCGACCGACGGAGCGCGAGCGCGCGAAGGCGCATGCGTTCTTCACCGAGCGTGTGCTGGCGGGGGCCGCTCCGTTGAGCGCGGTGGCGAAGGTGGCAGGTGCGCACCATGAGCGCCTCGACGGGGGCGGGTATCATCGGGGCTCCTCTGGTGGTGCCATTGGACGGCCAGCGCGCATTCTCGCGGTGTGTGACGTCGCGTCGGCGCTGGTGAAGGACCGCCCGCATCGGCCCGCGATGACGTCGGCCGGCGCGGCCATGGAGCTGCGCGCGATGGTGAAGTCCGGCCAGCTCGACGGTGAGGTCGTCGAGGCGGTGCTGTCGGTGATGGGCGAACGTTCGGCGAAGCCGAGGCCGGCGTCGTCGCTGTCGGAGCGCGAGCTCGAGGTGCTGCGGCTCGTGGCGCGGGGCAAGACGAACAAAGAGGTGGCCGTGGCGCTGGGCCTCTCGCCGCGCACGGTGCAGCACCACACGATTCACATCTACGAGAAGCTCGGCGTCGACACGCGCGCCGGCGCCGCGATGGTGGCGTCACAACGCGGGTTGTTGGCGTAGCGGCAGGGTATTGCCCGTCTGTCAGCCAGGGGTTACTTTCCAGGCATGCGAGGCATGACCGTGAAGTTCCCCGAAGAGACGCTGGCGTGGCTCAAGGCCGAGGCGAACGCCCGTGGCCGGAAGCTCGGCACCTTCCTTCGAGAGTTGGTCGAAGAACGCAGGGCAGGTAGTGCTCCCAGCGACTCGGTTCACGCGATGACGGCAGATCTGGCCGGGAGCCAGAAGGGCAGTCGGGCCTCTGCGACCAACGACCGGCGCAAGTTCCGGCGATGATCACCATCTGTGACACAGGGCCGCTCGTCGCGTACTTCAACCGAAACGACCCGCACCACGAGTGGGCGGTGCAGCAGATGCGAGCGCTTCGCCCGCCGCTCCGCACGTGCGAGGCGGTGCTGACCGAGACCGCGTACTTCCTGCGAGAAGACCGACTCGACCCCGACGTGCTGTTCGAGATGGTCGAGCGCGGCGCCCTCGAGGTCGACTTCGACTTCACTGCACACTGGCCGAGGTTGCGCACCCTCATGGCTCGCTACGCCCAGATGGACCTCGCCGATGCGTGTCTGGTCTCGATGACCGAGCGGTGGCCGCGTGCGCGGGTGTTGACGCTCGACCGCCGTGACTTTGCCGTCTATCGACGCAACGACCGTCAGGTCATCGAGTTCATCGCGCCGCCCTCGAAGTGACGGCGTAGGCCATCTGGCCGATTCAGGGCTGCTGGATGGTGGGCACGGTGCGCCCACCATTCACTCAAGGAGCCCCATGCGTCACCTCATCCTTCCGCTGTTGCTGCTGTCTGGCTGTGCCTCGACGCGTCCGTGCATCGACCCGATGCCCGACGTCTCCGTCACCAATGACGTGACGCGCACGCCGTTTCGCGTCCAGGCGACAGGCGCGCAGTGCCTGCAGGCATACGAGTGGAAGGCGGCGGCTCCCGCGCGCGGCGTCGTCGTGGTCGTGCATGGCCTGCGAGACCACTCGGTTCGGTACGACGCGCTCGCGGAGGCGCTCGTGAAGCAGGGCTTCGTCGTCTTCGCGCAGGACATGCGAGGGCACGGCCGTTCGGGCGGCGACAGACAGCGCCTGGACTCGATGGACGAGCTGGTGGCCGATGTGCACCTCGAGGTGACCGAAGCGAAGAAGCGCAACCCGGGCCTCCCCTTGTTCGTCTTCGGGCACTCGCTGGGTGGGCTGATCAGCACGACGTACGCCGTGAAACATGGCGAAGAGCTCGCCGGCCTCGTCTTGAGCGGCCCGGCGTTGAAGCTGCTCCCCGGCGTGTCGGACGGTGACAAGGCTGGGGCGCGGTTGTTCAGCACGCTGATTCCGGGCCTGAAGGTGCAGGCGCTCGACGACACCACGTTCGTGCGAGAGGCGGCCGCGAAGAAGGCGCTCGCCGACGATGCGCTCGTCGACCACGCCAACCTGCCGGCGCGCTCGGCCGCCATGGCGCTCGACGCCATCGACTTCATCCAGGGGCACCTCGCCGAGGTGAAGGTGCCGTTCCTCGTGATGCACGGCACGGCAGACACGGCGACGAACCCCGCGGGCAGCGTCGAGCTGAACGAGAAGGCGGCAAGCACCGACAAGACGCTGAAGACGTGGGAGGGCGTTTCCCACGACCTGCTCCACGAGCCCGAGCGTCAGCAGGTCATCGAACTCGTCGTCGCATGGGTGGTCGCGCGACTGCCGAAGGGCTCAGAACAGCGCTGAGAACGACACCGCGCCAGCGTCGACGCCCGGTGGGAACTCGAAGTTGAGCGTGCCAGTGGCGCTGCCTTCGACGTCGTAGAACCCGGCGTCGGGCAACACGGGAATCACGCGGTCGATGGTGACCGACAACGTCGAGCCGCGCACGTAGGAGGCCCACGCCATGCCGAGCCCGGCGTCGGGCAAGGCGACCTGCACGAGCGAGGTACACCTCGGGGTGGTGGCTGGGGGAATGATGTCTCCGGTGTACGTGCCGGGCTGGGGAATGACACCGGCGCGACAGACGACCTGGAGGCCCAGCCACGGCATGCCTCCGGCTGCGCCGATACGAATGATGGGCTCGGTGGCGCCCTCGTCGAGCGCGCGGCCGTCGCAGGGGAACGTGCCGCTCACGGCTCCGCTGATGACCGCGACGAGCGCGCCGCGGCCTGCATCTGGCGTCACGCCCGCATCGACGGTGGTGCCGGCATCGACACCGGCGTCCACCGCGAGGCCAGCGTCGGTTCGTCCAGCATCGCTCCGGCCCGCATCGACCGAGCCCGCGTCAGGCTCCTCGATCGGCTGAGGGCACCCGGACAGCACGCCAACGACAGCACTGACGAGGATGATGCGAGTCATAGGGGCCCCTGCCAACCAAGGCGGCGCTTCACGTCACGCGCGAGCGACATCGCCTTCGGGTACCGCTCGAGCATCGCCTTCGCCTGCTGCTTCGCCATCGTGCGCAGCAGCAGCGACACCGGCGGCGCGCCGATGGGCCCAATCACCCGGTTGTGAGTGGCGAACATGAACTTGTAGGCCTCGTCGCCGATGAGGAAGTCGAACTCGAGGTCGCCCTGCGCCTGCGACTGCTGCAGCAGGTTCTAGAGCAGCAGGCGGCCCGGCGAGTACTTCGAGTACGTCGCGTCGTACGCGGGAATCCACCAGGTGAAGCGCCGGTCGGTGTGCGTGCCGAAGTGCACCGCGAGCAGCGTGTCTTTCGCCGACAGGCTCGCCACCTTCACCACCCCGAGGGCCTTGAGCTTCCGGAACAGCTCGACGTTCTGTGGCGCCGCGAACATGTCGCCCACGCCCGTCGACACGTACTGCGCCGACTTCCACTTCACGCAGGCGTCGAACACCTCGGGGCGGTCGTCGTCCCACACGAACTTCAACGGGCCGAGGTCGCGCTCCGCCCGCCGGCGCTGGCGCGCAGAGTCGTTGTGCTTGAGGTGCGACGACGCCTCGACGTGCGCCCGAAACGCCTTCTCGTCGGCGAAGCGCGTCCAGTCGATGTAGGGCGAGGGCTGAAGACCCGGCGGCTCAGGCGTGCGCTCGGAGACGGCGGTGGTGCGTTGCACCGTTCGGGGAAAGTACCACTGCTCCTTCACCGGCCCGGCCCACGCGTCGAGCGGCTGGGGGAAATCGTAGAACGGCATGCGCTCGATCAAGCGCCCGTCGACGACGAGCAGCTTCATCAGCCGCCCCTCGATACGGAAGACTTCGATGGCGTGAGGGCGGCCCGGGAAGAAGACCTGCGCGGCCGTTTCGAGGAACGCATCGGTGGTGAAGACGTTCATTCGCCTTGTTCGCATAACCCGCGGCCGAACCGGAATGCGTGACAATCGGCTCCCGAAGGTGCGCGCGCGTCGGCGATCGGCTACGCCGCGTGCTCCCATGCGTCCTCTTCTGCTCGCGTCGGTCGTGGTGATGGTGTCGTGCAACGGTCTCGTCTCTGCCATCGACGGAGGACCCCTGCAGCCGCCGGGTGACGAGCTCTCGGGCCGCACGGCCGACGGCGGGTTCTCGAACGGTGGCGGCGCGGCGACTGGCGGAGGCTCCGCGGCGGGCGGCGCTGCGATGGGCGGAGGCTCGGTGGCTGGCGGAGGCACTGCGATGGGCGGTGGTTCGGCGACTGGCGGAGGCGTGGCGACCGGTGGTGGTGCTTCGAGCCTCGACCTCGACCAGCCGCTCACTCCTGGCAGCGCAGGCATGGCCGACGTCACGCTCGAGGTGCGCAGCAATCGCGGACGGCACGCCATCTCTCCGCTCATCTACGGCACCAACCAGCCGGCGAACCCGACGCGCAACCGCTACGGCCTGCTGCGCCTGGGCGGCAATCGGCTCACCGCGTTCAACTGGGAGAACAACGCCTCGAACGCCGGCAGCGACTACCAGTTCCAGAACGACAACTACCTCTCGAGCTCCAACGTCGCGGGCGCGCTCCTCACCGACCGGCTGACGGCGGCCCGGGCCATCTCGGCCGCGTTGCTCGCGACCGTGCCCATCGTCGAATACGTCGCGGCCGACAAGAACGGCGGCGGTGACGTGCGCAACTCAGGCGCGAACTACCTGACGACGCGCTTCAAGCAGAACCGGCACACCAAGCCCTCGGCGCTCTCGATGACGCCCGATACGAATGACGCCTTCGTCTACCAGGACGAGTTCGTCGCCTGGGTGCGCGCGAACGCAGGCACGACGCCGGTGCTCTTCAGCCTCGACAACGAGCCCGACCTCTGGAGCGACACCCACGCCGAGATTCACCCGGCCGCGCTCACCTACGTCGAGCTCACGACGCGCTCCATCGACTACGCGAAGGCCATCAAGCGTGCGTGGCCTGACGCGCCGGTCACCGGCTTCGTCTCGTACGGGTGGAACGGCTACGTGAACCTGCAGAACGCTCCCGACCGCGCGGGCAAGGGCGAGTTCATCGACTACTTCCTCGCGCAGGTGCACACGGCCGAGCAGGCCGAAGGCAAACGTCTCGTCGATTACCTCGACCTGCACTGGTACCCCGAGGCCCGCGGCGGCAACGTGCGCATCATCGGCCGTGACGTTAGCGCCGCGTCCATCACCGCGCGGGTGCAGGCGCCCCGCAGCCTGTGGGACCCGAGCTACGTCGAGTCGAGCTGGATCGTGCAGACGCTGAACAACCAGGCCGTCCGGTTGCTGCCCCGCATGCGCGAGAAGATTGCCCGCCTCAACCCGGGCACGAAGCTGGCCTTCACCGAGTGGAACTACGGCGCTGGCGACCACATCAGCGGCGCGGTCGCGACGGCTGACGTCCTGGGCATCTTCGGGCGCGACTCGGTCGAGCTGGCGACCTACTGGAAGCTCAACGGCGCCGAGCCCTTCGCCGACGCGGCGTTCGAGGCCTTCCGCAACTTCGACGGGCAGGGCGGCGCCTTCGCCGACACCTCGCTCGAGGCCACCTCGAGCCAGGTCCCCATGGCCTCCATCTACGCCAGCGTCGACGCGGCGAACCCGGGTCGCACCGTGCTGGTCGTCATCAACAAGGACACCACGGCCCGCACCGCCGCCATCACCGTCGCGCACCCGCAGCGCTACCAGTCGCTGGTGCCGTTCACCCTCTCGGGCACGATGGCCCAGTTGATGCGTGGGCAGGCCGTCATGGCCACCGCGACCAACGCCTTCCGCTACCAGATGCCCCCGCTGTCGGTGTCGGTGTTGGTGCTCCAACCGTGAGCAAGCTCGTCCTGCTGTCCATCGTGGTGGCGCTCGTCGTCATTCCGATTCGGGCAGCGAGGCAGGCGCACCCGCTCAAAGGCATGCGCCTGGCGTTGCTGGGGCTGTTCACCTTTCACCTGTTCTACGCGTTCCTCCTGCGCGTCGTCGTTCCCAGGCTGGGCTGACGAGCCGTGGACGCGCGCCAGGGCCTGCGGGTGAGTCTGTCGAGGCACCGGGCTGCCGGGGCCGCGGCTGTCCTGGCGTGTGCGCTGGCCGCTGCGGTCATTCAGGCCGCCCAGCCGCCGGTCTGGCACGTGCAGGCCGAGGTGCTGGTCGCCGAGGGCTCGACGACGTACCGGCTCACCTCGCCCTTCGACGCCGTGCCCGCGCTCGACCGCGGGCTGGAGCAGCTGCCCGAGCAGCTCACTGCGAAGGCCCACCTCGTCAAGATGGTGAAGCGCACCAACCTCATCGACCGGTGGGAGAGCTCGCGGCCGTTGCTCCTACGGCTCAAGGGCGCAGTGATGGAGAAGGTGCGCGGGCCGGTGGCCGAGGCTGATCAGCTCGACGCGCTGGTCTCGATGGTGGACCAGAAGCTGAACGTCTGGGTGGAGCGCGATCGCGTCTTCATCGCGTGCGAGTGGCCCGAGCGTGACATCGCCGTGGCCGTCGTCGAGGGCACCGTGCAGGCGCTCAAGGGGCTGCGGCAGGAGCGGGAGATCAAGGCGCTCGAGTCGTCGGCGCAGGCGCTCGATGCGCAGAGGGCCGGCGTCGAGGCCGAGATGCAGCAGCGGCTCGAGTTCATCGGGACGGAGCAACGCGCGGCCGCCGCGGCCCGGCGCTGGCCGCAGTACGCAGGGGCCCAGGAGCAGCTCTTGCGTGACGGGGCGAGGCGCTCGGAGCTGTGGCTTCAGGGCTTCAACGTGCACCTGCGCGCCGAGGCGATGGCCCGGTCGAGCAGCCACCGCTACCTGGTGACGCGGCCCGCGCTGCCCCCGCGGCGGCCCGAGGGCGCGAACACGATGGGGTGGGTGCTGGCGTTCCTCGTCACGGCGGTGACCGTCTTCGTCGCCGCGGCTGTGCTTGCGGCCTACCGCAGCGGGCGCGTGGTCTCGGAAGGGCAGTTGGTGGACTCGCTGGGCCTGCCCGTGGTGGGGCGGCTGCGGCTGGGGTGGTCGGGCATCATGGTGCGGGCCGAGTGGCGCACGGCGCTCCCCGGGGTCGCCCTGGGCCTGGCGTCGGGGCTCGCGCTCGCCGCAGGGAGAGGGTCGCTTGCAGCGGGCCTGGTGCCCACGCTGCTGCTCGTCGGGGCCGTCGCGTTGTGGCGGCTGCCGCTCAAGTGGCCGCTGCTGGTGCTGCTCCTCGTCGCCGTCACCGTCGACGACCCGACCGATCGCCCCTACTACAACCTCTGGCGCTCACCCCTGTGGCCGGTCGGGCGGCTCTTCTTCACCAACGTGTTGTGGTTCACGGGCTTCGAGCTCTCGGTGATGGGCCTGGCGGCGCTGACGGTGCTGCGGCGGCTGTTCGGACTGTCGGCAAAGGCCGAGGCGCCTGGCCTTCCCGGTCCCGGGCCGTTGAGGACTGCGCTGCTGGTCTCGTTTCTCACCGTGTGCTGGCTCATCGCGTGGGGCGTGCTGCGAGGCGGCGTCTTCCGTGAGGCGCTCTGGCAGTTCCGCGCGCTGCTCTCGATGCCGGTGGTCGCGATGCTGGCGCTCGTCGCCTTCGACTTCCCGAAGGACCTGCGGCTCGTCGGCCGGGTGCTCGTCTTCGGGAGCGTCGTGAAGGCGCTGCTCGGCACGTACTTCATCTACCGGGTCGCCCTTCCCATGGGCGAGTACCCGCCGCACACCACCGGGCACAACGACACGATGGTGTTCGTCATCGGCGTGGTGCTGGCGCTGGTGCGCGTCTGGGAGTGGCCGTCGTGGCGCAACCTCGGCGAGGCGCTGCTGTGGCTGCCGTTCCTGGCGATGGCGTTGCGGCTCAACGACCGGCGCATCGCCTACGTCGACATCGCGATGGTGCTGGGCTTCGTCTACCTGCTCAGCCCGATGCATCGCACCAAGCGCTTCGCCACCCAGGTGATGGTGGTGATGATTCCCGTGTTGTTGATCTACACGGCGGTCGGGTGGAACGCGCGCGGCGGCATCTTCAAGCCCGTGGTGAAGGTGCGCTCCATCATCGCGCCGGCCGCCGACACCGAAGAAGAGAGCTCGAACGTCGAGCGCGACATCGAGAACTTCAACCTGCTCAAGTCGTGGGAGCGCGACCCGATGCTGGGCCAGGGCTTCGGCCACGCCTTCAAGGAGTTCCTGCCGTCGAACGACTTCGCGCAGTCGTCCTTCGGGCACATCGGCCACAACTCGGTGCTCTGGCTGCTGTGGATTGGCGGCATCTTCGGGTTCTTCGGCGTCTGGCTCTACCTGGGCATCACCAGCTTCTTCTTCGCCAGGGCGCTGCGCCGGGCCTCGGACGTCAGCGAGCGCGTGGGCCTGCTCGTCGCCATTGGCGTCATCATCACGTACCTGCTGCAGTCGTTCGGCGACATGGGCACGCAGGCGATGCAGTTCGTCTTCTTCGTCTCGGTCGCGGTCGCCATCATCGGGCGATCGGCGAGCCGGCACGGCGTCTGGCGCGCTCCAGCTCCGAGTCTGTAGCCACGTCCGTCACGCATTGGCTGCTGCGGTCACGCGATCCAACGCATTCCCGGCGCAGCTCGGGGAAGATGTGCTGGCACAGATGTCGCACAGGTACATACCTCGGCTGAGCCGAACGCTGAGTTTGACTGTTGGCGGAAATCTCCCAGCGTGGCTGGAGGCTCCCGGATTCACAAAAGAATCCTGAAATCATGACCTTGACGTCCGTCATGTTGTTTTGGCCTGAGTGGAATAATACAAGTGGAACGGCGATGCGACCCACACCGACACACAAATGGCACGCCCGATGTACATGGAATCATGAGAAGGAAGCACCGGCACTTGCCTGATGCGGTGCGTTATGCGACACGCCACCTTGATTTAAAGCAACTTCCGTCAAGTCATTCCGGAGAATCCCACATGCACTCACTTTTCGGGCGAATCGCAGCAGGCGCCGTGGCGCGGGTGAGCTTCCTGCTCGACCTGCTCCTCGTCCTGATCGCACTCGTCGGTGCCTCCTGGGTCAATTCCCACACGCTCCAGCCGATGACGCTGAGCCTGGTGCTCCCGGCGCTGCTGACCTGGCTCATCATTGCGATGGCGCTGCGTCACTATGATCCGTGGGCGTCGGAGCGCGCGGCCTTCGACGACGCCGCGATGACGTCGGTGCTGGTGCTCGCGGTCACGACCGTGCTGGCGCTGACGAGCCTGGTCTTCGGAGTTCAGGGCCTGCCGAACGTCGGCGTCTTCCTCCTCATCCTCTGGCCGCTCGCGGTCGGCATGCGCTTCTCGGTGTTCCGCACCTTCTCGACGCAGTCGGGCCCCATCGACGACGTGTTGATCGTCGGCGTGGGCGCGCTGGGCCGGGCGACCGCCGACGAAGTGCAGACCAAGGGCCGCATGCGCGTCGCGGGCTTCGTTCGTTTCCCTGCCGAGGCCAGCCCCACGTCACTGAAGGGCCGCGTGCTGGGCTCGACGGACGAGCTCGACGGCGTGCTGCGCACCCTGCCGGTCGCCGAGGTGTACTTCGCGAACACGGGCCTCTCGAACGCCGCTGAGATGCAGAAGGCCATCAAGGTCTGCGAGTCCTTCGGCATTCCGTTCGCGCTGCCGGCCTCGATGTTCCGCCTCGACCGCGCGAGCCCCATGGGCACCCACGGCATCAAGGACGGGTACCTGCACTACCAGACGGTCGCCTCGCGGCCGGTCGCGATGGCGTTCAAGCGGGGCTTCGACATTCTCTCGTCTGGCGTCGCGCTCTGGCTGCTCTCGCCGCTGCTCATCGTGGTGGCCATTCTCATCAAGCTCACCTCGCGTGGCCCGTTGCTCTTCCGCCAGACGCGCGTGGGCCTGCACGGCCGCCCGTTCCGCATGCTGAAGTTCCGCACGATGGTGGACAACGCCGAGGCGCTGAAGGCCGGCCTGTCGGCGAAGAACGAGATGGACGGCCCGGTCTTCAAGATCAAGAGCGACCCCCGCATCACCTCAATCGGTAAGTTCCTGCGGAAGTTCTCCATCGACGAGCTGCCCCAGCTGGTCAACGTGCTCCGTGGCGACATGAGCGTCGTCGGCCCGCGCCCGCCCGTGCCGCAAGAAGTGGCCAAGTATCAGACCTGGCAGCGCCGCCGCCTCTCGGTGCGCCCCGGCCTGACGTGCATCTGGCAGGTCAGCGGCCGCAACGAGATCTCCTTCGAGCAGTGGATGTACATGGACCTCCAGTACATCGACACCTGGAGCTTCTCGAAAGACATCGGCCTCATCCTCAAGACCTTCCCGGTCGTCTTCACTGGCCGCGGCGCGAGCTGACGCGTCGAAGTGAGTGACGCTGCACCACCTCCTGTGAACGAGCAGCGCTCGGCGCAGGGGGACACGCGCCTCGCCGCCCTCAACGCGGTGAAGCTGTTCGGCTCGCTGATGGTGACGTGGGGCATCGCGCTGGGTGTGCGGCTGATGTTGCCGCGCTACCTCGGGCCGCAAGGCTTCGGCGCGATGAACTTCGCCGACGCGTTCGTCTCGACCCTCTTCATCCTCACCTCGTTCGGCATCGACACGTACATCCGCAAGGAAGTGTCGGTCCGGTACTCGCACGCCTCGGAGTTCTTCGGCGGCGTGACGGCGCTGCGACTGCTGACGGGCCTGGTGCTCTTCGGCGCGACGCAGGCCTTCCTCGTCCTGGCGCATCGGCCGCCCGAGACGTGGGCGCTGGTGCATCTGTTCGCCGTCTCGGCGCTCCTCGCCACCATCAGCCAGAGCCTCGCCTCGCTGCTCCACGCGCGCGGCACCGTGAACGAGCTGTCGGTGCTGAACATCGCCGCGAAGGTCGTCTGGGGCGTCGGCACGGTGCTGGTGGTGGTGCTGCACCAGCCGCTGTGGATGCTGGGGCTCCCGTGGGTCGCGAGCGAAGGGTTGAAGCTGGTGGTGAGCGCCCGGCTCGCGCGCAAACACCTCGCGCTGCGCTGGGTCATCGACGTGAAGAACACGCGCCTGGCGCTGGTGGGCTCGCTGCCGATGTTCGTCAACCTCGCCGCGCACACCATCTACAACAAGCTCGACGTCAGCATCCTCGCGCTGGTCGCCGGCGAAGAAGAGGTGGGCTGGTACGGCGCCGCGAGCCTCATCGCCGGCCTCGCGCTGATGGTGACGCCGATGATCGGCTGGGTGCTGATGCCGCTATTCGCGCGCGCGCGGGCCCGCTCCGACGAGGAGTACTCGCTGGTGATGCGCCGCTCGCTCGAGCTGGTGCTGGCCATCGCGTTCCCCACGTCGCTCTTCATGGCGCTCGGCGCGAAGGAGTGGGTGGTGCTGCTGTACGGCGCCGCGTACGCGCCTGCCGCGACCTCGCTCAAGGTGCTCTCGAGCATCTTCGTGCTGACCTACGTCGCGATTCTGTCGGCCAACGCGCTCATTCTGACTGGGCGGGCCTGGGCGCAGGCCTTCATTTCCATCGGCGGGCTCATCGCGAACCCGCTCTTCAACTGGCTCTTCATCGGGCCGTCGATGCGGTGGTTCGGTGTGGGCGGGGCTGGCATCGGCGCGGCCATCTCGCAGCTGGGCACCGAGGTGGTGGTGACGATTGCCATGACGGCCCTCGTGGGGCGCCGTGCGTTCGACCGCCGCTCGCTGAGCGTCATCGGGCGAACGCTGGTGGTGTGCGCGGTCGTCTCGGCCCTCGACTACTGGCTGCTGGAGCGCGTTCACCCGGCCCTGCGCCTGTCGGTCGACGCCGCGGTCTACGTCTTGCTGGTGGTGGGCACGGGAGCCGTGAAGATCCGTGAGCTGCTCGCCTTCGTCCGCACTGCTCGCGCCACGCAGACCGAACCTGATGCCCCGTTGAACGTCTCCCCAGTCGTGCCATGAACGAAGCCGCCATGACGCTCTCCCGACGATTGCTGTTCATGTTGCTTCCTGCCCTCGCGGCCTGCTGGGCCCCCAAAGGCATCTTCATTCCGGTCGACGCCTACGGCGCGAGCGTGCCCGGGGAGTACATCATCTCACCCGGCGACACCCTGCAGGTCCGCGTCTTCCAGCAAGAGGCGATGTCGGCGCGGGTGCGGGTGCGCGGCGACGGCAAGGTGTCGCTGCCGCTGGTGAACGACTGGGTGGTGGCCGGCAAGATGCCGACGCAGGTCGCCGTCGAGCTGCAGGTGCGCCTCAAGGAGTTCATCAACACGCCCGTCGTCACCGTCTCGCTCGAAGAGATGCGCCCGCTGTCGGTGTCGGTGGTGGGCGAGGTGGTGCGCCCCGGCGTGGTGACGCTCGACCCTGGCGCGGGCGTGCTGCACGCCATCGCGGCCTCGGGCGGCCTGACGGACTTCGCGCACAAAGATGGGCTGTTCGTGGTGCGCAAGCCGGGGCCGACCACGAAGCCGGTGCGCATTCGTTTCACGTGGGAAAACCTCACCTCGGGAGACCAGGCGTCGGTGAAGTTCCTGCTCCAGCCGCTGGACGTCGTCGTCGCGGAATGAACGTTCGCGCCGCCACCGTCGGCTTTGCGCTGTTGGCGCTCGACGCTGCGGCCGCCGTCGTGGGGTACGAGGTGTCTGCCACCGCGACGGTCGCGACCCGCGCGCCGCTGCCGGGTGACGTGGCCATCGGCGCGACGACCGACCTGCAGCTCGACCCGGTGGCTGCCGGCGCGATTCAGTGGACGCGCACGCTCCTGACGCTGCGCTACGCCCCGCAGCTCATCATCAGGGAGCCCCAGGTCGCCGCGCGCGTCTTGCCGCTCCACAACGCCATCGTCACCTTGCAGCACCGCTTCACGCGTGCGTCGTTGCTGCTGTCGGAAGACGCCTCGTACGGCGTGGCCGACATCGGCTCGCTTCGCCTGCCCGCCGGAGCCATGCCCACTGGCGTCTTCGAGGTGCAGACCCTCGGCGCCGTGCCCTACGTGCGCTCGGCCTCGTACGCCGTGCTCGACGTGCGCCCGAACGACCGCGTCACGGCGACGCTCTCGGCCGCCTGGCTGTTGTCAGGCGACCCGACGGGTGGCCGTGCCCTGCCGCTCCAGTCCGGGCCTGCCGGGACGGCCACGTTGAACCTCACCGTCGACCGGCGCCTGCATCTCATCACCACCGTGCAGGCCAGCCACGCCGTCTTCAACACCGGCGGAGAGCAGAGCATCGGCTTCTTCACCGAAGGGTTGCAGTGGGCCCTGGCGCGCCCGACGACGCTCACGCTCAGCGCGGGCGTGGCGCTCACCCGCGAGCGCGTCGTCCAGCTCGAAGGAGGCCCGCCGCCCGGCCTCTTCTTCGAGGCGCTACCGGTCGCGCAGGCGGGCCTGGCGTCAACCCTCGACCTCAAAGGCATTCCGGTGCAGCTGCAGCTTGGCGTGCAGCTCTCGCCGTTCGCCGACCGCTTCACCGGCTTCGTCTACGAGCGCCTCGAAGGCCGCGCCTCGGCCAACTCGCGCCTCACCCGTGAGCTCACCGCAGGGGCATCACTCGGCACCGGCTACGCCATCGACCTCGGCCGCGCGCCACAGGCCGGCGACAGCGCGACCTTCGCCGAAGCGTCGCTGCGGTGGGACCGCACCAACTGGTTCGCCCTCGTCGGCACCGGCCGCGCCGTGTGGACGGAACAACCCCGCACCATGTCGCCCGGGCAGATGCTCTGGGCTTTCACCCTCGCCGCCGTGGTTCGCGACCGCGACACCACGTCCTGGTGAGTTCTGCTACACCCGCCACAGGAATCCCCCGTCGTGAGTCAGACCGAAAAAACTGCCCTGGTCGTCGATGATGACCCCGATATCCGCAAGGTGCTCGGCGCGTACTTGACGCGCCTGGGCTTCACCGTCTCGTTCGCGAGCGACGGCCGCTCCGCCATCAAGCGCCTCGACGAGAGCCGGCCGTTGCTGTTGTGCGTCGACCTGATGCTCCCCGAGTCGTCTGGCTACGACGTGTGCGAGCACGTTCGGAAGACCGAGGCGCTCAAGGGGCTGCTCATTCTGATGGTGAGCGCCCGCACCATGCCGGAAGACCGCGCCTACGCCGAAGAGCTGGGCGTGAAGTGTTACCTCGCCAAGCCCTTCACCCAGGCGCAGTTCGTCGCCGCCGTGCAAGAGACCCTGAGCCAGGACGCCCCGTGACCGACCCCGCCGCGCCGCTGCCGCCGACGTCGATGAACCGTGAAGAGTCGCTCGACCTGTTCGACTACACGCTCATTCGCAACGTCATCGGCTTCGTCTTCCGCGGCGTGCGCAGGCACCGGCTGCTGTCCCTCGCCGTGTTCACGTTCATTCTTGGCCTGGGCTCGGTCGCGGTGATGCTGGTGCCGCGCACCTGGCACGCCGAGGCGAGGCTGCTGGCGAACCAGAACGAGATCATCCGCGCGCTCGGCAACCCGCGCTCGAGCCTGCAGTCCGATGACCCGACCCGCGCGGCGCGTGAGCTCATCTTCGCCCACGACAACCTGGTCTCGCTCATCAAGCAGACGAGCCTGCTCAAGAGCTGGGAAGCGCAGCGGCCGCCGGTGGTGCGGGTGAAGGACCTGCTGATGCGGCTCATCACGGGCCCCATCACCGAAGAAGACCGCATCGACGCGATGGTGGGCACCCTCGAGAAGCGGCTGAAGGTCGAGACCGACGCGCAGACCGTCACCATCAGCGTCGACTGGCAGGACCCGCAGACCGCCTACCTGCTCGTCGAGACCGCGCAGCAGAACTTCCTCGAGACGCGGCACGTGACCGAGATGACGGCCATCAGCGAGGCGCTGGCGATTCTCGAGAGCCACGCCTCCCAGGTGCAGAAGGCCGTCGACGATTCGCTGCACGAGCTGGAGCGCGTGCGTGAAGACCGCCGCAAAGGGGGCTCTGGCGCTGCCCTGCCCGCGCCGGGCGGAGAGACGGCCACCGGCATCTTGCCGCCCAGCGTGACGCCCGTGGCGGAGCTGCCGCCCAACGCCGCCCCTGCTGCGAACGACCAGGAGCTCGCACAGCTGAAGTTCCTGCTCAACTCGAAGAAGCGCGCGCTCGCCGACCTCGAAGACTTCCGCAGCCGGCGGCTCTCGGAGCTCACCGTGCAGCTGCAGGAGTTCCGCGTGCAGTACGCCGACCAGCACCCCGTCGTCATCGACGCGGAGCAGCGCATCACGCAGATGAAGCACGACTCGCCGCAGATGATGCAGGTGAAGGGCGACATCGAGAGCCTCAACGCCGAGTACCACCGCAAGGGAGGGAAAGACGCCGACGCGCTGGTCGAGCCTTCACGGCCTTCGAACCGGCCGTTGGTGCGTCGCTCGCAGCAGACGCAGGTGGCGCTCACCAACTCGGAGCTCGCCGACGACCCGCTCGTCGAGCACTCGCGCAACAACCTGCGCGTCGCGGCGGCCAAGTACGAAGAGCTGATGATGCGCATCGACGGCGCGCGCATCGAGCAGGACACGGCGCGCGCGGCCTTCAAGTACCGCTACAGCGTGGTGCGCCCGGCCTCGGTGCCGCGCAAGCCGGCGGCCCCGAACGTGGTGGTGCTCTTCGTCGTCGCGTTGGTCGCGGCAGTCTTCCTCGCGTTGGTGGCGGGCGCGACGAGAGACCTGCGCAGCGGCACCTTCGTCGAGGGGTGGCAGGTCAGCCGCCGCCTCGACTTGCCGGTGTTGAGCCAGGTGACGCTGAAATGACGCCGGCGCTCGCCGCCGCGGTGGTGCTGGCGCTCCTCGGCCTGCCAGTGCTCCTGGTGTGCGGCTACCTCGGCGCCCTCGCGCTGCTGTCGCGCCCGCTGCCGGCCCCGCCGCCTCCATCGCCCGCGACGCTGCGCTTCGACATCGTGGTGCCGGCCCATGACGAGTCCCTCGGCATCGCTGCGACGGTGACGAGCCTGCTGGCCATCGACTACCCGGCCGACCTGCGGCGGGTGGTGGTGGTGGCCGACAACTGCTCCGACGACACGGCGGCGAAGGCGCGCGCGGCGGGTGCGACGGTGCTCGAGCGAACCGACACCGAGCGGCGCGGCAAGGGCTTTGCGCTCTTCCACGCCTTCGAGTGGAGCCTCGCGCAGGGCTTCGCCGACGCCTGCTGCGTGGTGGACGCCGACACGCTGGCTTCGAAGAACCTGCTCTCGGCCTACGCGGCCCGGCTGGCGAAGGGCGCGAACGCGATGCAGGCGCACTACGGCGTCGCCAACCCGAACGCGTCGTGGCGCACGCGGCTGATGCGCATCGCGTTGGCCATGTTCCACCAGGTGCGCTCCACGGCCCGGGAGCGCCTCGGCGTCTCGTGTGGCCTGCGCGGCAACGGCATGTGTTTCTCGTCGGCGCTGCTGCGTGAGGTGCCGCACGACGCGTTCTCCATCGTCGAGGACGTCGAGTACGGCATTCGAATCGGTCAGCGCGGGCACCGCGTGTGGTGGGTGGGCGAGGCCGACGTGCTGGGTGAGATGGTGTCGGGCGAAGCGGCCTCGCGGTCGCAACGCAGCCGCTGGGAGCACGGGCGGGCCGAATTGGTGAAGCAGCACGGGTGGCCGCTGCTGTCGAAGGCGCTGAAGACGCGCAACGGCATGCTGCTCGACCTCGCGATGGACGTGCTGGTGCCGCCGTTGAGTCGGGTCGTGCTGGCCGCTGGCGCGGGCCTCATCGCTTCGTGGGCGCTCGCCTTGCTCTGGCCGTCGCCTGCCGTCGTGGCGCCGCTGTCTCTCTTCACTGCATGCGCCATGGCCCTCTTCCTCTACGTCACGGCGGGGTGGCTGCACTCGCGCACCGGGCTGCGCGGCCTGATGGACCTCGCGTTCGCGCCCGCGTACGTCGCGTGGAAGGTCGCGCTTGGGCTCCGAGGCAAGGCAGGGCAGAAACCTTCAGCGTGGGTCCGCACGACGCGCGAGAACGAGACGCGGCCATGAGCAAGACGACCCAGCCGAAGTTGACCCAGCAGGTGTACCAGCAGCTCGCCGGCGTGATGCGCGGCACCTGGCAGTCGCTCGCGGTGGTGCCAGCCAGCCCGTCGATGTCGGCCGGCGCGTTCGCTGACGCGGTGGTCGAGGTGGCGCGGCTCTCGCGTGGAGCGCCGGCGCGGCTGTTCCTCACCGAAGGCCTCGAGAAGGCCGGCGTGTCGAAGCTCATCGTCGAGATGAGCCATCACGTCGACTCGGGCGGGCTCGCGGTGGTGTGCGTCGAGTCGGTGGTGTCGCAGCAGGCGGGCGTGCCCATCGCGATGGTGTGTGACGCAGCGCTGCTCGTCGTGCACCTGGGGGTCACGCGCATGGAAGACGCCGAGAGCACCGTCGGCATCATCGGGAAGCAGAAGTTCATCGGCGCCGTCACCATCGAGTCGATGCGCTGACACGTGGAAGCCTCGCTTCACACGACTTCACGGTCGGGTGAGGCTCGCCCGCTTATCGTGCGCGCATGACACGAACGGCGATGGTGACGGGCGCTTCAGGCGGCATCGGGCTCGAGTTCGCGGAGCAGCTCGCGAAGCAGGGCTATCACGTGACGCTCGTCGCGCGAGGTGGAGCGAAGCTGGCAGAACACGTCGCGAGGCTGGGCACGGGCCACCGCTTCCTCGCTGCCGACCTCTCGCTTCCCACAGACATCGCGCGGGTCGCCGACGACGTGCGGGCGACGAAGTACGACCTGCTGGTGAACAACGCCGGCAGCGGAGTCTACGAGACGTTCGCCGAGGGGCCGCTCGAGCCGACGCGAGCGATGATGCGCCTGAACATGGACAGCCTGGTCGAGCTCTCGCATGCGTTTCTGCAGGGCGCGAAGAGGGGTGACGCGCTGATGAACGTCGCGTCGACGCTCGCGTTGCTCTCGTTCCCCGGCGCCGCCGTCTATTGCGCGACGAAGGCGTTCGTCACGGCCTTCTCCGAGGGGCTCTGGTTCGAGAACAAGCCGCGCGGCGTCTACGTGGCGGCGTTGTTGCCCGGCGTGACGAAGACCAACTTCCACGACGCCGCGGGTGGGGCGGCCGACACGAAGCCTCCTGAGGCCATCTCGCAGACCTCGGCCGACGTCGTGAGCGTCGCAATGCAGGCGCTCGAGGCCCGCTCGTCACCGACGATTCTCACCAGCTTCACGAACAAGGCGATGGTGTTCTTCAGCACCCGCGTGGTGCCCCGCAAGGTGATGGTGAACATGATGGGCGGGCAGTCACCGGTGAAGCCGAAGGCGCCGCAGCTCTCGTCATGACTCAGTAGTGGTGCTTCGTGCCGCGCAACCGGAACGCCAACGAGCGCGCCGCAATCGACGCGGCCAACTCGCTCGCTGGCTTCAGGCCATCGATGGGGAAGCGGGGGAGCACGGCGCCAGGTCTTCGCTCCGAGAGCCGGTACGGCCGGGCCTCGGTGGTCCACACCATGAAATCGCCCAGCCCACGGAGCACGTCGACGTGGCGTTGCTCGATGTGGTGCCGGGGCGTGCCGAACGGAAACGCGAAGTGCTGCTGCGGGCCGATGAGGCGCTCGAAGTCATCGCGCGAGGTGCGGTAGTCGGCCTCGGCGACCTCGTTCGAGAGCGACCTCGGGCTCGCGTGCATCGTGGAGTGGTTGCCGACGATGACGTTGGGCATCGCCGCGAGGGCGCGCACCTCGGCGAGGTCGACCATCGCGAAGTCGCGCTCGTCGGCGAGGCCGTGCAGGTCGTCTCGCGTGTTCTCGGTCGCGACGACGTGCGGCGCGTCGAGCAGCTGGAGCGCCGTCTCTCTCGGCGCGCCGCGCTTCAAGCGTTCCTCGACCAGGTCCCACCGGAAGCCGGCGCGACGTTCGATCTTCTGGGGGCAGACGAAGAAGAAGAACTCCACCGCCGGGAAGCGCGCGGCGCGGGTGCGGATGTACTCGGCGGCGTCGCGGTAGCCGTCGTCGAAGGACAACGAGAGCCAGTTGGCGCTCGAGCCCGGCCGACGAGAGAGCAGCAGCTCGACGAGGTCGTCGAGCGTCGACGGTGGAATGCAGAGCCCGGGCTGCCAGTCGCTCGCCCGCCGCGTCTCGCCCACCCGATGCAGACACAGCGACACCCCGAGCCCAGCGAGCGCCGCGCCGACCGAGAACTCGAGCGCCGGCCGCGGCAAGGTTCGCCCCGTCATCGCCGCGAGGGCATCAGGACTGAAGCGTCGCGGGGAAATCTCACTCATGGGCTGGCCATGGCCCTACCATAGGCGCCGATGTCTCCTCAGCGTCTCACCATCGGCAAAGTCCCCATCGACGTCGTCACGTTCTCTCAGGCCATCGATCGCATCGAGGCGCTCGTCGACGCGAAGCAGGGGGGCTTCGTCTTCACCCCGAACGTCGACCACGTCGTGAACGTCGAGGACGACCCGGCCTTCGCTGCGGCCTACCAACGCGCCAGCCTGTCGCTCGCCGACGGCATGCCGCTGGTGTGGGCCTCGAAGCTCCTGGGCCAGCCGCTGCCGGAACGGGTCGCGGGCTCCGACCTCATCGAGCCGGCGCTGCGCCTCGCCGCGCGCCGCGGCTATCGCGTCTATTTCCTCGGCGCCGCGCCGGGCGTGGCCGAGAAGGCCGCCGTCGTCGCGAAGGAGAAGTTCGGCGCGCTCATCGTCGGCACCGACGCTCCGATGGTGCGGCTCGACGACACCGCGAAGGTCGACGCCATCGCCGCGCAGCTCGCCGCCGCGAAGCCTGACCTGGTGATGATGGCGTTCGGCGCGCCGAAGCAGGAGCTGCTCATCGACCGCATCGCCGAGCGCGTGAAGCCCGCCGTGCTGTTGGGCATCGGCGCGAGCCTCGATTTCCTCGCGGGCACCATCAAGCGCGCGCCGGCGGTGATGCGGAAGACGGGCTTCGAGTGGCTCTACCGGCTCAGCCAGGAGCCCACGCGCTTGTGGCGGCGTTACCTGATCAACGACCCTCGCTTCGTCGCGATTCTGCTGCGCACGATGCGGGCGCAGCGCACGCGGTGAGCTGAGCGTCGCGATGCCGCGTCGCGCAGCGAACGCGCGGAGGTGAGCCTCACGATGCCGCGCAGCGCACAGGGCTGAGTCTCAGAGGCGGCGCAGCGAACGCGCTGAGCCGATCGTCACGATACGGGCGCACGCACACGCGCTGAGCTGGGCCTCACGATGCGGGCAGGGCGTCGACGGTGAGCGGAGCCCTCGCGATGCGGGGCAGCGTCGACGGTGAGGCGAGCTTCACACTGGCGCCAGCTCCTTCGGCTCGACGGGCTTGCTGAGAAACCCATCCATTCCTGCGGCGGTGCACGACAGCTGGTCCGAGCCCATCGCGTTCGCCGTGAGCGCGGGGGCGCAGCGCACACGGCGGCGGGCGAAGCGCACGCTGAATTCGTCGAGGTGCATGTGCCGTGGTGTGTGTCGAGGCACACGCTGGAGTACGCGCGAGTCGCGGTGCATGCGTCGAAGAGCCGCGGCGCTCCGTGCTCCGTGGCACACGCGTGACGTTGGAGCGTTCGCGCGAGGTGCGACCTGTCCGAGTGGCAGCCTTTCGACGCACGAATCACGAATGGGCGCGTGCATCACCGCACGCCGTGGAGCCGCCTGATCCGCCGAGGTTGGGCGTCGGGCTCTCGTCGGGGCGTGCACGAGTGCACGGACGCGTCGCGCGTGGTTCGTCGGTGGCTCCTGAATGCGACGTCTTGGGTCGGCACGCGACATGGCCCCCGCACTGCACAAGCGCCGGTCGTCGAATCACCCAAGGAGGTTTCTGATGACGAAGCGTTCGCTCGCAGTCGTGTTGTTCACCGTCCTCAGCGGTTGTGGGGTGGGTGTGCTCGAAGATGGGCCACCGACCTCGCAGTCGTCGCCGACCGATGCCCTGGAGATCAGCAGTCCGTTGACGTTGTCTTCCCCGACCGTCGAGGAGGACACGCTCACCGCCTCCGTGACGTATCGGAACGCGGGCTCGTCGGCCCTGTTGGTCGAGAACGTATCCATCGAGGTCATCGGGCCTGACGCGAAGGTCTCTGACACGCTCGTGCCGCCGGTCGGCTCGACGACGATTGAGCCCGGCGGGGCCGTGCAGGTCGTCGCGTCACGAACGTTCACCGACGCCGACGCCGAGGGCACGTGGCAGGCGTACTCGGTGTTCCGCAGCGCTTCGGGGAAGCGCATCAACGGGAAGAGCGTCTTCTTCGCGCACAAACATCGCCGGCCGAGGCTTGATGCTGGCGTGACGCCTGCGCCCGTCGATGCGGGCGTGACCCCGGTGCCCGTTCCTGTCCCTGTCGACGCGGGCGTGACTCCCGTTCCCGTTCCCGTTCCCGTTCCCGTCCCTGTCGACGCGGGCGTGACTCCCGTTCCCGTGCCTGTTCCTGTCGACGCAGGCGTGACCCCCGTCCCCGTGCCCGTCGACGCAGGCGTGACGCCCGTTCCCGTTCCTGTCGATGCCGGCGTGGTGACGCCTCCGGTCGGCGCCATCGTCGAGCCGGTGAGCCCAGGTGCTGGCCAGGTCACCTTCGCGATTCGAGCCGACAGCGACGTGCACGCCATCAGCCCGCTCATCTACGGCGTCAACCAGGTGCGCGACCTCGCCACCACCCAGCGCGGCGTTGGGCTCGTGCGCGCCGGCGGCAACCGGTGGACGGCGTACAACTGGGAAACCAACGCCTCGAACGCCGGCGTCGACTACCAGAACCAGAACGACGGCTACCTCATGCAGGGGCTGCCCAACGCCACCACGCCAGGTGAAGCGGTGCGCGCGCGCACGGCCAACGCGATGGCGAACGGAGCCGCGACGCTCGTGACGGTTCCCATTCAGGGCTACGTGGCTGCCGACGCGCTGGGCAACGGCGACGTGAACCAGTCGTCGAACTTCCTGCAGACGCGCTTCAAGCAGACCGTCGCGCGAAAGAACGCCGCGTTCTCGCTGAGCCCGAACACGAGCGACGGCATCGTCTACCAGGACGAGTTCGTGAACTGGCTCAAGACGCAGTACCCGACGTCGTTCAACGGAGCCTCGTCGAAGATTCTCTTCAGCCTCGATAACGAGCCCGACCTCTGGTCCGACTCGCACCCCCGCATTCAGCCGTCGATGGTGACGTCAGCGTCGCTCATCTCGAAGAGCATCGAGTTCGCGAGCGCCGTGAAGTCCGTCATTCCCACCGCGCTCGTCACGGGCTTCGTCTCGTACGGGTACTACGGCTTCGCCACGCTCCAGGGTGGGTACAGCGGTGACTTCACCGCGCACTTCCTCGACGAGCTGCGCGTGGCCAGCGTCGCGGCCAACACCCGGCTCCTCGACGTGCTCGACCTGCACTGGTACCCCGAAGCGACGGGCGACGGGCAGCGCATCATCGGCACCAGCACCTCGGCGGGCTCGGCCACGGCGCGTATGCAGGCTCCGCGCTCGTTGTGGGACCCGACGTACACCGAGACGAGCTGGGTGGCGAACGTCGAGGGTGGGCCGATTCAGCTCATCCCCAACATGAAGGCGCGCATCGCGGCGCACTACCCGGGCACGAAGCTCGGCTTCACCGAGTACTCCTACGGTGGCGGCGCGCACATCTCGGGCGCCATCGCCCAGGCTGACGTGCTCGGCGTCTTCGGGCGTGAAGACGTGTACCTCGCCAACTTCTGGGAGCTCAACGAACCGGCCGACTTCGTCTACGCGGGCATGCGCGCGTTCACGAGCTTCGACGAGGCCGGCGCCCACTTCGGCGACACCTCGGTGCGGGCCACCTCGAGCAACGTCACCTCGACCAGCGTCTACGCCAGCATCGACGCTTCGAACCGCAGCCGCATGGTCATCGTGGCCATCAACAAGACGGGCGCTCCGGTGACGGCGTCGCTCAGCCTCGCGGCGTACGGCACCTATTCCACCGCGAACGTCTGGCAGCTCACGGACGCGTCGCCGACGTTGCGCGCGGCTGCTTCGGTGAGCGCGACGACGCGTAACGGGTTCCTGTACTCGATGCCCGCATACAGCGTGTCAGTGCTGGTTCCTCGCTGACATCAACTGGTTGAGGCTCATTCGCCTCATTTCGGCACCTCGGCTGGCGCTGCTTATCGTGAAGCAGTGCCAGCCGAATTCCGCCAGACGCGTATTCCGCTGTTTGCCCGGGTCGAGACCCCGGCCGACGTCAGCCTCGGGCCGATGTACGCGCACAACATCAGCAGCGGCGGTGTGTACCTGAAGGCCCCGGGCGCTTCGGCGATGCAGCTCCCGCTCGGCTCTGGCCTCGACCTGCAGTTCCTCCTTCCTGATGGTGGCCCTCGAGTGAAGCTTGGCGGCGAAGTGGTGTGGGTCGACCCCGTCGCGCGCGACTACGCCGGCGAGCGCGCGCTCGGCCTCGGGGTGCGGTTCTCGTCGGTCGACGCGGCCGTCGCGACGCGCCTGAAGGACCTGGTGGAGTCGTTCCGCTACCGGGTGGTGACGCTCGGCCTCGACGACGTGTCGGTGGCCGAGGGGGCCTTTGGAGACCTCTTCCCGCTCGAGCGCGTCGCCGACTTCGAGGCGCTGGAAGACGCGGCGCGGTCGGGCCAGGTGGGCCTGGTGTTGCTGAACGAGAAGCCGGGCGAGACCACCGTGCTCGGGCTGCTGGAGCAGTTCGTCAAGGTCAGCTCGGAGCGCCGGCCTCCCGTCTTCTACTGTGCCGAGACCTCGAGCCCCGCGCTCGAGACGATTCTCGAGGCGCACGCCCGCGTGCAGTTCGTCCGCGTGCCGTTCGAACGAATCGAGCTGCGCAGCCGGGTCAGCTGCGCCATCGACACCTTCGTCATCAGCTTCCAGAAGGAATTGCTCTCTGACGAACTCTCACGAACGCTCGAGCGGGTGTCGCGAGAGAACGCCTGGCTGCGCGACCGCATCGACGCGCCGGGCCGAATGGATGGAATCGTCGGCGAGAGCGCTCCGATGCGAAAGGTGTTCGAGCTCATCGAGCGCGTGGCCCCGCTGTCGACCGCCGTGATGGTGTTGGGCGAGACCGGCACCGGGAAAGAGCTCGTCGCCAGCGCCATCGTCGAGAGGAGCCAGCGCAAGGGGAAGCCCTTCATCGTGCAGAACTGCGCGGCCTTCAGCGAGACGTTGCTCGACAACGAGCTCTTCGGGCACGCGCGCGGCGCGTACACGGGCGCCGACCGAGAGACCCCGGGCCTCTTCGAGGCGGCCGATGGTGGCACCATCTTCCTCGACGAGATCGGCGAGATGCCGGCCTCGATGCAGCCCAAGCTCCTGCGCGTGCTCGAGAACGGCGAGGTGCGACGGCTCGGCGAATCGAAGACGCGCACGGTCGACGTCAGGCTCCTCTGCGCCACGCACCGAGACCTCGACCAGCTCGTGAGAGATGGGACGTTTCGCGCCGACCTCCTGTACCGCCTTCGAACGTTCGTCATCGCCATTCCACCGCTGCGCGAGCGCCGCGACGACGTGCCGCTGCTCGCCGACCACTTTCTTCAGCGCCTGGCCGCCCGGCATGGGCTGTCGTGTTCGCTCTCTGGTGAGGCGAAGGCGCTGCTCCAGGCGCAGGAGTGGCCCGGCAACGCCCGCGAGCTGCAGCACACGATGGAGCGGCTCTGCGTGTTGTCCACTGCGCCTGTCATCGACGTGGGCGCGGTGCGAGAGGTGCTCGGGCTCTCGCCGGTCGCCGACGTGGCGACCTCGGCGCGTCCGCTCAGCGCGATCCTCGAGGACTACGAACGTGAGCTGGTTCGAGCAGAGCTCGAGCGGAGCGGTGGCGTCGTCGCCAGAGCCGCCCGCGCGCTCGGAGTCGAACGCACGACGCTGACGCGGCGCCTGCGGCAGCTCGGCCTTCGGGGACCGGCGCAGGACAGCGTGACGCCGGCTTCAGTCGACGAGCCCTCGCCGACCTGACTGCGTGCTCAGCGGAGATCGCGGTTCGGCGAGAACCCCGGCGGCATCACGAACTTGTCGGGGTCGAGCGTGTCGATGATCTTCGCGGGCACGCCGCCGACGACCGAGTAGGCCGGCACGTCCTTCGTCACCACCGCGCCCGTGCCCACGACCGAGCCGTGCCCGATGGTGACGCCCGGCATGATGCTGACCTTCGCTCCGATCCACACGTCGGTCTCGATGATGGTCGACTGCCCCTCGGGCCGCTTGAGCCGGTCGTAGACGTCGTGGAACGGCGTATCGATGATCATCGTGTACGGGCCGATTCGACAGCGGTCTCCGATGGAGATGTGTTTGGTGCAGCCGATGCTGACGCCGTAGTTGATGAAGCAGTCTTCGCCGATTTCCAGGAGCGCCCCTTCTGCACAGGTGAGCTCGATCGGCACGAGGATGCTCCGGAGCAGCGAGTTGCGGCCGATGCGCATGGTGCCGTCGTTGACGACGCGGGGCTTGTGGTAGCAGCGCACGCCTCTGCCGAGCTCGTTCACGTCGCGCAGCCACAGCTGGGCGCCGCCAATTTCGTACGAGTACCGCGCGGCCCGCCTCAGCAGGGCGCGCGGCGACAACCCCTTCTTCGTGTCTCTGCGCAGCATCGTGAGCGCGCGTTTGATGACGTACTTCATGGGGATGTCCTTCACTTGGCGACGTAGCAGGTGGAAGCGTCGAACCCCATTGGAGGACCCATGTCTTCTTCGTAACCGACGTTGTCCCACTCGCGCTCGTCTGCGTAGGCGGCGTTCTCGAGATAAAACCGCTGGCCGGTGCGGTCGTTGAAGCTGCGGCTGAACTCGAGGCGCTCGGCGGCCGAGTGGTAGAGCACCTGGCCAACGGCGACCGCGCCCTCTGCCATCGTCAGGCGGTGCGGGCCGAAATCGTTGCACAGGCGCTGCTGGCCGTTGACGAAGAGCACCAGACGATCGCGCCGAACCCACGCATCGAAGCGGGTGCGCGGTGAGATGAGCAGCTGATCATCGAGTACGCCGGCGCCCAGCACGCCGCTCGCCGACTGCATGCGGAACCAGCTCGGCTTGGCCGCCGACGCGGGGTACTGCGCGGGTGAGAGGTTGACGACGCTGTCGCGGTCTCCACCGCCGGCCTTGTTCAGCATCACGCGCACGTCGGACTCGGAGCGCGAGGCGCCTGCGATGTCGAACGGCGAGCCATCACGCGGGAAGAACTGCAGGCAGTTCCACTTCTCGAGCGAGAGGTTGAGGCCGTCGTCCTGGTAGAAGAACGGCGTCTGCACGAGGTTGCCCGTGAAGTGGTTGTTCGCGTCGAAGGTCGCGCCCGCCGTGCCTGCGCCGCAGATGCCGACCCACCAGTAGCGTCTGGCGGTGGCGTTGGAGGGCACCTCGAAGGTGAGGTGCAGGTAGTTCGTCTCTGACAGCTTCGCGGGCCGGCGCGGCACCGCCACGACCGTCGCGAAGACGTCCTGAATCCAGTCGGGCAGGGTGATGCGCATCAGGCCGTGCACCTCGTCGAGCTGCGCCGCCTCTTCCTCGTCGTTGTAGATGAAGAAGTCCCACTTCGAGTTGGACGACCTGCGCCCGTCCATGTGCGCGCGGCGGCCCGAGGTGGTGGCGCCGTTCTGGACGATGGGGCCCGACGTGCCGTCGAAGTCGTCGAAGAAGTCCCTCGTGCGCGGCTGCGCCTTTCCGCTCGGCGTGACCCGAATGGTGGTGCGCGCGAGCACCTTCGGAGAGGCCGCTTCCACCAGCCCCTGACTGGCGAGCGTCGGCCCTTTGCCGTGCCCGTTGCGAATGAGGCTGCCGTACCGCGCCGTCACCTCGGCCTCGGTGAAGAGGCCGAACGGCACGCGGTCGACGACGGGCACCTCGTCGATGGTGACCTGCAGGTCGGCGTGACGGGGCGCGAGCAGCCCGGGGAAGGGGCACGCGGTGTCGATGGCCTCGACGACGAGCGCGGTGGGCTCCGAGAGGTCGGTCACCTCGACGACGCTCAGCAGCTCACGGCTCGCGGTCGCGGTGTCGTTGTGCTGCCGGTAGCCCGCGCAGTGGAGCGTGGTGCCAGTGACCTTCTCGCCCATGGCGTCGGTGGCGACGCGGGCCCCGGCCGGCAGGCGGAAGACGCGATAGTCGACGGCGCCAGCGACGACGGGCAGCACGACGATGGCGCTGTCACGGTTGGCCACCACCTGCACGCCCTCGAGCAGCGGCGCGTCGGGGCCTCCGAACGCGGTGCCATCTTCCGAGTCGGGCCGGGTCGCCTTGTCGACGACGACGGCCACCTGCTGGCCCGGCATGTCCACGGGCGTCTCGGGCGTGGGCTTCGGGTCCATCGTCGCGACGCCGGAGCACGACGCGAAGTGAATGAGGGCACTGGCGAAAAATGCCGTTTCAGACCAAGTGCGCCCCGTGTCCGCTCGGTTCCTCATGCTGGGCCTCGTGCCATGGCTCGCGTCGTGCGTCGAGTGCCCCCTCTCACCTGGTCTGTCGGGGAAAGAGTGTGCCGTCGTGGCGTCATTGCGGCTCGCCGACACGGTGCCGCCTTCGCCTGGAAATCGCTTCGCCGACGATGAGCCCGCCGCGTTGCTGGGCTTCGAGGTGTTCTTCGACGCGCGCCTCAGCCGTGACGGCTCGGTGCGGTGCGCGACCTGCCACATTCCCGAGCGCGTGTTCGGCGATGCCCGCGCGACGTCGCTGGGGCTCGAGCTCGTCGACCGCAACAGTCCGTCGCTCCATGGCGCGGCCTGGCACCGCTGGCAGATGTGGGACGGCCGCGCCGACTCGTTGTGGGCGCAGCCGCTGCTCGCGTTCGAGAACCCGAAGGAGATGGACTTCACCCGCCTCGAGCTCGCCCATCGCGTGAAGGTGACGTATCGCGAGCGCTACGAAGCGCTCTTCGGCGCGCTGCCTGCCCTCGAAGACGGCGCGCGGTTTCCCCCGAGGGGCAAGCCGGGGCAAGCCTCCTTCGACGCGATGGCCCCGGCAGATCAGGACGCCATCAACCTCGTGGCCGCGAACGTCGGGAAGGCGCTCGAGGCGTACCAGCGAAAGCTCGCGTTCAGGCGGGGGCTGCTCGAGCGCTTCGTCGATGGCGACGCGAAGGCGCTCACCACCGGTGAACGGGAGGGCCTCGCCGTCTTCATTCGCCGTGGGTGTGTCTCGTGTCACGCGGGCGGGCTGATGTCTGACGACGACTTTCACGCGGTCGGGCTGGTCGATGCTCCGCCGCGCGCGAGGGCCGAGGCGTTCGTGGTGCTCGAGGCGTCACCCTTCACGGCCGCTGGAGCGTTTCACGATGGCGCGAAGCAGACGCTGCCGATGAGACGCGCGTCAGACGAAGGCGCCTACCGCACGCCGACCTTGCGCAACGTCACGCGCACCGGGCCCTGGGGCCACGACGGCCGCTTCGCCACGCTCGCCGCTGCCGTTCAAGGGCACGCCGACCCGATGGTGACGGGCTCGGAGCTCGAGGCGCTCCTCCTCTTCTTCACCGTGCTCGACGCGAGCGATCCACCGTTGCCGTGGAATGGGTGGCCTGACCGCTGATCAGCTCAGTCGATGGTCATGCACCCGAGGAAGACTTCCCCGCAGACGCCGTACCCGCCGTCGAATGGGCCGCCGCAACAGCCCGAGCAGCAGTCAGCCGTGGTCCGGCAATAGTTTCCGGTCTGAACGCCGCAGGTCGAGTTGGTGACGGCGTTACAGCAGAGCAGGGGGAAGCAGCCACCACTGCAGCCCTCGCAGCGCCCGAGCACACAGTTCACGTTGGCGCAGCAGGGCTGGGTGGCGCTGCAGGCACCGAAGCGACCAGAGCAGACCGGCGCGCCTCCACCGCCAGTCGCCAATCCACCAGCGACGGGCGAGCCGCCTGCAGGGCCTCCAGCGGGTCCGGCCCCGACGCCACCGCCGGTCGCAGCGCCGCCCGCAGTCGCCGTCCCCCCTGAGGCGCCAGCGCCCGTGCCGCCCGCGGTGGCTGTGCCACCTGCGTTCGTGGCGCCGCCGCCTGACGCGATGCCGCCCGACGTCGCTGTTCCGCCCGCGGTCGCGGTGCCGCCGCCCGGTCGTCCTCCCGCAGCGCTTCCGCCTCCGGGCCCTCCCGAAGCGGCTCCACCGGCGATCTCGCCACCATCAAGCCAGGGGCACACGCCTTCGCAGATCTCGTCGTAGCGCGCGTCGAAGCGGCCGCAGCTGCAGCCAGGCGCCAGCACGTTCGCCGTCGCGACGGCCAGCAGGAGGAGTGGGAAACGCTTCACGAGCGACATCGTACAGCAGAGCACCGGGTTCTCATCGGTCGACCACTGCTCCTCGCGGAGTCGTCAGCCCGTCTGCCGCTCGCCCACGTCAGGCGTCCGCACCACGCCGGGCACGCCTGTCACCACGGCCCCCGGAGGCACGTCGTGCAGCACCACCGCGTTCGCGCCGATGATGGCGCCTTTGCCCACTCGAATCGGTCCGAGAATGCGCGCGCCGGCGCCGACCATCACGTCGTCTTCGATGACCGGGTACCCGTTGTCTCGCGCCGTACCGACGGTGTTGCTGCCCATGAAGCGCACGCGAGCGCCGACCTTCGCGTCGCCGCCAATCACCACCGCCATCGGGTGAATGAAGTTCACGCCGACACCGATGGTCACCTCGTTGCCGATCTCGACGCCGTACACCGCCGTCGCGAAGCGCCGCAGCAGGTGGTTCGCGAGGGGCACGTGGAACTCCCGAGCGCGCTCGCGCAAGCGCTGGATGACGAGGAGCTGGTAGCCGTCGGTCCCCATCACCCTGCGCTTGCGCACGGGGTGGCTGTAGGAGCGCGCCATCTCGCGGGCATCGTCGAGGAGGTGTGAAAGGAAGCCGGGAGTCACGATTCTTCTCTAACGCTGGCGACCGCCGTTTGCTCGTGCCGTGGCAGTGAAACCGCGTGCGTCAGCACTCCCGTCGAGGCAAGGTTCGCGCGATGGCCTTCTCGAAAGATGTGTTGTCGTTCGACCGCCCCGCAGAAGTTGCGCGCATCGCCACGTGGTTCAAGGCGGGAGTGATGGGCACGCTCAAGAAGCGCGGCGTCGTCATCGGCCTGTCGGGTGGTATCGACAGCTCGGTGTGCGCGGCGCTGGCGGTCAAGGCGCTCGGCCCCGACAAGGTGTTCGGCGTCTTCATGCCCGAGCACCACTCGGCGGGTGAATCGCTCGACCTCGGCCAGCTGCTCGCGACGTCGCTCGGCATTCAGGCCGTCACCGAGAACATCGCGCCCGCGCTCGAAGGTGCTGGCTGCTACGCCCGACAGGATGAAGCGATTCGGGTGGTGTTCCCCGAGTACACGACGGGGTGGAAGAGCAAGATCACCCTGCCGTCCATCATCGACTCGGACCGGCTGAACGTCTTCCAGCTCACCGTGCAGTCGCCGTCGGGTGAGCTGAAGACCGCGCGCATGCCGCTGGCGTCGTATCTCCAACTGGTGGCCGCGACGAACGACAAGCAGCGCGTGCGAAAGATGATGGAGTACTACCACGCCGACCGCCTCAACTACGCCGTGGTGGGCACCCCCAACCGGCTCGAGTACGACCAGGGCTTCTTCGTGAAGCAGGGTGACGGCACGGCCGACATCAAGCCCATCGCGCACCTCTACAAGACGCAGGTCTACGCCCTGGCCGAGACGCTGGGCGTGCCCGAAGAGATTCGCCGCCGCCCGCCCACCACCGACACGTACTCGCTGCCGCAGACGCAGGAAGAGTTCTACTTCGCGCTCCCGTACGACCGCATGGACCTGTGCCTGTGGGCCGTGAACCACCAGGTGCCTGCGGCCGAGGTCGCTCCGGTGATTGGGTTGTCGGCCGAGCAGGTCGAGCGCGTGTTCAAGGACATCGCGTCGAAGCGCCGCGCGACGCGCTACGGCCACCTGCCGCCGCTGCTCATCGAGCCCATCTTCCACGAGACGAACGAGATGTGACGGACTGCCGGAGCGCCCCACGCTCCGGTGCTCGCCTCACCAATTTCCATTCGGGGACACCGCCATGACCTTCGCTCCACCGCCCGCGCTGCACCGGCTCGCGACGCCGCTCCTCCACGACTTCCTCGAGCACAGCGCCGCGCGGCTGCCCGACAAGGTCGCGCTCGTGTGCAAGGGCGTGCGGGTCACCTACGCAGAGATCGACCGCCAGGCCAACGCGCTGGCCCACGCGCTCATCGCGTCAGGCGTGGAGCGAGGCGATCGCGTCGTCATCTTCGCCGACAACACCGTCGAGACCGTGGTGTCGTTCTGGGCCGTGATGAAGGCCAACGCCATCGTCAGCATCATCAACCCGCTCACCAAGCACGACAAGCTCACCTATTACCTGAACGACTCTCGCGCGAAGGTGCTGCTCACCGACATGCACCTGGCGTCGGTCTTCACGCAGAGCGCGCCGAACACGCCGCACCTGGTGCGCACGATCGTCGCGGGCGCCTTCGACGAGACGAAGCTCGCCGGCGTGAAGCAGCCCGAGGCGTGGGCGAGTGCGCAGGCGCGTGGCGCGGCGCTCTCGGAGCAGCAGGCGAACTTCGCGCACGTGAAGCACGGCCCTCCCGGGCGGCGCTGCATCGACAACGATCTCGCGGCCATCATCTACACCTCGGGGAGCACCGGCGACCCCAAGGGCGTGATGCTCACCCACCGCAACATGCTGACCGCGGGCACCAGCATCTCGACGTACCTCGAGATGAAGGAGAGCGACGTGGTGCTGGGCGTGCTCCCTCTCGCGTTCGACTACGGCCTGTACCAGCTGATCATGACGTTCCGGGTTGGCGGCCGGCTGGTGCTCGAGCGCAGCTTCGCGTTCCCGGCCGCGGTGCTGAAGGTGATGGTCGACGAGAAGGTCACCGGCTTCCCCGGCGTGCCCACCATCTACGCGGTGCTCGCCGAGATGAAGCAGCTGAAGGACTTCGACCTTTCGGCCATTTCCTTCGTCACCAACACCGCCGCCGCGTTGCCCGTGAAGCACATCACCATGCTGCGCGACCTCTTCCCGCAGGCGCGCATCTACTCGATGTACGGCCTCACCGAGTGCAAGCGCTGCACGTACCTGCCGCCGAAGGACATCGACCGAAAGCCCACCAGTGTCGGCCTCGCCATTCCCGACACCGAGCTGTGGATCGTCGATGAGAACGGCAAGAAGGTCGGCCCCGACGTCGTCGGCCAGCTCGTCATTCGCGGCGCGACGGTGATGAAGGGCTACTGGGAAAAGCCTGAAGCCACGGCCGAGAAGCTCAAGCCCGGCCCGGTGCCCGGCGAGTTCGTCCTCTACACCGGAGACCTCTGCCGGCTCGACGAAGAGGGCTACCTCTATTTCGTGGGCCGCAGCGACGACATCATCAAGTCGCGTGGTGAGAAGGTCGCTCCGAAAGAAGTCGAAGGCGCCATCATGAACATCGCCGGCGTGAAGGAGGCCGCGGTGGTCGGCGTGCCCGACGAGGTGCTCGGTCAGGCCGTGAAGGCCTTCGTGGTGCTCGAGCAGGGCGTGACGATGACCGAGAAGGACATCATGAAGGAGTGCCAGAAGCGGCTCGAGAACTTCATGGTGCCCAAACACATCGCCTTCCTCGCCGAGCTGCCGAAGACGACGACGGGGAAGATCAAGAAGACGGGCCTGGCCTGACGCCATGAGCGAGACCCAGCCCGACGTTCGTGACGTGTACCAGCGCGGCAAGTTCCCCTTCATGGGGCTCGAGCTGTTGGTGGCGCCCGGCGCGTTGATTCCCCGCCCCGAGACCGAGCTGCTCGGCCGTGAAGCCATCGCGCTCGTGCAGGCGGCGGGAGCGGCGCCCATCGTCATCGACGTGTGCTGCGGCTCCGGCAACCTGGCCTGCGCCATCGCGCATCACGTGCCGGCCGCGAAGGTGTTCGCGAGCGACCTCACCGACGGCTGTTTCGACCTGTCGAAGAAGAACGTCACGCACCTCGGCCTCTCGGAGCGCGTGCGCGTGTTTCAGGGAGACCTGCTCGCGCCGCTGTCGGGCGTGGTGGAGGCGCACTCCGTCGACGTCATCGTCTGCAACCCACCGTACATCTCGACGGGCCGGCTCGCCGCCGACCGCGCGACGTTGCTCGAGAACGAGCCGCGCGAGGCCTTCGACGGTGGGCCGTACGGGCTGTCGATTCATCAACGCGTCATCAAAGACGCGCTGGCGCTGCTCAAGCCGAAGGGCCACCTGCTCTTCGAGTTCGGCCTGGGGCAGGAGAAGCAGATGACGGCGCTCTTCAATCGTTCGAGGGCGTACGAGAACGTGCGGTTCGCGAACAACGAGTCGGGCGCCCCACGGGTGGTCGTCGCGACGAAGCTCTAACGAAACACCACGAAAGGCATCACGTGTCAGACGTCAAAGAGAAGGTCCGCCAGTTCATCATCTCGAACTTCTACGTGGCCGACCCGGCCGCGCTGAACGACGACGCGTCGCTGCTCGACGCCGGCATCGTCGACTCGACGGGCGTGCTCGAGGTCATCACCTTCATCGAGGGCGAGTTCGGCATCACCGTCGACGACGCCGAGATGGTGCCCGAGAACCTCGACGCGGTGAACCACATCACCGCGTTCGTGCAGAAGAAGAAGGGCTGAGCCGAAGCCCATGTGCGGCATCGCCGGCATCGTGAACCTCTCGGCTTCGGCGCCTCCGTCGCGTGACGCGCTGGAGTTCATGGCCGGCGCGCTCGAGCACCGCGGGCCCGACGAGTTCGGGCTCTACCTCGACCGTCACTGCGGGCTGGGCCACTCGCGCCTGTCCATCATCGACCTGTCGACCGGGCAGCAGCCGCTGGCGAACGAAGACGGCACGCTGTGGATCTCGTTCAACGGAGAGATCTTCAACTACGTCGAGCTGCGCGCAGAGCTCGAGACGCTCGGCCACCGCTTCCGCACGAAGAGCGACACCGAGGTCATCGTGCACGCGTGGGAGGCGTGGGGTGAGGCCGCGTTCGAGCGCATGAACGGGCAGTGGGCCGTCGCGCTGTGGGACTCGACGACACGCACGTTCGTGCTGGCGAGAGATCGCGTCGGTGTGCGGCCGGTCTTCATGCTCGAGCACGAGGGGCGCCTGTACTTCGCGAGCGAGGTGAAGGCGCTGTTCGCTGGCGCGCCTGGCTTCTCACGCGAGCTCGACCCCATCGGCCTCGACGAGACGTTCACCTTCTGGACGGTCGTGCCGCCGCAGTCGGTCTTCAAGGGCGTGCGCGAGCTCGAGCCTGGCCACGTGGCCGTGTGGCGCAACGGCCTGTTCGTTCACGACGTCGCTTTCTGGGCGCCAAAGTATCCCGTCGGCGCCGAGCATCGCTTCAACGGCACGCTCGATGAGGCGACGGACGCGCTGACGAACGCGCTCGAGACCGCGACGAAGCTGCGCATGGTGCGGGCCGACGTGCCGGTTGGGAGCTACCTCTCGGGTGGACTCGACAGCTCGCTCGTCGCCGCGCTCGCCAGCCGCGCGAAGCCGTCGGGGTTTCGCACCTTCTCGCTGCGCTTCGCAGACGCCGAGTACGACGAGACGCCCTACCAACGCGCGATGGTGGAGCGCCTCGGCACCGAGCACGCCGAGGTCGTCGTTTCGCGCAAGGACATCGCCGACGTCTTCCCGAAGGTGATTCGGCACACCGAGCGGCCGGTGCTGCGGACGGCGCCGGCACCGCTGTTCCTCTTGTCGAAGCTGGTGCACGACTCGGGCATCAAGGTGGTGCTCACCGGTGAAGGCGCCGACGAGATGCTCGCCGGGTACGACTTGTTCCGTGAGGCGCGTGTGCGGCGCTTCTGGGCGCGGCAGCCCGACTCGAAGTGGCGGCACCGGTTGCTGGAAAGGCTCTACCCGTACCTCTCGCGCTCGCCGGTGTCGCAGCAGGCGCTCACGAGACAGTTCTTCGGGCGTGGGCTCGAGCGCGCGAAGTTGCCGGGCTTCTCACATGAGACTCGGTGGAACGGCACGGCGGCGCTCAAGCGCTTGTTCTCGCCTGAGGTGACGGCGGCCGTCGCGGGGTTCGACGCGCGCGCGAAGCTCCTGGGCTCGCTGCCAACGGAGTTCGCCTCATGGCCCCACCTCGCGCAGGACCAGTACCTCGAGGTGCGCACGCTCCTGTCGGGCTACCTGCTCTCGTCGCAGGGCGACCGCATGTTGATGGGCAACAGCGTCGAAGGGCGCTTCCCGTTCCTCGACCGCGAGGTGATGGCGCTCGCGAACAGCCTGCCGCCGTCGTTCAAGTTGAAGGTGCTCGACGAGAAGCACGTGCTCAAGCGCGTGGCCCGTGGGCTGGTGACGGACGAGATTCTGAAGCGCCCGAAGCAGCCGTACCGGGCTCCTGACGCGCTCAGCTTCATCGGCCCGACGCGGCCCGAGTGGGTGGACGAGGCGATGAGCGAGGCGGCGCTGAAGACGTCAGGTGTGTTCGCGCCCGGGCCCGTCGGTGCGCTGTGGAAGAAGTGCCTCACGCGCGCCAACGACGACCAGTTCTCGAACACCGACAACATGGCGGTGGTGGGCATTCTGTCGACGCAGTTGGTGCATCAGCAGTTGGTGCGAGAGACGCCGTCGACGAAGCGGCCGCCGTTCAAGACGGTCGTCGTGAAGCTCGGGTGACTTCAGGGTTTCGGGAGAAGGCTCAGGTCCCTGAACCCGAGCTTGTTCGCGAGCGCGATGCTTTCTGGTCCCTGGCCACGTCGCCCCGCCGCTGCAGCCTGACGCGAGGCTTCTGCGACGAAGTCGGTCCGTGGGTCGGAGAGCTTCGCCGCGTTCAGTTGAAGCTCGGCGAGTTGCTTCCTTCCAAGCGTCGAGCGCACGTGGGTGGCCTGCGCAACGACTTCGCCCAGCACACCCTGGGGCGTCGAGAAGAGCTGGAGCGCGTCGTGTGCGTAGAGCGCATCTTTGCCCCGCTGCTCCTTCGTTCTTCGGTTCGTGAGCGTCAGGGTCTTCTGGAGAATGTACGCCGCAGGGCTCGGGAGTCGAACGTCGCCGACGTCGGGAACCGTCACCACGCACGGCTCGACGAGCAGAATCTCGAGATGGGGCACCTTCTTCGCGCTGATGCCGAGCACGTCGACAGTCACTCCTGTCGGGTTCCGCTTCGGGCGATCGGGCGTGATGAACTCGATCTCTGCGGGCCCCGAGGCTGAGACGTACAGCGTCCGAGGAGGTCGATCATCACCTTCCATCTGGCCCTCGAAGCCTTGCTCGTTCACGCGCGCGCCGAGGTCGACACCCGCTCGGTGGCCCTTGTCATCGGTGGCGACGTCGATGTCGCTCGTCAGAATTGGTTGCCAGTCCACGGTTCGCGCCCAGGGGTGGTAGCGAAAGAGCCGTGCGGCCTGCCCTCCAACGACGATGAACTCGTTCTTCGTGCCCTCGAGCGCTGTCAGCAGCCGGCGGAAGACATCTTTCTCTGCGTCGCTGAGCCAGCTCACGACTTGAACGCAGGCTGCAACACCCGCCTCCACAGAAAGTCAGCCTGCTCCTGGCCGCGGAGCCGGTAGTGCGAGCAATCGAGCCAACACTGAATGATGTCGCTCGTTGGCACGCCCGTCGCGAGCATCGCTCGGTACAGAGACTCCGGGTAGCGCGGCACAGAGAGCACGACGTCGACTCGCGCATTCGACATGGCGACAAGGCCGAGCGGCTCGAGTGTCTTCGGCTCAAACGACGGGACCCACGCCATCGGGGTTGGCCCTGAGACGTGACCGAAGCCGAGCTCAGCGCAGGCCGTGTGCATGCGCAGCACGAGTGGCGGGTGTTCTCGTCGGGCCTGCGCGCTCACTTTCGCGACGTCTGCGAGCACGCGAAGGTCCATGGGACCGCGAACGAATCCAGCGTCCACCGCTGCGGGATGCGTCGAACTTTCGCCGAGCCGGTCACGCCACTGTTTCAAGAGGTCGAGCGGTCGGGCAATTCGGAGATCTCCAAAACGAGTGTCGAGCTGGTCTTCAGCACTCAGTGCCTGAACGAAACGTGCCGCCGCAGCTGGAGAGACGTCGGCCACCGAGGCCAGCGTCGTCGCATTCCGAATCGGAGTCCGTGGCGCACTCAACAGGGTGACCGGGAGCTGCGGTGCGAGGAGCACCTTGAGCATCCACTGATTGAGGTCGGTGAAGAGCGACGCTCGCTTTCGGGTGGTGGGAGCGCTCACCGACGCGATGGGTTGCTCGGCCGCGACTTTCCTCAGGCCAGGTTCCTTCGCGACGTGAGGGAAGACTCGCCCTTCCTTGTCGAACAGAATCCAGCTCTGCCCGGGCGCGACCTCTGCGACGAAACGCTCGAGCCTCTCATCGGTCAGCGGCGTGGCTCGTTTGACCTCGACTGCGGCGATGGCCTCGACGTCAGGAGCCGTTCCAGTTCTGGCGTGGAGAATCGCCTTGGCGAGAAATGGCGCCAACGTCCGCTCCCACGAGGCCGGCGCGTCTTCGGTGTGGACGCGGTAGCGCCCGGTTCGCGAGGCCCACACGTTGCTCGCCCTCGGCTTCCAGCCGGCACGCACGAGGAACTGGTGAAGGACGTCCATCGCTCTTCTCCTGGAAATTATCTCGAAGAGGAGAGTAATCCCGGAGTGGAGAGATATCTAGCGTCAGTAAAAACGGTCTGTTACGTCGCTCTGGAGAACAGCTTCCAGTTCGTTTCCAGGTGCTTCGTCACCGTCGCGATGGCGCCGCCGGTCGTGAAGATGTGATTCGTCCCCGGCAGGCGCGCGTGCACGTATGACGGCGTGTCGAGGCGCACGTCCATGCCGGCGTTGATGCGGTCGAAGAAGATCTCGCGCAGCTTCCCTTCGGCCGTGATGACGAGCGCCGGGTGGCCGGCTTCGACCCATCGTTTCCAGATGGCCGCGAGCGCCATGTTGGTGACCGACGGCAGGCCCGAGCGGCTCATCAGGAAGTCGAGAATCGCGCGCCGCGGGAAGGGCACGAACCGGGAGTATTTGCCTTCCGAGGTGAGCAGCCGCATCCACCCCCAGTAGTTGAAGGCCTGCTTCGGCACCGCGCGCGCGACCACCGCCTTCACCACGTCTTCCATCGGCAGCCTCGCCTGCAGCGCCTGGTCGACGAGCGAGAGCGCGAAGCCACGGTCGGCGGGCAACAGCTGCCGCAGCCACGCGCGCAAACGCATCGGCTCCACGGTGCCGTCGGCCGCCTTCGGCTCGCTCTGGTACAGCTCGGGCTCGAGCAGGATGAGCCCTTTCACGCGCTCTTTCGCGGCGTCGGCCGTGAAGATGGCGTTCACCGCGCCACCACACAGGCCCGCGACGACGACGCCCGCGAGCCCTTCACGCGCGCACACTGCCTCGACCAGCTCGACCGTCACCTTCGTGAAGCTGCCGCCCGTGACGACGGGGAAGAAGTCGTGGGTCACCTTCGGGAGCGGCCCCGGCGCATCGCCGAGCCCCGGCAGGTCGTACCGGAAGCAGGGCACGCCATCGCTGGCGAGCACGTCGCTGGCCTGACTCGCCAGCCCTCCATGTCCATCGCGCGGCACGTAGCCGAAGTTCACCCACAACAGACCGATGTCACTGGTTCGCGTCTCGGGGCGATGCACCGTCCCCACGCAGCGGCCGTGCGGCAGGTCGAGCACGTCGAGCACGCGCGTCGACTTCACGAGGCACCTCCATCCGTCACGCTCCAGGCGTTGGTCCACTGGTGCAGCCGCTCCTGCGTCACCGTGAAGAGGTCGGCGAGGTCGGCGACGAGGTGCGTGCTCTGCAGCCAGAACGACGGCCTCGGAATCTTGAACGAGGCGTAGTGCTCGCGCCGTGAGGCCGGCAGCTTGTCGGCCGCGCGCCCGTCGAGGAACACGGTGAGCCACTCGCCCCCGATGCGCTCGGGCTCGGCGAACGAGAACGCTTCGGCGCTGGCCCACACGCCCTTCGTCCACGGGTAGCCCTCGACCTCCACTTCGAGGCCACGCTCCAGGTCGCGCACGTAGTCGTCGCGCACCTTCCGGGGCGCGTCGGGGAACTCCATGTAGTCGGCCGCCAGCTTGCGCCGCAGCATGTCCATCATCATCACGCGGCCAGTGGCCGGCGGCTCCCACGCGACGAGGCCGTCGATGAGACCGTCTTCGAAGAGGGGCCTGGCGAGCAGCGCGCCGAGGCGCAGGCCCAGCACGACGACCCGGCCTTCATGGAGCGCCTTCGCGTGCGTCACCACGGCCATCAGGTCTGCCCGCCACGTGAAGAACGTCTGGGCGCGAAAGTCGCCGGTGCTCTCGCCGCAGCCGCGGTAGTCGAACCGCACCACGTCGTAGCCGTTGAGCGCGAGGTTGCGGGCCAGCCGCACCCAGCTCAAGTAGCTCTGCGTGCGCTCCAGCGTCATCGGGCCGGCGAGCACGACCGTCGCGCGCGGGCGGGCGGCTGCGCACGCGTGGTGCACCAGGTAGAGCTGCGCGTCGGCGTGCGCGAGGTACGAGGGAATCTCGGCGCCGGGGAGCGCGTCGCCCGGGGTCCACGTCTTCACGTCGTCACCTTGCGCTTCACGTGGGCCACCGTGTGTCTCGCGAGGTCGAGCCACGCCTTCGGCAGGCTGCCGGCCTCTTCACGCACGCCGCGGAAGTAGTCGAGGCCGTAGCTCAAGGTGGCGCCTGCGACGGCGGCGCGCCCGAGCAGCGGGTGGAGCGCCTTCTGCCCGTCGAGCCGCTCGGCCACCGCGTACGCCGCGCGCGAGAGCGTCTTGCCCACCGCCGGCGCCGACGCCGACACCAGCAACAGCGCGCGAGAGACGGGGTTCACCAGAAAGAAGAAGTGCCACGGGTCGGCGTCGACGACCTCGGGGTGTTTCACGTGAATGCGGCTGTCGTAGATGCCGTAGCGGAAGTTGCGCGTCATCCACACGTCGAGGTCGGCGTGGTCGCTGCGGTTGATGGTGCGCGCGTCTTTCGCGAAGAACAGCCGCGCGCCCGCCTTCTGCAGCCTGACACCGAGCTCGCGGTCTTCAGAGCGGTCGAGGGAGCGGTCGAACCCGCCTACCCGAAGGTAGTCGTCACGGCGGAACGACACGTTGCCGGTGCACACCATCACGCCGCGCACGCCCGTCGGCTCTCGGCTGTACCGCGCGACGAAGCGGGCGAGCTGCTCGGCGTGGAAGCGCTCGAACAGCGGCTTGTTCGCGAGGCCCGGCTCGTTGTCGATGTGCCCGAGCACGAGCGTGTAGCCGGCGTCGTGGGCCTTGAGGTGCTCCGCGAGGAACTCGGGAGGCACGAGCATGTCGTCGTCGGTGATGACGACGATGGCGCCCTTCGCCTCGAGCACGCCAGCGTGACGCGCGGCCGCGGCGCCCGCGTTCTGCTGGGTGAGCACGCGCAGCGCGTAGGCGTCGTGGCGCTTGCCGAGCTCGGAAGCGACCGGCACCTTCGAGCCATCGTCCACCACCAGCACCTCGAAATCGGCGGCCGGGAGCGTCTGGCGGTTCAGCGCGTCGAGCAGCTCTCCGAGCAGCTGGAGCCGGTTCCACGTGGCGATCACCACACTCAACCTGGGCGTGCTCATGCGAGGCTCCACGTACCGCGCACCTCGGTCGAGGTCGAGGCCCGAGGTGGACCCGCAGCGCGCTCCCGGTTAGTCATGAGGGATGATCCGCAAGGCCATGGTCGACTTCGCCCGCGCCGTTCGAGCGGATTACGGCTCGATGCAGATGTACCGGCAGAAGTACCATGCCGAGGCCATTCCGCTGACGCGCCTGCCCATCGACGCCGTTCGCAAAATCGGCTTCCAGATGATGCTCGCCACGCGCGCGATGCGGCTGGCGCGCGACCTCCACGTCCCGCTCGGCGGGCAGGTGGGCAGCCGGCTCATTCGGCACCTCTACGGCGCCGAGATTCACTGGGACACCGAGGTCGACGGCGGCGTCTGTCTGGTGCACGGCACCGGCCTGGTGTTGAGCCACCGCGCCGTCATCGGAGAAGGCTGCATTCTGTTTCACAACGTCACGCTGGGTGAAGGCCTCGATCCGGTGACGAAAGAGAGCGGCGCGCCGACGCTGGGAAAGAACGTTCACGTCGGGCCTGGCGCGACGCTCCTGGGGCCCATTCACGTCGGCGATGGCACGAAGATCATGGCCGGCGCCGTGTTGACCCGCTCGGTGCCGCCGAACTCGCTCGTGAAGCCTGCCGAGGCCGTCGTCACGGCCCGGGTGAAGCCGTCAGAGGCCGCGAACGAGTCGACGGGCTAGTCGACGCGCGCACCCGGCATCGCGAACACCTCGCGCAGCACGCGGCTGATCTCCTCCGAGCGCGCCGGCTTCGACAGCACTGCGTCGACCGCGCCCGTTTCTTCTGGGCTCAGCCCCGAGAACAGCACGATCTTCGCGCGGCTCCGGTCTCGCAACGACGCGAGCGCCTCGACCCCGGTCTCGTCGGGCATGGAGTGGTCGAGGATGATGACGTCGACCGCCGCGCCGTGAGTGTCGAGGGTGAGCCGCGCTTCGCTCGCGCTGGGCGCGTCGAGCACGGTGAACCCGTCGTGTTCGAGCAGCCGACGCAGCGAGCGGCGCACCATGGGCTCGTCGTCGACGATGAGGATGGTGTGACCCGTGAGCGGCTGCGGCTCAGGGGCCGGGCTGCGCTCCTGCTGCACCGGGCGCGGCGCTGACGGCAAGACGAGCGTGAAGGTCGAGCCGACGCCGACCTCGCTCTGGCAGTCGAGCTGGCCGCCGGCCTCTCTCACCCGCGCGACGACGTTGGCGAGCCCCAGGCCCGTGCCGCGGTGAGGCGACTTGGTGGTGAAGAACGGCTCGAACGCCCGCCGACGCACCTCCTCCGTCATGCCGGCGCCGGTGTCGGTGACCTGCAGGGTGATGGCGTGCGGGGTCGGCCGCCTCGCGACGACCGAGATTCGCCGAACCTTCGACGACTCGACCGCGTCGCGAGCGTTCAAGACGAGGTTGAGCACCGTCTGCTCGAGGTCACTGGCCGACATCGCGGCGTGGCCGGGCGCGACCGACGAGAACTGCAGGTCGATCTCCCTCGGCAGCGTCATGCGGCAGAGCCTCTCGACGCTGGCGAGCACGGTGCTGACCTCGGCGGGCTCGACTCCGTCGGTGGGGGTCTTTCGCGACAACGAGAGCAGGCTCTGCACGACGCCCCGCGCCTGCATCGACGCATCGAGCGCGACGGTCAGCACCTCTCGGGCCTCGCCGCCGACGAGCCCGAGGGCGTACTCGACGTTCGGCAGAATCGCGGCGAGCAGGTTGTTGATGTTGTGCGCGATGCCCGCGGCGAGCTGGCCGACGGCCTCGACCCGCTCGGCGCGCTGGAGCTGCCCCGACAGCCGCTTCTGCTCCGTGATGTCGAGCAGGCCGCCCATCAACACCGCCGGCTTTCCATCGCCGTCCTTCACCACCGTTCCAGAGGCGAAGAGCCACTTCTCGGGCGAGCCCTCGTGCGCGGCGAGGCGGTGCTCGAAGACCGGGTAGACGCCAGTGGCGAGCACTTCGCTGAAGATGGTCTTCAGGCGATCGCGGTCGTCAGGGTGCACCAGCTCGAGGAAGTCTTCGAACGAGGGCGGCTTGCTCGCACCGACGATCTCGAGCACGCGCTCGTCCCAGTCGACGACGTTCGTTCGCAGGTCCCAGCGCCACATGCCCAGCTGGGTCGCTTCGACGGCGAGCTGAAGGCTGTGGGTGCGCTCGGCGAGCGAGCGCTCGAGCCGAACCCTCTCGGTGATGTCGATGGGCACGAGCACCACGGCGACGACGTTCTCGGCGTCGAAGACGGGCGCAGCGCGGACCAGGTAGACGTGCCCCGGCGTGCCGTCTTCGCCGTACCCCTGGTTTTCGTACGAGACGGCTTTGCCGGTCGCGACGACCTGCGCCAGGGCCGTGCGGATGCGCTCGTGCTCTTCGGCTGGAATGAACTCGAGGATGCTCCGGCCGATGACGGAGCCGAAGTTGGGTGAGGTACGGCCAGTGGCCAGGAACCGGCCGTGCGTATCGACGACCGACAGGAACGGCGTCGAGTGTTCGAGGAGGGCCTGAAGCAACGGGTCGGCCCGCGAGGTGGTGGCACGCTCGAGTTGGGCGATGCGCGCGCGCAACACCCGGTTCTCTTCTTCGAGATTCTGCATCCGCCTCCTCCCCCCCACTATGGCAGTGCGCGGCGAGACCGTCTCGCGCAACCCCTCGAAAGCAGCCGCGCTCGGCGAGCCGAAACCACCGCACACGAACGGGCGGTCTGCGGTGACAGGGGGATGACAGTGGGCGCTTACGAATACCGCATGAACATCGCCATCGTCGTGAATCTGAACGCGCGCAGGGGCTCGGAGCGGTTCGCCGCGTGGGCCCGCAAGGCGCTGCCGGGCTCGAAGGTGGTGGCGACCCGCACCGCCAACGACGTGAAGGCCTTCGTCGACGACGCCGCGCGGGGCATCGCGCCCGGTGTGGTGCTGTCGGGTGGCGGTGACGGCACGGCCATCGGCCTGCTCGACGCCATGCGCGCGCGAGGGCTCGCGTTTCCAGCGCTCGGGCTCGTGCCGCTGGGCACGGGGAACGCCTGGGCCATCGGCACCAACGCGCCCTCACCTCGCGCCGCGCTCGAGTCGATGCAGCGGGCCGTCGCGCGCGGAGACCAGTCGGTGCCCACCAACGACTTCTCGCTGCTCGAGGTCGAGGGCCGGCTGACGCCGTTCGCCGACGCCGGCTGGGGCGCCGAGATTCTTCACGACTACAAGGTGCAGCGCGCGCAGGCGCCGGGAGTCTTCAAACGCATCGTCGAGGGCGAGCTGGGCTACTTCACCTCGCTCTTCGGCCGAACGATTCCGCGCAACGTGATGGCGAAGAAGCGGCCGCAGGTGCGCGTCACCAACCTCGGTGAGAAGGCCTTCACGTTCGATCCGCACGGCAACCCCATCGAGCTGCCGAACAGCGGCCCCGGCACCGTGCTGTACGACGGGCCCTATGGCGTCGCAGGAGCGGGTACGACGATGGAGCTGGGCTTCGGCTTGAAGGCGCTCCACTTCGCCCGCACCATGCCCGGCTTCATGCACGCGCGCGTGTACGCGGCCACGGCGGCGCAGGCGACGCTGCGAATTCCGCAGCTGTGGCGCGGTGTGCACCCGCTCCCGCACAGCCACGACTTCCTCCTCACGCACTGCCGCATGGAGTTCGACCGCGAGGTGCCCGTCGAGGTGGGCGGTGACGTCATCGGCCTGCGTCGCCAGGTGGAGTACCGCATCGCGCCGCAGCGGGTGTCGGTCGTCGACTGGAGCCGCCTCAAAGCGCGCGCCTGACGAGGTGATTCGCCAGCGCTGGCGCACACGGAGCGCTACGAAGCCGCCATGCGCTTCGTCGTCCTCGTGGGTCTGCTCACCGGCGTTGCCTGTATCGCGCCGCAACCGGTGCTGCTCCCGCCCACGGGCGACGACGTCACCATCTTCCTGCACGGCTATCGCGGCAGCTTCCTCGCGACCGAAAGCGGCGAGCTCGCCTACGTCACCGTCGGCAGCGGCTTGTCGAAGGGCGACCGTTCGCTCGCGTTTCCATTCGACGGGCAGCGGGAGTTCCCGAAGTACGGCCCGCTCACCGTCACCGGCCCGCTCACGCGCCTCACGGCGATTCCGCTGCTCATCGACCAGAACCCGTACGCCTCGTGGATGAACTGGGCGAAGGCCGAGCTGCCCGGCTTCATGGTGTTCGCGTACGACTGGCGCCGCGACATTCGGGAGAGCGGGCGCGGGCTGTGTGCGCGCATCGAAGCGCTCGGGCCGGGCAAACGCGTGCGCCTCATCGCGCACTCCATGGGCGGGTTGGTGTCGTTGTCGTGTCTGCGCCTGGGCTCCGACGCGGTGCGCGCGGCGGTGGTGAAGGTCGCGTTCGTCGGGACGCCGTTCAAGGGTGGCCCGGGCCAGTGGGACGACCTGCAGCTCGGCACGCCCACCGCGAGCAACACAGCGCTTATCTCGACCGAGGCGCTGCTCACGTTCCCGTCGTCGTGGCAGCTGCTCGGGCCGCAGCCGGACTTCTTCGTGAACGAGGCTGGCGCGCCGGTCGAGGTGCCCGCGTACGAGGCCGCTGCGTGGAGCCAACGCCAGTGGGGACTCTTCTCGGAGCAGGCGGTGCGGAACTCCCCGGCCTACGTGGCGCAGCTCACCCAGCGCCTCGCGGAGCATCATGACTTCTGGGCCGGCATGGGCGACGAGTCAGGGCCCGCGCCGACGTGGAAGGCGCTCGCCATCGTGGGCACCGGCCGCTCGACGGTCGAGGGGTGGCGCGTGAAGGCCGACGGCTCCATCGACTTGAAGAACCCGACGCGCGCGGATGGCGATGGCAGTGTGTTGACCGCGAGGGCGACGCCGCCGAAACCGATCGAGGCCGAACTCGTGAACACGAAGGCCGAACACGTCGATTTGCTCAACGACGATGGCGTGCGTGAGGTGCTCCGGCAGTTCGTGAAGTGAGCCGCACGCGTCAGTGCGGTGCTCGCGCTCACGCTGCTGAACGACTCCGAGACCGGGAGCGGCGGAACGCCACGACGAAGAACGCGGCGAGCAGTGACCACGACGGATCAGCGTTGCAGCCGCAGCCCACGCGGAGCTCGCGCTGCGTTCCAGCGTCGGGCGTTCCGGCGTCGGGCGTTCCGGAGTCGGGCGTTCCGGCGTCGAGCGTTCCGGAGTCGGGCGTTCCGGAGTCGGGCATTCCGGCGTCGGGAGTTCCAGCGTCGGGAGTTCCAGCGTCAGGAGTTCCAGCGTCCGGAGTTCCAGCATCGGGAGTCCCAGCGTCAGGAGTTCCAGCATCGGGAGTCCCAGCATCTGGCCCCGCCGCACACCGGCTCAGCCGCGCGACCAGTAGATCGGTCTGGCCACCGCGTGACGCCGCCCCGAAGACAACCAGTCGACCCTGCGCGTCGACCTTCAACGTGCGAACCCCGTCGTCACCTCCCGCGATGTCGAGGTGAAACAAGCCTCTTTCGGGAAGGTAGATGCCAGTCGAATCGAGGAAGCCCAGCGTGAGGTCCGTGTCGGGACGATCGGTAGGCGCAGCACCACCGCCGATGATGGTGCCGTCGCCGAGGACGGCGAGCGCGCGCAGCGTCCACCGTGCGCCGTCTTGCAGGGTGTGGCCCCCGGGGCCGAAGGTCAGGTCGACCTGCCCGTTGGCCAGCGTGCGCAGAATTGCCACGCTCGAGCCGCCATCACCCAGCGTGACGGACCCACCACACAGAACGCGACCATCTGGCTGCTCGAGAATGACGGTGCAGGCGTCGTCGCGCCCGAAGAAGTCGGCCACCAGACGTCCCGTCAGCGGCGCCACACCGAACGACGGGTCGAGTGTGCCGTTGCTGGACAGCCGCGCGAGGCCGAAGTCGAACTGCGTGCCCCGGTAGGTCGTCGCGGGCAGCAGCACCCGGCCGAGCGCGTCCTGCGCGATGGCGCCACCGAACTCGTCGCCGCCACCGAAGTCGATCTCGCTGATGCCGCCATCGCCGTACGAAGTGTCGAGGCCGCCGTCGCGGAGCAGGGCGAGCGTGAACAGGTTGTAGTCGCCGCCGCGGGTTCGCCCCTGCCCGCCGAGCAACACCCGCCCCATCGAGAGCGGCACCTGGCCATTCACGATCTCGGGGTGTGGGAGGTACCGCGGCAGCAGCACGCCGCCACCGAACGTCGAATCGAGGGCGCCCGCCGCGGTGAGCCTCGCGACGACCACGAGCGACCGGTCTCCACCGTCGAGGAGCGGGTCATCAGCTTCTCCCGCGAGCACCAGCGTGCCGTCGGGCTGCACCCGAATCGTCTCGAGCTGCGCGTTCGGCGCGCCGACGACGAGCTCGACGATGCCTCCGTCGCCGAACGAGAGGTCGAGCGCGCCGCTCGTCGACAGGCGCACCGCGATGAGCCGGCCGTCCGCGGCTCCGACGACCGTGCCCCCTACGACGATGCGCCCGTCTGGCTGAAGGTCGAGACCCTGGGCAGACCACGCGACGTTGTCGACGCCGCCCACATCGAGCACGAAGACGCCACCGTCGGCGAACGACGGGTCGAGGCAGAAGCCCTGCGCGAACGCCGACGAGGCGATGATGGTCAACAAGGTGGCCAGCGAACGCATCGGACCCGAGCTTAGGCAGGGAGGGCGCCCGCGCGAGGCTCGCGACGACGGACGTGGCGTCGACCCGGCACTGGTGTAGACGCGGCGGTGCGTGAAGTCCTTTCTGCCGATTGTCGCAGCGGTGGTGGTGCTCGGCGTGCTCCAGCTAATGCTGGGCTCGTCGCAGTACTTCGTCTACCTGGCGTCGCTCGTCGGCGTGAACGTGGTGCTCGCCGTCTCGCTCAACATCATCAACGGCATGACGGGCCAGTTCAGCATCGGGCACGCGGGCTTCATGGCGGTCGGCGCGTACGTGTCGGGCACGACGTCGCTGCTGCTGAAGGATGATCAGCTCGGCTTCCTCGGGCCCGTCGCGTCGGATCAGCTGTTCTTCGTCATCTCGCTCCTCATCGGTGGCGTGTCGGCGGGTGTCGCCGGCTTCCTCGTCGGGCTGCCCAGCCTGCGGCTGCGCGGTGACTACCTGGCCATCGTGACGCTCGGCTTCGGCGAGATTCTGCGCGTCATCATCCAGAACTCCGACGGCATCTCGAAGGGCTTCGACGGCATTCCGGTGCTGTCGATGGTCGGCAGCTTCATCGGCCAGTTCGGCGGAGCGCTCGGCGTCTCGGGCGTGCCGCAGCACTCGAGCTTCTTCATGGTGTGGTTCTGGGTCTTCGTGGTGGTGCTGCTGGCGAAGCGCCTGGCGGGCTCGTCACACGGGCGCAGCCTGAAGGCGATTCGGGAAGACGAGATCGCGGCCGAAGCGATGGGCGTCGACACCACCAGCTACAAGGTGCGCGCCTTCGTCGTCTCGAGCTTCTTCGCCGGCATCGCGGGCGGGCTGTTCGCGCACTTCGTGCCCATCATCAACCCGGGCTCGTTCACCTTCGTGAAGTCGATGGAGGTGGTGGTGATGATCGTCGCGGGCGGGCTCGGCAGCACGACCGGCGCCATCGTCGCGGCAGTCATCCTCACGCTGTTGCCCGAGGGCCTGCGCACGCTCTTCCTGCAGATTGGTGGCGGCGACGCGTCGCTCGCGTCGAAGGTCGACCAGATTCGAATGCCCATCTACGGCGCGCTGCTCGTGATCATCATGCTGACGCGCTCGCAGGGCATCTTCGGCACCCACGAGGCGTGGGACCTGTGGGGCCGGTGGAAGAAGCGCGCGACGGCGTAGCGGGTCAGCGCTTCGCGACGGTCTTCAGTGGTGCGCTCGGCATGTGTGGTGCCAGGGACGCGATGAGCTTCGTCGCCTCGTCATGTCCCGGCTGGAGCTGCAGCGCGCTCTTGCATGCAGCCTTCGCCGCTTCTTCGTTCCCGGCCTTCAGTCGCGCGGTGGCGAGCGCCGTCCACGCATCGGCATCGGCCAGGAGCCCACGCTCCGCGAGCGCCTCGAGGGACTGCTGCGCCGACGTCTCGAGGCGGCCCTCGTTCGCGGCGAGGCGGAGCTGCGCTTCGGCGAGCTTCACCTGAATGAACGGCTCCTTCGTGTGCTGCGACAGTGAGGTGAGCGACTCCACCGCGCGTTTCAGGTTGCCGATCTTCAGACACGCGAGCCCGTGCGTTCGCCACAGCGCGCGCTTCTCGGTCTCGGAGCCAGGCGCTGACAGCGCGAGCGCCGACTTCGACGCGGCCTCGGTGAAGCGCCCGGCGTTGTAGGCGCGACGCGACTGGGCGAGCAGGGTGTCGGGAGGCTTTCGCTCGACCTCGAGGCCGTTGTGGCACGCGAGCGCGACGTCGGCTGCGAGCAGTGAGGCGAGGCACGTCACAGCGAGAGCGGTCTTCATCGTTGGGCTCCGGGGAATGGGTGGCCCGTCGACACCAGCGTGCGCGCGTGGGTTTCCTCGATGGCGGGAGATCGCGCGTGCGGTCGATGGCCCACGTGGTCTCGAGCCCGCCACGTCAGAATCGGCGCGGTCGCCGACCCACGGTGGAGGCGACCACTCTTGCTCAGCCCGACCGACACCTCAGCCGTTGGGACGACGAACGAAACCGGCCGCTCAACAGGACGACGTGCGTGCAGAGCCCGAGCCACAGGGGCATTGGCGACCTGCGAAGCGCGCCCGACATGCTCCTCCGCTCTCGTCGCAGAGCGTCTTGCACGCACTCGAGGCTCGAGCAGGTGAGCAAGAGCGCGGCTCCGAGCATCAGCTCGCGAGTTGGGTCGCTTCACGCGCGCGCAGCCGCTCCAACCGACGGTCGACGAACTCGGCCGCGCGGAGCGACATCGCCATGATGGTGAGCTGCGGGTTGACGCCCAGCGAGCTCGGCACCGCAGAGCCGTCACAGACGAACAGGTTCGTGACGTCGTGCACTTCGTGCGTGCCATCGACGACCGACTGGAGCGGGTCGACGCCCATGCGCGCGGTCCCGAGTGGATGGTAGGCGGTGAGGTCCATGTGGCGTGCGGGCACCGAGGCGCGCTCGAGCCTCTCGAGGTCCGATGCCGAGGTGAGGCGCTCGTGGCCACGCACGGGCACACGCACCTCTTTCGCGCCGGCCGCGAAGTACACCTTCGCGAGCAACGAGAAGCCACGCTGGAGCTGCGCGCGGTCGGCCTCGTTCACCCAGTAGCTGATGCGCGGCGTGCCATCGCGCGCCGCTGTGACGCGACCGCGAGAGGTGTCCTTCACCATGAAGCCGAATCCGAAGGTGCGGTCGTACTGCTCCATCAGCGCCGTGTACGACGGCCCGAAGCCGGCGAGCGAGACGGCCGTGAGGTCGAGCGGCGTCGTGCCGCCTTCGAAGTACAGCCCCTCGCGCGCGAACTCGTCGATGGCGTAGCCCTGCGGCACCGTGCGCGAGGCGTCGAGTGACTCGGTGAAGAGGCCGATGGCGGCAGACGCCGGGTGAATCGAGAGGTTGCGGCCGAGTTGCCCCGACGTCGAGGCGAGCCCGCTTTGCTCGAGGAGCACCGGCGTCATCAGCGCGCCGCACGCGACGACGACCACCTTCGCGCGCACCGTGAGCTTCGACCCATTCCCCGTCGCGATGCCTGAGACGCCGAAGGCAGTGCCGCGCTCCGAGAGCACGCGCTCCACCTTGAAGCCCGTCAGCAGCTGCGCACCGGCCTCGAGCGCCGCGGGCACGTACGAGACGTTCATGGAGCGCTTGGCGTCGGTCGGGCAGCCAAAACAACAGAGCCCCTGGCCGTCGCAGCCGGGCGCGTTGCGGCGCAGTGGATGGTGCGAGTACCCCAGCGCGTCACAGCCCTTCGCGATGAGCTCGGCCGGCTTTCCGAGGGCAGCCTTCGATGACGGAGCCACCTCGAGGACGCGCTCGACGGCGTCGTAGTGGCTCGCGAGCGCAGCCTCGGTGAAGTCCGACAGGCCCGCGGCGCGCCACGTCTCGAGCACGGAGTTGGGAACGCGGAAACACGTGCCCGAGTTGATGAGCGTGGTGCCGCCGACGCCTTTCCCGAGTGGAATCGGAATCGCCGTGTTGCCGAACGCCACCGTCATACCGCCCTGGCGATAGAGCTTCTTCATCATGTCGATGGCCCGGCCGTTGAAGTCGCGGCGGTCGAACGCGGCGCCCTCTTCGACGAGCAGCACCGCATGGCCTCGACGCGCGAGCGAGTGGGCGAGAGGAGCACCGCCGGCGCCTGTCCCCACGATGACGACGTCGCACTCCAGCGTCTCTCCATCAGGGAGCGTGCTCGCGTCGACCAGCTGCTCTCGCCAGCGCGCGGGCTCGAGCTTCTTCGGAGGCTCGACCACGTACCGGCAGCCGAGCTGCTCGAACACCGAGCGGTCGTCGAAGTAGCCGAGCTTGATGGGCGCCAGCAGCGCGCGGAGCGCCAGGTGGGTCGCCTCGGAGCGGTCGAGTGATTCGAGCACGTCGACGCGTCGGCCCAGCGGCAGGCTCGCGAACGTCGCGCGATGAGAGAGCAGCGCCTGCACGTCGAGCGCCTTGAGGAGCGCCTTGAAGCCGGTCATCGCCGCCGACGGAAGGCTGGCCACCAGCGCGGCTGCACGACGAGTCGCTTCAGCGCCCGCGGCGGGGAGCAGCTGCCCAGCAGGCAACACGGTGCTGGCGAACACCTCGAGCTGCGCGAGCTCCGTCGCCGTCAGACTCACGGGTTGTCTCCGACGAGAGCCCGGCGCGCGACCGCCACCTGACGCGCCTCGAAGCGCCGACGCGCGAGCAACGGCAATGGCACCCACGACGCGAGGAACTGCGGCAGGTCGAAGAGGTCGAACGTCATCGTGCCCGACGCGAGCACGTCGCCCGACGCGCGCAACAACGTCACTGGCAAGACGCGCATCGAGGTCAACGGCGCGAGCACGCTGGGCGACTTGGCGCCGCGCAGCTCGTACGTGTCGCCTCCTGCCTGCCACCGCACGACGTACGCAATCGACGCCGGCAGGACGCTGAGGGTGAGCGTGCCCTCGCACGTCGCCTCGTCGCCGAACGCGCTCGCATGCACCACGCCTTCGAGCGCGAAGTGCCCACGCTCGAGCTGACGGGTGCGCACGTGAAAGGCGACCGGGTACTTCCGGCCTGCGGCGTCGCTGACTTCACCGCGCATCGTCTCCATGAACGAGAGCTTCATCGTCGTGCTCCTCGAGAGTGCGTCAGACGACGCGTGAGAACCGGGGGTCAGGCTGCCTGCGGAGGAACTCGAGCGCGCCACCGTGAGCGCTCTGCAGCGTGAATGAGGCGCCGTCGCTCGGGCGCACCGTCACCTCGACGGCCGCGAGCTTGCTGTTGAAGCAGTACGAGTGCTCGCCGTTGGGGTTGTCGTAGCCGAGGCACACCATCGGCTGCTTCGAGGCGTCCATCGAGAGCGTGGCTTCGCCGTCGTCACCGCGCATCGCGAGCGTCCATCGGTCGGCGTCGACGGTCGCCTGCTGCCGCCAGGCATCGAAGAGGCGATTGAAGCGATAGCTCCGCGCGCCCTTCTGCACCACCAGCGCCGAGAGTCGTGGCGTCGTTCGGCCACCGACCCGCACCCGCGCCGAGAAGCCCTCGAGCATCGCGTCCTCAGCGGGAAAGAGGCACTGGCCCCACGCGTACTCGAAGGTGTGCTCCTTGCCCCAGTTGTGGCCCTGCATGCCGTGCCAGCCATCGACGTTCACGGTCTCGCCCGGCAGCCCGACGGAGCCGGAGAAACGAAGCGAGGGGAACGGCGTGAGGAGCTTCGACTTCGGGAACGGCCCGGTGCGCAGCAACTTCCACGGCAACATCGACAGCGGCCGCGCACACGGCGACGACTCGGGCCGGAAGGACACGTCGAAGCGCACCGTGCCTTCGGGCGCTTCCACGGCGCCCCTCGCGTGTCCTGCATCGCCCAGGTGGAGCGTCATCGCCCGCGTCACCACGTCGATGTCGCCGAAGCTCGCGTCGGTGAACGGCTGGGTGACCTTCTGCGCGATGGTCGTCTTGCGCTCGCCGTCGAACCAGATGAACCAGCTCTCGGTCACGGCGGGGCTGGTGAGCGGCGCGAGGATGGTCTGCTTGAGCCAGAAGGCGCGGGGCCGTGACGGGTCGTTCGCGCGCAGGAACCAGCTCTCGATGTGCCCAGGCGCTCCGGCGTAGCGGATGGCGTTGTCGAGCGGCTCTCGTGCGAACACGTCGGCGAGTCGGGTCATGAACGTTTCTCCTCGAGCAGGCGAAGGCCGGTGGCGGCGTGAGAGCGCATGGCGTCGGAGGCCGCCTGCGAATCGCGCGCGCGAATCGCGGCCACGGCGCGTTTGTGGTGACGCGCGTCGAACACGTCGGGCCGGTAGAGCGGCAGGTACTTCGCGGCGCTCTGGAAATAGATGTCGCGCACCAGCCGCGAGAGCAGCGTGAGCAGTTGGTTGCCCGAGATGAGCATCAGCTCGTGGAAGAAGTCGTAGTCGAGCTGCTGCAGCTGGGTCGGCTTCTGCTTCGGGTCCGAGAGCTGGCGCACCAGGTCCTCCAGCCGCGCCATCGACGCCGCGTCGGCCTTCCGCGCCGCCTGCTCCGCGCCCCAACCGAAGAGCAGCCCGCGCACCTCGTGGATGTCGCGCATGATCGACAGGCCCAGCTCTCCGCCGCCCTCCACCAGCGCTGGCACCAGCCCGAGGCCCGCGTCGAGCAGCAGGTCGGCCACCCGCGTCGCGCCGCCCTGTCGAATCTTCACCAGCCCCCACGCCTCGAGCCGCTTCATGGCTTCACGCACGCTCGAGCGGTTGACGTCGTACTTCTCGGC